>CASDVM010000027.1 GCA_949284415.1 uncultured bacterium | reverse complement strand
TCCTATAACGTTATTCAAAATTGCAACACCGTTTTTGCTGTCGTAATTTCCTGTTTCACCGTAAATTTCCCAGTATTTTTTTTCATTTTTTGTTTCTGTCAGAATAATACCGTCAATAACAGCTTCCTGCCTGTCCTGATCCGTCTGGAGCTGGCTTCTGTTGAAATTATGAGTAATAACGCCTGCAGATATAAAAGCCCATGCAAGAAGTCCGACAATAGCGCCAAATGCAGCAATGTAGGCTTTTTGTTTTTTACTTAAACTTTTAATTCTCTCCAGCAGATTCATATATAAAATTTTAGCATGAAAAAATCTTTAAACTAAAAACTTTAACTTATATGAATTACCATGGATAATCATCACGGATTTCCCATCCGTCAGCCATAATTTTTCCTCCGCAGGCACGGGCATTTTCTGTACTGTTATTTATTTGTTCTTTTGTACAGTTATCAATTGGATTATGTGTGTAACCTGATATAACACCTCGGGATATATCAATTTCAAACTGAAAAACATCACGTCCGATAACATTAGGTCTTTTAGCTCCATTCAAATCAATTGATAACAATTGGAGATTGGTATTATTAAAACCGTATGGTCTTATATAAGCGTATGTTCCATCTCCATATATAAATCCCGGAACCGAAAACAATCCGTAATACTTGTAATTATTTCTATCAGAAAGACTTGCATAGCCTGTTATATCATATCCGCATTCCGACATTGTTTTACAGACTTTTATTACTTTCAAATACGGTTTCCAATATTTTTCAAAATAAGACAAATTATCATCATAAGAACTGCCTGCTTCTGTTACATCCCAATCGGAAGAATTTCCGTTTTCATATTGAGACAAAACAAGAGCCTGTGCAAATGTTGAATAAGCTTTTTTCAACTGTGATACAGTCTGTTTTTTCTGATAATTGGCAATTAACGAAGGGATTGTCATAGCTGCGACAATCCCTATAATGCCTAAGGTTATTAAAACTTCGGCCAATGTAAACGCGGCTCGTTTTTTAAGTGAAGTGTGAAAAGTGAAGCGTGAAGAATTTTTCCCTCTCCCAAAGGTAGAGGGGAGGAATATATCGGAGAAAGATTGAATATTAAGACCTGTCATCGCGCATATGGTGCGCGATCTTTTTATGACAAATTCCTGATTGCACAATAAATGCGCAATGATATTACCGTATAAGACTTGACTTCCTGACTTCTTGCCCTCAGCTAACTGAGAGTGCCCCCCCCCCGAACTCTTGAATAATCTGATCTTTTCATAATTTTAAACTCCTCTTATTATTATAAAAACTATTATATAAACAATATAACATATATTGTTTTATATTTCAATAAATAACTTAATATTTTATGTTTTTTCAAACCGTTTGTTTTATAATTTTTAAAGATAGTTATACAGACTGAAAAAGGGAAAGAGGTTTATATGGCATTAAGATACGATGCGGGCGAAGTTATAACAGCTATGGTTACTCCGTTTAATTCAAAAAGAGAAATCGATTATAACAAAGCCGAAGAACTTGCCAGATATTTGATTAGTCATGGAAGCGATGCCCTTCTTGTTGCCGGAACAACAGGGGAAGGTCCGACTTTAACACATGAAGAAGAATTTGAGCTTTTAAGCACAATAAAAAGAGCCGTTGCAAATAAAGCAAAAGTTATTATGAATGCAGGTTCAAATTCAACAGAAACAGCTGTCTTGTCTGCAAAATGGGCTCAAAAAGAAGGTGTTGATGCAATACTTTCGGTTGTTCCATACTATAACAAACCATCTCAAAAAGGTATGATTGAACATTTTTCAGCAGTGGCAGAAAGTGTTGATTTACCCGTAATTATTTATAATATTCCGGGAAGAACAGGAGTTAATATGCTCCCCGAAACCGTTGCCGCACTTGCAGAAAAATATGAAAATATTGTTGCTGTTAAACAAAGTTATGCAGATATGGATATGATTACCGAAATGAAAATATGCTGTCCCGAGAATTTTTCGGTATATTCGGGAGATGACAGCTTAACGCTTCCAATGATGTCTTTAGGCGCCAGAGGTGTAATTTCCGTTGCATCACATATTTTCGGTTCGGAAATAAAATCTATGATTAGAAATTACAAAACAGGAGAATTTCTTGCCGCTGTTAATATGCACAAAAAACTCTACCCTGTTTTCAGAAAATTATTTATGGCGCCTAATCCTGTTCCGGTAAAGGCAGCGCTTGCTCATAAAGGAATTATGGAAGATTTTGTAAGACGACCGCTTGTAGAACTTACACAAATAGAAAAAAAAGATTTATTTATGGTTATAGATGAAGTTAATAACGATTAGCCTGACGGAACTATAAATAAAATTTAAAATTACAAGTAAAATAAAAAATAAAAAACAGTTAATAAAGAGGATAAAAAATGAAAAACAAAATTTTAATGTTCTGGTTTATTGTGGCAATAGTTATTGTATCAATAGCTCTTATCCTTATTAAACCGACAAAACTCGGGCTTGACCTTGTCGGCGGGTCAAGATTGGTTCTTGAAGCCGAAACAACAGACAGTATTGCAAAAATTACACCTGACGTAATGAACAGACTGCAATTTGCGATTGAACAGCGTGTAAACAAACTCGGTGTTGCGGAAACGGTAGTTCAACAGGTAGGCGACAAAAGACTGCTGATTGAAATTCCAAACGTAACCGATTTAAAAGAAGCCAAAGCTTTTATCGGGGAAACTGCCCAGCTGGAATTCAAAAAAGAAGGGAAAGCTGCAGACGGTTCACCTGTATGGGTTTCAACAGGCATTACGGGACGCGATCTTGCAAAATCAACCTTAAGCACCGATACTACGGGACAGTGGGTTGTATCACTGGAGTTTAATTCGGAAGGAGCTAAAAAATTCGCAGATTTAACAAAAGCTCTTGTAGGTCAGCAGATGGCAATATTCTTTGACGGTGAACTTCAATCTGCACCTCGTGTAAATGAAGCGATTTATGGCGGCAAAGCCCAGATCTCAGGCGGAGAAAGCGGTTTCGCTTATGAAGAAGCCGAAAGAATGGTAAACCTTCTTAACGCAGGTGCTTTACCTGTTCCTGCCAAAATCGTTGAAGAAAATACTGTAGGTCCGACACTCGGTGCAGACAGTATTGAAAAATCAAAAAAAGCAGGTATAATAGGTCTTTCGGCAGTTATGCTGTTTATGATAGTCTTCTATCACGTTCCCGGTTTGATTGCTGATATCGCCTTAGTAATATACAGTTTAATATTATTTGCACTGTTTAAAACAATCCCTGTAACTTTAACTCTTGCAGGTATTGCAGGTTTTATTCTTTCAATAGGTATGGCTGTTGATGCCAATATTCTTATTTTTGAAAGAACTAAAGAAGAATTAAGAGCAGGCAGAAATCTGTTTACGGCAATTAATTCCGGTTTTGACAGAGCATTTACAAGTATTTTTGACTCAAACATGACAACAATAATCACATGTACAATTCTTTATCTGTTAGGGACAAGCGTTGTTAAAGGTTTTGCCCTGACTCTTGCAATCGGTGTTATTGTTTCTATGTTCAGTGCAATTACCGTAACCAAAAACTTCATGCACTTAATCTTCGGTACAGGCGAGCTTAAACACCCTGCACTGTTCGGATTAAGAAAAGATGAAATAGGACAGAGCTATGAAGCAACCGAAACAAAACGAGAAAAAGCTCGTTTCGGTATTCTTGATTAATACTCAATAAATCTGACGAAAATTAATAAAGAGGATAAAAAAATGATAAATACAGGTAGAAAACATTTAGTTCATATAGTTAAATTCAGATGGTGGTGGATGGCTTTAACCTGCCTTCTGCTGGTTCCCGGTATTATCGCGATGATTTATTCATCCGTAACTTACCCGAACCACGCTCCGATGAAAGTCGGAATTGACTATACTGGCGGAACAATTTTGCAGTACGGGCTTGAACAAAAACTTGCAAACAGCGATGTTGCAAAAACAAGAGAAAGCCTCGAAAAAGCCGGAATTGAAAACCCTTACATACAAATTTTAAACGTCAATAACGACCAGCAGAAAAAAACAAAATCAAATATTAATTCAATAATTTCAATAAGAACAAAATTTATTGACAAAAATTCAAATACAACAGAAGTTATTACGGAACAGCTAAAAAAAGATTACACGAATCCCGAGCTTATCTCGGTAAGTTCAGTCGGACCAACAATGGGTAAAGAATTGTTCAAAAACTCTTTACTTGCAGTAACACTTGCGTTTTTAGGAATTGTTGCATATCTTTCATTCAGGTTCAGATTTGACTATGCACTTGCCGCAATTTTAGGTGTATTGCATGACGTAATCTTTGTATGCGGAATCTTTTCAATACTCGGTCTTATTTACAATGTTCAAATTGACGGATTATTTATTACAGCAATTTTGACGGTTATAGGTTTCTCCGTTCACGATACAATCGTTGTATTTGACAGAATCAGAGAAAACTTAAGATATTATTCAAAGAAAATGTCATTCGGAGAAATTGTAGACGCATCGGTAAATCAGACATTGACCAGAAGTATTAATACTTCATTAACAACGTTGATAACACTTCTTGCGTTGTATTTCTTCGGCGGTGTAACAACAAAAGATTTCGTTCTATGTATGATACTCGGTATTGCTATCGGAACATATTCAAGTATATTCTTCTGTTCAATGCTCGTTGATTTCTGGAACGATAAGCGTGCCGCTTAACCCACCATACAGGTTTCGGATAAACTTACATAGTCTTAACTAAAGATAAGCGTGCCGCTTAACACGCCCCTACACTGTTTTAACTGAAGTTTTATAACAAACATACTATAAAGACCTCTCTTTTTAGAGGTCTTTTTTCAGCCCCTCTCTCTAACTCTCTCCCCAAAAGGGAGAGAGTTAGAGAGAGGGGCTTATCCTAATCAAAAAAAGAATCCCAGCCACCTTCTATTCTGTCTTCCAAAATTTTTAAAAGCTCGGATGGTCTCATATCAAGCCCTGATGCAAGTCTCCAAAATGTAGTCAGCTGAGGATCTTTTTCCCGTCCAAAATATAGTATAATACACTTCTGGACAAATCACTCTCATAAGCAAGAATTGATTTTTTCTTTTCCCCGCTCAATTCCTTAACAACGGTACCAAGCAGCCTACAAATTTCTCTGTTCTTTTTTAACTTTGACTCTTGCATAAAATCAATTTATATTGTTAAAATAAATAAAAATATCTCGAACGAGGACAAATTAGCTTTTAATACTGATGCTATTTACAGCTCAATTTAGCTGCGGCCTTAAATCTGTCTTTTACAAGTTGAGCACCTTCGATGTAAGCCTTTTTAGCCAACCCGTCAAGTTTCAAGGCTTCTATGGAATCCTTGGCAGCTTTATATTCATTGCGCCAGAAATTTATTTCTACCGAATAATTATGCGTATGATCTTCCAAACTTGAAGGTTTATTTAAAAGTTCTTTATCCAATCTTTTACAAGCATTTTTATAACGCGTTGAATCAATATTTAAAACTTTCTCCTTAAGATCAGAAACCTTAGATTTGCCTTGATATGCACTGTAACCTGCAGCAAGCATTGCCATTGTAATAATAACAGGCCCTACTCTATTCATTTTTTCATACCTCCAAAAGGATTAAATCACAAAACAATAAAAATTGCACTAATAATTAAAGTTAATTTACAAAACCGTTTTTATAGCCTCTATCATGCCCGTTTCATCGGCAATGTTTTTCCCCGCGATATCAAAAGCCGTTCCATGCCCGGGCGATGTTCTTATAATATCAAGTCCTATTGTCATATTAACGGTCTTATCACCTGCAATGGTCTTTATAGGTATTAATCCTTGATCATGATAATTTGCGATACAACAGTCATAATCCAAAGCCTTTATAAACAATGTATCGGCAGGAAGCGGATTTGTAATATTAACACCTCTTGAACGCAGTTCTTCAACAGCAGGAATTAAAATATCTATTTCCTCCCGTCCCAGAATTCCATCCTCGCCCGCATGAGGATTAAAGCCGCACAGTGCGAATTTCGGATCTGTAATTTTTAAATGTTTTACAAAAAATTCTTTTAAATTAAGAATTTTTTCAACAACCATTTCTTTTGTAAGAACAATATCTTTTAATGCGGTATGGCGTGTCAAAAGAAGAACTCTAAAATTTCCCGCAACAAAAAGCATTTCTGCCATTTGATTGTCATGAGCAAGATATTTTTGCAAAATTTCAGTCTGACCGTTAAAATTATGTCCTGCAAGATATAAAGCATTTTTGGCAACAGGAGCAGTAACTATCGCTTTTGCATTTATTTCACAAGCTTTTTTAACGGATTGAAAAGAAAATTCTCCGGCTTCTTTTGTAACTTTGCCCGGTTCAATATCCGCATCATACGGAATTTCGATAATCCGATATTTATTGGCAATTAAAGTATCAGATCCTGAAACAAGTTCAGAATGACTTCTCTTACCGTAAAAATCTAAAATCCTTTTGTTAGAAATTAAAACAATACTTGCAGGCGGTAAGTCAAGCTTCTTTAGAGCTTTAATCGTAATTTCTGCACCTATACCGTTTGGATCTCCTGTTGTAATAGCAATTTTATTCATTTTGCAAACCGCCGTGAGTTTCAAAATACTTTAAAATATCAATCAAAGTATTGGCGTTACCAAGATTTCCCGATTTTGTAACAATCCACTGAGCATTATGATCAAGCGTCAGAGCAATAGCAGGAGCAACTTCATCAATAAGCTGAAGCTGATAAGCACCTATTGCACTGCAGCATTTATAAGATGTTTCACCGCCGAGAGTTATTAAAATAGCTTCTTTGCGGGCTAACACCCGTCTTGTTAATTCCGCAAGAAAATCTGTTATAACACAGGCAAGATTAGCTTTAGTTAATTCTGCATTCAATGAATCTTCAGAGAATCCGTCAAACTCTTTTATAAGTTTTGAAGTGTGTACAACTACAGTATTTTCAAATCTGAGATTTGACACAATACGTTCAACAAGTTCATCTTTTACACCGTCAAGAACTGTTTTTAAATCGAGACTTATTGTCAAAACATCATCAAATTCATCACTGTTTTCCAGTTTTTCAATCTGATTGGCAGTAATTTGTGTAGCACTTCCTGACACAATAAGTTTCGGAAGGCGTGGAAATGTCTTAATTATATGTTCCGCATCCAGATCCGCAAACCAGTATTCACCGAGGGCCTGTGCGAAAGCAGCAGTTCCTGCAGGCAAAATTTTATTTTCGGACTTCTTTATTGCTAATGCAATTTGTTCAATATCAACTGTAGATACAGCATCCGCAACAATAAGTTTTTTCCCCTCTCTTACAAGTTCATTAATTTTTTGCAAAATAGGACCTGCACCCTTCATGATTGTCTTAAGCTCCAGACTGCCAATAAGGTCTTGATACTGCGGAAGCACCTGAGATTTTAATAATGTCGGAATATGAGATTCAAAAATAGGAGAATACGGATCTCTTGCCATTTCTGTTCTTTCTATGGGCACCCCTTTTAAAAGATGATAACCGCCTACCGTTGTTCTGATCTCCGCGGGAAATGCAGGAACAACAATTGCGGCATCATATTCCAAAACAGATAAAATACCCAGAACTTCTACAGCAATATTGCCTCTCAGCGTTGAATCTATTTTTTTGTAAAAATAATCGGGGTTAAGTTTATCTACAAACATTTTAGTCGATTTTAAAACTTTTTCATAAGCAATTTCAGGCTCAACATTTCTTGATTCTGTTGAAATCGCCCAGGTTTGGGTATTTTTAACATTTAAAGGCTCTATCTCATCAGACAGCAAAATCTGAGTATTAGCACCCTTCAAATGAAACTGTAATGCCGTATCATTTGCCCCCGTCAAATCATCGGCAATTATTCCGACAATATTAGAATTAATTATCATAATTCCTGCTCAACATCCCTTTTTGAACCTAATAATCTTATACTGTTTGCGATAATAAGAAAATTTTCTCTTTCATTGCCCGTAGCTTTATCGGTCCATTTATTCTGCCCGATTCTGCCGTCAACGACAACCTGAATACCTTTTTTTACATATTCTCCTGCAAATTCGGCAAGTTTATCCCAAACATCTATATTAAACCAATCAGCAACTTCTGATTTTGTTTTAGGATCCCAGCGGTTTACTGCAATAGAAAAATTTGCCTTAACCTTACCGGATTCAAAATATCTTATTTCAGCATCGCGTCCTACTCTGCCTACTAAAACTGCCGTATTCATATCTGTACCTCTTTCTTTATAATAATAGATATTTTACAACAAAAAATATTTTCTCTGCAAAATATACGTAACTTTTTGTAACATTAAGCATATATAGTAGCAATTTATATATTTACGGGTTTTAATAAAAAAAGTATAAAAAAGGGGAAAAATTATGTCCGTAAATTCCATACAAAATTCCGATAACAGAGTTCAAAATAACATAATGGCAGCATCCGCCGGGATTTGTGCAGGCACTGCAGGAGCTTTAGCAGGTTACAATTTTGCTCCGCGAGCAGCAAAAAATATGGATGAACTTTTACAAAGCAAACCTGATATCTTCTGTAAAACAATTGATAATATGCAAAATGCAAAATCTCTTGAAGCTTATGCCAAATCATGGTCTTTAATCCCTGCAAAAGCCTCGCTTGATTCTTTAGAAATAAGGCTTAATAATGCTTTCCCAGGAGATAAAATTCCCGCAAAAGATTTCAACAAACAATTGAAAAAGCAAGAAAAACAGGTAAAAGAAGCCGGCAAAAAAATTGATAGTTTTATCTCCGATATGACAAAGAAAAAAGGGACAAACATGTCTCTTGAAGATTATTTCAAAGAATTAGGCAAAAGAGAGATTTTACCTGAAAATATAATTAAAACAGTAAAAGAAAGTATCGTAAATATCATAGGCGAAGACGGATATAAAACGGTAAATCCGATTGATGACAGTACAACAGATATGTTTAAATCTTCAAAAGATATCGCGCTAAATATTTCAAATCAGGAGCTTAAGCTGTATAAAAATCTTTCACAAGTTGAGAAAAACGGAATTCTTTTGAAAAAAGATATGCTTGAATCGGCTAAAAAAGACATCAAACCCATAATTGACAGCATGCTTACAAATATTTCATTTAATGATGTAAAAAGATTTATTCCTAAAGTTGCACAGTCAAAATGGGCATTAATAACAGGATGTGCATCGGCGCTAATTACGGCAGCAGGTGTAAAATTGTCAGGTAATAAAAATCCAAACACTTAATTTCTGATTAATATGCTATTAAAATAAAATCAGCTGTTGGAATTATAAATTCACTTCTTCTTATCATAAACCTATACTCCGGGTTTAATTTAAAAATTTTATCTTTCATTTCAAAAAAATCTTCCGGAGTATGATAAATTGCAATTACAAGAACAGGTTTATATTGTTTTATTAAATTTGACGCTCCTTCAACAATTTTGCTCTCAAAACCTTCCGTATCCATCTTAATTAAACCTGGATTTTCATCGTTATAATCCGAATCAAGAGTCGTTATTGCACAATTTTCCGAATAATTATCGAATGTAATATTGCATATTTCCTGTTTATTGCTTAATCCTTTTTTGATGGGAATAATCTTTTCTTCTTTATTCAAATTTACTTTATCTGCTACTTTTTTTATAATATTCAAATATTCAGATAAAGGTTCGTAAACATAAATATTTGATTTCGGAAATAAATTATTGAAAATCAATGCTGTGTCGCCGTTTAAGCCGCCTGCGTCAATAATATCTTTTCCGTTAACAAATTCCAAAACATCTTTTGGCAAGTCAGCCAAACCATACTTATGCAAAAAAGTAAATGAATTAAATTTTGTAATATCAGGAAACGGCTGTTCAAAATTAAGTTCTTTGTATTTTTTTATTAGTTTTTTATCATACTTTGACCAAAAATCAGCAAACCTGTATTTTCCCCACACCTTTGATAATTTCATAAAAAAATCTATATACTCACAGGATATACTATCCATATTCCGTTTCAAATTTTTAATTTTAGATTTCATATTATGTGAATTAAAATATTTTCTAAAAGCATCCGCCCATTCAAAATTTATTTTATAACCTTCATAAATACAAAACCTGAATCCTAAAACAGTTAAAATTCTGAATTTTACAAATCCTGTTCTAATTCCCATTCTATAATAATGACGCGTCCTGATTGTAAATAAATTTTTTAATTTCATAAAATTTTTCGTTACCGTAATTATAAAAATACTACAAATTAATACCGTGAAAATATTCATACTAATACGCGATCAATACAAGCTCAGTAGAAAAATTTATAAATTCACTCCGCCTTATCATAAATTTATAATCAGGATTTAAGTTTAAAATTTTATCTTTTATTTCAAAAAAATCCTCAGGTGTATGATAAATTGCAATTATAAGAACCGGTTTGTATTGTTTTATTAAACTTGACGCTCCTTCAACAATTTTGCTCTCAAAACCTTCCGTATCCATCTTAATTAAACCAATACAGCTTCCTTTATAATCTTTATCAAGAGTTGTTATTTCACATTTCTCCGAATAATTAAATGTTATGTCAATTATCTCTTGTTTATCGCCTAATCCTTTGCAGAACGGAACAATTGCCCCTCCCCCGACCTGATTGGCTCTCTGTGCAATATTTTTTATCACATCAATATTTTTGGATAAAGGTTCATAAACATAGATTGCAGACTCGGGAAATAAGCTCTTAAATATTAATGCAGTATCTCCATTCAAACCGCCGATATCAATAATATCCTTTCCGTTAACTGATGCAAGCACTTCATCAGATAAATTAATTAAACCATATTTATTGTAAAAAGTCAGCTTGTTGAATGTCGTAATATCAGGATATGGCTGTTCAAATGACATTTTTTCGTATTTATTTATAAGCTTTTTATCATAAGCACTCCAATAATTTTTAGTCAAATATTTCCCCCAAAATTTTGATATTCGCATAAAATGATCAATATATTCACAAGAAAGCTCATCCATATTTTGCTTTAATTTTTTTATCTTCAAATCCATATTATTAGATTTAAAATACTTTTTAAAAGCATCTGCAAATGAAAAATCAACTTTGTAACCCCGATATAAGTATAGACAAATATGCCCGAATATTTTTACAACATTAAATTTTACATTCCCGTTATCATAATACTTTGTGTCTATCGAAAAAATCTTTTTCAGCATATACTCTATCTCCCTGTTATCAATTATAAATAAATCATATAAAAAACACAAATTTTTAATAACATTTTTTTATTGTTGTAATTAAATTATATAGGTGATACTATTTGATTGTAGCAGTTAGGGGGATCCGCCCCAAAAATTTCTCGGGCTCCCTTGTAAAGGGAGGGGAACCGCAAAAGCGGTGGAGAGATTTTATTAAGAAAGGATAAAAAATGGAAAAAAACAATGAAACTTTAAGTGTTTTAAGACACTCAACATCACACGTTATGGCACAAGCCGTTCAAAAGCTGTTTCCGTCAGCAAAGTTGGCTATCGGACCTGCGATTGAAAACGGTTTTTATTATGATTTTGATTTAACTGACGGACATGCCTTCACACAGGAAGATCTTGTAAAAATCGAAGAAGAAATGAAAAATATTGTTAAACAAAATCTTTCATTTGAAAAATACGTAATCCCGGACGTTGAAAAACAAATTGCGGAATTTAAAGCAGAAGGCGAGATTTACAAAGCAGAATTATTGGAAGAACACAAAAATGACAATCCGACTTTATACCTGACAAAAGATAAAGACGGCAATGTTTTATTCAACGATCTTTGCGCAGGGCCTCACCTTCCCAATACTTCATATATTAAAGCAAACGCATTTAAGCTCTTAAAAGTTGCAGGCGCATACTGGAGAGGTAATGCTAAAAATAAAATGCTCCAGAGAATTTATGCAACTGCATTCTGGACAAAAGAAGATTTAGCAGATTATCTTCACTTTTTGGAAGAAGCAGAAAAACGCGACCACAGAAAAATCGGTGCAAAGCTTGATTTGTTCTCTACAAGAGATGAATTAGGCGGAGGACTTGTCCTCTGGCATCCTAATCTGGCAATTGTCAGAGAAGAAATTGAAAACTATTGGAGAACAGAACACAGAAAACGCGGTTATGTAATTGTAAACACTCCTCACATAGCAAAATCAAAACTCTGGGAAATTTCGGGACACGCAGATCACTACCGTGAAAATATGTTCTTTATCCAAAAAGATGAAGATTCTGACGAACAATTTATCCTGAAACCTATGAATTGTCCTTTCCATATTTTAATTTATCAGGCAAACAGATATTCATACCGTTCATTACCATTGAGAATGGCAGAACTCGGAACTGTTTACAGAAAAGAAAAATCAGGTGCACTGTCCGGTTTAACACGAGTACAGGGCTTCACACAGGATGATGCGCATATTTTCTGCACCCCGGAACAGCTTGTTGATGAAATCAATGAAATTATTGACTTTGTAGCTGATACAATGGACATTTTCAATATGAAATTTGAAGTTGAATTATCAACTCGCCCTGAAAGTTATGTAGGGGAAATAGAAAACTGGAACAGAGCTGAATCAGGTTTGAAAGAAGCTATGGACAGACGCGGCATGAAATACGATATTAACGAGGGTGATGGAGCATTCTACGGCCCGAAAATTGACTTTAAAGTCAAAGATGCTATCGGCAGAACATGGCAGTGCGCAACCATTCAGCTTGATTTTAACCTTCCTGAAAGATTTGATATCAAATATCAGGATAAAGACGGCTCGATGAAAACTCCTGTTATGCTTCACCGTGTAATTTTCGGTTCAATGGAACGCTTCCACGGAATTTTAATTGAGCACTATGCAGGCGCATTCCCGACCTGGCTTGCTCCTACACAGGTTGCAATCGTTCCGATTTCGAACGAAAAACACATAGATTTTGCAGAAAAAGTCTACAGAAAAATTCGTGATGCAGGAATCAGAGTAAATCTTGATGACCGCTCCGAAAGTATGAATTACAAAATCAGAGAAAGTCTGCAGGATAAGAAAATTCCTTATGTATGCGTAGTAGGCGATAAAGAAATTGAAGCCGATGCGGTTGCTGTTCGCGCACGCGGTATCGGACAGGTCGGAACAATGGGAGTCGATGAATTTATCAAAAAAATTCAGGATGAAATACATTCCAGAAGCTCCGAATCTTTTGCTAAATCACTTGTTAAAGCATAATTTTAATACATTTAACACTATAAAAAGCGGAATCTCCTTGCAGGAGATTCCGCTTTTTCATATTGACAAATATAGAAAAATCGGAAATAATAAAAATATGGTTTTTAAATTTTAGGAGGCAAAAATTATGAATAGAGAAGAGCTGAGAATCGCCCCCCCCCCGAGAAGTATTGTATAGCAAGGGATTGTGATTTAGTATTTAAGAAGATAGTAAAATACTATGGCAATAGGGCAGTAGGAAGTATCGTAAAAGTTTTATGCAAGACTAAGGTGTTGGATGGAACGGCTACGTTCCCCCTCTCCCGCAAGGGGAGAGGGAAATGTACTTCACACTTTACTTTTCACACTTCACTTAAAAAACGAGTCGCGTTTACATTGGCCGAAGTTTTAATAACCTTAGGCATTATAGGGATTGTCGCTGCTATGACAATGCCGGCTTTAATACAAAATTACACACACTCCGTGGCTGAAACAAGACTGAAAAAATTCTACTCTGTTATGAATCAGGCTATTTTACAGTCAATTGTCGATAACGGTGAGGTTGAAAGCTGGAGCTATTTCAACAACGATATAGAAGATGATGAGGGGAATAAAGTTAATCAGGCTGACAAAAATGACGAGTCTTTTCAAGAATACCTTGCGCCGTACATGAAAATTACTCATAAAAAAGAAGCTAAAGATGCTGACGGAAATAAAATTATTCTTTACTTTTTAGCTGACGGGAGCGCTTTTTACTTTGCACAGCATGAAAACCGTGATATATATTTTATACCTAAAAATCCTGAAAAATGTATAAAAAAAGAAAACTCCATAGGATCTTGCAGATTTATTTTTGAATTCTATCCCATTAGTGATGCACCTTTCTGGAAATACTTGTATAAGAAAGGAATGGAACCATATCTATACAATTGGGATGGGGATGAAGATACATTATACAATGATACCCAAATAGGGTGTAACCCAAATAGCGGAACAAACAATGAAAGTGGAGGAGCATATTGTACAGCAATAATCCAGCGCAACGGATGGAAAATCCCGAAAAACTACCCCAGAAGAATTAGTTTTTAAGTAAGCAAATCATCATTTTATTTGAAATGACGATTTTATTTAGGAGCTTGTACGCCAGACAAAAATAAACCTGTTTACTATATACAAATTTATTGTATTATGTTTAATATAGGTTATGTGTATTTTCAAAAGAAGGGGATAAAATGAAAAAATTTATTGTTTTATTGATAACACTGTTATTTGCAGGTATCGTAAATGCGGCAGATTTTAATGTCTATAAACTTGATAACGGGCAGACCGTTATAATTCAGGAAGTGAAAACAAATCCCATTGTTACGATAGACACATGGATTAAAACAGGCTCCATAAACGAAAACGACAAAAATAACGGAGTATCGCATTTTCTTGAACACTTATTTTTTAAAGGTTCAACAAACCATGCGCCAGGTGAATTTGATAAAATCTTAGAGACCAAAGGTGCAATCACAAATGCTGCTACAAGCAAAGATTTTACACACTATTATGTAACTATCCCTTCCAAAGATTTTGATCTGGCGCTTGAAATGCACTCAGATATGCTTCTTCATCCGCTTATCCCGAGAAAAGAACTTGAAAAAGAACGTAAAGTCGTAACAGAAGAGATTATGAAAGATGCAAATTCTCCGAATACTATGGTCTATGATAATCTCATAAATCTGCTATACACAAACCACCCGTATAAAAGAAAAGTTATAGGCAAAGCCGATATTATAAGCAAAATCCAGAGAGAAGAAATAATGGATTACTATAACAAATACTATAATCCTTCAAATATGGTTACGGTAATAGTAGGGGATGTTGATCCTGCATCTGCCATAGAAAAAGTTAAATATGACTTTAATGCCGAATACAAAAAACCTTTGAAACAAAATTATCCTAAAGAAAAAATTCTTACATCTCAAGCCAGAAATATTGCATACGCGGATGTTAAATCAGGCTATATGCTTATAGGTTTCAGAGGGACAGATGTTGATGACAAAGATTCTTATGCCCTCGATGTCCTTTCCACAATTTTAGGAGACGGACGTTCTTCTGTCTTTTATCAAAAAATCAAAGAACAAAAACAGCTTGCATATTCAATAGGTGCTTCAAATGCAGGGTTTAAAGACGATGGGATTTTCTATATCTCGGCGAATTTTATTCCTGACAAATGCAAAAAACTTGAAGACACAATATTTGATGAGATAAAAAATATTCAAAAACATGGAGTAACTCAAGAACAGCTTAATCTTGCAAAAAATATTATTGAACGCGATACATATTATGCAAGAGAATCGATTTCAAATATTGCAGGAGAAATCGGTTATACCTACGTTACAACCGATGATATAAAATATTATGAAAATTACATTGACAATATTAAAAAAGTAACGGCAGAAGATGTAAAACGCGCTGCAAATAAATATCTGGGGAAAGAAAAAAGCGCGGTATCAATAGTTTTACCGGAAGACTCAAAAGAAGTTCAAATTTCAAATATTACGGAAAAGCCTCTAGGAAGTGCAAAACTCATAAGCGAAAATGAAAATACTCAAAAATATGAACTTTCAAACGGTGCAGCACTTCTTCTTACTCCGAATAAAGCAAACGACATTGTTGCAATAACTATTTTCTCAAAAGGCGGAGAATTCACGGAAACTATACCGGGTACAGCAGAATTGACAGCGTCAGTTCTTACGAAAGGGACAAAAAAATATTCATCTCTTGAACTTGCACAGCTTCTGGAAGACAACGGCATAAAAATTGTTCCGTCAGCAAAAGCTGACAGTTTCTCCGTTACCGTTCTTACAACAAAAAATGAATACGAAAAAACTCTCGGCATTTTAAACGAAATAATAAATAACGCAACTCTTGATGATTACGAAATCGAAAAATCAAGAACAGATATGCTTAATGCGATAAAAAAAAGCAAAGATATACCACTAAATTTGGCAGTTGATAACTACAAAACTTATATCTTTGAAAACACTCCGTATTCTAATTCGGATAAAGTGCTCTCAAAAACACTGCCGCAAATTACTCAGGAAGATATAAAAGCATACTATGATAAAGCTTTCTTCCCGCAAAATGTTGTTATTTCAATAAACGGCAATGTTGATAAAGAAAAAACAATAAATGAATTTACAAAAATCTTTAATAATAAAAAAGGCGAAAAGTTTGCCTATGCCAAATATTCAATACCCTCGCTAAAAGAAGGCAAAAAAATTACGACATCTGTTAAAGATCTGAAAACCGATTGGATTATAATCGGCTGGCAGACACCCGGAGTTTTGTGCCGCAAAGAGTATGCAACACTACAGGTAATAGATTCTCTGCTCGGTTCAGGCATGAGTTCACGTCTGTTTAAGAATTTGAGAGATAAAGACGGACTTGCATATCAACTCGGTTCGCAGTTTTCACCGAATGTTTTGAAAGGTGCTTTCATTGTCTATATAGGAACAAATCCTGAAAACCTTGATTATGCACAGCGCCGTATGCTTGAAGAAGTTTTCAGACTAAAAAAAGAATTTGTCGGATCTAAAGAACTTCAGGAGGCCAAAGATAAACTTCTCGGCCACTATATAATCGGACAGGAAACTAACCTTGACAAAGCAACAACAATAGGCTGGTTTGAAACATCAGGCCGAGGCTACAAATTTGATGACCAGTATGCCCAATTAATAAACAGCGTTACGGAATCCGATATTATTGAAGTAGCAAACAAATATTTTAACAACAACTACGTTTTATCAATTGTAAAGCCTCAATAAAAATTGAGGCTTTATTTTATTATTCAATTGAATTAATCTATTAACCGTATATCTTATTTAATCTTTCTGCCGTTTCTTCTACTGATTCAACCGTATTATCGTGAAATCCGATTTCTCTCATAATTTCTTTTGCATAATTTAATCTTGTTTCCATATCATTTGAATCAGACATTTTTTTTATGTCCGGGACACGATCTTTGGAATAGTATTCCACTTTGAACAGCAAATCGTTTTTAGCCTTGTTTTTTACAGGATAAAACACTGCCGTATCATCGACTAAAGGTTTTCCTGAGGCTACCTCATAAATATCGGCAGTCTTATGATCTCTTACAAATACATCTTTTCCGTCATAGATAACCTCACTTTTAAAATGTTCCACAGGTTTCACAAAACGTTTAACAAAATCTGCTTCTGCTATACGCGGGTCGCTGAAACCGTGAAATTTTTCGGCCAGTTTTTTAGCTCCTTCAGCATTTACTCTAAAAGCCATACCGAAATTTTGAGAATTTTGAATACTGTTTACTCTCATATAACTCCTTTCTCATTTTACCTAAAATATATAAAAACACCAAAAAATTTTTTTGTCAGTATGTTTAATAAAAATTTACAGAATAAATAATATTAGAAGTGAATAAGTCTTTAAGGGGCGCTAAAGCGCACAAAATATTATCTCCCTCCCCTTTTGGGAGAGGGAAAATTCATTTCAAATAATATTTATTATGTAACTTACCAGTTTGTCCTTGTCAAAGTCTGCTTTGCATGACGGTCATACATTTTATCTTTATACCATGCACCTCTGAAGGATTTATCATCATTATACATATACTGCATATCGTGTGATATAAAATATATTGCGCTTACTAAAGTTCCGTTTGCCCTGTATTGTTTTGACATATAAGGAAAATTCGGATAATTCTCCGAGAATTTATCAATATACCTGAGTTTTCCCATAGCATCATAATAATAAACAGTCCGCAGATCATTCTTATATTGAATAGCATAACTTATGAGCAGGTTGTTCTTATAATAAAAACCGCAAAGGTTTTCCGTGTCCGTTTCTTTAACACCGTTTTGAACAAGCATATAATGTCTTTTAAAATCTTTGTCCTTCAAAAAATCTTTATACTCTGCCCTAAAATCTTTTTTCTTATATTTATAAACAGTATTTTCATCAAAAAGCTCTTTTTGATATTTATCAATAACAGCATCTCTTTCAACCTGTGAAATATCAAGCCAGTCAAATACAAGATTTCCTGTAAGAACAATTTCCGAAGGGACATTTTCTATAACTTTAGGCGGCTCAACATCCGCTGATAGTCCAGCTTTCCCTATAATTAACAAACATAATAGAATTACTATTTTTTTCATATATACTCCTTTTTATTTTAATATCATATAATGAACACCCCAGAAGTATAGTCTTGACACTCTATTCATTATATAATCAAGCTTTCAGCCAGCGGAAATTAAGCAATTAACACTTTGTAACAAAAATTTAACATATTTTTTTAAATTAAGCGATATTTTCTTGACGCAAAAAATTGATGTATTATGATTAAGTAACATGATAAATTTAAGTTAGGTGTATTGTGCCCGAATTAAATTTAATCACAAAAGTTCATTAAGCTGAAATTCAGTAAAATGAAAGGTTTACAGCCTCAAGTTAGATTTTTATTATTGTAAATAATTTTCATGAGACCCTGAAATAAATTCAGAATAACAAATGAAAAAATAATACAATTTTTTATATATAGTACGTACACATAGACGAGGTGAATTAATGTCTAACACAAAATATGCAGAAAGAGTAACTCCAATGGGTATACCGCATACTCGTTTGGATGATTTACCCGACCTTATTGAAGTGCAGAAAAAATCTTTTGAATGGTTTTTAAAAGAAGGTTTGAAGGAAGAATTACTTTCATTCTCTCCGATTAAAGACTACACAGGCAGATTGGAACTGCATTTTTTACCCAACTATACTTTCGACAATGCAAAGTATACAATTGAAGAAGCAAGAATTCATGACGCAACTTATGCAAAACAATTACGCGTTATGGTAAGACTTGTTAACCGCGACAGCGGCGAAATTAAAGAACAGGAAGTCTATATCGGCGATATTCCGACAATGACGGACAAAGGTACATTCATTGTTAACGGAGCAGAACGTGTAATCGTATCTCAAATCGTCCGTTCACCGGGTGTTTATTTTAAACGCGAAGTTTCACCGGCAGGAAAAAGATTGTATAACGCTACTATGATTCCTAACCGCGGTGCATGGCTTAAAATCGAAACAGATTCAAATGACATTATCTACGTAAAAATAGACAAAAACAGAAAAATTTTAGCTACAACTTTATTGAAAGCTATGGGTATCACTGTTTCTGAAATGGAAACTTTATTCACTCACTTTGAATTTTTGAAGAAAACTCTGGATAAAGATACCGCAGAAACAACAGATGATGCTTTAATTGAAGTTTATAAAAAATTAAGACCCGGCGATCCTGCATCAGCTGCAGGCGGACGTTCAATATTGGAAGCCCGTTTCTTTGATGAAAAGAAATACGATATCGGACGTGTAGGCCGTTATAAATTAAATAAAAAATTAAACCTGAACATTCCGAAAAACCAGAGAACTTTGACTGTTCAGGATATCGTTGCATCAATCGAGTACTTAATTAACTTAACTTATGATGAAGGAACCGTTGATGATATCGACCACTTAGGAAACAGAAGAATACGTTCAGTCGGCGAATTATTGCAGAACCAGTTCAGAGTAGGTCTTTCAAGAATTGAAAGAATTGTAAAAGAAAGAATGACTCTGCAGGATTCTGAAACTTTAACTCCGCTGAATTTATTGAACACTAAACCGTTAGTTGCTTCATTAAAAGAATTCTTCGGAAGTTCTCAGTTATCACAGTTCATGGATCAGATTAACCCGCTTGCCGAATTAACACATAAAAGACGTATTTCAGCATTAGGACCCGGCGGTTTGATGAGAGAACGTGCAGGCTTTGCAGTCCGCGACATTCACCCTTCACACTACGGACGTATCTGTCCGATTGAAACTCCTGAAGGTCCTAACGCAGGATTGATCGGATCTCTGGCTACTCACGCAAAAGTTAACGACTACGGATTTGTTGAAGCACCGTTCTTTGTTGTAAAAGACGGTAAAGTTACAGATGAAGTAGTTTATATGACAGCAGACGAAGACGAAGAATTCAGATGTGCACCTGCAGACGTTCAACTAAATCCGGACGGAACATTTAAAGATGAATATGTACCTGTTCGTTACAGATCTGAATTTACAATGGATCAGTCAAGCAAAGTTGACTTTGTAGGTGTATCTCCGATTCAGATTATCTCTGTTGCGACTTCATTAATTCCGTTTATTGAACACGATGATGCTAACCGTGCCCTGATGGGTTCTAACATGCAGCGTCAGTCAGTACCTCTTTTAATTACTGAAAGACCTGTTGTAGGAACCGGTATGGAAAAAAGAGCCGCAAGAGATTCAGGTATGGTTATAATCTCTGACTGCGACGGTGTTGTAGAAAGAGTTGTAGGTGAAGAAATTATCATTCGCGATATTCACAACAAACCTCATGTATATAATTTAATGAAATATGTAAGAAGCAACCAGGATACCTGCATTAACCAGAAACCTCTGGTACATGAAGGTGAAAAGGTTAAGGAAGGTGATGTAATCGCTGACGGTGCTTCTACAAACTGCGGAGAACTTTCGCTCGGTAAAAACGTAATCGTTGCCTATATGCCGTGGGAAGGTTACAACTACGAAGATGCTATCCTGCTATCAGAAAGATGCGTTCACGATGACATCTTCACATCAGTACACATTGAAAAATTAGAAATAGATGCACGTCAAACAAAACTCGGGCCGGAAGAAATTACCCGTGAAATTCCGAACGTTTCTGAAGATGCACTCAGACACCTTGATGAACGCGGAATTGTCAGAATCGGTGCAAGAGTTTATGCTGACGATATACTGGTAGGTAAAGTTACACCGAAAGGCGAATCAGAACATCCGCCGGAAGAAAAACTCCTGCGCGCAATCTTTGCGGAAAAAGCAAGAGACGTGAAAGATAACTCATTAAGAGTTCCTCACGGCGAAGGCGGAAGGGTACTTGACGTTAAGGTATTCGACAGAGAAAAAGGTGATGAATTACCGCCCGGAGCAAATACTGTTATCAGAGTTTATATTGCTCAAAAACGTAAAGTATCTGTAGGTGATAAACTTTCGGGAAGACACGGTAACAAAGGTATTGTATCCAGAATCTTACCGAAAGAAGATATGCCTTTCTTACCTGACGGAACTCCTGTTGATATCGTTTTGAACCCGCTCGGTGTACCTTCTCGTATGAATGTCGGCCAGACTTATGAATTATTGTTAGGTTTGGCAGCATACCTGACAGGCAACTACTATGAAACACCGTCTTTTGATGAAAGATACGGTGATAACCAATCTGAAAAAGCAACTAAAGCAGAATTGCTTAAAGGTATCAAAGAATCAGGCTGCGATTGGGTTAACGAAGACGGAAAAGTAAGACTGATAGACGGAAGAACAGGTGAACCGTTTGATGAACCTGTTGCTGTCGGTCTTTCCTACATCCTTAAACTTGTCCACCTTGTAGATGACAAAATTCACGCACGTTCTACAGGTCCATACTCACTTGTTACTCAACAGCCTCTGGGCGGTAAAGCTCAATTCGGCGGTCAGAGATTCGGTGAAATGGAAGTTTGGGCGTTGGAAGCTTACGGTGCTGCATATACTCTGCAAGAAATGTTAACAATCAAATCTGACGATGTTAACGGACGTAACAGAGCTTACGAAGCAATCGTCAAAGGCGACAATATTCCAAGACCGGGTATTCCCGAATCATTCAAAGTACTTGTAAGAGAATTACAAAGTATCGGTTTGGATATTACGGTAGCGAAAAAAGACGGTCAGGAAGTTGATTTAATGACAGATATGGATGATTTGAGAAAATCAGCCCCGAGAAGAGTCCTTTCTGATATGGATTCAGAGTTGTTAAATATCAATTTCTTTGAAACACCGACTACATTCGGAGATATTTAATAATTTGTGAGGCGGGGATATCATATCCCCTGCCGAACAAAACAGGTGCGAGGTGCTATGCACCGAGTGCGTTGACAAAATAAAGCCGATAATAAAAATATTCGGAAAACATAAATAAAAATTACTAAACAGGCGGCATTACGATAATCGTAAGCTGTGGTATAAAAAGGAGATATAAATGTCAACAAGCATAGATTATTTTGACTATATACGAATTAGTATCGCTTCACCGGAAAGAATACTTAAATGGTCTTACGGCGAAGTTACTAAACCGGAAACAATTAATTACCGTACATTAAAACCGGAAAGAGACGGTCTGTTCTGCGAAAGAATTTTTGGACCTTCTAAAGACTGGGAATGCTATTGCGGTAAATATAAAAGAGTAAGACACAAAGGTATTATCTGCGAACGCTGCGGCGTTGAAGTTACGGATAGTAAGGTAAGACGACAGAGAATGGGACATATTAAACTTGCAGCTCCCGTTTCTCATATCTGGTTTTTGAAAGGTATTCCTTCTTATCTTGGCTTGCTTCTTGATATGACTTTAAAAGATCTTGAACAGGTAATCTATTTCAACAACTACGTGGTTCTTGATCCGGGCGAAAGCGAATTCAAAAAATTACAATTGTTGTCCGAAGAAGAATATGAAGATTATATGGCAGAACATGAAGATTCTGAATTAAAAGTCGGAATCGGTGCCGAAGCCATAAAAGAACTTCTTTCGGAAGTTAATACAAAAGAACTTGCAGAAGAAATAAGATCGGAACTTGCAGGTTCGGTTAATTCCGTACAAAAGAAAAGCAAGCTTATCAAACGTTTAAGATTGCTTGATTCATTGATTTCATCAGAAACGGATCCGACATGGATGATTATGGACGTATTGCCTGTAACTCCTCCGGATTTAAGACCGATGGTTCAATTGGACGGCGGACGTTTTGCAACATCAGATTTAAACGACTTATACAGACGCGTAATCAACAGAAATAACCGTTTACAAAGACTTTTGGAAATGGGTGCCCCCGAAATCATTGTACGTAACGAAAAACGTATGTTGCAGGAAGCGGTTGATGCCCTGATTGATAACGGCAGACGCGGAAGAACAGTTGTCGGACCAAACAACAGAGCATTGAAATCCTTATCTAACATTATCGAAGGTAAACAGGGACGTTTCCGTCAAAACTTATTAGGAAAACGTGTTGACTACTCAGGTCGTTCAGTAATCGTTGTAGGTCCTCAATTAAAATTGAACCAGTGCGGTTTACCGAAAGAAATGGCAATCGAATTATTTAAACCGTTTGTTGTTAATAAATTGATTGAAAGAGGATATGTACAAAACATAAAATCAGCTAAAAAGAAAATTGAACGCTCGGAAGCTGTTGTCTGGGATATATTAGAAGAAGTAATCGATGGACACCCCGTATTGCTAAACCGTGCCCCGACTCTTCACAGACTGGGTATTCAGGCATTTGAGCCTAAACTGGTAGAAGGACGTGCAATCCAGCTTCATCCGCTTGTATGTACGGCATTCAACGCAGACTTTGACGGCGACCAGATGGCTGTTCACGTACCTTTATCAATTGAGGCTCAGACTGAAGCAAGAATGTTAATGTTAGCAACTAACAACATCTTAGCTCCTGCAACAGGTAAACCTATTATCACTCCGACACAGGACATGGTATTGGGTATGTATTACCTGACAATACTTAAAAATCCTGAAATGGAACCTAAAGGATATTTCTACAACTTCCAGGATGCAATTTCAGCTCTTGAAGTCGGCGTAATCGATCTTCACGACAAAATTGTCGTAAGAGACGAACACGGTGAAAGAATTGAGACAACAGCAGGAAGAATTATCTTCAACGAAGCTGTAAGAAATGCTCTTGCGTAGGAAATCGATAAAACAAACAGATGCGAGGGAAAAGTCTCAAAATCTTGAAACAAGTTATGAAGACCACCCGAGTGCATTGACAAGTTAAAAAAAGGATAGATATAAATGGAAACAACATACACACATGGTAAAAAAACTGTAGATTTCATTAACAAGCAAATGGATAAAAAAGGATTAAACAATTTGCTTTCACAAATGTATCTGGAGTTTGGCGGGGCTAAAACCGCAGAATTGGCTAACAGCCTGAAAAACCTCGGCTATAAGTATGCTACGAAATCCGGAACAACAATTTCTATTGCAGACTTGCAGGTTCCGGAAGCAAAGAAAGAATTGCTTCAAGAAGCCGAAAAAGAAATCGAAAAATCAACTAACAGATATCTTAAAGGTGAAATCACCGAAGTAGAAAGATATACAAAAGTTATCGACACCTGGTCTGAAACAACAGCTAAATTAACATCTCAGGTAGTTGAAAACTTTGACAAATTAAACCCTGTATATATGATGGCATTCTCAGGTGCCAGAGGTAACTTATCACAGGTATCTCAGCTTGTGGGAATGAGAGGTTTGATGGCAGATGCGCAGGGACAAATCATCGACTTGCCGATTAAATCAAACTTTAAAGAAGGCTTATCCGTTACGGAATACATCATTTCATCATACGGCGCAAGAAAAGGGCTTGTAGATACGGCGTTGAAAACAGCTGACTCAGGTTATTTGACAAGACGACTGGTAGACGTTGCTCAGGATGTCATTATCCGTGCCGATGACTGCCATACTACAAAATCAATTAACATGAAACCTATTACTGACGGTGATAATGTTATTGTTCCTCTGATTGACAGGTTACTTGGCAGAACAATTGCAGAAGATATCGTTGATACGGATGGTACAGTTCTTGTAAAAGCAGGAACAACAATGAACAGAGATGATATTCAAAAAGTTAAACATCTGAATCTTCAGGAATTGAAAGTTCGTTCAGGTTTAACCTGCGGTCTTGAATACGGAATCTGCCAGAAATGCTACGGCTGGGCAATGACGACCCAGAAACTCGTTGATATCGGGGAAGCAATCGGTATTATTGCAGCGCAGTCAATCGGTGAACCCGGTACACAGCTTACAATGAGAACATTCCACACTGGCGGTGCGGTAGGCGTTAAAGATGCAATCAAAGAAGTAATTGCAAAACAAGACGGTGAAGTAATTTCTAATGTAAAAACAAGAGAATTAAGAACACGTCATGGCGATGTTGTTAATATCTCTAATTACGAAACCGACATTGAAATTAAAGGCGCCAAAAGAACTGAAAAATACCATATTCCGGCAGGCTCTACAATCTTCTTTACAAACGGAATGCAGGTTAAAAAAGGCTTTAAACTTGCCCAGTTTGAACCGTCAGCTCAAGGCTCAGGCTCACGTCTGACAGAAAAAGCCACAAAAGATATTACATCAGATCTTTCCGGTGAAGTGTTATATGAAGATTTTGTAGCTGATGAAAAGAAAGACAGACAGGGCAACATCTCAAGAACTACCAACAAACAAGGTATTATCTGGGTTCTTGGCGGTGATGTTTATAACCTCCCCGGCGGATCTAAAGTTCTTGTAAAAGACGGTCAGAAAATTAAAGAAGGCGAAAAACTCGCAGAAACTTTAACAATCTCTGAACACGGCGGTGAAGTCCGTTTCGGTGAAGATTTAGTTATTGAAGATGTTAAATTTGAAGGCAAAAATATCAAAAAAATTGTTCAAGGTAAAGAATTGACAATAGTAATTGCTTCATTGATGCCTGAAAATGCGACATTTGAACAAACTAAAAAAGAACAGTTGTGGACAGTTAACAAAACCGGTGAAAAATATATCGTAAAAGCACCTGTTGATACAACGGTTGAAAACGGTATGATTATCGCAGAACTTATTGATGATGAATGTGCAGTAACTTCATCAGGCGAAATCAGATATGTTGATGTTGAAGTAGACGAAAACCAGATTATTACAAAACCGGGTTCTGTTGTATTTATTCCGGAAGAAATTCACCAGATTAATAAAGATTCTTCTTTAAAAATGGTTGAAAACGGAACTCACGTTACAGCAGGCACCGAAGTTGTAAAAGATGTTTACTGCCACATTGACGGTATTGTTGAATTCAAAGAATACAACGATGTTATCCATGAAATAACAATCCGCCCTGGTGAAATTCATACACTTTCAAGTGTTTCGGAATTAAAGGTTGACGAAGGCGAAGTTGTAAAAAAAGGCACCGTAATTGCAGACGGTATTAAAGTAAAAGAAACTTCTATCGTTACGATTATGGATTCTTCAATGGATGATCTGGATATCGATGATCTTGATGAAGAACTTGACTCAAGTCTTTCGCTTGATGAAGATAACATATCAAATCAGCCTATACAGATACTTATCAGACCTGTTCAGGTATTAAATGTTGAACAAAAAAATGTATCTATCAAATTCAACACATCTGACAGCTTGATTGACATTGTACCTGTAACACAATTGCAATACAAAGACGGTGCAAGAGTTAGAAATCTCGATGGTTCTACAATTACAAGAACAAGTCTTGTTCTGCAGATGCAGGGCTACTTATCACACCTTAAAGGTATGGTAGAACTTGATGATAAAGATAATTTAAGAATAGTTGTTCTTGAAAACTTAATCGTCCGCCGTGAATTTGAAGGCAATGCAAAAACAATGTCATCACTTCAAACAGAACTTCTTGTAAAAGACGGCCAGACTATTGACCCGAAAACACCTGTTGCTAAAACTCAGGTACTGGCAATCAATGACGGCGTTGCTTCAATAAAATCCGAAAAAGAAGATGCAAGAAGACTTCTTTTAACAAGCGAAACTTATGAAACAACATTGTCTGTAAAAGGCAAAGCAAACGTTAAAAAAGGCGACTTTGTAAAACTTGATTCAATCATTGCGGACAGCGGAGAAAAATCAACCGTTTCAGGTATGGTAACATCTGTTAATAAAGGTGAAATAACAATCAGAAACGGTCGTCCATACTTAATCAGCCCGGGTACTATGTTACAGGTTGAAGCAGGCGCACTTGTTCTCCGCGGTGATAACATTGCAACACTTGTATTTGAAAGACAAAAAACAGGTGATATCGTTCAGGGTCTTCCGAGGGTTGAAGAACTTCTTGAAGGCCGCAAACCTAAAGATTGTGCTATTCTGGCAGAAGAAGACGGTATTGCGGAAATTGAAACGGATGAAGATTTGCCGAGACTCTATCTTGTTACTGACAATGGCAGAACCGAGATCAAATACGCAATTGATGCAAACATCGTTGTTCAGAATAAACAGAAAATCAAAAAAGGTCAGCCTTTGACAAGCGGACCTTTGAACCCGCACGATGTTATAAGACTCTGCGGACCGGAAGCCGCACAGCAATATCTTGTGGATGAAGTACAGAGAGTATATCGTTCTCAAGGTGTAGAAATTGCCGATAAACACGTTGAAATCATCGTAAGACAGATGACTAAAAAAGTTAAAGTTGTCGATGCAGGTGATACAACATTACTGCCGGGTGAATTAATTGAAATGCAGACATTCGAAAAAGAAAACAAAGAAGTTGAAGAAAAAGGCGGTCAACCTGCAACTTGTGAATATATGTTATTAGGTATCACAAAAGCTTCTTTGAACACAGAAAGTTTCATTTCAGCAGCTTCATTCCAGGAAACAACAAGAATCCTGACAGAAGCAGCCGTTGAAGGTAAAAAAGACATGTTGAGAGGTTTGAAAGAAAACGTTATCATCGGTCGTTTGATACCTGCAGGCACAGGCTTCCACCATCTTTCAAATGCGAACGAAGAGAAAGAACGTGAAGAAAGAAAACGTGCGGTAGCTCAAAGAAATCAGGCAAGAAAACCGTCTGCGATTTTGGAAGAAATTGAAGGTATGTTCGGTTCTCCTGACTTCCAGCTCGGTAATGAAGACGAAGAATAATTATATAAATAATTCTTTATAAGAACAACAGCCTCATTATAGTGAGGCTGTTGTTCTTATTATTCAAATTTAAAACAATTTTTCTACACTCAAAAGCTGATTTGCCAAAAGTTTTTCCAAAAATTTACCGATATAATTTTTGGAGGTAATAATGGCAAGAATTATAGAAAGCGAAAGACGGATTATCAAAATGTCTGTTGACGACATTTTAAATATTGTAAGGGAATACCAGAAGATTTGTCATAAATCCTGCTGTTACGAACACACACGAGAGCTTTTATCTAAAGCAGACTTTTATATACCGGAAGATATTTAATACATAAGGAATGTTATTGGAAGTAAAACAATCTACTAAAGATACCTTGTTGGTACTTTCTTGTACCGACAAGAAAGTACCGCAAAGAAGCTCCCGGCTTTCACTCAGTTCACTAATCAATTGTAATTGCTCAACTCGAGCCGGCTAAACTCGCTCGTATGTCATTCTGAACTTGTTTCAGAATCTTGAAATATTACGCTCAGACAATAGCCGGCTTTGTCATTGTTTCGCAAACATTGATTGTTCACTTCGCTAACAGCCGGATATTTATATTTTTTGTGCGCTTCAGCGCACCGTAAAGACTTATTCTCTTATTCTTCTATTTACTTATTTACTTCCAATAACATTCCTTATGTAGTAAAAAAAAAACTACCCGACTGAGGTTTTGAAAAAATCCTTTTTAGTTTATGCTAATATTAAACAGAAAGGAGTTCTTTTCATGAAAAAAAATGTAATTATTATTGCTTTAATATTTGCTATACCTTTATTGGCATATATGCTTCTTACAACATCCGGTTCAACAACAGCACAAATAGCTCAAACCGGAAAGCCTCAGGTTATTAAATTCACCTCTGCAATGTGCCTTGACTGCCAGACAATGAATAAAATTTTTGAAGATATTATGCCAAAATACAAAGACAAAATTACTTTAACAGAAATTCATGTTCAGGACAAAAACTCTTTTAATGATGAACAAATAAAAAAATATAATGTAACACTTGTACCTACAATTGTTCTTCTCAACTCAAAAGGTGCGCAGGTAAAAAGAATAGAAGGCGCCATATCAGAAGAAGAAATGGATAAATGCCTGCAGGGACTTGAATAACTATGGAAAACTATATCAGCCTTTTTACTCAACAGGGAAGTTTGCCTATATTACTGGGCTTGTCATTTTTAGGCGGTCTTGTGGCCTCAATTTCGCCTTGCTCTTTAGCAATGCTTCCGATTATTATAGGTTATATCGGCGGATATTCAGATGCAAAACCGCTAAAAACATTTGTTCAAATGCTGTTTTTTGTATTCGGCACCGCAATCGTATTTTCGATTATTGGGATTATCTGTGCCATAACGGGAAAAGTTTTTATCTCTTTTGCAGGGGGATATTTCGGGATATTTTTAGCAGGGATTATAATGGTTATGGGTTTAAAACTTATAGGAGTGCTTGATTTTGAACTTCCTGTCGTAATAAAAGAAATGCCGAAAAATGACGGTACAAATACCTATCTTTATCCGATAATTCTGGGCGGAGTATTTGCTCTTGCAGGCACTCCCTGTTCTACACCCATCTTAGCAGGCATTATGGCGTTTGCATCACTTTCAGCAAGCATTGCACAGGCAATATTAATGCTTTTCTTATTCTCTCTGGGACAGGGGTTAATCCTTATTCTTGCAGGATTTTTGACTTCACATCTTAAAAACTGGAAAGGATTTTACAAATTTTCGGACCTGCTTTTAAAAATCAGCGGAGGGCTTCTTGTAATTGCCTCAATATATATTTTTTATAAGATTTTTGCTCCGCTTATTGTAAAATAGGTACAAATGCGCTAAAATAATTGTATCTATAAATGGAGAATAAAGATGAAAACTTATGAAGGTCAGTTAGTAGCAGGAAATGAAAAGTTTTGTATAATTTTATCAAGATTTAACGATTTTATCGGGTCTAAACTATTGTCAGGCGCGCTTGATGAACTTAAACGCCATGGCGTGTCAGACGATAATATAGATATAGTAAAAGTCCCGGGTGCCTTTGAAATTCCGATTACCGCACAAAAATTCGCACAATCAGGCAAATATAATGTAATTATCACACTCGGAGCAGTAATCAGAGGTGCAACGGCACACTTTGATTATGTGAGCGCTGAAGTTTCCAAAGGTATTGCACAGGTAAGTCTGCAGACAGGTGTTCCTGTTATTTTTGGAGTTCTTACAACAGATAATATCGAACAGGCAATTGAAAGAGCCGGAACAAAAGCAGGCAACAAAGGCTCTGATGCAGCTAAATCAGCAATTGAAATGGCTAATTTATTAAAATTAATATAGTGTTTATTATTTAAGGGAAATCGGATTTTCCGATTAGAAAGCAGGTGCAAAATGTCAGATATTATTACAGAGTACAGGAATGAGAATACTAAAGATATTGATATTCTTCCTACCATTGAAATCGTAAAAAAAATGAACGAGGAAGATAAACTCGTTGCACTTGCTGTTGAAGAAGAAACAGAACATATCGCACAAGGTGTCGATTTGATTGCAAAACAGTTCTTAAAAGGCGGGAGATTAATCTATTTTGGAGCCGGAACATCAGGAAGACTCGGGATTTTAGATGCCTCTGAATGTCCTCCTACATTCAGTGTTTCCCATGATATGGTACAGGGCTTTATCTGCGGCGGTGATAAAGCTATCAGACATTCCATAGAAGGAGCAGAAGATAACCCTGATCTAGGCTATGAAGATGCAAAAGTTTTAAATGAAAACGATGTCGCAGTAGTCATTTCTGCAAGCGGAAACCCTAAATACCTTCTCGGCGTCTTAAAAAGAGCTGAAGAAGTTAACTGCAAAACAATTGGTATTACCTGCAACCCCCAAGGACGAATAGCAGAAGAAGCAGGGCTTGTAATATGTGCGGAAGTCGGGCCTGAAGTTATTGCAGGATCTTCAAGATTAAAAGCAGGAACCGCTCAAAAAATGATTTTAAATATGCTTTCGACAGGCGCTATGATAAAAATCGGAAAAACTTATGAAAACTTTATGATTGATTTACAGCCTGTTAATGAAAAATTAAAAGACAGAGCAATAAGAATTGTTGCACAAATCGCAAATGTTACACACAGCGAAGCTCTTGCAACTCTGTTAAAATGTAATTGGGAGATTAAAACGGCAATTATATCAATTATTATGAAACTGGATATTGAAAATTCAAGGCTTGAGCTAAAAAAACACGGCGGTGTACTCAGGAAAATTATTCACACCGTTCAGACAGCATAAGGAGAGAAAAATAATGAAATTAACAGTACTTGGTGCAGGATGCTGGGGATTAACGTTAGCCTGGTTGTTAACAAATAATTTTGAAAATATTACAGTCTGGGGACGTGAGCAGGATTTGTCCGATGACCTGAAAATTAATAAACATACTTCAAAACCACTTGAAGTACAGCTGGATAAAAAAGTTGAAATTACATCTGATTTAAAACAGGCAATATCTGATGCAGATATTATTCTTTCTGTTGTAGCAACCTCAGGAACCCGCGATGTCTGTGAAAAATTGAAAGAAGCAGGTATCAAATCAGAACAAGTTCTTGTGAACGCGTCAAAAGGTATTGAACTTCCTTCCTTAATGAGAATGTCTGAGGTAATAAAAGATGTTCTTCCCGAACAAAAACTTGCAATCCTTTCAGGGCCGACTCTTGCCAAAGAAGTACTTGCAGGACTTCCGACAGCAGCCTCAGTTGCCTGTGAAGATATTAAAGTCGCAGAATTTGTTCAAAAAGCACTTAATGTTCCTTCTAAATTCAGATTATATACAAATTCCGATGTTACAGGCGTTGAACTCGGCGGTTCATTGAAAAATGTAATTGCTATTGCTTCAGGTTTTGCACATACAATGGGACTCGGCGATAATTGCACAGGAACGCTTTTGACGCGCGGAATGGCAGAAATCGTCCGAGTAAGTATTAATTTAGGAGCAAATCCTTCAACTCTTTACGGACTGTCCGGAATGGGAGATTTAATCGCAACCTGTTCTAGCCCTATGTCCAGAAATTACACAGTCGGTTCAATGCTTGCAAAAGGTAAAAAAATTGATGATATTTTAAATGAACTTGGTTCAGTTGCAGAGGGAGTTAAAACATCAAAAGCAATTTGTGAACTGGCAAAAAAACTTGATATTGAAGTTCCTGTGTCAAATGCTATATATGAAGCTGTCTATACAGATATTACACCGCAGGCGCTTCTGGAAAAATTAATGAACAGAAAACTTAAAGAAGAAGAAAGATACGTATAATGAAATATGCCGTTAAATATTTGAAAAACACATTTTACCCGCTGGAAGTTCCTGAAACACTCCATATTGAGGACGGGCAGATGGTTCTTGTCCGAACCGAAAAAGGTGAAGAAGCACTAAAAGCATTTATCGTTAATTCAAAAATTTCTGAATTATGGGAAAAAAGCATCAGTAAACCGGAACCTCTAAAAGTAATCAGAAGTTTATCCCAGAGAGATTTACAGACTCTTGATGATATAAAACGTGAAGAAGTAACATCTTTTTTCAAATGCCAGAACTTAGTTCAACAGCATAAATTAAATATGAATTTAGTTCAGTGCAGAATAACTTTTGACAGAAGAAAAATTACTTTTTATTATACTGCCCCTGAACGCGTTGATTTCAGGGGGCTTTTAAAAGACTTAACACAAGTTTTTACACGTGTCAGAATAGATTTGCGCCATATCGGAGTAAGAGATGAAACTTCAATTATGGAAGGAACAGGAATTTGCGGAAGACCTTTTTGCTGTTCAAGTTTCTTAAGAAAATTTGCAACAATTAACGTAAAACTTGCAAAGGATCAGGGGATGCCGATTACACCCGGAAAAATTTCAGGCACCTGCGGAAGATTGTTGTGCTGTTTGACTTATGAATATTCAAATTATATAGATGCCGCAAAAGGAATGCCTCCTGTCGGTTCCTCTGTTATGACACCTGAAGGATTGGGCAAAGTTTGTTATCTGCAATTTTTGAGCGGTAAAGTAGCTGTCAAAATGGAAGACGGAAAAACTAAAGAGTTTGCGAAAAATGATATAGAAATGGTTGATGCAGATGTTAACGTTGAAATAGATGTCCCTGTCATAAACACTTATACAGATGACAACGATAATATTGATATAAAGCAATTAGAAGATGACAGAAACAGTTCCACAGGTAATGTCTAAACTATTGCTTGATATCTGCAGTTTTATCGCCAAAAAGAATCATATGCCATGGCTTTTTAATAAAGACAAAATAAATTTCACCATTAGTTAGACGAATTTCATACCTGAAACAATTTTTATGTCTTGGATCAGGGCTTGTTTCACTCATTTGAGCTACAAGTTCGTCATTTGTAATAAGCTGTAGTTCTTTTACGCTGATAACTTCCTTGTCAATTATTTTTACCAGTTTATCATAATCACTCATACTATTATTATAACAAATGTTAATATATATTTCAAGAGTATATACAAAAAACAAAATTCATTACGGCCTTAGGATAGGCAAAACTCCAACCAAAGTCAGAAAATCTGTTAAGATATTTGCTTTTGCAGGTGTATAAACAGGATTTTTGAAAACCGCTTTTTGTTGTCTGAAATTATAAATATTATATCTTCTTCGCAAGTGCCTCATTTCTGCACTTTCGTTTAGTAATTTTTTTGAACAATTTGTCGTGTTGGTAAGCAAACTTTCATATATAACAGTTTACAAAAAAATGGTATACTTGACAAGATTTTAAATGAAGCTGACACTATTCTGCTTCTTGAAAGAATTGGACGCTGCTTGAACTTCCATATTTGGATAATAGCAATAAAAAAAGACCTTTAAAAGGCCTTTTTTGAAAAATTGTCGGAGATGGGACTTGAACCCACACAGATTTCTCCATACGCACCTGAAACGTACGTGTCTACCATTCCACCACTCCGACATGATTAAATTTTCTATAACCATAAAATAACACAAAAAATCCAATCTGTCTATATAATAAAGCCATATATCTTAAATTAAATATATTTATCAGAAGGGCTGCGTCCTAATAACCTATTTTATTTTCCTGAAAAATTCATCAGAAATCAATTGTGAATATTTATTTTTTTCATTTGCGGATATCAAAATCCGTTCCTCGCCGTCTTTAGTGCTCGCAACAGATATTATACCGCCGATATCGCCTATCGGGAGTTTTTTAACACGTGCTTCAAATCTCACATAAGGAACCTCTTTGCCGTAAGAATTCATAGTACCATGCTTTGTAACTTTTAAGTCATCAACAGAAATTGCCTGATATTTGATTTTACTTATTGCCTTATGCAATTTTTCTTCAACATTATCTGATTTTATATCATCTGCAGTTAATATTTTTTTATCACCGGAATCCACTACAAGCATTTTCTGCCCCGATGCTCTGTGTTCTGCAACAACCGCATTATAGCCCATTATTCCCGCGGCTTTTTCAATTTCAAATTCATCATTAATCTTTGAAAAATCACCGACCTTTTGCGCACGTTCCATTACAACATCTTTTGGCGGATTAAAATAATTCCCGACAAGAGAAACTATCAAATCTTTGTCGCCGAGCGCCAAAAAACCGACTGCTGCAAGGGTAAGAATTATTGCGCGTAAAATATTTTTTAAACATCCCATGTTGAAATCCTTGTCATGTTATAATATTATTATAACTATGAAAAATAATGAAATCAATCTTATTAATACAGCTGATATTAAAGTCGAGGAGCTGACACCTGCAATGCAGGAGTATTTAAAAATTAAACACCAGAATCCGGATAAAATTCTGCTATACAGACTCGGGGATTTTTACGAAACATTTTTTGAAGATGCCGTTACGATGTCTAAAGAACTTGAACTTACGCTGACCGGCAGAGAACAGGGGAAATTCGGAAGAATTCCGCTTGCGGGAATTCCTGCAAAGGCCGTAAATAATTATCTTGAAAAACTCGTCCAAAAAAATTATAAAGTTATAATATGCGACCAGCTTGAAGATCCAAAGTTTGCAAAAGGGCTTGTAAAAAGAGGGGTTACAAGAATTGTAACATCAGGTACTCTGACAGAAAGCGACTTTCTACAGCAGAACTCCAACAATTATATTTGTGCACTGTTTAAAGACGAAAAAAGCGGAATATGGGGATTTTCATACGCCGATATTTCAACAGGGGAGTTTAAAGTTACACAGGCTCCTTATGAGCTTATTCTTGCAGAATTGACAAGAATTGCACCTGCAGAAGTCGTAGGTCCTTCTGTGAAACAAAAAATTATGCCGTTTCAGATTGTACCTGATGAAAAGATTGATTTGCCGGAAGAAATTACCAAAAATTACAATTGTTCAAAAATTCCGTCATCAGTTTTTGAAACTAATTTTGCAGAAAACAACCTTAAGGCAGTTTTTCAGGCGACCAGTCTTGAATCTTTCGGCTATGACAGATATAAAACAGGGTTCAGAGCAGCAGGCGCCTTGCTTGCTTATATCTGGGAAACATTAAAAGACAATGTTCCCAAATTCGAAAGAATTGAGCCTTATGAACTTTCCGAATACATGATTTTGGACGGAAGTACGAGAAAAAATCTTGAGCTTACGGAAACTCTGCGCGATAAAAACAAATTCGGTTCATTACTCTGGTCTGTTGACAAAACAAAAACAAATATGGGCGCAAGGCTTTTGAAAAACTGGGTCTGCCAGCCTCTAAAACATGTTGAAGATATTCTAAACCGTCAGAATTGCATAACCGAACTTGTTGAAAAGTCAGACGAACGCATCACTATATCAAATCTTTTAGAAAAAATATATGATATACAGAGACTTGCAACAAGAATGTCTAACAGTTCAGCAAACCCAAGAGACTTCCTAAGTTTGAAATCATCTTTGATGATTCTTCCGCAGCTTTTAGATGCAACAGAAAAGCTTGAATATAACCCGCTGGCAGAGATTAACCAATATAGAGATGAAATATCTGAATATGCATCATTAATTGACAGAACAATTGCGGAAAACGCTCCACAGGTTATAAAAGAAGGCGGAATTTTAAAAGAAGGCGTATCAGGTGAACTTGATTATTTCCGTGAACTTTTGACCGGAGGAGAAAATTGGCTGAAAAACTTTGAAGAAAAGGAAAAAGAAAGAACAGGCATTAAATCTTTAAAAATAGGATTTAACAAAGTATTCGGATACTTTATCGAAATTTCAAATTCTTATCTTAATCAAATTCCCGAAGGTTATGTAAGAAAGCAAACCCTGACAACGGGCGAAAGATTTATAACAGAAGAGTTAAAAAAACATGAAGATGATGTTCTTTCCGCAAAATTCAAATCAACGGAATTGGAATATAAATTATTCTGTGATTTCAGGGAATATTCAAAAGAATTCGTCTCAAAAATCAGAGAAATTGCCGAATGCATAGCAAAATGCGATGTATATACAGGACTTGCGCAAACCGCTGTCGAGAATAATTACTGCAAACCGGTTATTGATGAATCAGATGATTTTATTGTCAAAAACGGGCGCCACCCTGTGCTTGAAAAAATACTTCCGCTCGGGGAATATGTTCCGAATGACCTGGAATTAAAATGTAATTCGCTTGATTCAACACAGTTTATGATTTTGACAGGCCCGAATATGGCAGGTAAATCAACCTATATGCGTCAGAATGCACTGATTGCAATTTTAGCCCAGATAGGTTCATGGGTTCCTGCAGATTACGCAAAAATCGGTATTATTGACAAAATCTTTACACGTGTCGGAGCATCTGATGATTTGACACTCGGACAGTCAACTTTTATGGTTGAGATGATTGAAACAGCATGTATTTTAAATTCCGCAACAGAAAGGAGTTTTATACTTCTTGATGAAATCGGCAGAGGTACAAGCACTTACGATGGTGTTGCAATAGCATGGTCAGTTGCAGAATACATTGCGACAAAAATAAAAGCGAGATGTATTTTTGCAACACATTATCATGAGTTGAACGTAATGACAAAAACTTATCCGCAGATAAAAAATTACAGAATTACAATAACGGAAGAAAACGGAGAGATTGAATTTTTACGTAAAATAGTCCAGGGCGGTGCAAGCAAAAGCTACGGAATTCAGGTAGCAAAAATGGCAGGGTTGCCGCAGGCTGTAATTAAGCGCTCGCAGGAATTAATGACAAGGATGCAGAAAGATTATTCCAATAACCTTTCAACACGCAAAAAATCCGTTGATGTTCCATCTGTTGAAGTTCCACAGTTAAACCTGTTTAATTAACATAAAAAATAAATAATTGTCAATGATTTTTGTCTTCTAACAGTCTTGTTATATCTATATTTAAAGCTTGTGCAATTTTATTCAGGGTTTTAAGAGTTATATTTTGTTTTCCTGTTTCAATTTTACCTATATATTTTTCATGTACATCAATCATTTCTGCAAGCTGGGCTTGGGTGAGACGTTTTATAGTACGCTCTACTCTAATATTCAGACCAATTCTGCTAAAAAGTTCTTTATCATCCATAGTTTTATAATATGAGTATTTTAAACTACAATAAACAATATATAATACTATATAATGTAGTATTATATATTGACATATATAATATAAAGAGTTATAATTATATTATGAAACAGAATAATGAGACTAAAATCGGGTTTACTTTGGCTGAAGTTTTGATTACACTCGGAATTATAGGTATAGTTGCAGCATTGACACTCCCTAGTCTTATCACTAGCTATAAAAGACAAGAAACAAGTGCAAGGTTGAAAAAATTCAATTCTATGATGGGGCAGGCACTGATTCTTTCTGTTGAAGAAAACGGTGATGTTAATGAATGGGATTTATCACTGCCTCCGAAAGAATTTGCCACGAAATACTGGGCTCCATATCTTAAGGCTTTGTCTATTGATGAAAATAATAGTCAGGCTATAATGTATTTTCCTGATGGAACAAAATTAACTATATACAGAGGAAGATGTATGGACTGTATCTTTGATGTTAACGGAGATAAAAAACCTAATGTCGAGGGCAGGGACAGATTCAGATTTTTAGCCTGCGACAAATCAATAACAGAATGGTGTCCAAATAAAGGATGGTGCACATACTATTATGGAAATCAGCCGCATTCAAGAGATAAAATACTTGAAGCATGCAAAAATAATGGGGCTTATTGCTCTGCATTGCTGGAAATAGACAATTGGGAATTCAGAAAAGATTATCCGCACAGGTTATAAGTCTCAAATAGTAAAGAATTCCAGAAAGTCAGCATTCATAAGACCTTGAGATTCTTGACCGTCCAAATACAACCACACTAGAGGATCCTCTATATCGAGAGTTTCATAATCTTCGTTGTCGATTGTAACATGATCGACAGTTTTGCCGACAGCACTTTCGGTTTGTGATAAATCTTCAATTTTATCCATAACTAAAACCTCATTATTGCCTCTGACTTATAAATAATGATATTTCAGTTAAAGTCAAATAAGATTTTTATAATTCTCGTTATAAAAATCACCGAAGGTGTCATTTAAAATTGCTTCACGACATTTTTGAGAAAAGTCTACGAGAAATTTAATGTTGTGAATGGACAAAAGTGTCGATGCTGTTGTTTCTCCGCATCTCCACAGATGTCTGATGTACGCTCTCGAATGATTTTTGCATGCATAGCAGTTACAACCTTCAACAAGCGGACGCTCGTCATCATAATACTGTTTTGTTTTAATATTCGATTTACCGTTTGGGGTAAAGAAAGAGCCATGTCTTGCGTTGCGTGTCGGCAATACACAATCAAACATATCAATCCCGCGTTTTATTCCGTCAAGCAAATCTTCAGGAGTCCCAACTCCCATTAAGTATCGCGGTTTATATTTAGGAAGCAGAGGTGCCGTAAATTCAACAAAATGATTCATAATATCTTTTGTTTCTCCGACACTCAATCCTCCGATTGCGTATCCGACAGCATCATAAGATGAGATTACATTTGCGCTTTCACGCCTCAAATCATCATAAAAAGCGCCCTGAACAATCGGGAAAAGCGCCTGACGCGGGTTTGTTTTTGCTTTAAAACATCTTTCAAGCCAGCGGTGAGTCCTCTCCATAGCTTTTTTAGCCGTATCGTAATCACATGGAAACGGCGCGCACTGATCAAATGCCATAATTATATCAGCACCTATATCCTGCTGAATTTCCATTGAAACTTCTGGATTTATAAAATGCTTTTTGCCGTCTTTAGGATCACGAAACTCTACGCCGTCTTCAGTTATTTTGTTCAAATGACTCAGTGAAAATACCTGGAAACCGCCGGAATCTGTTAAAACAGGTTTATGCCAGTTCATCCAGCCGTGAATTCCGCCAAACTGCTTTATCAGCTTTGTACCTGCCCTCAAATACAAGTGATAAGAATTTGAAAGCATAATTTGCGCGCCTGTATCTGCTATTTGGTCAGATGTAAGGGTTTTGACGGCAGAATTAGTTCCGACAGGCATAAAAATCGGAGTTTTAATCATTCCGTGCGGGGTTGTTAAAATCCCTGCTCTTGCACCTGTCTGCTTACATTCATGAACTAATTCATATTTAAAATAATCGTTTCCCATTTTTATCTTACTCGTTCGCGTTTAACGGGTCTGCGGCTGTTACCTTAACGGCTCTTTGCCACAGCAGTAACAAGTCCCGTCCTCAGCTTACTCGCCCTCATCAATATCCTCTGTAACAAGCTCCATCATATTTTTGTAATTTGTACAGAGCTCTTCGGGTTTGAAATAAATAGCTATTTCTCTTTCAGCGCTTTCAACACTATCCGAACCATGAATCGTGTTGTATTCTTTTAATTGTGCATAATCAGCTCTTATAGAACCAACATCGGCTTCACACGGGTCTGTTGCACCTAAAAGGTGACGGATTCCCTGAACAGCCTTATAACCCTGAAACACCATAGCAATAATAGGACCGCTTGTAATATATTTTACAAGGTTAGGGTAAAATGGTTTGTTTATGTGTTCCTCATAATGTTTTGCAGCTATTTCTTCCGTAACTTGAAGCATTTTCATGCCGATAAGCTTGTAACCCTTCTTTTCAAAGCGGCTTATAATCTCGCCTACACAGCCTCTTTTTACTCCGTCAGGCTTGATAGCCACAAATGTTCTTTCTTCTGTATGCATAATTCCTCCATTCAAGTTTATTGTAGCATAAAAATAAGCTATTTAACAGTTTCCAAATTCTTAATACTTTTAATAAGCATAGCAGACATTATTGCGCAAAGGATAACCGCGGCTGAAGCAAGGCCTATCCAGAAACCTTTTAAATTCAAGTGATAATGGAACGCAAGGGTATATCCCACGGGAATAGAAATCAGCCAGTATGCGATAAAATTAGAAAGTAATACAACTCCGGTTCTTTTCATTCCCTTGAAAATTCCGGCAAGCGATATCTGTAATCCGTCAAATACTTGAAAAATCGCCAAAATATACAAAATAGGCACTGAAATTTTTATAAGATTTGCATCCTGACTGAACAATCCGACAAGAAAATGCGGGAATGTTGAGAATACAAGCGCACTCAGCATCATAAATCCTGTACAAATAACAATTCCAACAAAAGAATATCTTTTCAAATCCTTGATATTACCAGCACCGTTTGCAAAACCGACTTTAACAGCAATAGCATTAGAAACAGCAAACGGAACCATAAACGAAATTGTCGTCAACGTACATACCAAATTCTGAGCGGCAGCATAAACTCCGTCAACACGCCCCATCAGGATTGCAATACTGTTGAATGCTATAAATTCAACCATAACAGCACATGATATCGGTATTCCTATTCTTATCAAACTCTTGTAATACTCAAAATCTTTATGATCCTTAAAATTCATTAATGTAAAACAATATATTAAAAGTGCAAATCCCATAAAGTATCTTATGATAAAACTTGCGACAGCTAAGCCTACAACTCCCATTGAAGGAATAGGACCAAATCCGAATACCATAGCAAAACATAAAGCAATATTTAAAAATACCGCTATAGCAGTAATTAAATTCGGAAACACAACAATTTCAAAAGCCTGTAAGAATTCTTTTAAAGCCGAATGCAGATATGCGCCGAATGTTGCAAATGCTGTAATAAACATATATTCCTTAATCATCGGGACAAGCTTCGGTGCGAAATGCAGATAATCTATAACAGGTATAAATGCAAGAACCGCAAGCATAATTATAAATGCAAGAAGCATTGCAAATCTTATTGTCGGATAAAAATATTTTTTAGCGCTTTTCTTTTCCCCGCGAAAATTTGACAAAAGCGGAGAAACGCTTGAAATCAACCCTACTCCGAATGTCTGAATACAATTTGTAATTGCAGTTGCAATACTGATTGCAGCAAGAGTATCGGTTGAATGGTGCCCTGCAACCAGCACATCACCTGCACCGATCAGGATAAAACCGAGGTTACCCATAATAATCGGCAGGGCAATGTTTAAAAGTTCTTTCGCATAATACCTGAATTGTACACTCATACGACCATGATTATATCACAAACAATTAAAGGTAAATTAATTTTCTAACATTGTTTGTTCCCATGGGTAGTCTTTTCTTATTTCCCAGCCGTCCATCTGAATAAGTCTTGCACAGGCATGACGGCGTCCTTTTGAACTCACAGACGGGTCATCTCTGTTTCCGTATTTGCACGATTCTAAGATTTCTTCTCTTGTCTTGTTATCAAAATATGGAGAAGATGTTAGAAATTTGCCTCGGTTTATCTCAAACAGGAACCCTGTTTTACCGTTATAATTTCCGTCTCCGTTAGCATTTATACAATACTTATAATCTACGCAGTAAAATATAAAAAACTGGTTTTCATTGCCTATATAAGAATCAAATCCGGAACCGTCATTAAATGCAGCAGAAAAATTTTGCCCGTTAGTTGTTTGATATGTAGTTGTTATATATTTACCGATTGTAGAAGAAAACCACTCCTGCGTTTTTACACCATTTTTTACGGTCTCCGCAGGAAACCTGATATCCTCAGGCACAATTCCTTCGTCCTGCTGCCATCTGAGAACAGCCTGACTCATTATAGAATAAAACCTTTCAAGTCTGACAGCAGTTTGTTTTTTTCGGTAATTAGTTATCAATGACGGCATAGTCATAGCGGCTACGATTCCGATAATTCCTAATGTTATCAAGACCTCTGCAAGCGTAAACGCTGCTTTTTTGTGAAGTGAATAAGAAAATAAGTGAACAGGTGAATAAGTTCGTTTCGGCAGTGTAGCCGCGGCACCCGCAATATGAGTTTTGCATGAACTTTCTGTGTAATAACGAGACTCTTTTGAGTCGTTAAACAAGGACATCCTTCTTTGTAAAAAGCCCCTCTCATGTCCTTCGGCCCCCCTCTTCCAATGAGCGAGGAATTTAATATTAAGACCCGGCATCGCGCATATGGTGTGCGACCTTTTTATGAAAAATTCCGGATTGCGCAATAAATACGCAATGACATTAATGTAAACAACCTGACTTCCTGACTTCTTGCCACCTGTCAGCCGAGAATGCCCCCCCCCCGATTTACAAATCTTAATAAATCTTTCATAATTAATCTCCTCTGTTTTTACTGTTACTACTATTATTATAGCAAAAATTTATGTAATTTTCAATATCAATTATACATTATAATCTAGTTTTTGTCCCACATTTTGAGACTTTACAGCCTGCGCCTGCATTTTTATACTCTGTGCCTGAGATGCGACTTTATAATCCTGATGTGAAGGATCTGAAGGCGCCATTGCTACACGAATTACCGTATTTGCATCATTTATGGTTTTTTGTGGATTATTCGGATTTAGTGATGGCATTTTAATATCAACATGTCCTGCAAACGGGATGCCGTCAGCATTTCTCTCTATTACGATTGCACCTGCCAGATCACCGCCCGCGCGCTTATGCGCAAGTTCGTGAGCATAAATTTCATCATAATTTTTCTTTATCAAAGCATCTCTTTGTTGCTTTCTCTGTTCTTTCTGCTTTTCAAAAGGATTTGTAAAATTATAGAACAAATTAATTCCGGCCATACAAAAACCTCACACACATACTTCCTGTTACTATTGTAGCATATTTTGAAGAGGTTTTCAACCCTTATGTTAAATATTATTTCCACGGATAATCGTCTTTAATATCCCAGCCGTCCATTAATATTTTTTCACCGCACATAAGACCGTTCGAATTTTTGGAACAGCCATTATAATTTGATTTTATTTCATTTTCATTCAATCCATGTCCAAACATAAACAGCCCCGGTGAAGCAATCTTATGAGAACTGTCTGAAAAAGGGACAGCCGTTAATGTAAATACAAAAATATCCACTCCATAAGTATTAGGACGTTTAAAACCGTTAATATCCACATTGATATGCACATGGTTATTGTCCTGTTTACGCATAGCAATAAACGCACCATCAGATAAGCTGATTTTGGCTCTATCACTGCCAGATGCAAATGTCGGAGGATCACTGTATTTATTTCCATTAGGCATTAGCCCGCCATCTTTGTTCCAACAGCCTTCTTTTTTTCCGCAATACTTAAGAACAGAAAAATTATAACTCAAATATCTTTAAAAAAAATCTTCCGTACTAAGTGTCCAATCCCAGTCAGCAATATCTCCATAATTACTCTGAGACATTTGCACAGACTGCGACATTGCAGAATATATCTTCTTCAACTGCACAACTGTCTGTTTTTTGCGATAATTACCGATTAAAGCAGGCATTGTCAATGCTGCAACAATACCGATAATCCCTAAAGTTATCAAAACCTCTGCCAGAGTGAAGGCGGCTTTACTAATATTATCAAAGCAGGTTATGTGCGTGGTACCACCGGTACAAAGCCCTGTTAAGAATTGACAAGAATTGCTCGGCATAACTACGTGTGTAGCACCTCCGGTTAACGTAAAAGCGTTTTTCATATAACTCTTCAATTTGTTCTCTTTAAGACTACATACATTTATTAATATACCACATATTATTAAATTGTGAACAATAAGACTACAAAAATTTTACAATTGGGCAGAAATATTTTCAAATTCAGAAAGGCAAAAGGACTTTCGCAAAATCAGCTTGCAGAATTATTAGATATATCAAGAGAGCACCTAGCAAAAATTGAAACTGCCAAAAGATGCGTAAGTTTAGGACTTTTAATAGATATAGCAGAAAAACTGGATATACCCGTTAAGGATTTCTTCGACTTTTAAAAAAGCCTGAGGTATATCTCAGGCTTTTTTATTTTATTTTTTATCTTTTCCTGTACGTTTATAGAAATCTTCTATAAATCCGGTATTGAAATTCCCACTCATAAATACAGGATCTTCAATGATTTCCTGATGGAAAGGAATAGTTGTTTCCACACCGGTTATAACATACTCTTTCAATGCCCTGTACATTCTTCTGCGGGCTTCATTTCTTGTTCTGCCCCAGCAGATAAGTTTTCCTATCATTGAATCGTAATAAGGCGGAATTGCATAATCCTGATAAGCGTGAGAATCAACTCTTACACCGAAACCTCCAGGAGTTACATATCCCGTAATGGTTCCCGGATTAGGCATAAAGTCCTTTTCGGGATTTTCGGCATTAATACGGCATTCAATTGCATGACCGCGCAGCATAATTTCATCCTGAGTAAAATCAAGTTTTTCGCCGGATGCAATCATTATCTGCTCTCTGACTAAATCAATATTAGAAATCATTTCTGTAACGCAATGTTCAACCTGAATTCTGGTATTCATTTCCATAAAGTACCATTTGCCGTCATGGTCGAGTAAAAATTCACAGGTTCCTGCGCTTTCATAATTAATTGCCTTTGCAGCTCTGACAGCAGCTGCACCCATTTCTTTACGCGTAGCTTCATCAATTGCAGGGGACGGAGCTTCTTCAAGAAGTTTTTGGTGGCGTCTTTGAATAGAGCAGTCTCTTTCGCCTAAGTGAACAACATTCCCGTACTGGTCAGCAAGAATTTGAACCTCTATATGACGCGGATTTTCAAGATATTTTTCTGCATAAACGTCAGGATTTCCAAAGAAATTTTGGGCTTCAGACTGGCATAAATTCATATTAGTTTCCACATCGTCATCCGAACGGCAAATTCTCATACCTTTTCCGCCGCCGCCTGCTGTCGCTTTTAAAATAATCGGATAACCGACTCTGTTTGCAAATTCTTTAACTTCTTCAGGCGTTTTCAAAATACCGGTCCCCGGTGTTACAGGAACGTTATTATCAATCATCGTCTGACGGGCGGTTGCTTTATCACCCATTTTACGCATTGCTTCAGCTGTCGGACCGATAAATTTTATACCGTGTTTAGCACAAATTTCAGCGAAATCGGCTCTTTCAGACATAAATCCGTAACCGGGGTGAATAGCATCAGCGCCAGATACGATCGCGGCCGAAATTATTGCAGGAATGCTTAAATAACTTTTAGCACTGGAAGCAGGACCTATACAATAAGCCTCCGTTGCCAATCTGACATGAAGAGAATTTGCATCAGCCTGAGAATAAATTGCGACTGTCGGAATCCCGATCTCTCTGCACGCTCTGATAATTCTTACAGCAATTTCGCCTCTGTTTGCTATTAATACTTTTCTAAACATTTTAAACCCTTTTCAAATAATCATACTTCTGAAGAAAAGGTGAAGGGTGAAAAGTGAAAAGTGAAATTCGTTTCACACTTCACTCTTCACGTCTCACTTCATTCTATATACATTAAAACTTGTCCGAATTCTACAGGCTGGCCGTCTTCTACACAAATTTCAACTACTTTACCTGAAAATTCTGCTTCAATTTCATTCATAAGCTTCATAGCTTCAACAATACAAACCACATCGCCTTCTTTAACAGTCTGACCGACCTTAACAAAAGGTTCCGCATCAGGAGAAGGTGCTGAATAAAAAGTTCCTACCATAGGAGAAGTTAGAGGTTTTCCTTTTTTAACTTCTTTTTGTTCAGCAGGAGCTGCAGGATTTGACGGAGCAGCCGGTGCCGGTTGAGTTGCAGGGACTGCAACGGGAGCTGCAGCAACGCCCATAACTTCTTTTCTCAATGTAATAGCTTGTTCTCCGTCTTCTAATGAAATTTCAGTTAACGAATTGTCAGCTAAAACCTTTGCCAATTTTTCAACATAATCTATATCAAATTTCATATTTTGCCTTTCTGTAACTATTAAGTGAATAGGTAAATACGCTAATAAGCTAATAAGTTCTTATCAAATTTAAAGTACAAAAAATAGCCTTATTTCTAATTTATTCACCCGTTTACTTAAATTACGCTCTGTCAAGATACTCGTTAGTTCTTGTATCTACTCTGATTTTATCACCGTTTGAAATGAAGAACGGAACATTAACAACAGCACCTGTTTCAAGAGTAGCAGGTTTTGTACCGCCCTGAGCAGTATTGCCCTTTTCTGACGGAGGAGTATCAGTAACTTCAAGAATTACATGAGCAGGAAGGTCAACGCCTATAATTCTTGAATCGTGCATCAACACCTGAACAATCATGTTTTCTTTCAAATATTTGATACCGTCTCCGATTTGTTCTTCGGTTAACTGGAGCTGCTCATAAGTTTCGTTATCCATCATAACGTACTCTTTGCCTTCTTTATACAGGTATTGCATTTCGCGTCTGTCAAGCATAGCTTTTGCAACTTTTTCGCCTGCACGGAAAGTTTTTTCAACAACCTGACCTGTTTCAACGTTTTTAAGTTTTGATCTGACAAACGCAGCACCTTTGCCGGGTTTTACGTGTAAAAATTCAACAACAGACCATAAACCGTTGTCCAATTGAAGCGTTAAGCCTGTTTTTAAATCGTTTACTGAAATCATATTTTTCCCCTTTTCATAAATATTATAATCATCTGTTAAACTGATAATATCATAAACATTCAAAACTTCAAATAATTGTTACAAAATAAAGCAAAATTAGTAACAAAAGACAGATAACATAAAGTCGCACTCCCGTTATTCACGGGTGAGCAAAACAGAGGAAGTAAAGGGAGTGGGTAAAAATCAACTCTGCCCTCAACCCTCTTTCATAGGAGAGAGTGCGAACGACTTATTCTCTTATTAACCTGTTCTTTTATTTACCTGGTAAACTTAGAATCTTTTACTAAGAAAAAATTTCATGGTAAAATAATTCTGTAATGGCTGAAGGACAAATCTATAAAATTCATTCCGATTTTTATTACGTTGATGACGGACAAAAAACGCATGAATGTAAAATTCGCGAGGTTTTAAAAAAGCAGAAAGAAAAATTTCTCGTTGGAGATTTTGTCGAGTTTGAAAACGGTGTAATTAAAAAACTCATTCAGCGGAAAAATTTTATAAAACGCCCCAGTGTTGCAAACATCGACCAGATTATTATTGTTTCAGCACTGAAAGAGCCTGATTTAGACCTTCATCAATTAAACCGCTATATTTCGCTTACGAAATATTATAATATTCCTGCAGTTCTTTGCTTTAATAAAGAAGATTTGAAATGGGACAAACATCTTAAAGAAAAAATTAAAAAGATTTATGAGTCTCTAGGCTACAAAATTGTCTACACTTCTGCAACAGAACACAAAGGGATTAAAAACTTTGAGAAGCTTCTGGAAGGCAAAACAAGCGTTTTGTGCGGGAATTCCGGTGTAGGAAAATCCAGCCTTGTAAATGCGATTAACCCGAATCTTAATTTGAGAACAAAAGAAGTCAGCGAAAAAACTCAACGCGGCACACATACAACAAGACATTGTGAAATTATAAAAATCAATGATATATCAAGAATAGTTGACACACCCGGATTCAGCAACGTAAAATTTGATTTTATAATGCCTGCAGATGTAGATTTGCTTTTTGATGATATTGCAAAATTCAGAGATGAATGTAAGTACTCGGACTGCCTTCACATAAATGAAGACGGGTGTAATGTCTTAAATAACATTGAAAAAATTAATCCTTCACGCTATGAAAGTTATCTTGCATTTATTGAAGAAGCAGGAGAATACAAAGAACGCATAAAATACGAAGGCAGAAAACAAGAAAATTCAAAAAAATTTGTTCACAACAAACACATTGCAAAAATCAGCGAAAAGAAACGGCAAAGCGCCAGAAACACATTAAAACAAAACATTTATAAAGGTATCGAATATGAAAATGAATGAATATATTGAACTTATTGATAAAAAACTTGATGCATATATGCCTGTATGTTACCCGCAAAAGATTTTCAAATCAATGAAATACACGGTAACATTACCCGGCAAACGCTTAAGACCTGTTATGTGTCTTGAAGCATGCCGTATGTTTGGCGGGAATTATGAAGATGCAATCCCGACAGCGTGTGCAATAGAGATGCTTCACGCGCAAACACTTATACATGACGATCTTCCCTGCATGGATAACGATATGTACAGACGCGGCCGGCTTACAAACCATATGGTTTTCGGAGAAGCCCATGCGGTGCTTGCAGGCGATGCTCTGTTAACTTTTGCACCGCAGACGATATTAAAACACTCTAAACATCTCGGAGCAGAAAAACTGATTAAAATTATGGAAGAATATTTCCAAGCAGCAGGAGCTTACGGGGTCATTGCAGGACAGGTTGTTGATATTGAAAGTGAAAAATTTTCTCAAGCCGGCTCGTTTGATACTGATGATGAACAACTTCCCGGAATCTTGGAATATATTCATACGCACAAAACAGCAGATCTTTTTAAACTTGCACTGCGAACAGGGGCAATAATTGCCGATGCTACAGATGAACAGCTTGAACAAATAACAGAATTCGGACAAAAACTAGGGGTAGCATTTCAAATAGCCGATGACATTTTAGATGAAACTTCAACTTTTGAAGAAATGGGAAAAACTATAGGAAAAGATAAAGAAGAAGGGAAGTTAACTTACACTAGCCTTTACGGACTTAAAAAATCAAAAGAAGATTTAAGCAAACTGATTGATGAGTGCTTTGAAATTTTGTCAATAAATAATCTTAAATCAGAAGTTTTTGAACAAATTCTGAATAAAATCAGGATTAATTAAAATACACAAAAAATAGTTTTTATGCTATACTTGAAAGGCAACTTGAAAAAGAGAGTAGGATATTAATGATTACAGGCATCTTAAATACAGGCTATGAGGCTTTAGCAGCAGGATTACTGGCAGCCACCTCTGCACAGATAATTAAATTTTTTATTTTTACATACAAAACAAAAAAAATAAATTTTAAAATCTTTACAACCACAGGAGGCATGCCAAGCTCTCATTCAGCTGGTGTTATGGGATTGTCAACTTCTGTCGGTCTGATTGAAGGCTGGGATTCAATTATATTCGCAGTCGCAATCGGGTATGCTTTAATTACAATGTATGACGCGGCAGGAGTACGCCGTGCAGCAGGTAAAACAGCCGCCTGCTTAAACAGAATGATGGAAGATTTTTACAAACATGATGTTCAGGCAATAGGCGGGAAATTAAAAGAACTTCTCGGGCACACCCCTTTGGAAGTCATTGCAGGAGCCATTTTCGGAATTTTATTTGCCGGTGCCCTGCATTTTTATCTTCTGGGATAAAAACTTCTTGTGTTTTATTTTTTTTATGTAATAATATAATTGTTAATAAGGGCTTATAGATTTAACTCTATATCCGAAAGTTTGTACCCTTAGGGAAAGAAAGAGATACTCAAAACATAATGAGTGCGAAACCGCAGGAATTTAACTACAAATTCATAAAAGAGAATGCAAGCCCCGGAAGCTGGCGCAGAGGTTATGAATACCATCTTAAAGACATGGTGTTTGACTCGTATCCTGAAAAAAATTTCTACATGGCTAAAGTCAAAGGAAATTTTCAGGATCATTATAACACTGATTTAATCTTTAAGAAAAATAAGGTAGAAGCCCGTTGTAACTGCCCGCTGAAAGAAGAATGGTGCAAGCATTCGGTTGCCGTTGCATTAAAAGCAATCGATGAGCACGCTTATGAGGACTGGCTTGAGACGAAATTCGGCATGGAATTTGATTTTCCCGATGAGAATACAGCTTTAACGGAAGAACCGCAGGGAAATTATATTTTTCACTTTAATTCAAAAAGGAAAGCAAATTTCTTCTCGGTGCTTGTACGTTCAAGAGAAACAGGGAAAGTCGTCAGACAGATTGAACCTATCTTAAGGGCACTGATTGAAGCTCAAAAACAAAATCCGAATTTTGAACTCAACAATTCCCAAAAAGTTGAAGTTGCAATATTCCAGCAGCTTTTAACTATCTCAAGACAGGATAAAAAAGCAGGCTGGTACGATATTCCGATTACAAAGTTCGGACCGATGTTTACACTTCTTTCAAAAGCCGATGAAGTTCTTGATGAAAAAACAAAAGACAGACTTAAATTTACGGATGAAGAATGGAAGCTTATTCTGAATGTTAATACAGGCGCTCAGGGTACAATTCTTCTCTCGCTTGAATGGAAAAGGCCTGATAAAGATGATGTTTACCCGCTTGAGGAAGTAAGATATTTCTCAAGACATTTGAAATGGGGCAGATACAAAAATATAATTTTTCCGACTAATATTGCCATGAGTTCTATTCCGCAAAATATACTCAAATCTTCTTTTACGGACTTGAAAGATGCTGACGGCGGAAAATTTATCTACGAAGAACTGCCCAAACTTCAGGAAATTATGGACGTAGAAATTGCCGATAATATAAGCAAGCTTATGCTTGAGGAACGTCCGCCGTTGAATATTGTAACAATGGGCATTGATTATGACCAATCTTTAAAAGCCTCTCTGGAATTTGAATATGACGGTGTAGTTGTTCCGTATTCAAAAACAACAGCAGAAAAAGCTCCTTATATCACTATCAAAAAACAGGGCGAAGATCTTGTCTACTGGATTAAAAGAAATTTGAAACATGAACAGGAAGCTTATCAAATGCTTCTGGCGTGCAAATTTGTTCCAATGCAGACAAATAACCTTGCACTTGAAAAAGAAAATGCTATAGATTTCTACAATTATTATATTAAACAGGCAGGAGAAGGCTGGAAATTTGTTGAAAAAGACGACATGACCTTCTTCAAGCTTATGGATGATCCGTTCAGACTCTGTGCAAAAATCGATTTTTCCGAAGAGGCTGAAGATTCTTTCGAAATATTTTTGTACGGTCAGGTTGGTGAAGAAATTATCAATTTTGATGAAATATATGAAACAATTCAAAGCGGAGAAAAATACAGCCGTATAAGAAGTCTCGGTTTTGTCGAATACCCTGCGCAGGATATTTATTCTATCATGCGTGCGTTTAATTCATTTGATGTTTACAGAAACAACGAAAATAAATTTATCGTAAAAACATATCGCGCAGGATTAATTAATGAACTTAAAAACCTGAATGTAGAACTTGTTTTGAGCGAAGAGTTCGAAAATTTCTGGAAACAGATGTCAAACTTCTCAACCTCGGAAGATTTGAAACTGCCGGAAGGAATCCATGCTGAATTCCGTGAATATCAGACAAAAGGTTTCGGCTGGCTCTGGTTTATGTACAAATACGGGTTGAACGGAATTCTGGCCGATGATATGGGGCTTGGAAAAACATTACAGGCTCTTGCCGTAATCCAAAAAGCCAAAGAAGAAGACGGATCTTCACCGACTCTTGTAATATGCCCGACAACAGTTGTATTTAACTGGGAATCAGAAATTCAAAAATTCGCGCCGACTCTGACAACATTAAAACTGTCAGGCGTTGACAGAAAAGAATTCTTTAAAGAAATTCCAAACTACGATGTTGTAATTACAAGCTATGCGCTTATAAGACGCGATATTAACAAATTAAAAGATTATAATTTCAGATATGTAATTCTTGATGAATCACAGAATATCAAAAACGCAATGTCACAGACTGCACAGGCAGTAAAAAAATTACAGGCATCTCATAAACTCGCGCTTTCAGGCACGCCTATTGAAAACAAACTTGAAGAACTATGGTCAGTGTTTGACTTTTTAATGCCCGGATTTTTGTTCAGCATGTCTGAATTTAATTACAGATACGTCAACCCGATTATGGAACGTCAGGATAAAACTGTTGAAAAACGTTTAAAACTCCAGATTTATCCGTTCATCTTACGCCGTATGAAACGCGATGTTGCAAAAGATCTTCCTGATAAAGTCGAAAACATTGCATACTGCGAACTTACGGATGAGCAAAGAGATTTCTACCTGCAGGTTCTTGACAGCACTAAAGAAGAACTGTTCAAATCCATTGAACAAAACGGACTTGAAAAGAGCAGACTTTCAATTTTCTCGGCACTTCTGAGATTACGCCAGATATGCTGCCATCCGAGACTTTACGACAAAAATAATGTCAAAAACATTATGAAATCCGGTAAATTTGAAAAACTTAAAGGAATGCTGGAAGAAATTATTGACGAAGGGCACAGAATATTACTATTCAGCCAGTTTGTCGATATGCTCGATATAATTAAAGCGTGGCTTGAAAGAGAAGGAATTCCTTACGAGTATCTGACAGGTAAAACCAAAGACAGGCAGGGAGCTGTTGAAAGATTTAATTCAACCCCGTCTATTCCGATATTCTTAATCAGTTTGAAAGCAGGCGGAACAGGTTTGAATTTGACAGGAGCGGATTACGTAATCCATTACGATCCTTGGTGGAATCCTGCGGTTGAAGATCAGGCAACAGACAGAGCCTACCGTATCGGCCAGACTAAAAAAGTTTTTGTATACAGACTTATTACGAAAAATACCGTTGAAGAAAAAATTCAAAAGCTCAAAACCGTTAAGCGCAACCTTGTTGACAGTGTAATTTCCGTTGACAGAAATATCGTTAAATCTCTTACAATGGACGATATCAAAGAAATCTTCTCCGTTGACTAGGCGGCATAGGTACTGTATTCATCCTCTAAAATGTATAAAAAACAAGAATCGGAAATCAAATTTATTTTAATATAATTCTTTGGGTTCTCCATTACCACCGCCTATAGATTTTAATTTTTCCCAGTAACTCTTTGATTTATACAATGATTTCCAATAACTGACCGAATTATCATAAGGATTTTGATCTTTTCTTGCCCATAAATAACAACCTCTTACATTATCAGATAAAGGATCGCAGTATGTAAAATAACATGTCATTTTAACCCAATAGAACATATCATAACCTAAACGATTCGGACCTTTTGCCGGTCCGTTTGTATCTACAAATATAAATGGAAATATTGTATACCTATGACTTTTATCACCCAATTCCGAAGCATTATTTGCCTCAAAAATAATTTCACTGATTAACATTCCATCTTTCATAAAATATGCCTTTAGAGAAGTATTATTCTTGGCACCGGCAACCATAAATACGTAATTAAAATTAGCTTTTTCTCCCCAAAATTTAGCAAACGGATAATTTTTAGATTTTATTTGCTGCCAACCTGTCTCTTCTAAACCGCTGAATTGCTTTTTCCATAAATTGTTCAGAGGTAAGTAAACTTCAGGTTTTGTATCTTTACAATACTCACCGCTACAAAATATCCCGAAATCATAATACCTTGTAAACCCGTATTCATACATTGTTGTTTGCATTGCTTGGGTAATAATGGAATCAGCTTTTTTAAAACTTATTTCTAAGACTTTTGCCCTGTAATTATTTATCAGCGCGGGCATTGTCATGGCTGCTACAACTCCTACAATTCCTAATGTTATCAAAACTTCTGCCAAAGTAAATGCTGCTCTGCGTATCTTGTCAAAGTCGCTTACATGCGCACCTTCCGCACGGGTAAAACCTTTTAATTTTTCCAAGTTAAATCCCTTATAATTGTGATGTATTTTATCACTATTATAACAGTTTTTTTTATTTTGACAAGTTAAAATTATTGATAAGGAGCTAAGAAGCGCCCCCCCCCGCGTTCACAATTCTTAATAAATCTTTCATACTTCTCTCCTCTTTCTTGCTGAATTATTAATTATATTTTTATTATAACATAAATTGATATTAAATTAAATCTTACCTTATTTGTAAATCATAAAGTTTTATTAAAATCAATATTATTTTCAGCATTTTTTATATTTTTAATCTTTTAAGTATACAGGAGTTTAAAATGAAAATCAAACAGTGCAGGTTTATACTAAATACTCTAAATCAAGTTGCTGAAAAAAATAAATTACCCGTAAAACCGAAAATCCATACAAGTTTATTCCTTGATAATACAGCAGCCAGCGCAAATCCGTATACTGCCGAAATTAATTTGAACTTTATTTATAACAACAGATTATTCCGTCCGCTTATTAAAAAATTTATAAAACATGAAGCAAAACATATTGAACAATATCAGATTATTGCCAGATATTTTGCAGGTCTTTCAAAAAATATCGATAAAGGACTGAATAATTTCAAAGGTTTTATATTGCAAAAATTCCCGATGTATAATCATCTGGAATTTAACGAAAAATTTTATAAACAAACAATCGCAAAAGACGGTGTAATCAAAAGAGGCCATCCGTTATTTGAAAAAGCTAAAGAATATACAAAAGCCCTAAGACAGTATCCTGATCTAACTTTTATTAACGACTTGGAAGTTTACTATGAAAAAGGTATTAAAGCTATGATAAAAAATAAATTAAAGAAAAAAATATTATATAAATCAAATCTTCTTGAAAAAGAAGCAAGACAGGCTGAAAAAGTAAAGTTCTAAGGCAGACAATCAAAATATCCTTTGCCCGAACTGTCAGGACATACATTTGCAATAGCATACCGTGCACAGGCAAATCCGTTTGTAGAAGATGTACTTGTATGAGAACATTCTCCATTAACACTCTTCCATCCGTTATATGTATCTGAAGATTGTGTGCAACTGTCTTTTTCTTCATCAGTACAATTGCGGATAGTATATGTTATAGGTTCAAGCCTGCAATTTCCCGTATTAAAATGAAAGAAAAATATATCATGACCGAATGCATTAGGTCTTTTTCCCGCTCCGTTAGTATCAACTGCAACTATTGTTCCAATACCGCTGTTATGAGAACAGAGAGCGAATTGCATTCCATCCGGTGTTGAACCGCTTTTGCTGTTTGTCCAAGAAACATTATCCAAACAGTTAAAATGAATTCCGACAGATGCCTTGTTTTTGGTATACGTAAAAAAGTTAGTATATTTATCCGAAGAACTCGTCTGATCCGCCTTAATAAGATTAGATAAAATAAACTCCTTTATATCTTCAGTTTGACTATACGAACAATCACCATACTCTGAAATAATCATTGAACCAAGCCGGCTGATAACAGAATATGCCTTTTTAAATTGGGTTTCTAAAACTTTATGTCTGTAATTCGAAATAAGAGACGGCATAGTCATAGCGGCTACGATTCCGATAATTCCTAATGTTATCAAGACCTCTGCAAGCGTAAACGCTGCTTTTTTATGAAGAGAATAAGAGAATAGGTTAATAAGTGAATAAGTTCGTTTCGGAATCGTAGCCGCTGCACCCGCAACATCAGTTTTGCATGAACTTTCTGTGTAATAACGAGACTCTTTTGAGTCATTAAACAAGGACATCCTTCTTTGTAACAAGCCCATCCCCTGTCCTTCGGACACTCTCTTCCAAAGGGCGAGGAATTTAATATTAAGACCCGGCATCGCGCATATGGTATGCGACCTTTTTATGAAAAATTCCGGATTGCGCAATAAATACGCAATGACATTAATGTAAACAACCTGACTTCCTGACTTCTTGCCACCTGTCAGCCGAGAATGCCCCCCCCCCCCGATTTACATTTCTTAATAAACTTCCCATACTTTGCTCCTTTCTTAAATTCAATTTTAATATTATTATATCATACAACAACGGACTTAACAATATTGTTAAGTCCGTTGTTTACAAAGCTTTCAAAAAACTGCTTATTTTTTGTTAACAGCTTCTTTGAATTTTTTACCAGCTGAAAATGCCGGAACTGTTCTTGCAGGGATTTTAAGTTCCTTGCCGGTTTGAGGGTTACGGCCGACTCTTGCTGCTCTTTTTCTTGATTCAAAAGTACCGAAGCCTACTAATGTAACTTTTTTGCCTTTTGAAACCGTTTTCTGAATAGTTTCAATTAAAGCACCCAAAACTTCTGATGCTTCTTTTTGAGTTACGTTAGATTTTTTTGCAATTTCTTGTACTAATTCTTCTTTGTTCATAATAAAACTCCTTCTCTCTTTGTACATCCTTAATTATAGCGTAATTTATTTTAAAAGCAAGTATTTTTACGTTTTTTAACACTTTTTTGCCGATAAAACATACAAACGTACGAATTTGTATTACAAAAAGTAATAAATTTCTTTTATTTTGGACGGGAAAAATTAGTTTTTGCTATAATATTATAGGAATTAAAACGGGAGTATAAAAAGGTATTGACAGCATGAAAGAACGAATTCTTTTATTTACCATAGTTTTTGGACTCGGAGTTTTTATTTACATATTTCAAAGCTATTTTAATACGGTTTGGGGGCTTGCGCTTTTATGCACGTTCATGTTCATATACGCGTTATTTTTGAACCTTTCTTACAAACTTAAAAAACGTAAACTTGAAAAATACCCTCAAATAATTAACGAAAGCTATAAACCGTCAGTTACTGTCATGATACCGGCTCACAATGAAGAAAGTGTAATTTCTAACACTGTACGTAACATATTAAACATGGATTATGAAAATTTTGATATTATCGTAATTGATGACAGAAGCACCGATAACACAGCATCAGTAATCAAAGATCTGGAACAGAAATATGAAAAAGTTACAGCAATGATAAGACCTAAAGATGCATTTCCGGGGAAATCTGCCGTATTAAATGACGCTTTTAATATTGCAAAAGGTGAAGCAATACTTGTATTTGACGCTGATGCCACAGTAGAACCCGACTTCCTTTCAAAACTTATACCGTATCTTGAACCTAAAGATGTAGGAGCTGTTCAGGCAAGAAAAGTTATAAGAAACAAAAACGTAAATCTTCTAACCAGATGCCAAAACAATGAATACACAATGGATACACATTTTCAAGTAGGAAGAGACTCTATTAAAGGCGCTGTAGAATTAAGAGGCAACGGAGAGCTTATTAAACGCCAGGCGCTTGATGATATCGGGGGATGGAATAACTATACACTTGTTGACGATCTTGATATGTCTACAAGATTGCACATAAAAGGCTGGGATATAAGATTTTGTCCTGATGCTGTTGTTTATGAAGAAGGAATTATATATTTAAGACCGCTTTACAGACAGAGAAGACGCTGGCTGGAAGGAACAATCAGAAGATATCTTGAATATGCGGGGGATGTTTTGTTTTCAAAAGATATGTCCCTGCGCGCAAGCCTTGATATGACAGCATATATAACTCAGTTTATCATGCCGGGCTGGTTTGTCATGGAGATTCTTATCCGCGGTTTTAAAGTTCTCGCCAAACAGGCACCGCCTCACATGCTTTACTCATCCATAGTTATCGGATGTGCTATCGGATTCGGCTTCTTTTTCGGAGCCAGATATGCTTTGAGGCGCTACGATTACATGCCGAGATTCGATGCAACATTTGAAGCATTAGAAACCTCTATTTATCTTTTTATAATATGGTTCCCGCTTGTTTTATATATATGCTTTAAAATACTTTTCATGAAAAAAGATATGAATTGGGGCAAAACCGCACACGGCCTTGTTCTGGAAGAAGAAGCAAGCATTAAAGCATTCATCAAAAACGAATTAGAGAAAACTAAAAAATATACTAAAGAGTATACCGAAAAATACAGAGAAAAATTAAAACAAATACTTGCCGAAAGAACCTCTGAAGGAGAATTTAAAAACTACACAAAATCCGGCAAAGAGGATTAAAATAAAAGGAGAAAAATAAAAATGGCTACAGAAACAATTATAGACGTAAGAAATAAAATCAGATCAGTCCCTAATTTCCCAAAAGAAGGGATTATATTCCGCGATATAACAACAGCACTGAAAGATCCTGAAACATTAAAGGTGATGATAGACTATCTGTGTACACAATTTAAAGATGTAAAAATTGATTATGTCGCAGGGATAGAAAGCAGAGGTTTTATATTCGGCATGCCTATGGCTTACAAACTCAATGCAGGCTTTGTTCCTATCAGAAAACCCAACAAATTACCTGCCGAAACGTATTCTCAGGAATATTCTCTTGAGTACGGCACAGATAAAATTGAAGTTCATAAAGATGCTTTTGAAAAAGGCGCAAATGTGCTAATTGTGGATGATTTGCTTGCAACAGGCGGAACAGCGGAAGCTGCATGCAAACTTGTCAAAAAAACAGGCGCAAATTTAGTCGGTATAGCATTTTTAATCGAACTGACAGATCTTAACGGCAGAGAAAAATTAACGGATTCCCCAAGAACTGTTTCAATGCTGCAATATTAAACAGATTTACCTGTTGTAAATATGTTCTTTTGTAACCTGAGCACTCTGCGGGATATAATTTTTCAAATATTCCACGGCTTGCAAAGGCGTTGAAGCTACAAAAAATAGTGTGCGGGAATTTTTGGATGCAAATTTCTTTTCAATTACTTCATCTAAAAATTCGATTAATTTATCATAAAAATTGTTTGTGTTTAAAATTACTACAGGTTTGTTATTATAACCTAATTGTTTTTGCACAATCATTTCCGATAACTCTTCAAGAGTGCCGAAACCTCCCGGGAGTGCGACAACAGCATCCGATATTTCGTCCATTTTGGCTTTTCGGCTCCGCATACACGGAGTAATATACAGCTCAACACATTCATCTGTATTAACTCCCATATTATGTAATTTCTCAGGCATAACACCGATTATTTGCCCGCCGTTTTCTTTAACTTTTTTAGCACAAGCCCACATAAGTCCCAGAGAACTTCCGCCATATACCATATCAAAACCGAATTTGCCTAACAAATCCCCGAATTTTTCAGCTTCACCGTAGAATGATTTTTCAAGATAATTACAGGAAGATGCGAATACGCAAACACGCTTTATATCATTCATCAAAACCACCGCCTATTTTATAATAATATGAGCAGCTTATCCCCGTTCCCGATGAAGAACAATCTTTTCGTAATTCTTCCATACTTTTATCATATCCAAAAGGTTCTATTTTCCCGCCGTCATAAATATTTATGCCAAAAATATCCTTCCCCCACCTGTTCGGCGGTAAAAGACCGTTTATATCAAACATCATTAAAAACCATATATCTGATGATTTGTCTGTTTTAATATCTTTAAAGCCGATAATAGTATTGTTTTCCGCGAAATAAAAATCATTAAAATAATAAGTCTGTCCTTTATAAACATGTGAACCGTTCATATAACGCGGTTTGTAATGTTTTATAGGATAATTATCAGTATTTACACGCAAATACGGCTTTATAACGGTCAATAACAACTCTTCACGTTCACGGGAAGTATTAGACTTATTCATACTTTTTATCATATCGTCCGTTATATGGGCATTAATAACCGAAAACATATATTCTACGCGGTTTAATTTTTCGTTCCACTTTGAAATAAAATTTGCCTGCCTTGTATTTTCTATAGAAAAAGGCATTATAAGCAAGATTACTCCGAACATTACAAACAGAGCTATAGAATATTCAAGTTTCCACCTGTTTTTAACTGTCATAAAAAAACCTCTTATTACGCCATATCAATACGTTTTTTTTCTTCGGTTAATTTATCGTAAACCCATTCAGGAACAAAGTTTTTACCGAGAATTATCTGTCCGTTCATAATATTCGGCGCATGGAAATCCGATCCTCCGGTTACAATAAGCCCGAGTTCTTCCGCCATTGATGAAAAATATTCAACACATGCAGGAGTATGTTTTCTGTGGTAAGCTTCAATTCCTCTTAAACCGTACTGCATAAGTTCTTTAATCAAACTTTCCGCAATATCGAGATCATGAGGGTGAGCTATTACAGGAACACCGCCTGCATCATAGATAATTTCAACAGCATCCTGCGGAGTAACCGTTTTTCTCTGTACATAAACAGGAGAATCATCATGGATATACTTTGCATAAGCTTCCATAACGCTTGTTGTACCGCCGGCATTTGTAATAGCTTTCGCAATATGCGGACGGCCGATACTTCCGCCTTCGGCAACCTGTTTTTTTATATCGTCAAATTTTATTCTGATACCTTCTTTTTTAGCAAGAAGCGCGAGAATCTCTTTTGTCTGTTTGACACGCGCCTGCTGCTGAATTTTTAACAATTCCTGAAAATCATTATCAGTTACATCCATAAAGTAACCTAAAATATGAACTTCGTAATTTTTATAAAGCGTATTTACTTCAATACCCTGAATAATCTCCAGTTTATCTTCTTTATTTTGTTTTTTCAAATAGTCTTTTGCGACTTTATACGACAAAACATTATCGTGATCGGTCAAAGCAATTGCCTGAAGTCCTACATCAATTGCGGTATCGACAATCTTTTCAGGCGAGAAAACTCCGTCCGAGTAGAATGTATGAATGTGCAAATCACTTTTCATTTTCCTCTTCCTTTTTACTCTTATCTGCATAACAAAAAACTCTTTTTACAGCTACAGTATGCCCGCTTATTGAATTAATTTCCACTTCAACAGCATTTATTTGGACGACATTACTGTCCGCTACATCGTACCGCTCGGGAATAACAGTTGTGAAACGGTTAAGAGAAGTTTTATAGTCCATTCCGATAACACTTTCAGCCGCACCGCAAAAACCCGCGTCTGTTATATATCCCATATTATTAATAATTTGTTCATCGGCTGTCTGCACATGTGTATGAGTCCCAAAAAATGCGCTGGCGCCGAGTTCTGAACAAAATTTTCCGAAACAGATTTTTTCTGCCGTAGCTTCTGCATGAAAATCAACTATCACGACAGGGGTAATTGATTTTAAGCGTTCTATTTCTTCTTTTACAACAGTCCACTGAGATTCAACAGGCGCCATAAAAACTCTGCCAAGAACATTTATAACCCCTATTTTAACACCGTTATCCGTTTCAAAAATACGGCTTCCGAAACCCGGAGTATTTTCAGGGTAATTAAAAGGTCTGATTAATTTATCAGCTTTATCTATGTAGTTAAAAATTTCTTTTTTATCCCAGATATGATTGCCTGATGTCATACAATCAATCCCGTATTCGGATAATTCATTATAATTCTTTTCAGTAAGTCCGAAACCATGAGATGCATTTTCAACATTAGCGATTATAAAATCATACTTTTCCCGGGCAGCCAGCGGCAGAGCAGCATAATCATCCTGCATCAGAAAATCACGTACGGCAAATCTTCCGGGTCTGCCCACAAGATCGCCGAAAAATAATATTTTTAATGTTTCATCATCACTCTTTATCATACATTTATATATCCGAAGATCAGGAGGGCAGGAAGTCAGGCGTTATCTGTATCAGCTTGCCTTCCTGTCTTCTGAACTTCTTGCCTTCTATTTTGCTATTTCAGTTGTTCTGAACTCTCTTACTACCGTAACTCTGATTTGTCCCGGGTAATCAAGTTCGTCTTCTATACGTTTTGCAATATCTCTTGCCAGTTTCTGTGATGCAAGATCATCAAATCTTTCAGATTCAACAATAATTCTGACCTCGCGTCCCGCTTGAACCGCAAATGATTGCTTAATACCTTCATAACTGTTAACTATTTCTTCGATCTTTTGAAGACGTTTAATATAAATTTCAAGCGTGTCGCGTCTCGCACCCGGTCTGCCTGCGGAAATTGCGTCGGCAACTTTTACCAGAACTGCTTCAATTGTATTGGCGACAACATCATCGTGGTGGGCTTCTATTGCATGAATTACTTCAGGACGTTCACCGTATCTTGATGCAAGTTCAACCCCGAGCTGAATATGGGTGCCTTCCTGAGTTTGATCAACAGCCTTACCAATATCATGCAAAAGACCTGCACGTTTTGCAATTTTTTCATTCGCGCCGATTTCTGCGGCCAGCATGCCTGCTATGTGCCCGACTTCAAGAGAATGCTTCAATACATTCTGCCCGTAGCTTGTTCTGTAATAAAGTCGACCTAGAGTCTTGATAAGCTCTTTATTCAAGCCCATAACACCCATTTCAAGAGCAGCATTTTCGCCTTCTTCCCAGATTTTTTTATCAATTTCATCCTGAGCTTTTTCAACCATTTCCTCAATACGGACAGGGTGAATACGACCGTCTACAATAAGTTTTTCAAGAGCCAGTTTAGCAATCTCGCGTCTTACGGGATCAAAACTTGATAATACAACGGCTTCAGGTGTATCATCAATAATCAAATCAACGCCTGTCAAAGTTTCTAACGCTCTGATATTACGTCCTTCACGTCCTATTATACGGCCTTTCATTTCATCATTGGGCAAGGCAACAACAGAAACAGTTGTTTCGACCACCTGCTCAATCATACATCTCTGCATTGTTGTTGATAAAATTTCTTTTGCCTTTTCTAATGATGTTTCTTTTATCTTGGCTTCATTTTCTCTGATAAGCTGCATCTGCTCCTGTGCCAGATCATGTTTAAGCTGGTCAAGAAGCATATTTTTAGCATCTTCTGCAGACATTCCCGAAATTCTCTCAAGCTCGGTTGTCTGTTTTTGAACAATTTCAGCAAGATAATCTTCTTTTTCCAGAAGTTCATCCAACTTTCTTTGAGCCTGCAGATCTTTTTCAGTATATTCCTGAATTTTATCTTCCAGCATATCTTCACGTTTTGCTAATTTTTGTTCCTGTCTTGCAAGCTCCTGACGTCTTTCTCTTTCTTCTTCGTTAAGTTTTTCTCTGTCATCCTGCAATTCTTCGATTGCTTTGATTTTTGCCTCTTTAAGAAGCAGTTTTTCTTTTTCTTCCAATGCCTTCCTGTCTTTTTCAACGGATTGAAGCACGGATTTGGTTTTGCTCTGCTGGACAAACAGCACGGCGATTAATGCTATTACCGCAATAACCGCAATAATCAATAAAAAGTCCATAAAGTTTTATACCTTATCCTTTTCTATTTTTTAATAATACACGCAATGCCCGATACATATAACCTATCGAGCCTCAAACTATTTAACTATATAAATAAATTTTATTGCATATATTTCCAAAAAATATTTACCTACTACATCTGTCAATATGATAGCATGTAAATATATATTTGTATAGTCTAAATTTATTTTTTGATACATTACATAAAATTCTTATATTTTATGTGTGTAATTAAATATATTTCTCAAAGTTTTTCAAAATAATTGACTTAAATTTTTCAAACTCTTCTTCAGGATTTTTTGCATTTATACCAGGCATAGGAGTAGCAGGAATAATTCCCTGCTTTTTCGCGGCGGCATCCAGTATCCCTTTTGTTGTCCCGCTTAACGGTAATGATGAATAAAACTTGTATTTAGCCTTTTTAGAAGCCGTATTTTTACTATGTTCAAAAATATAATTAAATAAATTATATTCAGCTTTCAATACACCGTTTTCATTGCTAAAATTTCTCAACAAATCTAAAGCAGGATTGTCAGATTGTTCATATTTTTTTAATTTATATTTATGAGCGGAAATTCCAAACTTATTATTGCTTACTATAACTGTGCCGTCAGCACAGCAGTTAATTACTGTAGCTTTATCACCCATCTCCTGCACATTGCTGATTATTTCGCTGATTTCTCCAATTTGAAAACCGTCTTTAGCATTTCTAATTGCGGATCTTATTGCGGTACCCCTTAACTGAGCCGTAAAAGAAGGTTTGCGGGCATTTTTATAATTATTATTTACTTTTAAATCCATTTTATTACCTCATTTTCATTTTATAAAAATATGTAAAAGCAAAATTTTGCCACTTACATAAATTTTTAATTTACAATTCTTTAAAAAAAGTGTATACTTAAATTGTTAAAAGGAGAGAGACATATATGGAAATTAAAGTTTCACAAGACGTAAAAAACACTCCTGCAGAAGTTATTGTGATCAACAAATTTGAAGGTGAAAAAACTTCTCAGGAGCTTGCCAATACTTATGCTGTAGAAAAAGATCATTTTGAAGGCAAATTCGGTCAAACATATTTATTACATACCTTAGGACAAATTCCTGCAGGTAAAATCCTTGTTATAGGTTTCGGCAAAAAAGAAGAATTTGACCATAATAAAATGAGAGAAGCTGTTGCAAAAGCTGTTAAAAAACTTCAGCAAATTAAAGCAAAAAATGCAGTATTTGATTTTGATGTAAATGCAGATTACGGAAAATCTGCTGCAATAGGTGCAATGATTGCAGATTATGCCTACGACAAATACAAATCCGAAAAAGCACACCATCTTGATGAAATCACATTCGCAAGATTTTCCGAAAGCGATGTTAAGGAAGGAATTGTGTTTGGTGAAGCAATGAAATTCACAAGAGATCTTGCAAATACGCCTGCTCAAATTGCGACACCTTCAAAACTTGCGGAAATCGCTAAAAGTTTGGAAGGTATTGAAACAAAAATATTTGATAAAGATGAAATCGAAAGAATGGGGATGGGCGCTTATTTAGCCGTAGGACAGGGAAGCGTACGGCCGCCGAAATTCATACACATGAAATACACAGGCAAAAACGTTAAGAAAAAAATCGCCCTTATCGGAAAAGGCATCTGCTTTGACTCAGGCGGACTTGATATTAAACCGCCATCATCAATGCTGACAATGAAAGATGATATGTCTGGCGCAGCATGTATTTTAGGTGTAATGAGAGCTTTAACGGAACTTAAACCTGATATGGAAGTCCATGGAATTATTGCAGCCTGCGAAAATATGCCGTCAGGTTCATCTTACAAACCCGGTGATATCTTAACTGCCAAAAACGGAAAAACAATTGAAGTAGATAACACCGATGCGGAGGGCAGATTAACTCTTGCAGATGCACTCTGTTATGCCTGCGAACTCGGAGTTGATGAAGTTATAGATATTGCAACTCTTACAGGCGCCTGTATGGTAGCTCTCGGAACCGTAGCATCAGGTATTATGGGCAACGATGAACAAATGATTGAAAGATTAATCCAGACAGCAAAAGATTCCGGCGAAACTTACTGGCAGCTGCCGATGTTTAAAGAATATACGGACAGCCTGAAATCTGATATCGCTGATATGAAAAACACAGGATCGCGCTACGGCGGAGCATCTACTGCAGGATTATTCTTACAGGAATTTGTAAAAGATACAAAATGGTGCCACATAGATATTGCAGGAACCGCGTATCTTGAAAAACCTCAGAAAGAATTTATAGCAGGTGCGACAGGCGCAGGCGTCAGAACATTATTGAATTACGTAACAGAAAAATAATTATTAAAAAGATATGACGATAGGAAGATAAACATACACAGGTCCGACTTCAGTCGGACCTGTGTATTATTTTTGTAAAATTGATTTAAACGGTTCAATAAGTTGCTGAGCTTTATTTCTTACGGCATCAATATAGGGATGTAAAGACTTTGTATTGGTAAGAACTTTTTCTTTTTGATATACATCTTTTCCTAATTGGGTTAAAGCACCATTAGCTTTCATCAAGTCCACTTTACCAAAATTCGTTTGGGTATTTAATACATTAACCAACTGTTTTAACGGAATACCTAATTCCTTTGCCGCACGAACTCCAATTGTTGACATAATCATTCTCTTTTCCGGTATTTAGAATTTACCTTACTCTTTTATAAAAAATATTAGTCAACAATTATTTACAAGGGCGCAATACATCCTATCCTATCCTAGGAGGATTATATCAAGGGTTTCAGCCTTTTAAAACTTATCTTTACATTTTGTTACATTTATAAATATAATCCCCTCGATACTTGTTTATAATAAAACCTTTCTTAATTAGGGAAGGTTTGGATGGGGCAGCGTTCTTAACTTGCAAGCCTCAAGCCTACGGTGCCAAAAATAATTAAAGCAATTGATGCGACTTTCAAAACACTTACACTCTCATGGAAAAATACCATTCCGATTACACTTATCAATAAAATTCCCAAAGATCCCCAGATTGCATAAGCTACACTCATATCAATCGTTTTTAAAGCATAAGATAAAAACAAAAAACATAACACATAACCTATAATTGTTCCTATTGACGGTATTAAAACAGAAAAGCCGTTTGACATTTTTAAAAATGTTGTAGCCAGTGTTTCAAAAACAATTGCAAGTATCAAATAAACCCAGCTCATATTTTATTCCTTTCTAAGAAATATAGTAATAAATTGCCAATACAAATAAAACGGACAAATTGATGTTGTAAAATAGAGATTTTTATGGGCAAATAAAATTTAACAATTTCCAATAACACAATTCAGCCACAAACATTGTAAAACCACAGCTAGTTTGAGAAATTATCACAGCCAGTTTGAGAATTTTGGAAAAATTTTATTTGACTTAATTTTTTATAAAATGTGGCTCGAAATAATGCACCAATTGTCGTAAAAGTCGTTTGATTAAATGTGATAATGATACAAAAAGTCCATTGTAAAAATGTCGTATAAATGTATGGTTTATTCAATATTAAGTTTTGTTAAGATATGGTTTGAGAGAAATTATATGAAACGATATGCTTTAAACAAACTTATAGAATGGAAAAATGATTCTAATCGAAAACCATTGATAATAAGAGGTGCACGTCAAGTCGGAAAAACTTGGCTAATGAAAGAGTTTGGAAAAACTGAATACAAAAAAGTTATTTATATAAATTTTGAATTAGACAAACTGATGTGTGATTTATTTTCGATAGACTTCAATGCAAAAAGAATTATTGAAGGTTTAGAGTTAACCCATTCCAAAATTAATACCACAAATACCCTAATAATACTTGATGAAATTCAAGAATGTCCAAAAGCACTAACGTCCCTTAAATATTTTTATGAAAATGCTCCGGAATATAATATAGTTGCAGCCGGAAGTTTATTAGGTGTTGCGCTTCATGAAAATAGTTCTTTTCCAGTTGGGAAAGTAGATTTTCTTGATTTGTATCCTTTATCATTTATGGAATTTCTTGATGCAATAGGAGAGAGTAATTTTATAGAATTACTAAACAATCCCAAATCACCCAATATAAAAGTTTTTAAAGAAAAGTATATTGAATGGTTAAAGAAATATTATTACATAGGCGGAATGCCGGAAGTGGTTAATACGTTTATTGAAACAAATGATTTTCAAAAAGTTCGAAAGGTTCAGGAAAATATTTTAGATGCGTATACAAGGGATTTTTCAAAACACATATCCTCTACAGGTAAATTAAGAATTGATTTGCTTTGGGAATCCATTCCAAACCAGCTTACTCAAGAAAGCAAAAAGTTTGTTTATAAAAAAATGAAATCGGGAGCAAGAGCAGATGAATTTGAAGAAGCACTATCTTGGCTTATAAATTGCGGGCTTGTTTATAAAATTAATCGAATAACAAAACCTGCTTTGCCAATTAAGGCTTATGAAGATACAAAGGCTTTTAAACTTTTTATTTTGGATGTAGGTTTACTTTGTGCATTGAGTAAACTTCCGGCAAGAACTTTAATTGAAGGAGATAAAATTTTTACAGAATTTAATGGAGCATTGGCAGAGCAATATGTTTTACAACAACTAAAAGTTTTTGAAGATATGGAAGTTGCATACTGGATAAGTAAATCCGGTAATGCAGAACTTGATTTCATTATTCAAACAGACGGTTATGTAATTCCTGTTGAAGTGAAAGCAAATACAAACTTACAAGCCAAAAGTCTTAAGGTTTATCGAGAAAAATTTGAACCCGAGATAAGTATAAGAACTTCACTTGCGGATTTTGAAATAAACAATGGTATTTATAATATTCCGTTGTATATGGCAAGTAAGTTTGATGAAATATTAAAGTATGGTAGATGATGGTTGAATATTTAACAGAAGATGAAGTTAGAGAAACAGCCGGTAAAATATTAGGTTTTACAAAGATAAAAAATGTACAATGCGGTGTTGGACAAATAACAACTTTTAATCAATTGGGTATAAAGGGAGAGGGTAAGGATAAGAAGCTGGATGGGTGGTATTTACCTAAAGACAAAGGTGCTATTGCTATTATCCTTGAAACAAAAAACAGTAATGAGGATATTGGTAAGAAAAATTGGATCAATGAAATAAAACAGAATTGTCAAATTGTAATGGATGCCGGGTATACTCATGTCATCGGTATACTTCACAATGGTTATAAAACTTTACGGTTGGTTAAATGAAAATCCAATGTTAAAGGTTGTTAAAAAGAAAGAACCAAGAGGGCGGGTACGTTTTTTACAAGATAAAGAAGTTTGCAGATTGCTGACGGAATGCCGAAAATTATCTTATGAACTTTATTTATGCGTACTTATAGCTTTATCAACCGGAGCAAGATATAGTGAAATTCTAGGTTTACAATGGGAAAATGTTGACCTTATACACAGACAGTTCAATTTTTTAAATACTAAAAATGGTGAAGATAGGGGAGTTGCTATTACTTCAGTTGTTTATAACGAACTAATAAAATTCAAAAAAGTGAGAAATATAAACTCAAACTATCTATTTACAACTAAAAACGGAAAAACAACTTTATATATACGCGGACAATTTGAAAAAGCTTTAGTCAATGCAAATATAACTGACTTTCACTTTCATGACCTGCGCCATACAGCCGCAAGTTATCTTGCCAAAGGAGGTGCAAGTTTGCTTGAAATTGCAACAATACTTGGACATAAAACTCTTGCTATGGTACAAAGATATGCCCATTTAACTCTTAATCATACCGCAAGCGTTCTCGAAACCATGAATAAAGAAATGTTTAAGAATATAAAAACTGATTTGTCTGCATAATCTTAGCAGTGGAATTTAATGTCCACAAAATCTTACATAGCTTTCTTTTGCTCATTGTAGTTGAATGGAACAATATTTGAGAGGTCTGTTTTTCGTTCGGCCTCTAAAAGCTCAAAGTTGTTTTGCAGGCGAAGGAAATAACCCTTTGAAAGTCCGAAGTATTTTGTCAGCCTTAAGTCTGTGTCAGCGGTTATAGACCTTTGACCTCTAATAATAGCATTAATTCGGTTTGACGGCACATTAATAGCCAGTGCAAGCGCGTTTTGAGAAAGTCCCAAAGGTTCTAAAAACTCATCTTGCAAAACCTGTCCTATATGAGGAATTTCTATATACTGTGCCATAGTAATATCTCCATAGTTTTTATACCTATACATATTATGTACTATGTACAACATAAAATCAACCCTGCTTGAGGATTATTTTTTCAAAACTTAATGATAATCAACAATTTCAACATCATAGGCATTCTTGTCAGACCAAACAAAACAAATGCGGAATTGCTGATTAATGCGGATAGAGTGTTGTCCTGCTCTATCACCTTGTAACTGTTCAAGAAAGTTTGCAGGCGGTATACGCAAGTCCGTAACTTGTTCAGCAGCATCAATCATATGTAACTTAATTAAAGCCCGATATTGAATATCAGCCGGCAGCTTCTTTGAAAACTTACCCCTAAAAATCTTTTCCGTTTCCTTACACTTGAATGATTTAATCATGAAACTATTATAGCATAAATGGATTAACAATTTTATGCATACAGAAATACTGACTTGTGAACTTTCCATAAATCATACATAATAGCAATACAAAATTTTATAGAAAGGGGGTGTTAATATGATTAACAACATTGACTATTTTAAATATAGAAATCCTATCACAGGTAAAAGAGGAATTTTTACCAGAGAACGGATTAAAAATATGTCATCTGAAAAATTTGATGAATGTGAAAAACAAATTATGGCTCAGCTTAAAGAAATCGGAATTCCTTATAACAGGGATATTGGCAATATTAAGCATATTTCAGATAACAAACCTGATATAATCTATGATAACAATAGAGCCTATTATGAAATTATAGGATATGAATGGATTGCCTTTGATGGCGCCTGTGATGATTGTTCAGCACTAAGCGGGCATATATTTGCATCAGAAGAAGAAATCCCTGAAAAATTACATCCAAACTGCAGATGTGAGGTTTACGCATTATATTATTAGATTATAATAGTTTTATGCATAAGTTAGTTTGTTTGATTTTTATAATTTTCTGTTTTGTAAATGTCGTGGAATGCAAACAAGTTTTGCCTGATATAGTCATCAATTCAACGCTTACAATAGACGCTGCTAAATCAGGAGACAAGGGGAAAAATTATTTTTATTGTGCTGAAAATCATAAGTGTTCAACGGAAGATGTAGTAAAAGAGTATTTTAAAAATAAGGGATATAATGTTATGCGAGGTGAGGTTTCCGTCTGGCAGGGACTTTACGCACTGGCATTTTTTGATGAAATTTTCTATAAACATAATTTTTTATATAGCAGTGATTTACCGGAGCATTTTTTTGAAGATGAGTATTTATATCTAAGCCGGAAAGAAATGTTTGACAAAAAGTACGAATATTTAAAGCAGTCAGATATATATGATTTTATTAACTCACAGCTTAACAAATACGGATATTTGCCTGTACGTTTTTTACATGATAATGAAATTGAAGGATATAGCGATTGTACAGCTTATTTTTATTCAGATACTGTTCAAAAATTTTTAAAAAGAATAGATAATAAAATTTTTGCAAAAATCGTGTATCGTATTGCGCAAAATCCAAATCAAAATCGTGCGGGTATCCCTGATTATATCGTCTGGAATGACAAAGAGCTTGTATTTATTGAGGTTAAGCGTGATAAAGAAACTATGCGTACAAAGCAAATTGATTGGGCTGAGTTTTTATTGAATAATAAAATCCCATACAAGCTAGTGCGGGTAAAAGGGATAAACTCTATTTAAAAGTTTTTAAAATCTCGATTACCTGTTTTTGTTGTTCCGGAGTTAATTGCTTTGAGTGTACGATTATTTTATGCAGAGATGAATTTTCAACAAGCCCGTCAGTTGTTTCAAAATCAAAAAGCTGCTTAGGCTCGATATTCAAAACTTCACATATATTTTTCAGGGTTGCATAAGTTACAAAATTTCTTCCCGTTTCAATTGCCGTTACAGTTGTCGGGGAAACTTCGATTAGCTCTGCAAACTTTTCTTGACTTAAGCCGCTTAGCTTTCTAAATTCCTTAACTTTATGCCCGAATTTGCCTAAAAAATCTTCCATATTAATAGAATATATTCTTTTTTAAGCTTATTCTACTTTGTTTTACTTATGGGAATAAGTATAGGTTTAACTTAATATTTGTTTTTTAGGTCTTATTTTCGGGTAATATGATTTTAATACGGAAAGCTTTAACTCCCCATAGAATATGCTATCTGGCGATTTAAGAAATTAATAAACTTAGTAATTATTTTAGATAACCAAGTTCATATGCGATTGTCATAGAATTAGTTATATTTTTAGCATTAAGTTTACGGCATATTACGGCTTGCAAGTAGTTGTAAGAATTTATATTAAGTAATTTCAGCTCTTGAACAATTTCTTTTCTTGTCTTGCCTAGTGCTATAAGCTTTAAACATTTACGTTCCTGCTCACTTAAAGGTTCTGTTGAATTGTTCGGGACACATATCGGGTAATCAACAGGTTTGCTGAAAAATCTTTTACGGAAATGCGGGGTAATATCAGAAAAACGGATAATGTTATTTTCAAGACATTTTAAAATAAGTTCTTTTCTGCTGTGGGTATTAAACTGTCTGTATAGTTTTTGTATTCGTTTTTGCAGCGTGTTGTAGGAGATATTGAGAGATTTTGCTGTATCTGCGGAAGTAAAGCCTTCTGCAAGGGCTTTTATTAGCTTCTTTTGACTTTCTGTAACAGTAATTTTCTCTTCTTTAAGAAGCTGTTTTTCATAATATTTTCTAAATCTTTTATTCATTTAAAAGTCCTGATTTAAAATTCCTATGTAAGATGTAAATATGCACAGGTTAAAAGGCATGCAAGCTCAGGGAAGAGATAACAATTTAAAATACAATTTCCAATTCATGCCGGTCGGATAACACACTAAATTACAAATCTTTTATTACATCTGAAAAATCTAACATCGCACGATTAATGTCATATACAAATTCCTTGACTTGTGTGTTTATACTGTGTGTATAAACCATATCATTTAAGCTTGCTTTCAATGGATTGTATGAATTGTAATTTGTTGTATCATCATAATACAGACGATACAATACCCATTCAATTGTTGCTAAAAATGCGTTGTCAATATGACGTTCTATATCTTGAATTCCGAACAATTCAACCTGTCGCAAGAAACGTGTTATTTGTCCAGAATATATTAAAATACGGGTTGCATAATATTTTCTAAAAGTTTCTCGGGAAATTATATTATTATTCAAATAACTTTGGACTATCTGAATTGCAAAGTACCCTACAGACATATTTCTTTCATCGGAATACCGAATTTGTTTGGTCATTACCGGGTACATTAATCCCAAACAGGTAATACAAAAAATGACTTCACTTAAAAATATTTGCTCTTGCGGTGTTCCTGATTTTATATTATACGGCAGATGATTTTTTACGTTGTTAATGCAATCTGCAAATATTTTCTTTAACTCTTCTTGTTTTTCGTAAGTGATATTCTCTATACCTTTCGGTTCTGAACTATTACAAGCAGCCGCGATTAAAGCGGCAATCAATATAAATATTCCAAATGCTAAAATAAAAACAGTTTCCATTAAATCCTCCTTTGATTTTTTAAGTAATATACAAAATATATAGCGGTCAAAATATTTACAATAATCCAAATAGTACGTCCTAACGGAATTTTAATTATAGGATTGTATAGTAATGCAATAGTTACAAGAATTAAATTAGTATCAATTGAATTATGTTGTGTTATGTAAAGTTGCCGGATTGCTGTAAAACAGACTAAAAATTTTAGCAAAATATAATACCCGTACGGTAACGAAAATAATGCAGCTATAATTAGTAAAAAAATAATTAATACAAGCATAATTTTTCAACCGTTTTTACAGCTAATACTAATACAGTTTCAATTACTGACATTGCTTTTTGTTTTCCATTTAAAATAATTGTATTAAATAATTGCGTATCATTATTATTATCAAAATCTTCAAAAAGGTAATTTGAAAACTTTGATAGTAAATCTCCTAAAAAATCAACATATAAAACTTTTCCTTCAAGAGTTTGAATAGTCGGAGGAATTCTTTTAAAACATTCAGCATATACTTCCAATCGAGTTAAAAATTTGTTTAGCAAAATACTTTTATCTTCAAATTGTAACCATAAATTTTTATCTTTAGCTTGGGCTGTAAAAATTATATTTGGTTTATTACTTTTTATATATTGAACAATATTATTTATATAAATATATAAAAATTTTCCGGCTTGTTCATCATTTTTACAGACATGACTAATAACATAAGATAAAAATAAAATATATAACTCAAGTGCAAAAAATAATTCATGAAATGAATACGGTTCAAAATTATAACAATTATTTTTACGTGCAATATTTATTATATCTATAAGTAACGGGTCATCTTTCTGATTATATACAGTAGATATAGCTTCCCTTTTATTACGTAATACATAGCTGCTAGCACAAGCTGTTAGTTTTGCACAACCTATAAGAATATAAAAGATTACGGCAAAAATTATAAATATAACTAGTTTAATTAAACCCAAATTATTTACCTTTCTACATAATAAACTTTCTAAAACATGAAGATAATGACGTTATAGATAGTAAAATACAATATAAATAGGTAAATAGTCAATAGTTTACCACTTAAATTCGTTCAAATAATGTATTAAAAAAGATATTCTAAAGGAAAGATTATGAACGATATTAAAAAACTTTTAGGTAAACGGATTAAAGAATTACGTAAAGCGCAGGGAATTTCACAACAGCAGCTTGCCGAGCTCGCAAATATAGACCAGAGAAGTTTAAGCCATATTGAGTGCGGTGATACATTCCCGTCAAGAGCTTTATTGGATATAGCTAAAGCATTAAATATTGAATTAAAAGAGTTATTTGATTTTCAACACCTTGAAATGAATGCAGATAAGATGAGTGAATATATTAAAAATAATATTGATTATTTGACTAATAATGACTTGACGGCCGTTTATAGAATGGTTAAGTCTTTGCGTTAAATGTAGCTATGAAACTAACGGCCTCTTTGGCATCTTTAGACGCTTTGAAAATAAAATTTTTATCGTTTTTGAGTTCTTTAATCCAACTTTGCACGTAAGCAGCTGTATTTTGTAAGTCAGCTTTTATCCCGTATTCCGCTAAAAAATATGCAGCACCGATTTCTGCAGTTAATTCTTCAAGTGCCCTTGCCCTACAGCTTGACACATCAACATGCCTGTTACATCTTCCAGGTTTCATTGTGGAGTGTATAAGTTCGTGTGCAAGTGTCTGGTAATATGCAGTTTGTGTCTTGAATTTAGATTTAAACGGTATATTTATAAAATCGTCTTTAGGTGAGTAATAAGCCCTTTCACCTTGATGACGAATTTTTATACCGGTTTTCTTAATCAAAGTTTCCAGTTCTTTAATCGGTTTGTACTTCGGCGGTTCTGTATCAAAATCTATTCCCTCAATTTGAGAATAAACATTAAAAACATAGTCTGTTTTGTAGTAATTCCGTATTTGCTTATCTTCTTCATCATCTTTTTGTTTTATAGGACAACATATAGTAATCGGTGTTCCCCTTTCGCCTTTTCTGACTTTTCCGCCTAGCTGATTTGCTTGCCTGAAACCAATCCAATAGTTGCCGGTGTAACCATACTTCATGGCAGTAACCCACAATGACAACAGATTAACACCATTATATGGCCGTTTTGTTAGATAATTCATGGGGATTAACTGCTTTTCAAAAGGAGAAATCCAAGGGATTTGTCCGGCTTCCATAGCTGCAATAATCTGATTTGTAATCTTTTCTCTGTAATCTTGTTTCATAACTTTAAATCCTTTCTATAATTTGTACAATCGTTTTTAAGACATGTTAAATATTTCTCAGGTATAAAAAGACCTGAAAAATATAAGAGGGCATAAAAAGCCATTCTCGCTTGAAGATGAAAGTATGCTCACTCCTGTAAGCGTTGCAGATAGTGAATATATGACGGATAAATAATGTTACTGTTATTAAATATATAACTTATACGACACTGTGATACGTTGACACGTTCAACTTTTAAAGCAGAGATATGCTTATTTACGGTAAGCCAATTTAATATACTCTTCCAAGAGTAATATTTCCATGTATCAACGGTAATTGTTGCAACGGTTTTGTTGATAGAATTAATAAATAATTCCCCGTATACAAAACGTAATAAATTAAATCTCTTTTGTTCTGACATTATAAAATCTCCTTATATTCTGTAAAACGCATGTGCCGTAAGCAAAGCAGGCAATAGAAAATATGCAACGGCGGCACCTCCGGCAGATGAAATGTGCCTTGCATATTTGAAATTGTCTGCTACTATAATGCACGCGTTGACAGGATATAGGAGATTTTGGGTCAGAACAAAAGAATGTAATTAAAAGTAAATAAAATAAGTGGTACTTATAATTGGAAAAAAAGCCTCAGAAAGGCAAAGTTAATTGTTTATATAAAAATAAAATATATTAAACAACTAAACAATAATGGGTAAAAGAGGGAGTAAAAAAAATATTTGCGGGCACTTTTCCTAAAAAAAGATTATTTGAAAGCAGGGAATATACACCCCCGCTTCGCCCTAAGGGGTGGCGGGGTGGGCTTGGGAAAGGGAATATACACAGCCGGCATAAGATTTACATAACGAAACAAGTAGGTATGCACCTCTTTTTTTGGGTTGTATCATTTTATATTGTGTGTCAGGAGTAAAATCATATGTAAATTTCTTTCGCCATTCAACAATATCTTGAAATTTATTTTTTATAAACTCCACAAAAATGGACTTATGCTCTTCTAACGTATGATAATAATTTTTGTATGTCCGAAATTCTGCAAAATAATCATATAAATAAGACCTTAATTTCTCTGCATTATTTACCAGTAACAGTTGTCGGCCTTCTTCTTCGACAATCTCGGCATCAAAATTTTGTTCTATCCACTCTATAGCCCTTTTTCCCAAATCTTTTGCACATTCCATAATACTTGATTTACGTAAAAGAGTATAATCATAATTGACAGTTTCATCATATATGCTATCAAGACCGCTTAATTCTACAAAACCCTGATACCGCAATGCGAGCAGGATAAATAAAGTGTTATCATCAATGGGATATTCAAAATCATACGGCATAGTAAATCCTTATTCGTTAAATGTAAGCAGATTATATTACAAAATATTAAAGAAATAATTTAATTATTACAAAAAATTAAGTTAAAAATAAGTCGTTTTTCTCCAGATTTATACTGCACCAAAATTGCACCAATGCATTAAAATATACAACTACACTCAAACACATAAAAACGTCAAAAACCAAGCCTAATCACACATTAAAGAACTGGGACCGGAGGGATTCGAACCCACGACCAAGGGATTATGAGTCCCCTGCGCTACCGCTGCGCCACAGTCCCGAATTTACAGGTATTATTGGGATTTATCAGAGGTAGCTGTGCTACCTTCCCTCTCAAAAACGATAATCAATCGTTTTCTCGGCAGAGTGCTGACATTCCCAAATATATTTTTGTATTAATGAAACTTATCAACACTGGAGTGCCAATAGCCTCAGACAATATAAATAATCTAACATCAAAAAGTTTAAAAATCAAGTATTATATTTTTAAAGATTCTGAAGCAATAATCTCATTTGCTCCGATAATTTGAGATGACAAATCGGTTTTTATTACACTGTTTGAAGCTATTACACAGTCAGAAAGTCTTATATCCGCACCTATAACAACATTATCCCAGATAATACAGTTTTCTATTACCGAATTTTCACCGATATTTGAATATTTTCCTATAACAGAATTACCGATAAATTTCACTGAGTTTGGGATTACAGCATCATCTGCAATATAAGAACCCGAATCAGTATAAACTATCGGGGCATGAGAAAATTTACATTTACCGTTAAATAAATCCTGCACAGATTGCTTGTACTGCTCTAAAGTCCCGATATCACTCCAGTATTCTGCTACCTCGAATGTATTTATGGCATGCTCTTTTAACAATTTCGGAAATACATTTTTTGCAAAATCATAAAATGTATTTTCCGGAATATAATCAAAAATTTTATAATCAAATATATAAATCCCCGTATTTATAAAATTACTTTTTGCGACTTCTACAGAAGGCTTTTCTTGAAATTCAGTTATAAAGCCATTTTCATCTGTTACAACAACTCCAAAATGCGACACATCTTCGGTCGGGATTCTTTTTATACCAATAGTCGCAATTGCATTAGAATTTCTATGTGTTTCAATACCTTTTTTTAAATCTGCGTCAGATAACCCATCTGCCGATAAAACAAGAAAACAAGAATCTTTATCAAAAAAAGACTGGCATTTTTTAACACCGCCTGCAGTTCCTGATAAAGTTTCTTCTTTTATATAGTTAAAATTTATACCTGAATTGTTATTTTCATATCTTTCAATAATTTTATCAGCAAGATAATAAGTGTTGCAGATAACATCTTTTACACCGATTGATACAAGTTTTTCAAATAAAATATCCATAACAGGTCTGTTTGCAATCGGCACCAGAGGTTTAGGAACAAATTTTGTCAAAGGATCCAGTCTTGATCCCACACCTGCCGACATCACCATAGCTTTAATTATCCCGCTCATAATACCCGATTTTACTACAAAAAATAATTTATTGCAAAAAATAAATAAAGAAAAATATTTAACAATACATCACTATATCAATTTTGATACATCATACAAAAAACACTATATACATATCAATTTTAACTTATTTAAAAATATTTAATAATTTGAAAGGCATAATAAAATATGATATGATTTATATAATTTATTAAAATGCACCAAAATTGATATTATGGTGTATTAATTGAAAAACTTTTCGTATGGAGGAATTATTTTGAAGAAGAATTTATATTTTTTAAGTATTTTGTTTCTTATGAATATTATTGCACCTCAATGTGCTTTTGCATATCTTGATCCCGGAACAGGAAGTATGGTGTTGCAAATGATTATTGCCGGTTTTGTAGGAATTGGCTGTACATTTAATCTCTGGAAGGATAAAGTAATACAATTTTTTAAAAAAGGGAAATAATGAATAGTATTGAAAAACAAGAAGAAGCATCTTTCAAAGACCCTGACGCAAGGGTATTTATTGAAAACGGAATATATGTAAGAAAAATTTATGAAAGATATATTCCCGAGTATAAAAAATTAATGGATTCCGGTTTATATAATGATTTAGTTTCAAAAAATCTTATACTAAAACATGAAGAAGTTCGCACAGAAAATAATTGTATTGTAATTAAACCCGAACAGGTATTTATATCATACCCGTGGGAATGGTGTTTTTCACAGTTAAAAGATGCAGCCCTTGCGACATTAAAAATTCAACAAATTGCTCTGGATTACAATATGTCTCTTAAAGACGCAAATTGTTTTAATATTCAGTTTCTGCATAATAATCCGCTGTTAATTGATACATCATCATTTGAAACTTATGAAGCAGGAACAGCCTGGGTTGCATATAAACAATTCTGTGAAAATTTTATTGCTCCTTTAGCACTTATGGCCTATACTGATTTAAGCTTGAACGGATTGTTCCTGCAAAATATTAATGGTATACCGCTTGAACTGGCATCAAAACTTTTACCGTTCGGAACCAGATTTAACTTAAATTTGTTCACGCATATACATCTGCATAGCAAAATGCAAAACAGATATTCTGAAAATTCTAAAAAAATCAACAATGTTAAAATTAACAAACAACAGCTTAAAAATATTATCAGAAATCTGTACTCTACAGTAGAGAATATCACACTCCCCAAATACGAGACGGAATGGAAAGATTATTACAGCTTTACAAATTATACAGAAAAAAGTTTTGACGAAAAATATAATATTATCAATAATTTCCGTTCCATGATAAAAACTGAAAATATCTGGGATTTCGGAAGCAATACAGGTATATTTTCAAGAATTTTTTCTGATAACGGCGCAAATGTGATTGCATTTGATATCGATAAAATGGCGATTGAAAAAAACTATCTTAAAATAAAACAGGATAAGGAACAAAATATCTTTCCTCTTGTCTTTGACCTTGCAAACCCGTCTCCTGCATTAGGCTGGGCTAATAAGGAGCGGAAAAATCTTATGGAAAGAGCTAAAGATGTTGATTTAATATTAGCACTTGCATTAATTCATCATCTTAGATTTACATACAATATTCCTTTTGAAAATATAGCAAAATATTTTTCGAGCATCAGCAAATATTTAATTATTGAATTTGTAGACAAAAAAGATTCCAAAGTGCAAAAAATGCTTCTAAATCGCAAAGATGTATTTGATGACTATACACAGACTAATTTCGAAAATGAGTTTTGTGAATATTACAAAATCTTATGCAAAGAAAAAATTTCTGAAACTGAACGAACATTATATTTAATGGAGACAAAATGAGCCGGAAAAAATGCATTATATATGCTTTAATATGCGTTATTTTAATATTCTTTACCAACTTTATTCAGGATAATTATTTTACCAAACGTAATATTAATGTCCGCATATCCGAAATTGAGAAAACATGCACACAATTTAATACTGTGTGTGATACACCTTTAATATTAGAAATAAAATCTCCTGTAAAAAATAACAATTCATATATAACTGTAGACATAAAAGAAAATGCTGTCATTTTTAATATATTTCAAATTATTTTACTGTCTGTACTTACAGGAATATTTTTGATAATGGTTTTCATAAATAAAAAAGACAAAAAAGAAGACACAAAAATTTCATTTTGGCTTTTATTTATTTTTGGCTTTCTGTCTATATACCAGATACTTTACTTATATACTAACAACATTGTTAATATTGCAATAGGAGGCAGTTTTGTTATTATTTTAAGTTTAGCACTTTATTTTACGCTATTCAGCCTTATCAAATTTATAACTAAACATAATTCTGATTCCATACTACTAACTATTTTTATAATGACAGTACTTTATAATATTAAATTATTTCTAAGTACTTACACACAATATAATATTGTTGAAATTATTAGTATTGTTTTACTTTTTACAATTTTTATAACTTTAATAAATACAAAAAAAATTATTTTATTTCTAAAACCATTTACAATAGCCCTTATTACATTATGTATACTTAATGCTGTATTTAAAGCCGCAGGGACATTTAACTTTACATATAATCACTTGAACGGTAAAGAGGAATTTAAACTAAACAAAAAAGCTGACAGAGATATATACATTATTCTTCTAGATATGTATGCGGGAAATGACACTCTGCAGCATCTCGGGTTCGATAATACGAAGTTTCTTAACACATTAGAAGAAAATGGTTTTTTAATTTTTAATAATATTGACAGCAATTACAACAAAACATTAGCAAGTATCCCATCCGTCTTGAATTTTAATTATCTTGATAAACTGCCTTTCAATAATGCATCTGATGCAATAAGCGAATCCGCAATGTTTCGAATCGCAAAACAACTTGGCTACAATATATATTATCTTAACTCCTGGCCTCTGGAACTTTCAATAAGCAACAAACTTATCGGGCATGTTTATAATTCTGATTTTTATATTGGTCAGGCTTCATTATCATTATTCTTTGCAAATACAATTTTCGAACCCTTAATAAATATATTTAATAATACAAATCCGATTGAAAATACTATAAACTATATGGATATAGTAATCAATAACAATCAAACACCGAAATTAGTATTTGCACATTTCCTAATGCCGCACCCGCCGTATTTGTATGATGAAAATGGAGTTACCATGAAAACAAATAACCGGTTGGATATATGCATTTCTCGCGGCGAATGTTTAAATAATAATGTAAACTACCTCAAATTTTTACAATATGCAAATAATACAACATTAACTCTTATAAACAAACTTCTTGCTGCAAATACAAAGAAACCGATTATATTAATATTCGGCGATCATGGTATTCGTACAAAATATTATACCGTTGATGAAAAAAGTCATTTTCAGGAATTAACCGGAGATAAATGGTTTCTTAAAGCCCATTTCAACACCTTTCTTGCATACTACAACCCTGACATAAACAAAGAATATTATAAAAATACAAACAGTCTGGTAAATTTCTACCGGAAATTTGCAAATGAAGTCTTCGGGACAGATTTTCAACAGCTTCCTGACAAAAAATATTACATTTATTATGACCAATCACCAATATTATTTAATAAGATAAAAGGAGAATATCTAAAATAAATTATTTATTTATGCTTGCTTTTTAACAAATTAAATGCTAAATTATAGTAGTATTGTTTTAATAAGGGCTTATAGCTCAGCTGGTAGAGCAGTTGACTCTTAATCAATTGGTCGAGGGTTCGAGCCCCTCTGAGCCCACCATTTTAATTTTACAAAAAAACAGGTTAACTGCCTGTTTTTTATTTTTTAATTACTTGACACATGTTGTATAATTAAAATATGGGCGTAAAAAAAATATTCTGCCTGATATTATTTTTAATTATTTTTTTATCGGCAGGAACTCTTAAGACATCAGCTATAGAAGATGAGGATGATGAACTGTTTAAACCGGTTGAAATTACAGACGGAAGTTCATTATCGGTTTTGGACTGCGTTGCTGCGGCTTTTAAAAACAGTCCGAAAATCAGAAGGCAGAAATACAATCTTGATATTGCGAAAAGCAATCTCGGTATTGCAAGAGCGCAGTATTTCCCTGTTATAAACGCAGGAGCGGGATTTTATAACGAAAACAACTCCGATAATATTTACTATAATTCTCACTACAGAGAACTTCCGACAGTCGGCGTTACAGTTAACAAACTTATATGGAATTTCGGCAAAACTACCGCATATATTAAAATGGAAGAGTTTTATAAAATTGGCGCCGAATATGAATTTATGGACAGTCTTTGCGCTACATTATTTGACGTGAAAGCAAAATATTATAATCTTTTAAGAGCAAAAGCATTTATGCAGATCGCCGAAAATAACGTTAAAATCAACGAAAATTTTGTCAAACTTGCAAAGAAAAAACCTGATTTAACTACAGCCGAAGTTAATTTGAGTGAATCTAAAGTTAAACTGCTTGAGTCACAAAATAATTACAGTAATGCAAGAGTCGATCTTAATAACTCTATGTATCTTGAAAGTCAGCCTGACTTTAAAATAAAAAGCACGAATACATTTTCTTATGACAACGATTTTGCTTACGGCAGCACAAAGAGCAAAGTTCATACATTTATGCCGCAGGAATTTCCTTTTTCTAAAAGCGATGCGGTTCAACTGGCTTATGACAACAGCCCTGATTTGAATGTTTTAACTGCTACAAAGCATGCAATGGAGCAGTCGCTTCTTTATATCAAACGTGCTTATTTCCCTGATTTAACCGCAAATGCCGGATACGGATTTAATAATTCAACACAAACTGCAAATAACAGTTTTCAGGTCGGGGTGAATTTGAATTCCACGGTAAACATTATGGAATTAAAGCACAGCATCAAAGGGGCAGATGCACAGGTAAATCTTGCTGATAATGAAATTTTATTGTTTAAAAAAGATTTGTACTTTGAAGTTAAACGTGCATTTAATAATGTCGAAAAATGTGAAAAACAGATTCCGACAGCAAGAACTGAGGCTTTACAGGCTTTAGACAATCTGAAAGTTGTAGAAGAAAAATACAAAACAGATGAATTAAATTACGTGGCACTTCAAAATGCCAGAAAAGATTATATAACTGCAGTAAGCGAATACATTGAAAGTTTATACAATTATAATATGGCATTAATTCAGGTAGAAATGGCTATGCACTATCACATAGTTGATATCCATCATAAATCCGAGCATGCCATGCAGTATCACTTTTCAGAACTTATCGAGCACTTAAATCAGGTTCTGGGGTGTGATGAAAAAGAGGTAAAAAAAGATAAAAATAGAAAGGATAAACAGGCTCTGTAAAAAGTTTGTTTATATTATCATTAAATTATGCTGATAGGTATTTTAAACAGAATAAATTCAATAAATGAGAATATGTTTTCAGGATTTGACGGAATTATAGAAAATTCAGGCATGCCTGCCTGGCTTGCAGATGCGGTTATTGATAGTTTTCATATATTGCCGTTGTTGTTTATTGTGTTTTTAATTATAGAATTAATTGAATACTATTATTCAGAACACATTAATTCGTTTATGAAAAAATCGGAAAAGACAGCACCTTTAATCGGGAGTCTTGCGGCCGTAATTCCGCAGTGCGGATTTTCCGTAATAGCAAGCACTCTTTATATAAGAAAATTTATTACTAAAGGGACACTAATCGCAATTTACCTTGCAACGTCTGATGAAGCTATTCCGATACTTCTGGCACAGCCTTCAAAAACATATTATATTCTGCCGATTATAGGGTTAAAAATAGTGATAGCAGTTTGTGCAGGTTATTTAATTGATTTATTGCTTAAAGATAACAAATACATCCCGCTCACAGAAGAAAAAGATACCGTGCAAATTGAAAATACCGAACATGAAGGCTGCTGCCACCACAGTATATCAAAAAGACGCAAGCGCGAGCTGATTTATCACCCGCTTAAGCATACATTTAATATATTTATATTTATCCTGCTAATAACAATTGTGTTAAACTTCCTGATTTTCTTATACGGACAACATGCAGTATTACATGTGCTTCTTGGGAAAGTCGAATTTTTAGAACCCGTTATAACGGCATTCATAGGACTTATACCAAATTGCGCCGTATCAATAGCCTTAACAATGCTTTTAATAAAAGGATCAATAAGTTTCGGAGCTGTAATGGCAGGATTATTATCCAATGCCGGACTCGGGATTCTAATACTTTTCAGGCACAGTGAAAATATTAAAGATACAATGAAAATTATCTCGATTTTACTTGTTATCAGTATTATATCAGGAATGATTATACAGTTATTTTAAATAAGCTGCCTGTTTAATCTTTCATATCTTTCTAAAATGTTATCATCATTTAGAAAATATTTGTCAAAGGTGTTATCCTGATCTTTAGAAACAGCTTTAACTATATTTTTAACAAGATTAAATTTATCTTCTTCCGCCCACCTGTCAAATTCTTCAACAAGATGCTCACGTGCTCTGAGCTTTTTCTTGATATCTTTCATGCCTTTATTAATCTGTCTTTCATGTGCCCCCATCTGCGTAACGTTTGACATTATCGCAAAAGGCGAACGGCTCAGTCTTTCATTTATTACATTTAAGATATTGTTATCAACTTTATAGGCTATTTTACCATCTCTTACGGATTCTATAAAATATGCAAAATTTTTCGCGTAAACTTTAGAAATTTCATCCCCTTTATTTATATTTGCAAAACGTATGTTAAATTCTCCGGCAGAGACAGGATCAATATCAAAAAGCCTCTTATCTTTAAAATAATCCATATTTTTATCCAGTCCTGCATTTACGGTAAGCCTGTCCAGCACATCTAAAGTATTAAACATTTTGTCCAGCGTATAAACTTCCGGAAAAGTATTTTGATTATTTAAACTTAAAATTCTCTGATCGACATTTTCCCACAAGGCGCCTTTATAGTCCGCGATAATTTGATCATCAGGTTTAAAAACATTCTGTTTTTTGCCGAGCACAATGTATGCTTTATCAATATCGCTTCCGGGTAAAGCATGTTTTAAGCCGATAGAACACACAGGATCATATCCCGCAAGAAGAACTTTTACATCGTTGTTTTCAGCTTTTAAAGCATTGTTTACAAAAGTATCATTAATTTTTTGCGATACTTTAGCAATATTCGGAAAATCCGTAAATTCTTTAAATTTTTCAACAAATATTTTTTTCAGAGTTTGCGGAATTCTTTCCAGAAATGAAAAATTTTCCATCCTGATAAACTTATTTTGAGGATAAATTTCATCATCCAGAGCTTCATAATATTTAGCAAAGCGCAGATAATGATATTGATTTCGTAAATCCTGAGCAGAGTTTAGAGGAATTTGCGGAATTTTCTGCGCAATACCTGAAAAATTAATTTTTTGAGAATTTGTATTACAAACTCCTGTTACCTTCATCTAATCACCCTATGTATGTATTTTTATGATTATCTGATCCGCCTGTTTTTATAAGATGCTTCACATAATCATTTACTTCATTAACCCTGTCAGGATTGACATCTTGAGGATATGCCTGATGATAAGCTTCTGAAATTTGTATTAATCCGTCAGACTTATGGACAAAATAATTCAAAGCCTTTTTAGGATTATAAAACTTCATTGCAGTGAAATACGGATGCGCAAATGATAAAATCACATTATCATCGCCTTTGAACGTATCTATTATATTTTCGAAAGAGCTTTCGTTTTGTAAAACAATTCTGTCATTTTCAATATGCGGTTCGTATTTCTTCCTGACATTTGAAATTATACTTGTTTCATTTATATCTTTATCTAAAAAATTATTATTTTTCAAGTACCACATGTTACGGTTTTTAACATCTATTTTACTCATAATTTCATTATACAAAACGGAAGCGTCTTTCCCGTGCCTTGCTGCCTGTATTGTTATTGCATGTTTTGTCTGGGCATAATGCTCAACAGGCCATTGTGAATTCATCATAAGGCAATCAGGGTTCAAATTATATGTTTTTATTAATTCTTCCCTGTCAAAATTTGTCAGAGGAATCCTGTTTCTAATCTCTGCAAGCATCTTATCAATAGTATCGCTTCGTTTTCTCTGCAGTGCATCACAATATTTATCCAATTTGAAAGGATTAAACCCATAAGCCAAAACTTCTGATATTTCGCATGGATTTGATGTTGTCTGCGATTTATGAGAAAAACTCATTTCAATCCCGGGGATAAAGCGAACATTTCTGAATTTTTCGGGATTTTCAGAAATTATAACAAGCGCTTCCTTTACAGCCTTTACAGAATCATGATCTGTTATCGAAAAATTGAATTTCTGTCCTGTTCTGCTGAATAATTTGTTTGAATATTCGGAAATTTCATCCAGCAGCTTCTTTACACTTATTTTTCCGTCAGTATAAGCGGTATGCATGTGAAAATCAGCCTGAAAACCGCAATTTTTAATATTTTGCGGATTATAAGAATAATTATACTTTTTCAATCCTAATATTTGATGTACAAATTCAGACTTGTCCATAACACAGGAAAGTGAGAGAGGATTAACTTTTTTCCCTGTCATCTCTGCAACACCTGCTGCAAGAGATTTTACATACTCACTGCAAATTTTCTGCGCAGGACGCGCAATTTTGTGTACGGCAACAGCAGAAATAATACCTCCAACCATCACAGCAGACGGCGATACTAAAGCCTTTTTCTGGCATCCGCCTTTACTGTTCGGCGAATAAGTCCTGTTTACTACGCTGTTAGATACCGGCAAAACCTTCATAAAAACACCTTTTGAGACTTTTTTACATTATACAATAAACGACAAATAATTATAACAATTTAGTTATATTGCAAAAAAACTTAAAATTTAACCTCCCAACGTATTAATTATTTTAATCTATTCTAAAAATTTATGCACTATTATTAAGAGGCTGTAATATTTAGATTATAATCTGATAAAACATCTTTCTAATTTTCTTGCAAAACGCACAATCGGTTTTTCAATATCAGCAGTTATTGAATCAACAAGAATAGTCATACAGCCCAAATTTTTCCCGCACATGACATCGGTCAAAGGTCTGTCCCCCACAAAACATGTTGTTTCAGGTTTTAGAGAATACTGTTTCATAAAACTTTCCGCAACTTTTATATCAGGTTTATGCGCCTCAAACACTACAGGGAAATCAGAACAGGCAAGAACTTTTGCCATATAAACAGGATTGTTATTATTTGAAATAACTCCGACAAAAAAATCTTTTCTTACTTTATCAATCCAATCAAGAGTATCTTGAGTATAATACCCTCTTTTAGAACCCATTAACGTACTGTCCAAATCAAACAATAAGGCTTTAATACCTTTATTTTTCAACTCCTCAAGGTCAATATCATAAATACTTTTCAAATTGTAATCAGGTTTAATAAACATTTTTCTCCTTCTTAAACCGGAGTTTTTATTCCGACTGTTCTAACTAACGCGTATTTATAATTTTTCGGCGTCTTCGAAAATTTTACATACACATCATCATTTGTATTACCGAGAGGCAAATCTTCTCCGTCTTCATTTTTAATACCTTCAACAACTGCCGTAAACTGCTCATCAGGAGTAATTATTTCAACTTCATCTCCTAAAAGCATTTTATTTTTAATTTTTACAAGATAATACTTTTCATGGCAGTCCGCTTCTCTCGCTTGAAATTCACACAAAAAATCAGCTCCCGCAAGGCCTTTTGAAATATCATAACTGTAACTTTCTCCGTTATTATCGCCGAGAGCAAACCCTGTTGTATAACCGCGGTTACCTACTTTCAAAAGTTCATGGAAGTATTTATCCGTATCAGCGGAAGGATTTTTCAAAACTTCATCAATGGCCTGCCTGTAAGTTTTTGCAACAGCTGAAACATAATAAAGGCTTTTTGTGCGGCCTTCAACCTTAAAAGAATCCACGCCTGCGTCAATTAATTGAGGCAGCTGTTTTACAAGACATAAATCTTTAGGACTCAAAATATGAGAACCTCTCGTATCTTGATTAATTTCCAGATATTCGCCGGGGCGGGTTTCTTCAACAAGTTTGTAACTCCATCTGCAAGGCTGCGAACAATTCCCGTGGTTAGCTTTTCTTTCTCCTTTTGAAAAATAATCGCTTAATAAACATCTTCCTGAAAAAGACACACACTGCGCACCGTGAATAAAGCATTCAAGTTCAATATCAGGCACCTGACGTCTTATTTCAGCAATATCCGCAATCGGAAGTTCTCTTGCAAGAATTACACGTGATGCACCTAAATCACGCCAGAATTTTACACTTTCATAATTTAAAGTATTAGTTTGTGTACTTATATGAACCGGCACATCGGGAATATTACGTTTTATTAAATTAAAAATTCCGTAATCACTTATAATAAAAGCATCGGGCTTTGCATCTTTAAACCTTTCTAAAGATAACTCCAGCTGTTTTATATCGTTGTTAAATGCAAAAATATTAATAGTAACATAAGCTTTAGCACCGAGCGAATGTGCAAGATCGACAGCCTGTTTTAAATTATCCGTTGTTATAAGACTGCCTTTTCGCATAGCACGCAGGCTAAAGTCGACCGCTCCGAGGTAAACTGCATCAGCACCGTATCTTACGGCATATTCTAATTTTTCGAGATTGCCTGCCGGCATTAAAAGTTCTACATCCTGCATAGTTGTATATTATCCTAAAGATTACAAATAATCAACCGTTTAGGTGATGCCCGAAAACGATTAATGAATAAGATATAAATATAGAAAAAAAGTTTTCTGTCATGCTGAATTGATTTCAGCATCTCATAGAGATTCCGCACAACAACGGAATGGCGCAGTCAAAACAGTTTATTGGAGAAAAGATTATGCAACAAATCGAAAATGCAGCAACAACATTAAAAGAAATCTGGGACTACCAGCATCCTGTCATGCATACTTGGTTTGTGTTAAGCTCGCTGTCGCTTTGTGTTATGTTTGCCTTATTATATTTTGTAATATAATTATTTTATGAAAAAATTCAGGATATTCTTAGGCTACGTTACACTTATTTTGATTGCGCTTAGCATGCTTTATCCTTTTTTTGCAATGGTAAATCTCTCTTTAACTGGAAATAATGAGATTTTTTCACATGCCGGCAGAATTTTTCACGGCAATCTGACATTTGAAAATTATAAGAATGTCTTTAAAGAAATTCCCATGGGGCTTTATTTTTTCAACAGTCTTCTGGTTGCATCAATAACAACAATCGGGCAGGTAATTTTCGCATCTCTGGCCGGATACGCTTTTGCGAGGTTAAATTTCAAACACAAAGATGCATTATTTCTTTTAATCCTTATAACAATGCTTGTTCCGCCGCAGGTTAACATTATTCCTTTATTTTTTCTAATGCGGGAACTTCATCTTGTTGACACATATCAGGCATTAATTTTACCTGCGCTGTTTGGCGGATTCGGTGTATTTTTAATGAGGCAGTATTTTCTCGGCTTTCCAAAAGATCTGGAGGAATCTGCAAGAATTGACGGGTGCAATCTTTTCCAGACATTTTTCAAAATTGCATTACCGCTGGCGCTTCCGGCTGTTGCAACTCTGGCAATATTTACATTTGTAACTTCATGGAACAGCTTTATGTGGCCATTAATCGTTACAAACAGCGAGAGCATGAGGACACTGCCTGTCGGGCTTGCAATTTACAAAGGAAGCTTCAGAGAACTGACTTTATGGGGCAATCTTCTTGCCTGCTCGGTTATCTGCACGATACCAGTAACAGGAGTATTTCTGCTCGGTAAAAAGTATTTTATCTCGGATATTTTGCAGGGCGGTGTGAAAGAATAAGTTTATAGTTTATATTTCAGCACCGAATTTGAGCCCTGAGAAGAAACATACAGAAAATCCCCATTGATATGCACACCGTAAGGTTTTTGAATATTTGAGATAAGCACGGTAATTACACCTGCAGGTGTAATTTTAATAACATTATTGCTGTTATAGTTAGAAACGTAGATGTTTCCCGCATCATCGTTAACCATATCTATCGGACCGCTGATTTTTGCATCTTTTATAAATATAATTTTTTTACCGTCCGGTGTAATTTTGTAAATCATATTATCAGAAAAACACGCTACATAAACATTTCCGTTTTTATCAGATGCAATACCCGTCGGACTTGCAATATCATTATACATTGCATTCGTCTGTTCTGTTTTTGCGGGTTCAGACTTTTGAGGCTCTGCTATAGGCTGCTGTGTATTAGCATTTACAGCTGTTTGCGGTTGATCCGTTTCTTTTGCGGCAGTCTCTTCCCTGACATTTATTTTCAAAGAAGATGCAAGCTGCTGCGCCTTTGGATAAACATTACTCTCTTTTGGAATTAAAGAAAGATAAGTTTTTGCCTTGTCGGGCTGTCCGAGTTTACTGCTTAAATACGCTGCTTTGTATACAGATTCATAATCATCAGGCTTTCTTACGATAATCTGTTTAAATACCGCAAGAGCTGCATCATCCTGCTTCAAATACTCAAGGATTGACCCGAGATTATAATAAGCATCAATATAATTCGGATCAATATTGATAGCCTGCCTGAAAGCAGCCATTGCGCGGTCATACTGGGCAGTTTTATAATAATCAATTCCCAGATTATACTGCAGTTTGGCCTCGTTAGGCGGTTCGTAGAATTGTGTTTCCGCCGGAACCGCCAAAGCTGTATTTGCAAGTATTAATAAACTTATAAGAAGCCTTTTCATAGATTTCTCCCGTAATAATTTATTGTATTTCATCCAATTTTTCAATCATTTTTTGATTTTTTTGAGCAAATTCATGTCCTCTTGCAATAATTGCAAGTTTAAGGATATTTGCAAGATTAATTGCATGAAGCTCCTTGTAATTGTCAGGAAGTCTCAAACTCCAGTTTGCATCACCTGCAGTTCCCGGTCTGTTATAAACATCATAAACATTGAAATAATCAGTAAAGAATATTTGAATGTTTTCGGCCTGACATGCAAAAAGTTCAACAAGTTTTGTCTGCGCGAGAAATTCCGCATCATCAGTAAGATGTACAATAATGTCATCCTTATTTTCTGCCTCCGCAAACAAATCATCCACAAGATTTTTTGCATGTAAATAACCGGTATGGGTGTGAATATTTTCATCAGCCCACATTTTTATAGGTTCATTGTCATGTGTTCCTACCATAGCCCAGCATCTTTTCCCGATATTACAACATCTGTACGGATCTTCAGGCTTATCGGCTTCCACAAATTGGGTTAGTTTCATCCCCTGCAGACCGTAAGCATTCATAACGGATGCAACAGGATTTGTTAAAGTACCGAGATCTTCACAAACAATCGCATCTTTATCCAGACCTTCTTCTTTTGCAGCGTCAATTACTATTTTTTCAATAAGTCTGCCGTAATCTTTTATCTGCTGTTTTGATAAAGTCTTAACCCTTTTTTCTTTATCGGCAGTCAATTCCATATCCAAATCTTCAATTTTTGCAATTGCGTATTTAGAAAGTTCAGGATGTTCCGGGGATGAGTATAATCTTCCTGCGCCTTCTTCGATTTTCGGTTTTTTACCCTGTTTGTAAACCCACGGATCAATAAGGCCTACAATATGGTCAATCCTGACACCGCCAGGGTTTTCTCTGAACATTTTTTTGTAAAGATTTTTAAGAAGCTGTCCGCCTTCATCAAGAGAGCCGTCAGCATTATACATTCTTTCAGGATCCATGACCGGAAATCCCCATGCCTGTCCGTCTTTTGAAAAATAATCAGGAGGACACCCGAGACACCAGCCTTTTAAGAACAATGACTGATATGCCCATGTATCGCGGTCAGAGAATGCAACCTGTCTGTCTGCAATCATTTTTATATTATGTTTTTGAGCGAATTTTCTTGTTTCTTCGTTTTGCTTGTTTATAATAAATTGAGTAAATTTATAAAGCTCTATTTCGTCTGAATATTTATTTTCAATCTCTTTTATTCTATCCGCAAACTGCATTTTTTGTTCAATTGACTGCGGATTAAAGAGATTTTTATCGGTTTCCGAATTCCACAACGGCCAGTAATCATTGCCATGCTCTATTGATAAAGCTTCATAAAGGCTGTCTTTATCAAGCCAGAAGCTGTTTTCTCTTTTAAAGTGTTCAAATTCTTTTTCGAGTTTTTTTATAGGATTGGCTTTAAAATTGTTCCAGCTTTCCTGCAAAGCTTCGTCATATCTTTTATAAGCATAAGAGTAAGCTGTTTTATTAACATCTTTATTCGGATTATTGTTAACTGTTTCATTATAAGTATTTTCGGAAAGAATTTTACCCCAACTTTTTGTTGTTAATTCCTTCAAATCAATAAAAAGCGGATTTCCCGAAAAAATAGTACCCGTATAAGGTGAGGAATCACATGATTTGGTTTTACCTGCTGGTCCGAGCTGAATTGCATCAAACAACCCTGAAGCGTATTCAATAAATTCTTTTCCTCCGTCTGTGTTAATACTTCCAAAACCTGTATTCTGCCCGTTCGCAGACGGGAAGCTTCCGTTATGCATAATGAATGCAAGATTTTTCTTACCGAGAACTTTAAGCGCTTTTCTTATAGTTTTTTTAGCATCTTCCGATAAAACATTAGATTTAGATTCTAAAGTACAAGTCATATTTTAAATACCCCTTCTTCCTATATCAACAAAGCGATAATATCATGATGCAACAAATTTTTCAACTGTCCTGCAAAGTGCCTCTCTCTTAATCTCTCTCCCGAAAGAGGGAAAAGTTTTTAATCCCCTCACCGAACGGGGGCGGGTCAGGGCGGGGGCAAGTCGGAAGAACAGAAGTTCTGAGGGCAGGAAGGCAGACCTGTCCCAAAAGTTATTTTAGTGTGCAGCACCGATAACAGCTTGGCTTCCGGACTTCCTGACCTGCGTTAGCATTATAGGCAGTGAACGCTTACGCTTTTCCCACCCTGCCGATTACTGATAATGAATGTCCTCCCCTTGCGACTCTGCCGAACAAACGATTGATTATCGTTTGTGAGAGGGGACCGAAATCTCGCAAGCCCGCAGAGGGTAAAAGACTCAAGCTGTACCTGTTTAATGCGGGCGCAGCGATTTCGAGGAGGGATTTGGTAATGAAAAGTTAACACTCCTCCGTTCGTATGATTTTTCGTTATCTAATCCTTAAGAATTAGTTAAATTTAATTAATAATTTTTGTAAAGCTATTGACATTTGAAAAAAAATACTTTAAAATAAAGATACAAAAAGATTTTTCAAAATAGTTTTTATGCATATCCACGTTTTTGGAGAGATTCGATAATTTAATATAGAGGATAGAGATATAAAGCGTAAAATATTTTTGAGGAATCAGAAAGTTTTACAAAAAAGAAAGGTGAAAAGATTATGACAAAAAGATTCGGCTTTACACTCGCAGAAGTGTTAATCACATTAGGTATCATCGGTGTTGTAGCTGCAATGACTATGCC
>CASDVM010000026.1 GCA_949284415.1 uncultured bacterium | reverse complement strand
AGGCAGCATGCGGCGCAGGTTATATAGGTGCAAACACTCCATATTGCCTTGAGGGCAATCCTGCAGTGTATAACAATGAATGTTCCAACGACAATTCACTTTGTCGATTAAAATACATAAAACCGATAAAATTCCTATTTTAATCGGATGCTCACAAATAATACGGAACATTGAGCGGGATATAATCCCGCTCTTTTTCTTTCTTTTCATATTACATTAAAATAATTGTTTGTTGTAATATCTTTATATGATAACTTTTGATTCGAAAACTTTAAAATTATGGCTTAATGAAAATTCGGATTTTCTTTCAGGTTCAAGAATTCAAAAAATTCAGCAGCCGACAAGGAGGGATTTTGTTTTTTCAATTAGAAATAAGGGGGTAACAAAAAAGCTTTATATAAATATTAACCCGCAGTATTTTCATACTTGTTTTATGGATAAAGAAAATGAAGCAAAGCGTTTAATCGAGATACCGCAAAAACCTCCGATGTTTTGTATGCTTTTGCGTAAATATCTTGAAAATTCTTTAATTGCAAAAGTTGAACAGCCTGAATATGAAAGAATTTTGGAATTATACATAGAAACTTATAACGAGTTATCCGAAAAAATTTATCTTTGTCTTGCAATAGAGCTTATGGGTAAATATTCAAATGTTATACTTTACAATTATGATACAAATATTATTCTCGGCTGTGCTCATAATGTTGGTGCGGAAAAAAGCCGCGAACGTGAAATGGCGGGAGGTCTGCCTTATGTCTATCCTGCAGGACGACCTGAAAATTGGTATGCATGTGAAAATTCTTTGTCGAATTATTCGGGTTCCTCTATAAATAATTTTATAGATAATTATTATGCGGAAGCTATTTATAAAGATAAATTTGAACGATTGAAAGAGCAGTTAAAACAGATAGTTTCTTCAAAGCTTAAAAAAGACAAAAATTCTCTGAAAAAAATGCGGTACAAACTTGAAAAAGAAATTAATTCCGATAGATATCGTCTCTATGGTGATTTGATAATGGCTAACCTTTATAATTTTTCTGATTATTCAAAATTTATAGATGCGTATGATTACGAGAACGAGAAAAATATTAAAATTGAACTGGATGAAACAAAAACGTTAAAAGAAAACGCAAATAATTTTTATAAGCTGTATAACAAAGGTAAAAATGCAATTGCAAAAATTACTGATCTTACCGCTCAGTTAAATATTCAAATTCAATATTACGAGCAGATACTGTATTCTCTTGACATTGCGGAATCTGTAAATGATTTGTCATCAATTAAATCAGAAATAGAGCCTGATACTTCAAACAGTAAAAAAGAACGGAGAAAAGCTTCTTTTGAGCCAATGGCGCTTGAAATCGAAGGATACAAAGTTTTTGTAGGCAGAAATAACCGCCAGAATGATTATATTGTTTCAAAGCTTTCCAAAGATGATGATTTATGGTTTCACACAAAAGACTGCGCAGGATCTCATGTGCTTTTGAAATGTGATAATCCGTCAAATGAATTGATTTTAAAGTGTGCAAGTCTTGCAAAACAATATTCCAAGGCATCAAAATCCACTAAAGTTGGTGTGATTTATACCAGAAGAAAATATTTGAAAAAGCCTCCCGCATCAAACCCGGGTTATGTAACTTATAAAAACGAACGGGAAATAATTCTTTGATAATGGACGAAAACAAAAACATATCTGATAATATTGATATGGCACGAAAACATATAATAGCACTCGTTGACTGCGATTCTTTTTTTGTTTCCTGCGAGCAGTCCGTCAATCCTGAGCTTAAAGGAAAAGCTGTATGCGTTATGTCTGGACGCGGCCAGTGCGTTATTTCCCGTTCAAAAGAGGCTAAAAAACTCGGTATAAGGATGGGAATGCCGTATTTTCAGATAGAAGGGCAGATGAAAAAGGCTGTCTATATAAATGCTAACCATGATTTATACCTTGAAATTTCCAAAAAAGTTATGGCTGTTCTGAAGGATTTCAGCCCGCTTGTGGAAGTTTATTCCATTGACGAAGCCTTTGTTGATTTAACAGGTTTGGAACGTCTTTATAAAAAGAATTATCTTGAAATTGCACAGATGATAAGACAGGAGATTAAAGATAAAGCAGATATTCCTGTATCTGTCGGATTAAGTTCTTCTAAATCTCTTGCAAAACTTGCATCTGATAAGGCGAAAAATTCAGATGAAGGAGTTTTTCTGATTGGAGCGCGTAAGATTATTCCGGTACTACAAAAAACAAGTATTGATGAAATTTGGGGAATAGGGAAGAATTTGTCTGCGCTTTTTCGTAAAAACGGAATATTAACGGCTTATGAACTTGTGTCTCAGGATGATTTATGGCTGAATAAACAGATTGGAATACGGGGGTTGGAGATGAAACATGAATTGCTGGGTGAGATGGTTTCACCTGTTTCAGATGAAATTAAACTTCCTAAATCTATTCAAAAAACAAGTGCGCTTGCGAAATTTACATCCGATAAGAATTATTTGAAAAATTCTCTTAATTATCATATCCATCGCGCCTGTGTAAAACTCCGCAGAATAAATGCAAAATGTAAGGGGATAAGTATATTTTTGCGAACTAAAGATTTTAAAGTATATTGTGAAAAAAAACTTTTAAATGTTCCTACGGATTTTGAACTGGAGATTTCGGATATTATTTGTGAACTTCTCGATAAGGTGTATAAATCTGATATTTTATATCGAAGTACAGGGGTAATCCTTGATACTTTTGAGTTTAATAGTGAGGCACAGATGTCTTTATTTTCAGATGTTAACGTTGATGAGCGCAAATCAAAGCTTTCAAAATGTTTTGACAAACTGGAAGAACGTTTTGGAAAAGATATTATTCAGACAGGTTTTATAAAAAAAGATGTGTAACAGTTGTTTTTTATTTCAAATATTGTTATAATAAATATGTATTATAAAAACAGAAGAGGAGTTTGAATTTATGAAAAGATCAGATTATTTGAGAATTTCGGGGGGAGGGCATTTTTAGCTGCCGGAAGGGCATTAAGTCAAGTTTTATACGGTAATGTCATTGCGCATTTATTGCGCAATCCAAAACTTATCATAAAAAGATCTCGCACCATATGCGCGATGCCAGGTCTTAATATTCTATCCCTCTCCCCTTGCGGGAGAGGGAAAAGTTCTTCATGCTTCACTTTTCACACTTCACTTAAAAAACGAGCCGCGTTCACTCTGTCTGAGGTCTTGATAACCTTAGGAATTATAGGTGTAGTAGCTGCAATGACAATGCCTTCATTAATTCAAAATGTTCGAAATCGTCAATTGGAATCTGCATT
>CASDVM010000025.1 GCA_949284415.1 uncultured bacterium | reverse complement strand
AGTAGGCGTAACAATTTCAGTTTGAGTACAGCAACAACCGAACCCTAACTCATTTTTAACTGCTCCTGGAGAATTACAAGCACAGACTTTATAACCTGCTTTACATTGAGCAAATGTAATACTGCCTGAACTGCCAGTACCACCATTTAAATCAGATGATACACAATAACCATCGCAATTATTTAAAGCAGATGCACACCCTTTTTCTGGGTAAGTAGGACAGGACATTTGATGGATAAATCCACTTGGACAACAGTTACCCATCTGTCCTCCAGTAATAGTATCATTCCATAAGTTGCCATTACCGTTAATATCAATTGCTTCAGCACGAATACCAGAAGGAATTCGTTTATATAATGCATTAACAGCTAAAACACCAAAATTGGACTCAAAAAATGTCTGAACCTTCGCAAGCAAACCCAGTTCTTCTGCCTTTGCCTGATAACGATCATCAGTTGGATCGTAATCCGCTAAAATCTGAGCAGTCGCTGTTCGCAACGATGAATAGGCAGAATAATATGTATAAGTTACTATATTATCCAGTTTGTGCTTCGTTACACCGATTGTTACCGCTACGATTACCGCTATAACAAGCATTACCACAATAATCTCGGCTAACGTGTAACCTAAAAAGGCTTTAATAGAGGAGCTTAGAGTGCCCCCCCCCCGAGTATCACAGGGCTAAAACCGTTACTGGATGAGGCTTTTACAGACACATCCTTCGATTTTCCGTCTTGTTTAAATCTTCTCATAATCCTCACTTGGCTCCTAAATTTTCTATACATATTAATTTTAACATATTTTTCTTAATTATTCAAGCATACACTATTTTTTATTAATAAAGTTTTGCAAGCTTAAATAAATAATCTTCTTTCGCTCCGGACTTAAAGCCTGTAGGAATAAAGTTTTCTTTATACTTTTCAATTGCGTATCTGTCTGTCATGCCTGAGATATAGTCCGTAACAATTCTTTCAATTTTTGATTCTTCACAAACAGGTTTGAGCATATCACAATAAAGATAAAACAGCTCTTTTATCACATTACGGGCTTTTTTCTCCTCGAGCTTTGCGGGAGATGCATCTTCATATACATTTTCAAACATCCACTGACGTAATTTTGTCGTATAATGCCAGCCTTCTTCACTCATAGAAACGTCCGGCTTATCCGTTGAATTATAAACAATTTCATCAATCATTTTGCTTAAACGTTTGCTTTGATTTGACGAAAAATATTCGATGCAATCACGCGGCAGATCACTTTCAGCAATTATACCGGCGCGGATGGAATCTTCAATATCATGGTTTATATAAGCAATCTTATCCGCAAGCTGAACAATCTGCGCCTCCGGAGTTTTCGGTGTATAACCCCATGTGTGTGTTAAAATTCCGTCAATTGTTTCTTTGCAGAGATTCAAATCTTCCAGAACTTCTACAACTCTAACACTTTGGATATTATGATGAAATCCGCCTTTCACAAGATCGTTCAGAACCCCTTCGCCGCAGTGTCCGAAAGGAGTATGCCCCAGATCATGCCCCAGAGCTATTGCCTCAACCAAATCTTCATTAAAATTTAATGCACGAGCAATTGTTCTGCCGATTTGCGAAACCTCAAGAGTGTGCGTCAGGCGCGTTCTGAAATGGTCATCAAAAGGAGAAAGAAAAACCTGCGTTTTATGCTTCAATCTTCTGAATGCTTTTGAATGCAGTATTCTGTCTCTGTCTCTTTGAAATTCGGTACGAATAGGACAGGGTTCTATTTTCTTTTTTCGTCCTTTTGTAAAACGGCTCTTTGTAGCATACTCGCTTAAATTATCTATTTCACGCTGTTCAAGTTTATATCTTATAGAATTATCAGTTTTTACCATAGCAATAAATCCTCTGTTTAAATCCTAACAGAAAATAAAATATTTGTTATACTGTATCTGATTGAGGTTTAAAGATATCGCGCGGATGGAAAGAAACATCCAGTGTATATTTCTTTCTTGCATCATCCGCAGATGTACCGATTTTATTCATCAGCCAGCCTGAAAGAAGACCTAAAGCCATGGCCTTGCCGCCCGCGACTAATCTTGCCGTGCAGTAAAGCGATGTGGCTATTGCTCCGATTGCGGGAATTCCGTATTTTAACGAAACAGAATATCTGTCATCTTTGTTCTCCGCTTTGTTTAAATAATACCCGACAGCTCCTACTGCGCCTATAATTGACATTACATCCGTCGGCGCAGAGCCGAGACGTAAATCACGGGCTTTATCTACATATTCTACGGTTTCTTTTTCTATTGATTTATCAAGAGACTTGACAGCTGATTGAACGTGTGATTTGAGCTTCAAATACTCATTCCGCGGAAGAAGTTTTTTGTAAGCCGTTAAAATTTCCTGCAATTCACCTTTTGAACTTTTTGAAATAATATTTTCAACCTCTTCAACATATCTTGAAATTGATTTAACGGCTTCAGGATTATAGTTATACTGCGAAGAAACATCTTTGAAATTTGCGGCCAGCTTTTTAAGATTTGCACTAATTTCGGAATTAAGCACATTTCTTTGAGCAGCTTCCTGATTGCCCGACAATTTTTTATACTTGTTAAGGTTATTGCGCAGAGTATTCATAATCTCATTTGTAGACATATCAGAAGGGTTTACAAACTTCTGGATATTATCCAGAGCTTTTACGGTAGCTTTATAATTATCAGTGATATCATGAGTTATTGCCTGGCGGAGAATTCCCGTTTCGTTTGCGAGCTTCATTTTTGCAGGAAGCATATAATCCTCTGCGATAAATGTCTGCCACATATTTTTCGATTTGAAGTTTCTTACATCTTTTAAACTGGCATCCCAGAAAAATTCAAATAAACCGTCTGTTGCTTTATTAATTTCTTTTAATCTTTCATTACGCGCATTTATGCCAAAACCTTTTTCAAGATTTGAATTTACACGTCTTATTCTTGAATTTATATCTTTTATTGAATTAACAATTTCGATTTTTTGAAGATTTTCACGTAAAATTTTCTCATTAACCGATGAAAAATATTCATTTAAACCCGCAAATTTTGCATTAGCCTTTGAATACGATGCATTCACCGTTTTACGGCTTATTCTTTCAAAAAATCTTGTTATACCTTCATGGATTTTCCGCGTAAATTTACGGTCGCCGTTTTTACCCCACATTATTCTCTGACAGACTACATCTTTTAATGTCGTAAAGTTATTAATACTTTCCGATTTCGAAATAAAAGAATCTGTTCTCGCAATTGCATAACGGTAAAAGTTTTTAAATTTACCGCCTTTTGCCATTTTTTGTTCCAGTTTTAATTTCCACTTATCTAAAAGTTTCGCAAAACCTTTATTAAAACCTCCGCTGAACAGTGCAAGCGTACCAAAACCTACAACCAATGCCGATATTGCAATTGTTTTTCCTAAATGATGCTCTTTTTTCTCTTCCTGCGTATTTAAAAAAGACGTATTTATATAGTAGCCGCCCTGCGGCTGTTTAAAATTATTAAATGCACTTCGCTGCCGTGCATAATTTCCTGCTGCCAGTACCTGATCAACCATACGCTACCTATATATATTAACGCATAGGACGTACAATTATTGCCTTTTTATAAAGAATTGTTAACACCAAGCACATCCGCAATTACATTTGCAGTTTCAGATGCGGAATTTTTATCTGACAGGAGCGATTTTACCATTCCAAGTTCTCTAATATTGTCTTCGCGGTAAAGCCTGTCATACAAAAGACGTTCAATTTCATAAGATATTTTATCAACCCTTACATCGCCCTGCAAAATCTCGGGAACTATATCTTTATTTGCAATAATATTAGGCAAGGATACATGACTTATTCTTATAACAAGTAAATAAATTAAATAGAAAAACCATGGACCTCTGTATGCAATAATCATAGGAGTTTGGTAAAGACAGGCCTCAAGAGCTACTGTTCCCGATGCAAGAATTAACGCATCCGAAATACTGAGCAATGCCTGATTTTCACCTTTTATTACAGGGAAAGGCGAATTTTTCAAATATTTATTATATACATCGTCCCGTAAATTTGGAGCATGTGAAACACAAAACTGCAAATCAGGGTGTTTCTTTTGAAGTTCCTGACCTGTTTTTATAAATACATTCATTAAATATTTCAGTTCAAACTCTCTTGAGCCGGGAAAAATTGAAACAAGCTTTTTATTTTTATCAAGTCCGTGTTTTTCAAAAAATTCGTTCCTGTCAGCTTTCGCCGGAAGCTGGGAAACAAGCGGATGACCGCAGTAATGAGTCTTTATCCCGTATTTTTCATACATTTCTTTTTCGAACGGAAATATACACAAAACCTCATCTATATTTTTTTTAATTGTATGAATTCTCCACTTACGGCTCGCCCAGACCTGAGGCGGGATATAGTAAAGAACTTTAATTCCGGCTTTTTTCAAAAATTTTGAAATATTAAGATTAAATGCACCGTAATCTATCAGCAGAACCAAATCAGGCTTATACTCACTTGTCAGATAATCAACAATCTTTTTCCCTAAAATAATATGGTCAAAAATTATTCTTAAAGAAAGCCCGACTTTGCCCATCTTTTTTTGATCGGAAAACAGTTTGACGCCTTCCGCCTTTAAATTATCACCGCCAACGCCTTCTATTTCAATATCATGGCTTATTGAACGTAAAGCCCTTACAACATGAGATGCATGGATATCGCCTGAATATTCGCCTGTTATTATAAAAATTTTTTTCATAATTACACTGCCATTACAACAATACCGTTTCTGTCGGCAAATTTAATTACATTTTCCTGATCAACAATTATAGTTTCGTTAGCTTCTACGGCAATCAAATCAGCTTTGTATTTTTTCATGGTTTTTAAAGTTCTCAAGCCAATTGCCGGAATATCAAATCTTTTATCCTGAAAAGGTTTTGAAACCTTTACGACAACAGCATTTTTCTTTGCAAGCTTTGCTCCGCGCCTGATACACATATCAGTACCTTCTATAGCCTCAACTGCCATAATCATTTTATCTTTGATTACTACAGATTGGCCTACATCAATTTTTCCCATTTCTTTTGCAAGCCAGAATCCGTAATTAACATCCTCGAGCTGGCTCTCTGTAGGTTTGATTTTTCCGAGAACACCAGATGGAATCATCAAATTTTTAATAAAAATAGTTTGATCCAATACGGTAATATTATGCTTTTCAAATTCTTTTACTATCAAAAGCATAACCTCATCATCATTAAGGCGTTTAACAGATTTCAATATTTCAATAGCACGCGCATCAAATTTGTGAAGCTGTAAAAGAACACGTTTATGCACCTTGCCTAAAAAAGTTACCTGTTTAATTTCTTCTTCGGTAAAAATTTTTTCTATCCTTGTCATTTCACCCGGATGACATGAATAAACTTTTGAACAATATTTTTTTAATTCTTTTAAATTATCATTAGCCAGAGATACGCATATAACTTCAAAACCGTTTTCTTTTGCATGACGTGCCATTTCTACCGGTAAAATACCGTCTCCCGCCAGCAATCCCTGTTTATTTTCCAACATTATCGACACTTTTATTTCCTCATTTACTTAAATTATTATATCACAACTAATTTTTCAGTGAATTAATTTCATCAACTTGCATTTCAGATAATGGCACGGCACCGCCCAAAATCCTGGTATTACAAACAACCTGAGCGTAGCTTTCCGCAAGTTCAAGTTTCAAAAATGCATCATGTATCGACCTGTCTCCAACCACAAATCCATGATTTGCCATCAAAACAGCATCATATTTATCAAAATATTTTGCAGTTTTTTCAACCAAATCCATAGAACCCGGCAAGCCGTAATCCGCAAGCGGAATTTGTCCGAAATAAAAAACATTTTCTGCCATTAAAGGTTCATCCAAAGCAACATGAGCACACGCAAACGCGCTCAAAAAAGGCGGATGCACATGAATAATATAGTTTACATCCTCTCTTTGCCTGTAAAACTGTGCATGCAGCATCTTTTCAGAAGAAGGTTTTTTATCACCTTCTATCAAATTTCCGTTAAAATCCATAATAACGAGATCGTCTTCTTTTAAATAACCGTTTGAAGTACCCGATGCGGTTATTAAAATCTTGTCTCCATATCTGGCCGAAATATTCCCCGAATATCCCGGAGTAAAATTCTTTACTCCTGCCAATCTTCCATATTCTATGATTTCAGATTTTAATTCATCTAACTTTTTCATCTATATTTGTTCCTTATCAGGGTCTTCAATATCTATAACTTCCGCATACATCATCTTTTTCGCAGGAGCTTTTGAATTCATGGCATTTTGTCCGTAATCAAAAACTTTCAGTTCAACGTCTTCTTCGTTACTCCTTGCCAATCTGTCAGGATTTTTAATTTCCATTTTTTCAAAGTCTATCGAAGATCCTTTTGTATCCATAGCAATGATAAAAGCGAAATATGTCTGACGTCTTATCCAGTCATATCCGAAGTTTACTTTAAAATCATCAGGACCGAGCGCAATTATAAAAGAATTTTCCTGAAACATTTCGCCGTTCGGAGAATCGCCTGTCATAGTAAGAGAACCGGACCAGGCAAGTGTAAGGAATTTATTAACACGGAGCGCTTCTCTAATATAGACATTTGCATGTCCGTATCTGTACATATCATACATCTGCATAGGTGTTCCATCCTGATATGCGGAAGCAAAAAATCCGATATCCTGCATCCAATATTTATACTGGGTATGAACCCTCGGTCCGATTCTGCCGACAAACTGAGTATCGCCTGTTCCGTATAAAGCTGCACTGCCCTGCATTACAAGAGATAAATTAAAATCAAAAAGATTTTCTTTATCTCTGTAACCAAACAGTCTTTGATCTATTTCTGCCATATATCGTGTTCTCATCGTTCCGATATCTGCGGCAGGAATTTTTTCACCATACCTGTTAACATCGTTATTCTGCATATAACCTATACCAAAACGATGTCGGAAACGTAAATCCAAATTCTTACCGATTGTTGATGGTATAACCGCTCTGTCATGATAAATCAATTCTGCTGTATATTTAGGCATTCTGGAACCAAACCACCATTCATCCATATATGAATTTGCACCATACTGCATATACAGCCTGTCATCAAAATATTGTTTACCTTTTAATACAAATACATCTGCGGATGATCCGTAAGCCATATCCGTATAGTTTGTTGCACTGCGATATTTTAACATACCGCCAAAACCTAAACCGCTTTTACTGTTTATAATAGGAATTGCTTTAAGAGTTGATCCGCCCTGTAACGGGGTATCAAATACAAAACCTGGACCTGCAAACATTCCTAATCTTCCGCGGGATCCCAGTTCAGGATAGTTTGCATCAAAAAACTGATGTTTTTTATTTGTATGAATTGTTATGGAAGGCCAATCCAAAAGATGAACATCTCCATAATTAATACTTGCTTTTTTCAAAGTAATAACATCATGGTCGCGTTTTGCATTTACAAAAATATCTTTTGCTTTTATATGAACTGCTGTCTGTCCGGTTTCTTCACTGAGAGTAGATCTGTCCTCATCGTCAATAAGCATTGTATTAAAATTATTTCCGCCTATCATTCTGGTATGGAAATTTAAAATATATGAATCTTCCGAAGACATTCTGCCATCATGGAGAATAACTTTATCTTCTTTCATCTCTGATTTCTTAGCCTTTACAGTCATCATAGAAAGCTTGGACTTCGTATTATCCATAAAAGCATCTTCTTCGTTCATATTAATCTGCATATAATCGCCGAATGCACTGTTGCCGTCTCTAATAACTTCTACACTGCCATAAGCTTTCAAAATATTTGAAGCTTTATTATAAACCATTTTATCAGCTTTTATAGTTACATTCTGGGGCGGAAAAACAAGAATCGGAGAACCGGTAGCTGTTATATCCATCGTTTTGTCATCATAATCAATATTATCAGCATCCAGCATTACGTCATTTGCTCTGACCTGTTCTTTTACACCGCCTTCCAATTCAAGAGTGTTATTACTATCTTCCGTTTCTAATTCACCTTTTTTACTCTCATTATCTTTTGGAGAAGAATCAGGTTCTTCAACTTTAATATTTAATTCTTTATTTAATTTTTTTATCTCTTCGGCCTCATCAAGCTGTTGAAGTTTTTTTTCTTTTTCAATCTGCTCAAGAGTTTCCTTATAATTTTTTTCACGCAGGTAGTTTGTTATTTTAATACGTGTTTTTTTGAATAAAGGCATACCTCTGACAGGCTTAATAGTGCTGCCTTCCCTTACTTCAACTTTTGGAGCTGCTATAGAAGCAGGGGACTCATAAAAAGATTCATTAAAAAGAGTCTCCAAATCTTCAGGACTCTTAATTACTTCAGCCGATTTTGCCGGAGCATGCGTTAATGATAGTATTAAAAGTGATATTAGTAAATATTTTTTCAAAGTAACTGCCTTTTAGGTTTAAATATAATTTAAAGGATTATTAGGTTTTCCGTTAATTCTTACCTCAAAATGGACATGAGGCCCTGTACTGTAGCCTGTAGTTCCTTCATAACCTACAACTTCACCTTTATTAACAAATTGTCCCTGCCCGACTCTAATTGATGACATGTGCGCATAAAGGGTAGTTGTCGGTTTTCCGTTAACAACTCCATGATCAAGTATTACAACCTTGCCATAACCGCCGTACCAGCCGGCATATATAACCTTTCCGGAATTAGAAGCTTTTATACTGCCTCTGTTGGGACCTGCAATATCAACACCTGAATGGAAAGTTCTGCTGTTAAAAATAGGATGGGTTCTCCAGCCGAATGGAGAGGTTATCCTTCCGCCTATAGGCTTCATGAAGCCTGAAGATGTAATTTTAACGGTAGAGCCTCCGCGATTGCGGGCAATCATGCTCTGTATACTGGCAGATTGACGCGCAAGCTCTCTTTCTGCTTTTTCGTAGGTTCTGCGGTCTGTTTTATACTTGTTAATCATACTCTGATTCATTGCGATAGCATATTTTATATTTTTTTTCTGAGAATTAATTTCTTCTATAGATTGAGCAAGAGCTATTTTTTTAGCTTCTATATTTTTCTTCATAGCCGCAATTCTTTGCGACTTTGCTTTCACAGCGAGAATTCGTGCATAATCTTTTTTCAGAATAATTTTTTCAAAATACACAACATCTAAAAGAGAATTCAAATCTTTTGCCGTCAGAATAAGCTGAAACATGCCTGTTCTCTGATTTTTATATACCTGGCGAATTCTCCTTCTCATATCTACATTTGCCTTATTGAACTCCGCAAGAGAAGCTGTAAGTTCTTTTTCCATTTTTTGGAGCTGAATATTTAAAGAAGCATATTCATTTTGTGATTGCTGCAAATTAGTTGAAGCCTGCTCCAATTTCTGCTGATTTTTATAAAGTTTGTTTTTTTCCAGATGCTCAAGAACCTTCAGCCGTTTAATTTTTTCGTGGGTAACTTTCTGCTTGTGCTGAATTGTTTTAAGTTGGTTTGCATCGGCAACAAGGCTTATATTACCTATAAGCAGAATTAATGCAGCCGCAAATATTCTTTTTATAAACTTTATTATATCCACAAAATATACCTATTTAACGATAAGAGGCAGGAGCATTAAACCTATAGTCCAGGCAATAAAAGTTACCGCAATTATTGCAACAATAGCTCTTTGATGTTTTCTGAAAAATTCCATTTCTTTCCCCTCTTTATCTGTGATAACAGTATTGTACTATAAAAATTTTTGATTTGCAAAATTTTAAAAAATCTATTAATATAGCTTTATGGAATACATAAAAGAAGCCGTTGACAAAAAAACAATACAAAAACAGGATATCGGCATTAATCCTTTTTTAATAGAGAACAATATTGAAAGAATTGAAAAAATTATCAACTTTTTTCAGTCGCCCGCTCCATTTATGCTTGTAAACGGATTTATGGGGACAGGCAAAATTATGGTTGTCAATCAGGCTCTTTCTTTTTTAAACGAAGATGTTATATCTCTAAAGTACAACTGTTTTGAAACAACCATTTTAGATGATATTCTTCTTGAATTCTTTGATAATTTTAAAAGACTTACAGCTCAGAATATTATACAAATTCCAAAAGCAAAAACAGAAAACTTTACTCAGAAAATCAATGCATATTTTGAGTCAATACAAAAACCGGTTGTAATTGTAATTAACTCTTTTGAACAAATTTTGAAGGACAATAAAGGGGATATTTTAAATTTTTTGTTTCATCTTGCGAAATCTGGCAAAGTTAAAATTATCCTTATTGCAAGAAAGTTTGACTACGATGATTTCACAACGGATTACGAAAAGACATCCATTACCGCCTTAGAAAAAAATATATTTGAAAAATACCTGAAATCAGAAGATTTTAAACAAATAGGACCGCTCTCCGATGAATTATATAAATATTCAAGAGGCTACTTTTTCTATACTACTCTTGCAATCAAAATTATGCAGATAAGAAAACTGAATTTAACGGATTTTCTTTCAGGCTATACAAAAAGTTTTTTGTCTTTCAATGATTTTATCCTCAGAGAAGCACTGTCGCTTGTGGATCCCGTAAGCGGACATTTAATCAGATTTTTAACGATTATGCGTCATCCGGTTAACATAAAACTTTTAAAAACACTAAATTTATATGACGCTGATAAAATTGCATATTTTGTGGATAATCTTGTCCTTACAAGAGAAGGCTCATTAATATATCTGCAGGATTACTATAAAGAAATATCGGAAAACTCTATTGCAGAAAATATAGCAGTCAAAATTCACAAAAATTGTGCCGAACTTTATGAAACCCAGCTTCCACTAAAACCGCTGGAAAGAGACTTGCTGATATCGCGTCAGACAATGCGAAAAGAAATTGAATACCACAGCCTGTTTATCCCGAAAAAACCTATACTCACACAAAAGCATGTGCCTGAAATACAGTTCATTGAACAAAATATTCAGCAGGGAACTACCCATACAAGACAGGAAAAAGAAGAACAAATAAAAAAAATCTCATTTGTATTTGATTCCGAAGAAGATGAAACAAAAATTATGAACGAAATTGCAGATTCTATTAACAATTTCGTAGATATTTCAAATAAAAATAAAGAGACCCTTGAGGAAATAAAAAATTTATCACTTGTAAATCTTCTAAATCTTGCAAAACAGGAAGAACTAAAATTTGACTACAAAAAAGTAATTATGATTCTTCAAAAAGCATTAACCATGAATGAAGCAGATGATTTTTACACATTTTTACCAACAATTTATACCAAACTTGCTCAAAATTTTAAAAAATTATCAGACTGGTTCAATGCATTAAAGTATTTTGAACTTGCATCCGATTTTTACATAACAACAGGCGACACCGAAAAAATTAATGAAAACAAATATGAAATTGCAAATATTTATTACATAACTTTCAAGCATGAAAGGGCTAAAAATATCTTAAATGAAGTAATTCAGCAAAAAATTTCCATTAACTTAAAAGTTAAATCCGAACTTCTTTTAGCAAGTATTACAGGACAGAGCATAAAAAATATTCTTCCTGAATCTGTAGCCGGAATTGATAAAAATGTGCTGGCGGAATTATATTTCAAATATGCTCTTAACTGCGATGAAGAAGGCGATATCGAAAACGCAGTAAAATATTACAGAAAATGCGTAGAAACATCACAGGATCCAAAAATCAATGCCTATCTTTCATCATCGCTTACAAACCTTGCAACAATTTACGATGAAAACGGGAAATCAGATTCTGCAATAAAATATCTGCAGGAAAGCCTGAGACTTGATGAATTAACGGGGAATTATGACGGGATGTATATTTCATCAATGAAGCTCGCCGAAATTAATTCCTCACGCGCTCCAGCCAAAACTCTTGAATACTTAAAAAAAGCAAAATCCTGCGCGCTGGAATTAAACGAAACTTTCTATATTGCATCATCAGATGTTGCAATAGGAGACTATTATTACAGAAGAAAAGATTACAAAAACGCGCTCGCACACTATAAAAAGGCTCATAATCTTGCATTAAATAATTTCACAAAAGAAAATATTGCAAAAATAGAACAACGCATAAATGACATAGAAAAATTAGGTATAAAATGAAAAACAGAGAATTTTTTAATGATTATATAAAAGTATTCTTAAATCAGAATTCAAAATTGAACTTAATTTCAAAAAATGATGAAAAATTCTTATGGGAAAAACATATCTTTGACAGTCTCTCAATTGAAAATTTTTTTGAAAAATACAGCACACTTCAGGCATACCCGCTAACTTTACTTGACATAGGTACAGGCGGCGGATTTCCTGCTGTCCCGATATCGCTTGCTTATACGGATATTGAAGTATATGCACTCGACAGCATAAGAAAAAAAATTAACGCATTGGAAAATATTAAATCGGAATTAAATATCAAAAATCTGCACACAATCTGCGATAGAGCAGAAAATCTTAAAGAACAATATAATATAATCACCTCACGCGCGGTTGCACCTTTAAAGGTTATAACAAATTATGCAATGCCTTTATTAAACAAGGGCGGGTATTTCATAGCTTATAAATCCGTACGGGCAGAAGAAGAAATAAAAGAAGCCCGACAAACTTTAAAAAAATACAATGCAAAAGTGATTGATATAATTCAATACGATTTACCTCTTGCCGAAAACCACACCAGAAATTTGATTGTAATAGCAAGATAACATAAGATTGTTATTTGAAGTGAATAGGTAAATAAGTAAATAAGAGAATAAGACATTACGGTGCGCAAAAGCGCACGAAAAAGTTGTTCTCTCGCCCCTTTGGGGAGAGAGCAGGAGAGAGGGGCTTTAATATTACTGCTTAACGAAACAACAGCAAAATGAGTGCTGTCTGAGCGGTAAAAGAGATTCCAAATCAAGTTCGGAATGACAAAGTATAGCGAGTTCACTCGTTTCAGGTTGAGTTTAGCAGTAATTAAACGGTCAGCGTGTTTTCTTTCTTTGCTTAATTTCTTTCTTTTTGCATCGCAACAAAAAGAAAGAAATTAAGTGCGGGGTGCGGGGACGCACAGTTCCCGCATAACAAAACCCTCTCCCTTTATCCCTATCCCGAGAGAGGGAAATCTGCCGATAACATATCTTATACATAAAAAAAACCACTCATTTCTGAGTGGGTCGTTTTCTGCATCCTAATGGTCTCTTTTAGTGTTTATTATTTAGGAGTTTATATGTTTTTGGGGTTAATGAATCTATTTATATTTAGTGTTTCGACTACACTTAAATCTTATGTAATTATTATGACACGAACATTTTTTAAAGTCAATATTATGGTTTTATATATTTTTACATATCCCGAAAATCCAGTAATAGTGTAGAATTTACACTTTACAAAACTTAACATTGTGTTATTTTTTTATTTTCTGGGGAAGAATACACATGACTGGGATAGATTCTTATTGTTAACAAATGTTAAGATAATATACTCTAATTTAGCAATTATTTAAAAGTTATATACTTTATATATATAACTGGAAAATCAATAAGGAAATCGAGGAATATATTATGGCAGGATATGGCGAACAGACAGAAAAAATAGGCGGCGTTTCACGGATAAACTTTTCGGTCGATCCGTATGACAGAATAAAAGCTTATACGCAAAACGCAGGTTCAACATATAGACCAAGCGCTGATGAAATTGCAATGACAAGACAAATCGCAATGAATGACGGCTACATGGCAAGACGTAATATATTTGCATTTGGGACTGAAGGCTTAAATATGCTGGGCTTTAACGGAACCAATGTTTGTCAAAACCAGTATAATGAATTTGGCGAACTTCATCAAAGAACATTTTCAATCGTAGCATAAGGAGCAAGAATGGGCGTTGTACAGGCAATAGAAAATAAATTAGGATTGGGCGTCGGTGACGCTTATAATATTCCGCCTGAAATTCTTGACAGATACAACAGCACTCTGGCAGGAACTAACAACCCGTTTTTTGACATGACAAAACCGCAGCAAACAGGTTATACAACAGGCCCTACAATTTTCACACAGAACTTGCAGGGTATGACTCCAACTATTCTGCCCGAGGGTGTCGGCGGTAAATTAAATATTACAGGCTAAAAAAACGGACAAGAAACAAAGTTCTTATCCGTTTTTTAGTATTTAAAAATATATTTTATACAGCTGCAGCTGATTTAGATTTTTCAATACAGTCAATCAAAGTTTCAGCAACAGTAACCTGTTCTTCTTCGGTAAGTTCAGGGAACATAGGAAGAGAGATAACCATTTCGGTATCTTTTTCGGTATGAGGAAGAGAGCCTTTACCGACGCCTAAGTATTCGTGAACTTTTTGCAGGTGAAGCGGGATAGGATAATAAAGCATTGCGCCTATGCCGCGTTCTTGAAGCATTTTGTGAACTTCATCTCTGTTAGGTATTTTAACTGTGTACTGGTGATAAACACAATAAGTATTCGGCAATTCAACCGGTGTTTGGACATCAGGACAGTTTTCAAACAATTCGTTATATTTTTCTGCACGAGCTCTTCTTGCAGCGTTCCATTCATCAATGTGTTTAAGTTTAACACGGAGAATAGCAGACTGAATTTCATCAAGACGGCTGTTAACTCCGATTTCATCGTGGTGATAACGGATTGCACCGCCGTGGTTACGCAGAGCAACAACTCTGTCTCTCAGAGCTTCAGAGTTAGTCATAATCAGACCGCCGTCGCCCATACCGCCTAAGTTTTTAGTAGGATAGAAACTCAAGCATCCGAAATCGCCGAAAGTACCTACCATTTGACCTTTATACTTAGCACCGATAGCCTGACAGCAGTCTTCAATAACATGCAAGTTATGACGTTTTGCAACATCCATAATTACATCCATGTCGCAAGGCTGACCGTACAGGTGAACCGGAATTATAGCTTTAGTTCTAGGAGTAATTGCAGCTTCAATTTTAGAAGCGTCAATATTAAATGTATCAGGGTCAATATCAACAAATACAGGTTTAGCACCAACAATGCCGATAGCTTCTGTTGTAGCAACAAAAGTGAATGCTACAGTAATAACTTCATCTCCTGCACCGATATTAAGAGCACGTAAAGCGAGGTGAAGTGCATCCGTACCTGAGTTTAAACCTACAGTATATTTGCAGCCGATAAAATCAGCCATTTCCTGTTCGAAAGCTTTTGTATTAGGTCCTAAAATATAAGAACCGGAACGAAGTACGTCACAAACAGCTTTTTCAACTTCCGCACCAATAGTTGCGTATTGACGTTTTGAATCTAAAATTGGAATCATGTGTATCTCTCCTTTTCTTTCCTAATACCAGTTTACCACAGGTTTTTAGTGCCTTTACATAAACTTTATATTTGCATAAATAGAATTGAATTACTGAAAGAAATATATAGGTCTGATTTACTAATCCGACATTAAAACTACAATTAACCCCTCACCCAAGCCCTTTCCATCAAGGGGCGAGGGACAAAGTCTGTCATCCTGAACTCGTTTCAGGATCTAAGCTTTCCGCAAAGCATACCTCACCCTACCCT
>CASDVM010000024.1 GCA_949284415.1 uncultured bacterium | reverse complement strand
TGAAAATCAATTAAAAGCTGCTTATTCAGATCTTAATCAGGCAGCAAAAATGTTTCAGGTGCATAATGACATGTCGGTTAGCGAATACGCGGCAAGTGAAGGTTCAACAAAGGCACAAAAAGAATTCTCAAAAGAATTTAACGGAGTAATAAAAACTTCCAGTTTAAGATATGATTCTACAGATGAAGAAGGCAATACTATAGGTGCCTCACCTTATAAATGGGCTAATATAAATGGAAAAGGTAAATATGAATCTAATTGTAATACCGGAGGATTTTTCTGGGACAAACAGGGAAGACTGATTTCATTTGATGATGCTCCTGCATCTGGAGTAAACGGGCCTAAAGTTTGTATTGATATAAATGGAGAAAAGGCTCCTAACAGATTCGGAGTTGATTACTTTATATTTATGTTTACAACAGACGGTTATGTTATTCCCTGGGGTCAGGAACATAAGACAAATCCTGCGGCTTGTTCCGGAGGGAGCTATGAGAATTGTACTATTTCGAAAGATATGTGCGAGTATTCTTCCGCTGCATACGAGCAATTTGCCTGTGCACCTTTTGCTTTGATAAATCAGCACCCGAAAAACTCAGGCAAAGACTACTGGCATGATTTTGTAAGAGGAAGATAATAATTTCACCGCATTTTACATAAAATCAAAAATTAATTTTAATTGTCGGTATTTTTACTGTCAAAAGATGTTAGAAAAGCTACCGGAATCATCCCGACAGACGCTCCGCAAAAATATAACAAAGGGACAGAAATAATAGTCAGAAATACAGCATGAAACGAATTAAAAATATTTTTAGCCGAAATTATTGACATAGCAATTACAACGCCGTACAATATTGCCATAACAGGGCCGTATGTTAAAGCCAGCTGCATGCTTTCATCCAATGTTTCAACTTCAGGATGAAGCAGAGCTATTAAAAATCCGCATATAAGACCTGCAGACACTGCACCTAAAATCGAATAAACAAGATAAAAACCGAATATTTCTAAACCTTTACGTTTTACTGATAAATCAAATAAATTTTTAAACAATTATCAGCCTCCTATTTAATTTCCTGCAAAATATTTGTAGAATTAAACCTTTTGGAAGAATGAATATTTATATATTCTTTTAAAAGTTCAAAACAGACATTGCACACCTTCTCATTAGCCTTTTTATCATAGTCAGATTCATAATCAAAATCATATTGCAGACAGGCATTTAGGAAATTACGGAGCTTATAATGCATAATATTATGCTGATTATGTTTTTCGCTGCAAGATTTACACAAAATTCCGCCCATTTGAAAAGAAAAATACATATTTTCCTCTTTCACGGGCTCGCCGCAAACTAAACAGCAGTCAAGTTCAAGCCCCAGACCTGAAATCTGCATCATTTTCAACTGAAATTTAATAACCGCAATCAGAATTTCAACATTATTTTCTGCATTGGAAATTTTGTCCAGAGCTTTATAAAGAAGCTGATAAACTTCCTTTGAACACGGATCATCTTCTACACCAAAATTATTAACAACTTCCGAGATATACATGGAATAAAAAATTTTATCCATATTTTGACGTGTTTTTTGAAATGTATTCAAAGCCTCTGCCTGACAAATCCTGTCAAGATTTTTACCTTTATAAAGCATAAGCTTATTTGCGACAAGAAGATCCATCCTCGCTCCGAGTTTGCTTTTAGGCTTTTTAACACCTTTTGCAACTCCCCTAATCAGCCCCTTATCTTTTGAATACATGACAATAATCTTATCTGCTTCGCTCAGATTGTAAGCTTTAAGATTTATAGCATCAGTTACAAAATTATTCATACAACTATCCTGAAAGAAGATTTATTTACGACCTGTCGTTATAGCCGAAAGTTCCGTGGAATACACCTCTAAACATCTGTTGTAATTCATTTTTATTATCGGAATAAGACATTGCAACATCTTCCGAAATCAAATCCTGCTCAAACAATCTGTATAAAGAAGCATTCATAGTAATCATGTTGTTGAAAGAACCTTTTTTAACAAGTTCATAAATATCTTCAAGCTTGTCTTTTTCAATAAAGTCTTTAACAGTCGGAGTAACAACAAGAACCTCGCATGCCGGACGTCTGCCGGAAGCATTTGCAATAGGAACAAGCTTCTGGGAAACAGTACCGCGCAAAATTGATGCAAGCTGACCACGTACAAATTCTCTGTCAGAAGGTTCAAACATATTAACAATTCTGTTAACAGTCTGGATAGCATCATTTGTGTGTATTGTCGCAAAAACCAAGTGGCCTGTTTCTGCAGCTTTTAATGCTGCCGTAACTGTCTCTTTGTCTCGTATTTCTCCGATAAAGATAACATCAGGATCCTGCCTCAAAGCGTATTTAATGCCGTCAGGGAATGATGGGGTATCAATAAGCACCTGTCTTTGAGAGACCAGAGATCTCTTGTTTGAAAATATAAATTCAACAGGATCTTCAATTGTAATAATATGTTTCGGGTAATTAATATTAATATAATCAATTAAAGAAGCTATAGTCGTGGATTTTCCTGAACCTGTCGGTCCTGTAATAAGCACCAGACCGTTATTCAAAGTTGCGAACTGCTCTATAGATTCAGGGAGCATCAATTCTGCCACTTTTTTAATATTATAAGGAATTGTCCTTATAACAAGAGCGCTTTTCCCGAGTTGCCTGCTCAAATTTACTCTGAAACGCGACACTCCGTGAATTTCATAAGCAAAATCAAGGTCAAATACCGAATTTACTTTACCTTTAAAGTGTACGGGAAGTAAAATATCATAAGCTATCGAAATATCATCTTCCGTCAAAACAGGCATGTCGACTTTGGTAATTTTACCGTCAATTCTAATTGCCGGATGCTCGTCTACCTGCAAATGAACATCAGAAGCCCCGACAGCTACTGCTTTTTTAAGAAATGATATTATATTAAACTTAGATCCTGAATAATTTTCTGCCATGTTAACCCTCTCTAATACAATAATTATATCATCCTTTTTGGTTCCTGACAATAATTCATTTTATGTAACAAAAACGTAACAAATTTATTAAAAAAGGAAATTCAAAAAGCAAAAAATACTTTATATAAATGTAAGGGAAATTAAAAAATTACAATCGGGAAAAATCAATAATCGGATATTAAAAATAATCAAAATTCTTTAATGTGTAAGAATAAAGATTAAAAGAAAGGTTTATATCTTATTTTATACTCTCTCTCTTAATATCCTCGTGTTTATTTAATGTTGCCTCATATCAGGCAACTTTTTTTTGGCATAAATTAGTATAAGGTTACAAAAATTAACATTACCGCATTTTTAAACAATTATATATAACAAAAATACTTTATATAAATATGGTAGAAGGTATTATAAATTTAACAAGAAAAGTTTTGCCGAAACTTACGGCAGATTCAAAACAAAATATTGCGAGCATTAATTCACTGCCTGAAATGGTTTTGACAAAAATGGCACGCAACGGCGATAAAAGTATTATTCATACTGATATGAACCAGTGTACGGCAGCTATTATCCGAAAAGGCGGAATTACAACAAGCTATACTGACGCACTCCATGGATGTAATTCTGTAGGTGCGGTAATTAAACTTAAAAACGGTGAAAACCTCTGCGTTCTATCACATTACGTACCTACAAATGTTGACGGTCAGGTAGAAGCTGTCAGCAAACAGCTTAAAACTTATTCAAAACATATTAATGAAGATACCAGACCAAAATTATTTTTTAACATCAGAGGTTACGATAATAACGGAAAACTTGAAGCTGTACCAAATCCTATTGTCAGCAAAATTACAGAACTGTTTTCATCAATATTTAAAAAAGGGGTTGATTGTACAATAACCCCTTATCAAAACGGCAAACGTCCCGCATTCTTTTCTTCCGCAAATATCTTTCAATTTGATCCGAATAATTTGAATAAATTAAAAATTACAAATGTCGGAGAACAAGAAAAATTTATAGATCTGTCCGTATAAATTATGCAGATACGGTTTCTTTGCGAGCTTCCAAATATTTAACAGCATAAACAGCGCCGACAGCACCGTCTGCGGCTGCCGTAATAACCTGTCTTAAAGGTGTAGTCCGTACATCTCCGATTGCATAAACACCTTCCACAGATGTTGCCATTGTTACATCGGTTATAATAAACCCTCTGGAATCCTGTTCAAGCTGACCCGTAAATAGTCCGATGTTCGGACTCATGCCGATATATGGAAATACACCGTTGACAGCTAAGTTTGAAGTTTCTTTTGTTTTTACATTTTCCAGAACCGCAGTATTTACCAGATTATCACCTTTAATCTCTTTTACTACCGAATTCCATATAAATTCAATTTTTTCATTCTTAAATGCACGCTCCTGAACTATTTTGTCAGCCCTGAGTTCATCACGCCTGTGAATTACATATACTTTATCAGCGAATTTAGTGAGATACATTGCTTCTTCAACAGCAGCATTGCCGCCTCCAACAACAGCTACTATCTTATTTTTATAAAAAGCGCCATCACAAACCGCACAATAACTAACTCCGCGGCCTACAAATTCTTTTTCTCCGGGAACACCTAATTTCATTGGCTGAGCTCCGGTTGCAATAATAACGGTCTGTGCATTAAATTCATATTCATTTGTTACAATAGTTTTAGATTTCAAATCTACTTTTTGAATTTCCTGCATAGGAAATTTCTGAACCCCGAATTTATCCGCATGCTCTTCAAATTTTTCCATTAAATCAAACCCGCCGACTGTTTGAAATCCGGGGTAATTTTCCAATTCCAGATAATTTGAGGGCTGCCCGCCAAACATATTAATATCAATAACTGCTGTAGAAACAGCTCCGCGTGATGCATAAATTGCAGCAGATAAACCTGCAGGCCCTCCGCCTAAAATCACAGTATCAAAAGTTAATTTCTCCATTTTTTATCCTCATTTTCCTGTAATACTCGTTCCTGAAATTTTTTCGCCTTTTAATAAATAAATTGCGGTATCCTTTTTAATTAAAGAATTATCATATGTTGAAAAAGTCTCAAGAGTAATATAATTTACGCCGGAAAAATTTTCACCGGTAAGTTTTAAATCTACGGTGTCAGTCAATTTTTTGTTTCCATCATAATCTCCTGTCTTTGTAAATCGTATAACATTACCCTCAACATAATCAAGTTTAACAGTCGCACTTGCACCCGTAAACGGATTGTTTAAATTTATGACGTCCCCTGTACGTGATAAGTTCCAAATATCAGCCGTAACAGGTTTAAAATATATATTTCCCGACTGCTTAGAAATTTTTGCAACCACACGCCAGTTACCGTAAAAAGAATCAGGAACAGAACTGATCAGCGAAACTCCTGCTTTCAAAGTCTCTGCCGAAACAGAAATTCCAACAATCATAATAAATATTAGTACAAAATTTTTAAACATATTTATCATTTAATTATTTTACAACAAGAATCAATTTATATAAATTGCTTAACAAAACTAAAATATCAAAAATAAAAAGAGGACTAAAAAACTGCCCTCTTATAGAAAACTAAATTGCTTCTTTTATTATTTACACCATGCCTTCTTTAACAGCTTTTACAGCAGCCTGTACTCTGTCATTTACACACATCTTTTGAAGAATAGAGCAGACATGTGCTTTGGCGGTATGAACACTTACTATTAACTCTTTAGCTATTTCGGTATTACTTTTACCCGAAACTAAATGTTTCAATACTTCAAATTCTCTTTCAGTCAAAGGCACACGACCTTCATTATTTGATTTATCGGGGAGTAAACCGACATTATCAATTTTAGGAAGAGAATTTAATGTCATTTGTGCCACCATAGGATCTATCCAGCACACACCCGTTGAAACATCTCTTACAACATCCGCAAGTTTATTAGGATCGATATCTTTTAAGCAATATGCACTTGCTCCTGAAGTTAAAGCAGCAATAACTTCCTCACATCTGTCATGAGATGTAAGAGCAATAATTTTTGAATCTAAATTCATTTCCTTACATTTTATCATCGCTTCTATACCATTCATACCGGGAAGACCCAGATCCATCAAAATTACATCAGGCTTGTGGCGTTCTATAAGTTTTAATCCTTCTACGGCATCTTCTGCTTCTGCGACAACGTTAATATCGTCATTTGCGTTTAACGCACATCTTAAACCTACCCTCGTCAATTTAAAATCTTCTACAATAATCACACTAATAGGCTTTGTTTGAGTTTCAGATGTTTTTTGAGTCATGTTCATTTACCCCGCTTTCATAAGTTGTTAACATACGTATATATATTTTTTATATATTATCTACAAGTTTATTAAAGGATATCTATAAGTATTAATCCATTACCCGAGTGGCTATATTATTGTAAAATTTACAATTAATATTCTGATTATAAATTATTTATTGTCATGGTATAATGTATTTATAAACATTAGTTAAGGGAGTAGAAAATATGTTGGAATTTCTTTTCGGAAATAAGAATAGCAATCAAGAGCCTAAATCAATAAAAATTAATCAAATATATTCATCTTTAAAAAAGGCATACCCTGAAGACAAAATATCCGATAAAAGGAAAAAAGAATTATCAGATTTGATAAAAAAATACGGCTACCTTCCCTACCCTTATATAAAAGCTCTTGAAGAACTTTCTCCGGAAGAAATCCTTTTCGGACTTGAAATAAAATGGACTGATAACGGGATTTTTAAAGACGGGAAATTTATCTTTTCAAATGAAAATATAAGTGTTCTTGCACGCAATAATGTAAAAAATTCTTCATGGATTCAGAAGGAAGGACATGACATTAAACTTATAAACCTTGCGGGACTGGGAGACGGCAACAAAACAGCCGAAACAGGAAAATTTACGGACTGGCTCCGTCAGCTTTTGATACTACCTGCAGGGAATTTAAACAACAACATATTCAGCACAACGATTTATCTTATACCTTTTCATCCGAGAGAATTCGGCTGTGCATATTTGCCTAAAAGCTCGGAAGTCAGCGAAAAACTTTTTGATGAAAATATTGAAAAAATAACAGGACTCAACGTAAAAGAGCAGGTACAGACATTTATTACATTCTCACAGCTCGCCGGGCATCCCGTAATTTATGATATATTACCGCAGACCGGAAGATTTTCCAAAGCTGTACTTGCAAATCCCGAAATTGCAAGGTGGTTTGATATTAATATTTTAAATAAAGAACTGGAAGAAAATATTGATCGAATTGCTAAAAATATGCCCGAGTCATTTGATGATGAAGATGTCGAACTTGTTAAAAACATATATAAAGACTCGCAGAGCGGAAGTACAGGCGATTTAAGCTCTCATTTCAAAAATATTTATGATACTTTTGACAGCCTCATGACAGAAGCGAAGAAAAAATTATCAAATGTTATGATGCAGAAAGAAAATCAGGAAAAAATTCACAAGCGTGCAAGAGATATAATTGCAAAAATACATGATTTTAAACCGAACCAAAAACTTTCGGAAAATGATATTACAAAACAGCTAGATGCAATTCAGGAATTAATAAAAGAAGGTTTGTGGCCTGCTCCCGGAGGCGCCTGGTGTTCTGCAGGCGTGCCGGTTTATGACAAAATGAGCGAATGCGGAGGATATCCGACATTCAAACACTACGATTACAAAGGCGAAGATGTTACAAATTTTGCGAATTTGGATTGTCAGACACCTTATTATTTCTGTTATCTGGAAAACGGACGTTTAAACAATACGGTTATTGATTACTTTGTAAATTATATGGAGAATCTGCAAAAAGAATACAATTTTGACGGTTTCAGAGTCGATCACATTGACCACATTGTTGATAAAGTATCTGAAGACAACGGCCATCCGATAAGTTACAGAGCACCCCGTGTTGTTTTGAATAAATTAAATAAAACAATGAAAAATAAAATTCCATACTTCGGAACACTTGCAGAATATATGTTATGGGACGATTTCTTAAAAGAATATCATAAAGGTATGAATTTTGACCTTTTATGGGGAAATGATATTGTTTCTCAATGTGAAAAAACTCCTGAAAAAATTACGGAAGATAACCAGCACCTTGCAAATTACAATGTTAACTTTAAAAACGGGGAAAAGCTGTCAATTGTGAAAACTTATAATAATCAAGACGGAGAATTCAGATGTATAGATCAATATCCGGGACAATTGGGAGAAAACGGAGCTTTGTATAAATGGTTTAAATATAAATTCCTGCCGGGCGGTAAATTTGCACAACGACCGATGCTGTATGTTGACGGGGATGAAAGTTTTACGAAACGGGGAATTGAAAAAGTCATAGGTGAAGAAATTTCTATGGTAAGAGAAAAGCATTACGATTTTTACAAAAAATTTAATGCTATAGATATGTTTGTAAAAAACAATTCGATAATAACAGAAGGCGAAGCCCAAATTATACTGCAGGACGATGACGGATTTTCAGCGTGGATTATATCAAAAGTACCGGAAAAGACAGCATATCTTGTTGTTTCAAATTACAAATATACAAACGAACGTGTTACAATGTTCGATGAAAACAACAAAAGCTACTCTGAAATAATGGAAGGTAAGCCGGTATTTGACAAAACAATTAATCTTCCATTGGATTATGCTATACAAAAAGAATATTATATTGACGGATATGAATTTGTTTCCACAGCATTTGATACGGAAACTTCAACTCTTCATTTTGATAAGCTGGAAGCGAGTGAATTCAGAGTATACGAACTAAAAAGAGCTTGACAAATTCTAATACTAAGGCTAATAAGAACTGTAAAATTTTATAAAAAATCTATGTTACGGATATTACCCTTTTTAAACTATTGCCCAAATTAAAATCTTGTTTTATGCTATAGATATGATAAAACAGCTCAGGATAAAAGATTACATATTAATTGACGAACTTGCCGCAAATTTTGAGAGCGGATTAAACATAATCACCGGCGAAACAGGTGCGGGAAAAAGTATATTAATAAACGCTATAGACATAGCCTTTGCTCCCCGCGTATCAAAAGATGTTATAAAACATGATAAAGAAAAAGCCATTATTGAACTTGTCATTGAAAATACCAAACATGACTTGAAGGAATTGTTTGATGAAAACGGGGTAGATAATAACGGGACAGAAATTGTTCTGACAAAAGAGATTAGTCAAAACGGTGTTCGCTCAAGAGTAAATGGGACTCTTGTTAATCAGGAATTTATAAGACAATTAAAATCATATTTTCTTGATATTCATTCACAACACCAAACCTATGCTTTTATGCAGCCTAAGTATCATATCAATCTCCTTGATAATTATGCAAAAGAATCTTACGGGGCAAAACTTGATGCTTATAAAGAAAAATTCAGGGAATATCAAAATCTGCAATCAAAGCTTGAAAGTTTAAAAAACGCATCCGATATGACAGAAAGCCGGATAGAATTTCTGCAGTTTCAGATAAACGAAATCGACAGCGCAGGAATTAAAAGCCCGTCAGAAGACGAAGAATTAAATTCAGAACTTGAGATTCTTGAAAATGCCGAGAAATTAAAAGAGCTTACAGGTTCCGCCTACTGGGCAATAAACGGTGATGACGGCTCAATTATGGAAGCGCTAGGCAAAATTAAACAAAATATAACAAAAGCCGCATCTATGGACAAAAACCTGGAAGAATTAGAAAGCAATCTCATAGATGCTATTGAAAGACTTCATGATGCCGGTTCTGAAATGCGCGAATACAGCCAGAATCTTGAAAATGACACGGAAAGACTTAATGAAATTCAGGAGAGGTTATTCCTGCTAGACAAATTGAAAAGAAAATACGGAGGTACAATTGAAGCAGTTCTTCAAACTTTTGACAAATTATCGCAGGAATTGAATGCAATAGAATTTTCTACACAAAATATAGAAGAATTGGAAGCAGAAATTGAAAAAATACGTAAAGAATTAGAACACACAGCATCTGAAATCAGCGAAAACAGAAGAAATTACGCACAGGTTCTATCCGTATTAATTCAAGAGAAACTGGAAAAATTAGAACTTCCGAAATCAAAATTTGAAATTTCAATCCAATCGAAAGAATTAAGCTCTGACGGAATTGATAATGTAGAATTTTTAATTTCCACAAATGTTTCGGAAGATTTAAAACCGCTTGCAAAAGTTGCCTCGGGCGGAGAAATTTCACGTGTTATGCTTGCAATAAAATCGATTTTTGCGCAGAGCGATGATATAGATACAGTCATTTTTGATGAAATAGATACGGGAATTTCAGGCAAGGCATCGCAGAGTGTTGCAGATGAAATTGTAGAACTTTCTAAATACCATCAAATTATATTGATTACCCATCAACCGATAATTGCCTCAAAAGCAGACAAACATTTTTATGTCAGAAAATCACAGGATGATGAAACAAAAGTTGAAGTATATGTTCTGACAGGTGAAAACAGAATTAAAGCACTGGCAGAACTTGCCGGCGGAGAAATTAACGAGCAATCAATGGAATTTGCTAAATCATTGATTGCTATATAGAAAAATTTTACACAACAGCCATCTTTTCTTTTAACATCTGTGCCGATTCTTCATATCCTACTCTGCCCATTAAAGCATAAGTATAATTTTTAGCCTGCTCTACACCAGGCTGGTTAAATGTATCAATGTTATACAATTCTCCTGCAATCGCGGTTTGGACTTCTAACATATAAAGAAGCTGAGCAACATTATAACCGTCAACTTTTTCAAGAGTAATTGTAACAGTCGGACGATTATAATCGGAAAGCGCAACTCTTGTCGAATCAGCTTCAGCATTAATCAACTGATTTATTGTTTTCCCGCCAAGATAACCTATACCCGTATATTCAAAAATATTTGGAATTTCAAGAGTATTATCAAATTCTGCGACCCTTATAAAATTAATAACTTTATCATTAGGCCCCTCATTATACAGCTGAATTTGAGAGTGCTGATCAGTTGCGCCGAGCGCCTTTATAGGAGTAGGCCCTATATGAACGTCATTACCGCTTTTATCTTTATTTTTACCCAAAGATTCTGCCCAGAGCTGGACATACCAGTCCGAGACATATTTCAATCTGCTGGAATAAGGCATCATAACAGATAAATTTTTACCTTTTTTGGTGTCCATAAGATAATGAATTAAAGCATTCTGTGCGGCTATATTTTCAAATATGTCAGTATTTTTCAATGCTAAATCCATATCCTTGATACCATTCATAATTTCATCCACATCAATTCCAACAAGCGCGAATGGCAAAAGTCCTACGGCAGAAAATACCGAAAATCTTCCGCCGACATCATCAGGTACAACAAATGTTTTATAACCTTCCTGCTCGGAAATCTGCCTTAATATACCTGTTTTTTTATCAGTTGTGGAAACGATATTATATCTGTATTCATCGCCAAGTTCTTTTTCCAGAATATTTTTTACAATCATAAACTGCGACATTGTTTCAGCAGTAGATCCTGACTTTGTAATCACATTGACAAGGGTTTTTTTCAAATCCAGAATATTTAAAAGACCGACAATTGTATCAGGGTCAATATTATCAAGGAAAAAAATTCTCGGCAGACCGTTTCTTTGTTCTTCCGAGAGTAAATTCCAATAAGGTTTTAAAAGAGCTTCCGTAACAGCAATACCGCCTAATGCAGATCCGCCGATACCGAGAACAAGAATATTATCAAAACGTCCCTGCACCATAGCGGCATATTCTTTTACGTACCAGACGGTTTCTTCACTATAACCTAAATTCATCCACTGGAGCCACTGCCCGGGTTTATCTTTTCTTTTATTTAAGTCGGCGATAATATTAGCTATGGTATCCTTGTATTTTGTAAATTCTTCATTCAGATTCAAACCGTTCTCTTGGCCTATAACCATTTCATCGGAATACCTATAGTCTAGTGTAATCATATTATACCCCTCTCAAAATAACCTTTCTCTCTTAGTTAGTAAATCTTATATACTCATTATACGTGCTAAAGTTTTTTATACAAGCAGAGAGAGGATAATTTAATAAATTTTTACCTAGTAAAAATTTATTAAATTTATTCAAGAGAATCTTTATGCAAATCCAAAAGCAGATTTTTTACGGCTTTTTTCCACTCATCAGATGTTAAATTTCTATGCAGATAATCCATATTACCCGTAGCAATTACCCATAAAGAACAGCTTCCTCCACTCCACCAGCCGCTGCTTTGTTCTGTAGTACACGGATTATCGGCTACCCACCACAATGAATAACCGCCGACAACAGGACTATCATCACGGCGTATTAAAGAAAAATAGAAAATATCCTTTCCAAGCTGATTTGGTCTTCTAAAACCGTTTATATCAACATGCAAAAGTGCAGAATTGATATCTTGTGAACTAATATCAGATATACCAATTATTGTACCGTCACTTAATGCAAACTTATAATAATCTTTGGTAAAAATATCATTAGACCCCATACTACTTCCATCTAAATCGCGATAAGATGCTTTATTAAAAATGCCGGGTCTTTCAAAACCCCATACCTGTCCAATATTCAAATAAGGAGATAAGATATCAAAATAGGTTTTAGCACATTCTTTATTTTTCTCGGCACACCACGTGTTTGCCGTACCGTAATCCTCTGATGCCCGCAAATATGCCTGAGATAAAACGGAATAGGTTTTCTTAAAGGCTGTTAACCACGCTTTTTCCTGATATTTAGACACTACCGCCGGCAGTGTCATTGCAGCGACTATACCGATAATGCCAAGGGTGATTAAAACT
>CASDVM010000023.1 GCA_949284415.1 uncultured bacterium | reverse complement strand
CTTAGGAATTATAGGTGTAGTAGCTGCAATGACAATGCCTTCATTAATTCAAAATGTTCGAAATCGTCAATTGGAATCTGCATTGAAAAAGAATGCATCAGTAATTGCTCAGGCTCTTGATATGTACAGAGCAGAAAACGGTGAACCTGTTACTGCTGATATAGGAACTCATGAATTAAAACCTGCAATTATGAAATTTTTTAATGTTCTCAAAGATTGCGGTTTGGGTTATGATGATGCTGATAATGCCTGTATATCAATTAAAAACAATGCAAAGTCGTATAAAAATTTTACGGGAACTTCTTCTATTGATATAAATAAATTTGATGACGGGCAGTTTGTATTGACTGACGGAAGTATTATTTTGCTAAATAACGCTGTTTATTCCGCTTCTCCGACAGATGTTACAGGTACTTATATCTCTGTTGACATTAACGGTTATAACAGACGCCCGAATCGATTAGGACAGGATTTGTTTATGTTTCAGCTTGATGATAAGGGAGCTTTGCTTCCAATGGGTGTTGAAGGAACAAAATTTTACAGTGAGGATGATACATACTGTTCAAAGACTTCCGCCGGTGCAGATAACGGTGCGGGATGTACATATAAAGCTTTATCTGATCCGTCATTCTGGAAAAATTTACCTTAACAAAATAAAAATCCCTTGAATTTTAAATCAAGGGATTTTTTATTATATGAAGAAAGAAATTATTTGATTAAGCAGCTTGTTTTGCCGGTTCTGTATTCATTTTTACTTCCTGTGCCGGTTGCTGCTGTGCAGGTTGAGCAGGCTGTTCTGCCGGCATTTGTTCTAATTTTGTAAGAGCTGCTGCTGCTGCGTCTTGGACATTTTTATCCTGATCGTTTTTCGCAATTGTGAACAATGTATTCAGGTCTTGTTTGTATGCCGGCTGTTGAATGTAGCTTAATGCTTCAATTGCAGAAGTTCTTACCATCGGGTTCGGGTTATTCTTTAACTGTTCAACGATTGTTACTGCACCAGGTAATTCGGTTAAAGGTACTGTTGAACCGGTTAATTTATTAACTTCATCACCGTATAATTTCTGCATTATTGATGATGTAAACATTGCATAGCTTTTATTTCTTTCAGCCTGTTCCATCGGGGTGATTGTTGTTGCTAATTGCTTTTCGGCATCAGAAATCTGTTCGCCTTTCATTAGTTTTTGTCTTGCTGCAATTTGTTCAGCAGTCGGTCCCGCAAGTTTGCTTGAATCTGCATTAATAATTGTATTTAAGGCGTTAACAACTTTTTCATCTAAAAGTTCGGTAGCTTTTTGCGGATCGTCTTTTACCATATTCGCAATTTCTTCCATTGCGTTAGCCTGAACTTCATAGTCAGGGTTTGTTAATTTTGCGATAAATCCGTTTAAATCAACCTGAGGAGTCATAGGAACCGGCTGTTCAATTTCAACTTTCGGAGCTTCTGCAGGTTTTTGTTCTGTCTGCTGCTGCTGAACGGAAGGCTGTGTTACAACAGGAGCCGGAGCATTATAATTTTGCTGTACTACCTGCTGTGGAACTGCTGCCGGAGTAACAGTCTGTGCTGCAGGGGGTTGAACCTGCGGTGCTGTATACTGCTGTTGTACGGGCATGTAGTACGGCTGATTCTGTGCTTTCGGATAATCATATAATTGTGCCTGCGGGTAATTATAACAAGGCATTGAAGGTGCCATGCCCGGAGCACTTACCGATGGGTTGTGAACATCAATCTTTACTGCATTGTAATTAGGAGCAGGTACAGCCTGTTGTACAGGTTGAGCCATATAAGGCTGCATCTGGGGCTGCATGTAAGGATTTACTAAATTTGGAGCTTGAATCATTTAATTTCTTCCTTTCAATAAAATATTTCTATATTTTTATTCTACTGTTTAAATATCCCTCAAGATAGAAAATTGCTAAAATTTCAAAATATTTTAATAATTCTTAACAAATTTGTAAAAATTACTGGGGCTTATATCGTAGTTTACACGAAATAACATCTGAGGTGTATTCGTTCATTCTGAGGCTCTGCGAGCAGAAAAAAACGTACGATTGAAAATAATAAAAAATTTTTGTGGGAATGCTTCGCTTCTCCCACCCTACAGGTTGAGGTGTGTTTGTCATCCCGAACTTGTTTCGGGATCTAAATTCAGAATGACAAAAAGCACTTATTTAGTGTAAACTAAGATATAAGCCCCAAATCCTGAAAGTTTTATTTAATTTTTGTTTGTGCTATACTATTGTTGTACACAGATGAGCGGGATTGTATTGTTATGATTATCGATAAAAAAAACAAGAAATCAATCAGATCAGTTTTTGGAAAGACTCTTGCGGAGTTGGGTAAAATTAATCAGGACATTGTAGTTTTGGATGCGGATCTGGCATGCTCTACACAGACGCAGATTTTTGCAAAAGAATTTCCTGACAGATTTTTTGATACGGGAATTGCGGAGCAGGATATGATAGCAACCGCAGCAGGTCTGGCTTCTGTCGGTAAAATCCCGTTTGCTGCAAGTTTTGCTATGTTTATTACGGGCAGAGCTTACGATCAGGTTAGAAATTCTGTTTGCTATCCTGAATTTAATGTTAAAATAATCGGAACTCATGGCGGTGTTACGGTAGGAGAAGACGGTGCGAGCCATCAGGCGCTGGAAGATATTTCTTTGATGCGGGGAATACCTAATATGTCTGTTATAGTGCCTGCTGATTGCAGAGAATGCGAACAGGTTATAAAATTTGCCGCTGAAAATTACGGCCCTATGTATATCAGAATCCCCAGAACCAATGTCTGTGATATTTTTGATGAAAATTATGAATTTGATTTCTGCAAAGCGCGTGTAATTGAAGATGGAAATGACGTTACGGTTATTTCTAACGGTGAAACTCTTGCTGAAGTTATTGAAGCCTGTGAAAATTTAAAACAGCAGGGATATTCTGCTCAGATTATTCATGTGCCTGTCGTAAAACCTCTTGACGGTGCTACGATTATTGACTGCGTTAAAAAGACAAAATTTGTAATTACGGTTGAAAATCATTCAATAATCGGCGGCCTTGGAAGTGCCGTATGCGAACTTTTATCAGAATACTATCCTGTTCCCGTCCATCGTATAGGCGTCAATGATACTTTCGGGCAGAGCGGAAAATCGGAACAGCTTTTGGATTATTACGGTCTGAGTGCCGAGAAATTGACTTTATCCGTTAAAAAGTATATTGACAAATACCGTCTTGTAAAATAAGTAAGGAAAATTATGATTCAATTCAGATCAGTTACTAAAAAATACAAAAATGATAACTACGCTTTAAAAAATATTAATCTTGATATTATGTCAGGCGAATTTGTATTTATTGTAGGTGCATCCGGTGCCGGTAAATCAACATTAATGAAGCTTCTTTATAATGAAGAACGACCGACAAGCGGAACTGTTACTATAGGCGGGATTAATATTGCAAATCTTTCAAATGATAAAGTCCCGAATTTAAGAAGATGTATGGGAATTGTTTTCCAGGATTATAAACTGCTTCAAAACCAGAGCGTTTATGATAATGTTGCTTATGTAATCAGAACATTAGGTATCAGTTCCAAAGAAATTAATGCAAGGGTTTCAGGTGCATTAAAAATTGTAGGTCTGTATGACAAAATGAATGCAACGCCTTCTGAACTTTCGGGAGGAGAACAACAGAGGGTGGGAATTGCAAGAGCAATCGTAAACGGTCCGCCGTTATTGATTGCAGATGAACCTACAGGAAATCTAGATCCCAAAAATTCCATGGAAATTATGCAGATTCTGGATCAGATTAACCAGCGCGGAATTACCGTAATTGTATCAACTCATGATAATGCAATGGTTGATTATTTTAGAAAAAGAGTTATAACGCTGGATAAAGGCGAGATTGTAAGGGATATACAAGCAGGTACGTATGAATAGAACAGCATCAAGAGCAGAACTAAAGAGAAAAGTAAAAAAACACATACCAAAAGATTGGTTATGCGAACTTAGAATATTATACCGCTTAACCAAACAGACTATTCATGATATTTACAGAACAGGGGTCGTGAATCTTGTTATTATTACCACAATGGCTGCAATATTAACAATATTCGGCTCTTTTTTCAGATCTGCTCTGTCTATTTCATCATTTGCGCATGAACTCGGCAATGTGCTTGAGATATCTGTTTATTTGAAAGAAAATGCGGATGCAAATGTTACAAAATCCCGAATTAAAGATTTTGAACATGTCGAAAGTGTTACAATTATTCCAAAGGCGTCTTCCTGGGCTAATTTAAAACGCGAGATGGATTTACCTGATATTGACAATCCGCTTCCTGATACGCTGCATGTAAAGGTTGATAAGCCGGAGAATATAGAATCCGTGTTTAATAACGTAAAGCAGTTAAAATCCGTTGAAGATATGAGTTATGCTCAGGATCTTGCAAAAAAAATTGAGGCTTTAAACAAAATAGTAAATACTATAACAGTGTTTGTCGTAATCATTATGGGAATTTTGACTATTACTATTATTAACAATACAATTCAGCTGGTAATTCAGTCGCGTAAAGAAGAAATCGAAATTATGAGACTTATGGGGGTTTCAAACTGGTATATAAGATTTCCTTTGATTATGCAGGGAGCTTTTTACGGTTTTTCTGGTGCCGTAATAGCTTTATTACCGCTTAATTTTGTCCAGAACGGGCTGAATCACATGCATCAGTTTTTTATGGTTCCTACTCCGTTGTATGCGCAGAACTTTGTTATTGCTGTTATGTTTGCAATGGCAATTTTGTTTGGAGCGGGAGGAAGTTTCCTTTGTATCAAGAAACATTTACAGGTATAATTAATGACCGGAAAAAATACTATACTTTTAATCTCTGATAATAAAGATTTGTCGGAAGAATTAGAAAATAAATTAATTTTCTTAAGACATGATGATACTATTCTGGTGTCAAATTATGAAAAAGCTCTAAATAATTTAGAATTAAGCAGAGCTGATATTGTTCTTATACATGAAAATACTTCAGCAAGGCTGACGATTGAGCTGATAAAAAAATTACGGGCGAATAAGAACTTATGTATCATTTTGCTTGCAAATTCTAATAATTCCGAATTGATTCTGGCATCGTATGATGCGGGAATTGATGATTTTACGCTTTCGAATGCTGAAGCTTTCGAGCTTGTAGTAAGGACTGTAAATAACATAAAACACAATACAATCAAGCAGAGCTCTTTTCGTAATATAAAAATTTTGGAACAACTGAATGTTATTGACGAAATGACAGGCATGTACAATTATAGTTATGCAAAGCAGGTTATTGAAAATGTTATTGATGATAATTTGATAGATGACGGGTCTTTTATTGTTATAGCACCTTCTGAAGGGTCAAAAAAGCAATTTTCTGTTGAAAAAATGGCGGATGCTGTTAGAGCGTCTATTCGCTCGGATGATATTGCAACACTCGGACGCGGTGCAAAATTTTATATTCTTCTTCCGAAGACTGACTTAAACGGTGCGGTTGTTGTAATCAATAAAATAGTTGAAAATTACGGCGGAAATTTTGAAGTTTGCTCAGGCATATCTTCTATTGTTCATAAGAGTTTTGATGAAATGGAACGTGATGCCTTAAAAGCACAGTCCGATGCTGCTGCTACAAGTGCACAATATGTATTTTCTTCAATTCCTGACGGCGGAGAAACTCTTGATGAATGGCTTGAAGATGCGGATGATAAGCCGAAAAATTATAAAATTTTCAGACAAATTTTTAATAAAAAACTGGAAAAAGTTATTACTCCTGTTTTTTACAGGCTGCAAAAGGCTTGGGAAGAAAAACTTTTTGATACGGAAATTGAGCAGTATACTGATTCTGAGCAGTGCGTTTTTCACTTAAAGAATAAAAAACAGGACAGTACTTTAAGAATAGTTTATCCCGGGTTTGCCAAAATAGTTATTAATATAACGCATGAAGGTTTGGACAGCCCTGAAAACGATGAAATACAACTGGCATTAACTAAAGTTACGCAAAAAAAACTTGTTGAAATAGTAGAAAATTTTATAAAAGATTTTAAATACACATCAGTTTAATAAAGGAGACAAAATGAATACATTATCGGCAGAAAACAGTTTAGTGTTAATAATTGATATTCAAGACAGGCTGGTTGCGGCTTTGAATAAAGATGTAGTAGTTGAAAATGCCGTAAAGACAGTGAGAGCTGCCAAATATTTGAATATTCCGGTGTTATTAACAGAGCAGTACCCGAAAGGACTAGGGCGTACTGTTCAACAACTTGCGGATGCTTTGCCCGAAAATAGTGAAATATTTGAAAAAACGTATTTCAATGCCTTATTAGAAGACGGTATGCTTGATAAGATTAAATCTTACGGTAAAAAGCAGATAGTAATTTTCGGCATAGAAACTCATATCTGTGTACATCAAACAGCGTCAGCTCTTGTTGAGGCAGGATTTGATGTTTATGTAATTAAAGACGCCTGTGCAAGCCGTAACAAATATGAGTTCAAACAGGGAATTGATGCCATGGTCGCAAACGGGGTAAAAGTTTCTTGTGTGGAAATTGCACTTTTTGAGTGGCTGAAAGGCGCGAAAAATCCGAAATTTAAAGAGGTGCAGGCTTTAATTAAATAATAAAAAAGCGGTTTATTAAAACCGCTTTTTTATAGTCTGTACGGATAGTCAGATTTGAATTCCCAGTTATCATATTCAAGAAGACCGCTGCAATACATCGCACTCTGTTTGCAGTTTGTTAATCTTTTTTCTCTTGTAGTGTCATACTCTGTATAATACGAACACCAGCCGCCTTTGCCTGAACAGAAGTTTTGAGTTGCAGGACAAGCCAGAAATCTGAATATATCTCTGCCTTCCCGATTTGGATATTTGGTTCCGTTTATATCAAAGAAAAAATCTACACATCCGCCTTTATACATTTGAAAATATGTGCCGTCAGGAAGATTTACCTGAAACCATTTATTTACACCTGTATTATCTTCAGTGCTAATATATTTTATATATTTTGCGAAATATGCCATAAAAAACTCTTTTGTTGTCATTGAATTTGTAACTGTGTCTGAGGTTGCTGTATATGTCCAGTCTGTCATGTCTCCATTTTCCATTTCTGACATAATTATTGCCTGCTGCATCATACTGCTGAATTTTTTTAATCGTGCAGTTGCTTCCTGTTTTTTATAGTTTTGAATTAATGATGGCATTGTCATTGCAGCAACTACTCCGATAATCCCTAATGTTATTAATACTTCAGCTAAAGTGAATGCATTTGCGCTTTTATGACTCATAATAAAATATACTCCTCATTAATTGATAAAATTATTAATATAGTATGAATATTCTTAATAAATTAAGAATATTATAACTCATTTTTTTATATCTGTCAACTGCAATATAATTGTAAAATGGATATTCGAAATGATATTAAATACTATATGGCGCGCGAAGCTGTTACTTTTAAACAGCTTGCTTCATTGATGAGTGAAAAAACCGGCAAAAAATATACAATAAACAGTCTTTCAGGAAAATTAATAAGAGAAAGTATTACACTTAAAGAAACGCTTCAAATTTTGGATATTCTCGGTTATCATTTAGATATAAAGAAGAACAGTTAGTTTATTTGTTTAATATCTTCATGAATTTGATTTTTTAATGCTTCAAGAGACGGAAATTTTTTTTCAGGACGTATCATTTTATTAAATTCAGCTTTTATTGTTTCTCCGTAAATATCTTTATCAAAGTCTATAATATGGACTTCCAGAACTGCGTTAGAACCGTTTACTGTCGGGCGGATGCCGAAATTTGCGATGCCTTTTCCGTATTTGGTTTCAACCGAATAAACACCGTACGGCAGCTCAATTAACTCGGGCGGGTAAACAAGGTTTGCGGTTCTAAATCCTATTGTGCGGCCTATTTGATTTCCTTTAACAACTTCCCCTTCAATTGAAAATTTTTGCCCCAGCATAGTATTTGCTTTTTCTATATTTCCGTTTGCGAGTAATTTTCTGATTTGTGTACTGCTTATTATTTCTTTTTCAATTTTTTGTGGCGGAAGTTCAAAATATTCATATCCGTATTTTTTCGCATTTTGTGCAAGAAATTTTACATCTCCTGATTTTTTACATCCGAAATTGTGGTTCCAGCCGGTAGAAATTGCAAGAGGGGTAAAATATTTAACTAGAATATCACGCAAATATTCTTCTGCCGTTAATCCTGAAATGCTTTCAAAATCGAGTTCATAAAGATAATCTACCCCGAGCGCTTCAATTCTTTTTTCTCGTTCTTTACGTGTAAGAATGTATTTCGGACAGACTCCCCAGAAATAACAGCATGGGTGATCCGCAAAAGTTATTACTGCAGATTTTGTATTGTTTTTTTTCGCAAAATCGACAGCACTTTGAATTACGGCTCTGTGTCCGAGATGTACTCCGTCAAAAAAACCAAGCGCTATTGATAAAGCCGAATTTTTAGCAAGTTCTCTAAATATCTGCATAATAAAATTATATCTCAAAATATATTTATAATGTTGAAAAGTTTACAACAATAGTTTATAATGTAAATTATATTAATTGAGAAAGGAGAAGCTTGTATGTTAAATATTTTTGATTCAGTCGGGGGGGGGGCGTTTATCCGCTAGGTAAACGAATTTGCAGAGTTGCCAAAAACTGCCAAATTTGCTGTTTTAGTGATGTGCTAAAACATATAAAGAATATTTCTTTAATGAAAAGAGCCGGTTTTACTTTAGCAGAAGTTTTAATTACTCTGGGAATTATAGGGATTGTTGCAGCACTTACACTTCCAACTTTAGTTCAAAACTATCATAAAAGTGTTGTGGAAAAGAAACTTTATACTTCATATAATATTTTACAGAATATGATACGTTTATCGGCGCTAGATAATGGAGATCCTCAATACTGGGAGCTTGAAAACTGGGATCATGAAATATTTGATAAATACTTTGCTCCTTACTTAAAAGTTATTCAAAAATGCGAAAAACAAACGGATGATGATCCATATTGTGATACAACAGTGAAAAGTCTAAATGGAAATCCTAGCAGTATTTCTTCAACTAAATATATTTTAAATAATGGTATCGGTATTTTGTTTAGACCGGGTGGAACCATAGGTGATACTCAAAGACGCGGAATGTTTAGAGTAGATATTTTAACAGGTCCCAAAGAGCGTATAATAGGGCGGAATGTTTTTCCGTTTAATCTTATTGTTGATGAGAACGGATATAGTATAACAAGTACAGAAGATTACAGTAAAACCGTCAATTTTTGTTCGGAAATAGAAAAAAATAGAAATGGTGTAATTAATGATTGTAAAAACGGGTCAACATCTGCAGGTTATTCATACGGCATACACTGTACTGCTTTGATTGAATGTAATAATTGGAAAATTCCTGATGACTATCCTACGCATTTTTAATTATTAAAAAGCCCGTTATTTAACGGGCTTTTTGTATTTCTTATTTATGTGCAGTGCTTTTTAAGTGAAGTTCTCTTAACTGCTGCAGAGATGCTTCGCCCGGTGCATCTGACATTAAGTCTTTTGCACCGGAATTTTTCGGGAACGCTATTACGTCTCTGATGCTTTCCGTTCTGCAAAGCAGGGCGACAAGTCTGTCTAAACCGATTGCAAGACCTGCATGAGGCGGTGTTCCGTATTGAAGTGCATTAACCATAAAACCGAATTTTTCTTTAGCTTCATCTTCTGTTAATCCCAATGCTTTAAATACCGCATTTTGAACATCGGATGAATGTATTCTGACAGATCCTCCGCCGAGTTCCGTTCCGTTATAAACAATATCATATGCAATTGATTTAACATGTCCCAAATCGCCTGATTTAAGTTTGTCTAAATCTTCAATGCAAGGTGATGTGAACGGGTGGTGCATAGCCATAAATCTGTTTTCTTCATCACTCCATTCAAACATCGGGAAGTCTACTACCCATAAAAGATTATGCTTACTTTCGTCAATCAGATTTAATCTTTTACCGAAATAGAGTCTTAATCTTCCCATAATGTCATAAACAAGTTTGGGTTTATCTGCAACAAAGAAGATTATATCGCCTGCAACAGCGCCCGCTCTTTCCTGAATTTGTTTAGCCTGTTCTTCGGTTACAAATTTCAATACAGGAGATTTAGCTGTTCCGTCTTCGTTATAAATAATATTTGCAAGAGCTTTTGCTCCGAATGATACTGCAAGTTTTGTAATATCATCGATATCTTTTCTTGAGAATTTAGCACCGCCGGGAATTCTGATACCTCTGACGATACCGCCGTTTTCTAGCGTATCTTTTACAATTTTGAATTCTGACTGTAAAATAATATCGCCGATATCAAAAAGTTCTAATCCGAAACGGGTGTCGGGTTTATCGGAACCGTATCTGTCCATAGCTTCCTGCCACGGCATTTGAATAAACGGAGGTTTAACCTCAACTCCTGCAGCTTTAAATGTTTCAACAATCAAACCTTCAACGCATTTGATAACGTCCTGCTGTTCCACAAAAGACATTTCAAGGTCAATTTGTGTAAATTCAGGCTGTCTGTCGGCACGTAAATCTTCATCACGGAAGCATTTTGCGATCTGGTAATATCTTTCAATACCTCCGACCATCAGTAATTGCTTGAAAATCTGCGGAGATTGCGGCAGAGCATAGAATTTTCCTTCCTGAACACGTGAAGGTACCAGATAATCTCTTGCGCCTTCAGGAGTTGTTTTAATCAAAATAGGTGTTTCTACTTCCAAAAAATCTTCGCCGTTAAGATAGCTTCTTGCTGCCTGACAGATTTTGTGGCGCAGTGTTAAGTTATGAAGCATACTTTCACGTCTTATATCAAGGTATCTGTATTTAAGTCTGACATCTTCGGAAACATTCTCATCATCCAGTACAAAAGGCAAAGTTTTTGCTTCCGATAAAATTTCAACTGATTCAGGATACATTTCTACCTGACCTGTAGCGTATTTTTCATTATAAGTTTCTTCGGGGCGTCTTGTAACTTTTCCCTTTACGGTAATAACATATTCGGATCTTAATTTTTCAAAAATTTTGTGTACTTCGGGGTTAATCTGCGGGTTTGCAACAAGCTGGAAAAAACCTGTTCTGTCTCTCAATTCCACAAATAAAATACCGCCTAAATCACGGATAGTTGAAGCCCAGCCTGACAGGGTAACTTCTTCATTCAAATTGTTCAGATTAAGCTCTCCGCAATTATGGTCTTTAAGTTTGGTTTTAATCATTTTAACTTCCTTTTCTATTTTTTGTTCGGACTTATTTTAAGTTTAGCAAAAACATAAAAAAAAAGGAATAAATATGAAGAAAGTTATTTTAATTATCGTTTTACGCGGGTTCTTTGACGTTGTTTTTCCAGTTGTTTTTCTTCTTCCGGTTCTTCCATATCATCATAATAGCTGTCTTCATATTCATAATCATCAGGAAGTATTTCTATAATTTGCATTGTAATTATGCATGAAATATTTACATGTAGCTGATGTGATTTATCAGGACGGAACGCGAGATTTTTTCTGTCTTTAACTTCGCAGTTTTTTAAAGTTATAAATTGAAATCCGCCGTTTAGAATGTAGAAAAGCATATTATCCGGAATAGAATTGCTAAAACGCATATTCTCAGGGAGTAGCAGTTCTCCTTCTATATACTGATCGTTTGTTGTTATCAAAACCTGCATTCTTGGTAAATCGTTCATTATCATATTCTTCTCCTGAATTTCATGTTTAGTATAACATATTTTTAGTTAAAAATAAATATCTGAACATTTATTTTTATAAATAACTTAAATATATAGATGAGTATACACCCTTTAATGTATCTGTACAGTAAAATAACATTAAGAATATATAGATTATTAATGCCTTTTTCATTATTCTTGAGATTTTTATATCATAATGTTTTATGTTAGGTTTTAAGATTATAAATATTAGTGGCAGTATTGCAATAAAATACCTCCCTTGTATTCCGGCTATGTAAGGGCTGTCTATTGGAGTCCAGTTTATGAATAATAATGCACATGTAAAAAATACATAGCCTAGTAATATAAGAAAACTGTAAATACGTTGAGAAATTTTTATTGTATATTTTTCCGGTATATAAAGCAACAATAAGATGAAAAACAGAATTGTACTTTTGTAAAATAAATGATTAAACCCGATTGTTAATAGTCCCAGTCGTGCTATAAGCTGTTTTATCCATGGTATAAAATAGTAAATACAGCTTTCAGTAAATATTTTAATAAATTCGAGCGGGTTATATTGTAAAATCTGTTTATTATAGCTCTGATTAACACCAGGACCTGTAAATGTGTAATTATTTATTGACCATAAGTAAGCTAACCCGATAACAAATGTTATTATAAGTAGTACTATGAGTTTTTTGAATTTGTTTATTTTTTCAAATAATAGCAGAAATAATGGCGCAATAGCGCATTTGCACATTGCTCCTGTAATCCCGCATAAACTTATTAATGCAACATCTTTTTTTAATGAAATATCTTGTTTTTCAAATATTATTTTAAACATATATCCAAATAATAAAAAAGCAAAAGCATTGTTAAAAGAGTCTGCGGAATATGATGCTCCGAGAAATAATGATGTTGGGAACAGTGAAGTAAATAAAAATTGCCATTTGAATATAGGGGTTACTTTAATCGCAAAAAATATCAATGTTATCCAAATTATAAGGTTAAAGAATCTTCCAAAATAAAATGCAATATCATCATTATTACTAAAATTTCCAATTTTATATCCTAATCCTGAAAATACATACATTACAGGAGAATAGCCGCTTGCACCATGGAATTTGTAACCATCTTGCCTATTTTGAGGTAAATTATTATAAAGTATTCCATTTGAAACTTCTTGTGCTCTGCATAAATGTGCATATTCATCAGGAACTTGGTATTTAGGAGTAACAAACATTATAATTATTCCAAACACAAATGCAAAAATTACAAAAATTATTTCGGGAGACTTTAATTTATCCATTATTGCTCTCCGTTAACAGTGATTTACAAATTTTATATGAATCATATATGGGCTTAAAATGGCTGTTTTTATTATTCTCTAAGTATATTGTGTTAATTGGAATTTCTGTTATTTGAATATTAGATTTTTTTGCTTTGATTAACATTAAAGTCTCAAAAGAGAAGTCAGAATTTTTAATGTCACAAAATAAGTTTGTATATTCAGTCGGTATGCCGCGAAGTCCTGTTTGTGTATCATTAATTTTTATTTTATAAAGTATTTGAAAAAGTAATGATATGGCTTTATTCCCTATATAACTTCGAAAGGGAATGTTCATTTTATTAAAATTCCGACTTCCAAGATAAATTTTATCGGGAGAATCTGATAGAGCGCTCGCAATTTTTATAATATCATTAACGGAATGTTGTAAATCACAGTCAGCAGTAATAATTCCCGTGCAAGATTTATAATTTTTTATTATATATTTAACCCCGCTTTTTAAAGCTTCACCTTTCCCCCGATTTGTGCTGTGTGTAAGGATTGCATCGGGGGGGGGGCAAACTTCCCGCAATTTGGTAAATATTTTATCGGATGAACTTCCATCGTTAATTATAACTATTGGACTTTTCGGAAGTTTTGCTTTTAATCCCTCAATCAATTTGATTAATTTTTCATCCGGATTATAAGCCGGAATTAATACACATATCTCTTTCATTTATTATCCTGCTGCCGATTCTAAAAAGCAGGACATATAATGCCCTGCTTTTTAAAATTTTTTTATTTTTTGTCAAACATTTGTTTAATTCCGTCAACTGATGACAGAATACCCGTTGCTTCGTAAGGCATGTAAACAACTTTATTGTTTTCGCCTTTTGTAATTGAAGAAAGTGTTTCAAGATATTTCATCGCAATCAGGTATTTATCAGGCTGGCCTTTGTCAGCTAATGCATTTATAATACGTAAAATTGCTTCTTTTTCCGCATCAGCTTCAATTACTCTTGCCTGCGCAATACCTTCGGCGCGGAGAATTTCTGCCTGTTTTTCGCCTTCGGCGGATCTTATGGCAGCTTCTTTTTCACCTTCAGCTTTTCTGATTGCTGCTTCTTTCAGCCCTTCTGCTTCTGTTATGGTTGCTTTCTTTTCTCTGTCTGCTTTCATTAATTTATCCATTGATGCCTGAATATCGGCAGGCGGGAAAATATCCTGAATTTCAACACGGTTAACTTTTACGCCCCATTTATTTGTTGCTTCATCAAGTGTTGTTCTCAATTCATCGTTAATTTTTCCCCGAGATGTTAATGTTTCCTGCAGATCCATCTGGCCTACAAGGTTTCTTAAAGTCGTCTGTGTTAATTTTTCAATAGCGTCAGGCAGATTTTCGATTTCATAAACGGCGCTTTTTGCATCAATTATCTGAAAATAAATCAGTGCATTAATTGTAATAGATACGTTGTCTCTTGTAATAACGTTCTGGCGCGGAAAATCATACATTTGTTCTCTCAAATCAATTCTGTCAACAGGTTTGAGGTAATAAAAATTTCTTCCGTCAATGCCTTTTTGTGAGACTTTTTTATAAATACCTCTCGGTGCTTCTAAAATCGGAAATATAAAATTGGGGCCTGCTCTTAATGTTTTTTCATAACGCCCCATTCTTTCAATAATAACTTCCTGCTGCTGCTGGACGATAATTATGCCTTTGAATACATAAACCAGTAGTGCAACAAGTAAAATCAATAAAACTAAACTCATTTTTTTCTCCTATACTTTCTCTACCGTTAATATTAAACTGTCATATTTAATAATTCTTACTTCGGAACCCGCGGGAATTGTTTCATCATTTTCCGTGCGGGCTTCCCAGCGTTCATCATAAATTGTAATGGCTCCCGAATATTTGCTTACAGGATCAGTTACTTTAACGATTTTACCTATATATTTGGCTTCCATCCCTGTTTCATGTTCTTTGTCTTTTTTATTTTTAATAAGCAGCGGACGAAGAAACAGTATTGATAAAACAGATAAAATAACAAATAATATCGTTAATATAATACGGTCAGTAATCCATACCGCGGTAACAGCAGTGATAAATCCGGCTATTGCAAGATTTAAAAAGAACATTGAAGGTACAAGCATTTCAAGTATTAAAAATGCAAGTCCTGCAATTACAAATATTTCCCATAAAACCATATCTTCTCCTTTTTATAATATTTGATATTAGCATATTTTTTGCGTATCGTCAACAAAACAATTTGTCAAATATAAAAAAATTTGCTATAATTATAAAAATACTTGTTTGTAAAATTATTAGAGGTTGTTAAAAGGTATGAATTATGAAAATATTTAGTTTTTTGATTGCTTTAGTATTAGCAGCTTTTTTGATCGGAAAGTATAGTGATTATAAAGCTCCTTCCGACTTAAAAGTAAAAGAGCAGGCGTCTGAATCCGTTGCAGCTAATGCGGCTGAGCGGCCTGTAAAGATTTCTTTTCACGGAGCAGTAAAGATTCCTGACAGTGTTTATGAAAATACCGCTAGTAGTGATACCTATTATGAAATAATACACGGTAACAGAAAAATGATTTTCTGGGTATATGCTGACTGCCCGATTGGCAGAAATATAAAAAGCAGAATGGAAGCAATACTGAATCGTAATAATTTGTATTCAAACTATACACATAAGCCGAATCTTATGTCTGGCGGTGTTATGGTAAGATGTAGAAATAATACGGCTAAATGTGCTCAAATTTATTTATACGATAATTGCAGCGACAATATTTGTATAATTAATCCGATGGAGAAAGCTATTATTAAGTTGAATAATTCTGATTTTGACACAATAGAAAATACACTGTTGAGAGCTAAGGATTGGTAAACCGCCGTACATAAGAATCAGGTGAGTTTTTAAGTTTGTTTATGGATAATTCTAATGGTCAATATTAATATAAGATTTTTTAGTACATCCTGTGTAAACATATATATAAGTCTCTTTTCCGTAGTCTTGAAAAACGTATGAAAGTATGTTATAATAAAAATTGAGCATAACAAAATAGGAGCATTGAGCTGATTATGAGAAGATTTAAACAAGACGGAAAATCGAAGGATGTGTCTGCAAAAGCCTCATCCTGCAACGGTTTTAGCCCCGTAAAATTCGGGGGGGGGGTACTCTAAGCTCCTCTATTAAAGCCTTTTTGGGTTACACATTAGCCGAGATTATTGTGGTAATGCTTATTATAGCGGTAATCGTAGCGGTAACAATCGGTGTAACGAAGCACAAACTGGATAATATAGTAACTTATACATATTATTCCGCGTATTCAACATTGCGAACGGCAACTTCGCAGATACTTGCGGATTACGATCCAACTGATGATCGTTATCAGGCAAAGGCAGAAGAACCGAGTTTGCTGGCAAAGATTCAGACATTTTTTGTAAGTAATTTTGGAGTATTAGCAGCACATGCTGCAAATACGGAATATGATTTAATGCCCGGCGGAGGTTTCAGCGAGGCCGTTACTGACCCTATTCCCAATACTGGAGGCTCAGATTCAGATATTGCAAGGCCGGGTTGTTGTACCAATGGTGGCGCGAACTTGAATGCACCTTCAGATGCATATCCGAATTGTCAATCCGCTAATGGTACAGCATCTAATACTGCTTTTTGTCTTCCGTTATGTTGTTATCCTAATAACAATTCAGGTTCAGGCATTGGCGGCGGTACTGGCAGTTCAGGCAGTATTACATTTGCTCAATGTAAAGCAGGTTATAAAGTCTGTGCTTGTAATTCTCCAGGAGCAGTTAAAAATGAGTTAGGGTTCGGTTGTTGCTGTACTCAAACTGAAATTGTTACGCCTACT
>CASDVM010000022.1 GCA_949284415.1 uncultured bacterium | reverse complement strand
CATTTTGAATTAATGAAGGCATTGTCATTGCAGCTACTACACCTATAATTCCTAAGGTTATCAAGACCTCAGACAGAGTGAACGCGGCTCGTTTTTTAAGTGAAGTGTGAAAACTGAAGCATGAAGAACTTTTCCCTCTCCCGCAAGGGGAGAGGGATAGAATATTAAGACCTGTCATCGCGCATATGGTGCGAGATCTTTTTATGATAAATTTTGAATTGAGCAATAAATGCTCAATGACATTACCGTATAAAACTTGACTTAATGCTCTTCCGGCAGCTAAAAATCCCCCCCCCCGACATTCTTGAATAATCTGATCTTTTCATAAATTTTCCTTTCTATTTATTTATACTTTTTCTGCCTGTTTATAAGATTCAGGTATAGGCGCGGTGTTTATGTAATCAGCATGCTCGGATATCTGCCTGCACCATTCATAAATAATTTCCTCTTCACTCAATTTATATGAGATTGGTTTACCGACATGCAAATGAACTTCACGTCTTGAAAAAGGTTTCAGTTTTGGATAACCTGTAAAACCTCCGATTGCAACAGGAACAATATCAGCTTTTGCATTTTTTGCTATAACTACAAAACCTTTTTTCAAATCACCGAGTTCTGAACCGTATGGTCTGATGCCTCCTTGCGGGAAAACTCCCAATGACCAGCTTGTTGATAATATATCTTTTACTGTTTTGAATGTTGCTATTTCAGGCTTTGTTCTGTCAACGGCAAATGCGCCCAGACGTTTTACAAGCCACTCAAATTTATCGCCTTTCTGGAATAATTCTTTTTTTGCCATATAGGCAATCGGACGTCCGCATGCCATAGTAACCATAGGCGGATCAAAATGAGAAACATGGTTTGCGGTATAAATAAATTTTCCGCTTTTTGCCTTGGTGGGCAAATTTTCTCTGCCTGTAATCGTATAGTTATAAAATATTTTCATAAAAGGTATTACTACTACATACAAAAAAGTCATATAAAACATAGTTCTGAAAATATTATATTCCCGCGGATATCTTCTGTTATAATTTCGTTCTTTTTTCATAGCCTATCTTAAACTCCTAAACACTTTCTTTTTCGGGTTCATACTTAAACCCTGTTAACTCTTGTATAGCTTCAATCCATTTATTAAAAACGACATTTGGGTCTTTGTCGTAAGGAATAGGTTTGCCTATTTTTACGATAACTTTTCCGGAAAAAGGCAGATGAGTAGCCTTTTCTGTTCCGACAATTCCAACAGGCAAAACCGCGCATTTTGTAATTTTAGCAAGCTTTGCAAAACCTTCCGTAACTCCAGTAATTGTTCCCGGCACCCCTCTTGTTCCCTGAGGGAAAATCCCGAATACCCATTTGCTTTTTTTTATTTCCATTACCGTCTTTATTGTAGAAGGGCCAAGACTTTCTCTGTTTACCGCAAAAGTACCGAGCCAGTCAATCCACCATCTTATAAAAGGAATGTCAAACAATTCTTTTTTTGCCATAAAAGAAACACGTCTCGGAAGAATTGCCGCCACCATCGGAGGATCCAGAGTAGAAAGATGATTCGGACACACAATATAAGCATTATCTTTCGGTACATTTTCAAGTCCCTCAACTTCAAGTCTGTAGACAACTTTTAACCTTATCATATAAAATATTTTACAAATAATAAACTGAAACAATGTTCTCCAGATATTGTATTCGTCTGCTGTTCGTCTAGTATAATTTTTATCTTTGTCCCAGAACATTTTTTTCTCCTATAACATATTAATAATTTAATTATACATTCAAAGATTGCACATTACAAGTTTTTCATATATTATTATAATTATGATTAAGGAGAGAAGTATGAGAACATCAAATGTAGAATTGGAAAACGAGTTATTTAAAAGCGTATACGACAAAACACCCGATTATATAAAAAATCTGAATTTAATGGATTTCTCAAATGAAGGAGAGTTCACATTTACGCTGAAAAAAGAACATCTTATGCCTTATGATGCAAAGAAAAACCCCGAAGGATTAAACCTTAACGAATGGTTTGCCAATTATGCAAAAGAAGCAAAAGTTTCAACGGCGGGTATAAGAGGACCGCAAAATATCTTGTATCCGCAGGACACAAGATTTCCCATCAATCTTGTCGGAATAGTACTTGCAACGCTTGCAAAGGCTCTTGTCGCAACAGAAAAATATAAAGGGAAGCAAATAGTAAAAGTTGCAGGCAGAGAAGTAAGATATAATTCGGATCTTTTTCTTGATGCAATTGCAAGAATTCAAGCGGCTAACGGGATTAGAACACTTGTACCGAAGGGAAGAAAAACAATTCCTATCTGGCTTGCATCTTTTCTGGCATTCAAACTTGATCTTTTAGGCGGAGAATATATTACATCAAGCCACGGAATTTCAGTTAAGAATGCCACAAAAGACCTGAATTGTCAGGGCAGTCAGTACCTGCCGGAAGAATCAATGGAATTTGTTAATAAAATTCAGGAAATTTTTGATGAAACCAATAAAAAAGGAACTTATAAAATCAAAATTTCGGCAAAAAATAATCCGCTTATTGACGAAAAAGTTCTCGGCAGTATTGATGACGGAGTTGATTTGTACGTAGAATACATCAAATCAGGTGTTGCACAAAAAATTAACCTTGATTTAATCAAAAAAATTAAAGATAAAATTGTTATTGAAAATGTCGGAGGCTCAGCTTACAGAACATTAAGCAGAGTTTTGAAAAAGCTTGATATTTCAGACAAATTTGAATGGTACAACATTGAAGAAGATGCATTCTTCCACTCAATAGGTAAATACGACCATACCCCCAAAGGTGAAAAAGCATTCTACGATTATTCGGTAGATGCAACAGTAACCTCAAGAAGACCTGACGGTGAAAAATTCTTCCCCGTTATAGAAACCCTGCATTACGAAGAAAAATTAACTAAAATGCCTGTCGGAACAACTGTTTTAATAACGGATCCCGATCATGACAGGTTAACAATTGCGCAGACAGAATATGCCTGCACAATCCCTGAACTGGAAAAAGCAGGAATTGATTATATAAAATTGAATGAAGATTTAATTTTAACAATTTTTACCGCAAATCAGGCATTTCTAATGCTTATGGATTTCTGGACAAAACAATTAAAAGCTCAAGGTCTATGGGACAAACATCCGAGATTTATGATAAAAACAACAGCATCCGCTATTTCCTGGGATGAATGGGCAAAAAATCAGGGAGTAAAAGTTGTTAATGTTCCTGTTGGTTTTAAAGAAATCGCAAATATAATGAAGAAGGTTGAATTAAAACTGAAAAAAGCAAGAGCAGGCGAAGTTGTAATAGATGACGTATTCGGAAATGCAATTAATCTCGGTATAAATCCGCGTCTTCTGTTTGCAGGCGAAGAATCCGGCGGAATGATTATGGGAACGGAAGATTTGATAACTTCAAATTCCGGAAGATTTGCTATCGCAATGAGAGAAAAAAGCGCAACTGAAGCAATTATTGTTGCATCAGCCCTTATTTCGAAACTTCAAAGCAAACAACAATCATTATCAGAATATCTTGTTGAAATATTTGACGAAAATAATATTATCGGACGTTTTGATACACGTGTTGATATAGCTTACTACAACGAGTCAGAACCCGATATTAACAAACTTAAAGCCGATAAGACTGCCGGAGAAGCCAAAAGAACAAAAAATGATTTGTTCTATCTTTCCATGGCAATGGCTGTAAAAGAAGGCAAAATGACTCTTGAAGATGTAAAAGATGTTCTCAATGACGCTTTCAAAAGTCTTATATTTGATAATCTGAAATCGATTAAATTTGTAGGAGACGGCACATACCTTGAATTTACAGACAAATACATTGAAATAAGACCTTCAGGTACAGACGCCAAGACAAAAGCTTACGGAGGCGGTTCCGATAAAGCAGTAATCGAAACTTATGCAAACAATTTAGGAAATTATTCGGGCGAAAGAACCGAATACCACAAAAAATTCATTGATGATAAGTTCTATAATGAAACAAAAGACAAAGCAATGGATTACTACCTTAAATTTGTGGATAAAGACGCAAATAACGAACCGTTTGAAATACCTGAATACAAATTCTAAAAAAGAACCCGCAATTAAGCGGGTTCTTTAGTTAATAAAGAATACTTAGTCAAGAGAATCTTTACCCATCCCCAACAGTAGATTTCTTACAGCATTCTGCCACTCATCTAAACTCAAATCTCTATGCAGATAATCCATATTACCCGTTGCAATTACCCATAAAGAACAACCCCCGCCACGCCACCAGCCGCTGCCTTTTTCAGATCTGCAATATACAACATCATTTAACCACCATAATGAATAACCGCCGACAACAGGACTATCATCACGGCGTATTAAAGAAAAATAGAAAAAATCTTTTCCTAGCTGATTTGATCCTCTAAAGCCGTTTGTGTCTACCTGCAATAATGGGGAGTACAGGTCATTATTATGTCCTATACCAATTATTGTACCATCACTTAATGCAAATTTATAATGACTTGTTGAAAAAGCAAAAGCAGGTCCCATCACACCTCCATCTAAATCACGATAAGATGCTTTATTAAAAATATTAGGTCTTTCAAATCCCCATACCTGACCAATATTCAAATAAGGAGATAAAATATCAAAATAGGTTTTAGCACAATCGGTATTTTTCTCGGCACACCACGTGTTTGCCGTACCGTAATCCTGCGATGCCCGCAAATATGCCTGAGATAAAACGGAATAGGTTTTCTTAAAGGCTGTTAACCACGCTTTTTCCTGATATTTAGACACTACCGCCGGCAGTGTCATTGCAGCGACTATACCGATAATGCCAAGGGTGATTAAAACT
>CASDVM010000021.1 GCA_949284415.1 uncultured bacterium | reverse complement strand
CCCATAGGAGAGGGAGTGAAACCGACTTATTCACCTATTCTCTTATTTACTTATTCACTTTTCAAAAAATGCGCGTTTACTCTGGCTGAGGTCTTGATAACATTAGGAATTATCGGGGTTGTTGCTGCATTGACTTTGCCGTCATTAATCAATATGACAAATAAAAAAGAGCTTGAAGTAGCTTTAAAAAAAACTTATTCGGAATTAAACCAGGCATCCATGCTATTTAAAGAAAATGAAGGGTATTCAGTAGCAGATGCCATGAATGGATTAACCGAAGGATATCAACAATATAAAGATACTATTAATACTTTTATAAAATACTTTCAAGGCGGACATAAATACAGCAATGCAACTCATTCAAATGTAGATGAAATTGAAGGCTATATAATTCATTTTTTAGACGGCAGACAGACTAATCGTCTTGTATGCAACAATTCCGGATATTACACTGATAATACCGGAAGAATTTTTGCATTTAATGACGGGCCTGCAAATAGTAATGAAAATGGTCCGGTTATTTGTGTAGATACAAATGGAGAAAAAAGACCAAACAGATATGGATATGACATCTTTCTTTTTCTATTTACAATTGATGGGCACATAATTCCAATGGGACAGGAACATAAAAATAACCCAGCAACCACAGGAAGTAATCTTAACGTTAACGGCTTTGTCAGTGGAAAAACATATTGCTCAAAAACAAGTTCATCAAGCTATGCAGGTTATGGCTGTGCTGTTTATGCCATAAATGACACACATCCTGCAGAACAAGGGAAAACTTACTGGAAAGATTTTATTAAATAATTATTTCACACAAAGTTCGCAGCACATCTGACATGCACCGAAAACTTTTGCGGCTTTCAAATTTTTACGGAAACATCTGTAATGAGGGAGATTAAATACTTCCTTTATTCTCATATCCTTAACATTACCGATTTTTTGCGAAAGACAGGGGTACACATCTCCAGCAGGTGTTATCATCATATTTGAATACGGATACATACAGGGTTTATAAATTTCTGAAACAGGTTTGTCTGCAGGCGTATTAAAAAATTCTTCAATTTTGGCGAGCGGATCTTTTGCATACTCAAATTTCGGAGAAAAACGAATTTTAACCTTTGATTTTTTGCTTAAACTAATCAGTTCGTTATAAACTTCTTTAAAATGCTCCATATCAAAATATTTTTCTATCGGATAATTTGCATTGAATTCAGGTACAAAGCTGTCAAAAAGAATTGAATTCTGCTTCAAATTGTTATTCCGCAAAAATGAAATCGACAGGAAATTAAATTTCTTTTCATCACACATTTTATAAAGTTTCACCAGATCATCAAGATTATTTTCAAGAACAATAGTCTTAATATCAATCATAGGACGTTTTTTACGGGAATTCATGTTATCAAAATTATTCATAATCTTATCCCATATTCCGTCTTTTGCCCTGTTAATGTCATGATTTTTGGCGTAACCGTCTAATGAAACCGATAAAAGCATCATTTTGCTTTTAATAAAAGCATCAATGATTTCATCATTAATTAAAATTCCGTTTGATACTACATTGAGTTTTCCGAAAGTTTTTTTAGCGGTTTTCATCAAGATATCAATAAAATCTTTTCTTATTAACGGCTCTCCGCCGACAAGCGTAACAAACGAATACCACGGAATTTGATCAATTATTTTAAACCATTCATCAGTTGTTAATTCCTCTTTTTGCCTGTCATTTCCTATATAACAATAAGGGCATTGAAGATTACAGCGGTAAGTTAATTCGAAAAAGTATCTCAAAGGAACAGGAGCCAGCCCGCTTCTGCTGTTATACCACGGCAGAGCATATAAATTACGTCCGAGATCAAATAAGTTAGATAAATTTACCATTTTAACCGCCTATCAAAATTAAGCTTACCCATATAACCAGTATACCTGATAAAATTCCGACAATAGACTGGTGCCAGTCGCCATATTCTTTAGCCAGCGGCAATAAAGTATCAAATGATATATAAATCATAATTCCGGCGACAGCAGCCATCAAAGCTCCGATCAACACCTGCGGGAGAAATAACCCGAATATAAACATTCCGGCAAGCGCCCCGATAGGTTCCGTTATTCCCGATAATGCGGCATAAAGCATTGCATAACGTTTTTTACCCGTAACATGATACATAGGAAGAGCTACCGCAATTCCTTCGGGGATATTATGAATAGCAATCGCAATACCTACAGAAAGTCCTAGTGTGATATTTTGCGTAGTTGTAAAAAATGTCGCCATACCTTCAGGGAAATTATGCACACAGATAGCTATTGCGGTAAATAACCCTGCCCTTTTAATTTTATAATCTCTGTGCGCAGGAGCATCAGGATTTAAAACATCTTCGGTATCAATGTGATCAGGAAGGAAATAATCTATCAAAACAGCAACAACCAAACCGATAATAAATCCCGCAAATGTCAGCCATTGATGATTATACTGGAAATTTGCAAGAAGCAGTTTATCAGCTTCCGGAAGCATGTCCATAAATGAAACAAATATCATAACACCGGCTGAAAATCCTAAGCCGACAGATAACGCTTTCAAATTATCTTTTTTTACAATAAAAGCAATTCCGCCTCCGATTGCGGTAGACAAACCTGCAAACAGAGTTATTAACATTGCGGGGCCGAAATTTTGCGGTAAATTCATAGTCTCTTTTCCTTCCGCTGATTATTGTACCACAAAAAAATATTAAAACTATTAAATTTCAACACCCTGCATCATTTCAATAAGAGTGCTTATAGTTGTATCCATGCTTACTATGTCAGATGTTCTCTGCTGTAAAAATGCATTAATTTTCGGCATCATTTCTATTGCCGTATCCAGACGCGGGTTAGTTCCTGGCTGGTACATTCCGACATCAATCAAATCTTTATTTTCTCTGTACAGAGCCATAATTGCACGCATCTTTCCTGCTGCCTCCCTGTGCTCGGGCGTAACAATTGATGACATAAGCCTTGAAATACTGCCCAGTACATCAATTGCAGGATAATGGTTCATTTCCGCAACTTTTCTTGATAAGAAAATGTGTCCGTCAACAATACCTCGCACAATATCAACAATAGGATCAGAAATATCATCGCCTTCCATTAACACGGTATATAATGCTGTTACAGAACCTTTTGGACTGTTCCCTGCACGCTCCAGAACCTTTTGGAGCCACGAAAAAATCGAAGGCGGATAACCTTTCATTGTAGGAGGCTCACCGAGAGACAATCCGACTTCACGGCCTGCCATAGCACAACGCGTAACGGTATCAGTCATAAGGAAAACTTTTTTACCTTGATCCCTGAAATATTCGCATACGGCAGTTGCCGTTAAAAGGGCTTTTTGACGGATTAAAGGAGGCTGATCGCCTGTAGAACAAACAAGAACAGATTTTGCCATACCCTGCTCGCCCAGCGCATCCTCAACAAATTCTTTAACTTCACGTCCGCGTTCTCCAATCAGTGCAACAACATTGACATCAGCATCGGAATTTCTTGCAATCATACCGAGAAGCGTACTTTTCCCGACACCTGACCCCGCAAATAATCCTAAACGCTGGCCGCAACCCATTGTCATACAACTGTCAATCGCTCTTACACCTGTCGAAAATACTTCCGTGATAATAGGTCTCTCAAACGGCCCCGGCGGAGGGCCTTCAACAGGACGCCATTCAGCTCCCGTTGTATCAAGAGGCTTTCCGTCAATCGGTTCTCCCATAGGATTTATAAGACGTCCCAGCAAAAAATCACCGACAGGAATTATAATAGGTTGTCCTGTTGAGGTTACCAGACTTCCCTGCCCGATGCCTTCTCCGTCATAAAGTAAAAGAAGCTGAGCCGCTTCGCCTTTGAAAGCCTGAACTTCCGCAGGTTTTTTACGTCCGTCTTTTGTCTCGATGTAGCATAAATCCCCGATTTTCAACCCGGGCAGTTTAACTTCAACCGTCAAACCCAGAAGTTTTGACACAGTACCTTTAAAACGAAACAATTCCGTTTCGTCAAGCTTGTTTCTAACCCTTTGCTTTAAATCATCAAGTTTGCTTGTATCCAGACCTTCCATAAATATTATTATATTTATTTTTTTTATTTTTTCAATTAATTTACATAAAATTCAATTGTGTAATAAAACTAAATAATTAATTTGCATAAAGGCATGTTTATAGTAATATAAAATTGGTTACACTAGTCTGATAGGCTTTGCCCTAGTTCAGGGGGAGAGCAGGACAGTAAGACGGGCGTGAACCTAAAAGCCCCCCCCTTACAGTGTGAAAAACAAATTTTGCAACCCTTTGAATGAGACAGTATAACCCGTAGTACAACAAGTAAAAAAAGGAGAAAACCGATGCCAACAGCATCTATGATTGAACTTTTAGAAGCAGGTGTACATTTCGGACACCAGACTCAAAGATGGAACCCTAAAATGAAACCGTATATTTACGGTGCAAGAAACGGTATTTACGTATTAGATTTACGTAAAACAACAGATTTATTGGATGAAGCATACGCAGTTGTAAGAGAATTTGCAGCACGCGGTAAAAATGTCCTTTTTGTAGGCACTAAAAAACAGGCAGCAGAAGTTGTTGCTGAAGAAGCACTCAGATCAGGCGCTTACTATATTAACAGAAGATGGCTCGGCGGTATGCTGACTAACTTCGATACTATCAGAGGACGTATAAACAAACTCAGAGAGCTTGAAGACTTTATGAATTCAGGCCACGCCGAAAAATTACCTAAAAAAGAAATCGCTAAATTGAACAGAGAGTTAGGGAAATTAAGCAAAACTTTAGGCGGTATCAAAGATATGAGAGGTCTTCCCGATATAATCTTTATCGTAGACCAGAAAAAAGAAGATATTGCTATTAAAGAAGCTAACAAATTAAATATACCTGTTATCTGTCTGGCTGATACAAACGCTGATCCGGATGGTATAAACTATATTATTCCGGGCAATGACGATGCTATCCGCTCAATTAAATTAATAACTTCAAAACTTGCAGATGCTGTTCTTGAAGGGAAACAATTGAGAGAAGCTAATGCCAATTCTAAAAAAGTAGAAGAAATTAAACCCGAAGATGCAGGCGTTGCATCCGAAGAAGTTACAGCTTCTGCAGAAGAAGGAAAAACAGAAACAGTTGCAGAATAATTACAAGAAGATCGGAGGACAGGAAGACAGGAAGGCAAGCCGGATATAAGATATAAGCTTGACATCCTGACATCTGTACCTCCTGACTTCCGATAAATAAGGAGATTATAATGAATATTACAGCTCAAATGGTAAAAGAACTCCGCGACAAAACAGGTGCCGGTATGATGGATGCTAAAAAAGCACTTGTTGAAACTGATGGAGATATGGAAAAAGCAATGGAAGTACTCCGTCAGAAAGGTATGGCTTCTGCTGATAAAAAAATGGGCAGAATTGCGGCAGAAGGTCTTGTTGCATCTTATGTACAAGCAGACTGCGGAGCTATGGTTGAAGTTAACTGCGAAACAGACTTCGTTGCTAAAAACGAAGAATTCAAAGAATTATCTAACGGACTTGCTGAAGTTGTTGCAAAAACAAATCCTGCAGACGTTGACGCACTGTTATCTTCTACTTGCCCCAAATGCGGTAAAGTAATTTCTGAAGTTATTAAAGAAAAAATCGCTTCTATAGGCGAAAAAATCACTTTCAGAAGATTTGTACGCTACGAAGGCAATACCGCAACATATATCCACAACGGAAAAATCGGTGTTTTAATCCAAACTGATAAAAATGATGCTGAATTGATGAATGATATCTGCTTGCATATTGCATCTTCAGCTCCTGAATTTATTACAAGAGATGAAATTCCTCAATCTGTTATCGACCATGAAACTGAAATCGAAATGGGTAAAGAAGATCTTCAAAAGAAACCTGAACAAATCAGAGCAAAAATTGTTGAAGGCAGAGTTAACAAACTTCTTTCACACAGAGTTCTTCTTGAACAGCCGTTCATTAAAAATCCTGATATGACAGTAGGACAATTAATTGAAGGCAAATTAACAATCAAAGCTTTCACAAGATATATGCTTGGCGAAGGTCTTGAAAAACGTCAGGAAAATTTTGCTGATGAAGTTATGAGCCAGATTAAAGGCTAATTAATACAAAAAACGTAAAAAAAAGAGGACTATATCAGTCCTCTTTTTTTTATAAAATTTACACATTTTTAGCAGTTTGAGGAGCGTTTGTCATCCCTAACTTGTTTCGGAAACTGTATAGAGATGCTGCACTTCGTAATGACAGGCTCTCTCAAAGTATCTTGACAAATATTTGAAAATCGTAAATAATAAGTTTATAAGAATAATCAGGAGGCTAAAAATGACAATTAGAAGAGCTTTGAACTGCCCCCCCCCCGACAGGATACATTTGTAGACAGGGTTTACCGGGTTTGTAAAATACTAAGATACTGCGGCT
>CASDVM010000020.1 GCA_949284415.1 uncultured bacterium | reverse complement strand
AGCCGCAGTATCTTAGTATTTTACAAACCCGGTAAACCCTGTCTACAAATGTATCCTGTCGGGGGGGGGGCAGTTCAAAGCTCTTCTAATTGTCATTTTTAGCCTCCTGATTATTCTTATAAACTTATTATTTACGATTTTTTATATTTTGTCAAGTAATTTTATCCATGAAAACATGGATATAAGTTCATGAATATTTAACCGTGGACTTTTCAAATTAAAAAGATGCGTTATACTGAAAATGTGGTTAAGGTTCACGCCCGTCAGATGGCAAAACTGTTTACCACAAGGGTTAAGGGATAGTAGTATGGGTTATATTCACTGCTGCGGAGCCTTGCACAAGACCAGAACATTTCGTCTTGTGCCGGAGGATAACTTTGTGCTGTGTGAAGCTGATTATCTCGCAAAATGTCCTGTATGCGGGCATACGGTAGTTCAGCTTACAAGAATAGACATTGATGATAATATTTCTATTGTCAGGAAAGTTAACAGAAAAGCAAAAGAATTTTTAAAAAAATTGAAAAAATTTATTTTATATGAAGTACGTCCGATAAGTTACAATAAGATTAATTGCGGGAAATTTTACCTGAATTATAACGAATTCGGGATAAAAAAAAGATGCTACTCAAATTTGAGTACATTAAAAATCGGATTAACCGAAAACAGAGATTTAAAAAAAATCAATCCTTAAAATTATCTTACTCTCAGGGCGGATTACCCGCCCTATTTTTTTGAACGGAAATATTATGAATGAATTTTACCAATTTTTTTATATTCTGAATGTAAAAATTAAAACAAAAAAGGAATTATGAATATGCCATTATCTCCAAAGGAAACAGAAGTATTGACTTTGGCAGCATTAGGGTATTCGGATAAGCAAATCGGTGTCGAATTAAAAATAGCATACGGAACAGTGAGAAATCATATCGATAAAGCGGTACTGAAGTTACATGCCCGGAATAAAACACATGCTGTCATGATTTATAAACTTATGAATAAAGATTGGTTAGAGGATATTTATGAAAAGAATAATAATACATTGGACTGCAGGCGGTTATTATCCGACAGATTATGAAAAAGAGCATTATCACTTTTTGGTGGATAAAGAAGGCGTTGTTCATGACGGGAAATTTAAACCGGAAGATAATGAGATTTGCAGGGTCGGTAAATACGCCGCTCATACAGGCGGCGGCAATACCGGAAGTATAGGGGTCGCAATATGTGCAATGGCAGGGTTTAAAAGCAAATTTTCTGTCGGAAATTACCCGATACAAAAAAAGCAGTTTGAGAGCTCAATGGAGTTATGTGCAGAGCTTTCTGTGAAATATAACATTCCAATTACCCCGCAAACGGTTATGACTCATTACGAATTCGGGGGAAAAAATCCGAAGACGACATCTGCAGGCAAAATTGATATTATATATATTCCACCATACCCGTGGGTAGATCGGGATGAGGCAGGGAGTTTTATACGCTCAAAAATTAAATGGTACAGGCAGAAACTATAATTTTAAATTATTGTCAGAAATGTCAAAATTACAGGAGAAAACTATGGAAGTTGCTTATTACAATCTGGCAGGCGGTATAAATCAGTCTCTAACCAAAACAGAACTTGGTTTGGATACTAAAAAAATATACTGGTCAGATGCAGAAAATATTGAAATTTATCAAAATAGAGGAATTGTCAAGCAGAAAGGCAATTCTTTATTTCTTGATATAGAAGAAGAAATTACGGGTTTGTCTGAAATGTCTTCTTATGATCTCAGTAAATTAGTTATTACAACTGTTTCAGGGAAAATTTATATTTATGATGAAAGCCATTCGTCTAAAGCTCTTGTTAATAAAACTCTGACAGGTAAAAAACCGTTATTTTTAAATTTTCTAAACGGTATTCTTATAATGAGTGAAAGCGATGGATTATTTTATATAAAAAATAATGCTTCTTATGATGTAGTGGATTGCGGATTGAAAGACTTGAACGAGAACATTCTTACGGGCGGGACAATGGCTGTTTACAAAGGCAGAGTTTGGGTCGCAAAAGATGCAACAATCTACTATTCTGCACTCGGAACATACAATGATTTTTCTTCCTCAAACGATGCAGGTTATATTAATGAATTTCACACTGATACAGGTACAATTACCGCATTGAAGCCTTATAAAGATTACCTTGCCATTTATAAAAAAGACAGTGTTTATCTTTTGACAGGAACAAGCCCCGATGATTTTGCGATTACACTATTTGCAAATAAAGGAGCAGTAAATTCAGCCTCTATAGCGAACGTTGAAAATAAACAATATTTTTTAAGTAACGGTATATTTGCGCTTGAACAGGTGGGAGAATTGAATCAAATACAGCTTGGAAGCGAAATTTCCGCAAAAATAAGGTCTGAATTTGCTTCGTTCGGCAAATTGGAAAATGCATTTTGTCTGCATTACGATGCAAAAAATCAGATCTGGTATTTTTTCCCTTATGCTGACGATGATTATTTTCATATTGTGTGGATTAACGATTATGTGAACAAAGCCTGGTACAAACGAGTTATTCCGCAAAATATTGTCAGAGCATGTATATATAACGGTTTAATATATACTGCTGATAAAGACGGCAAAATTTATAAAGAGGATTTTGGCACAACATTTAACGGAAGTGCAATTAAATTTATGTGGAAATCTCCGTTTTTGGCTTTGAAAAATGCACATCATCGAAAAATGATTGATGAATTTTATTTTCTGCTGGATACGGAATATGATAATGATTTTAATTTTTCGGTCTATAAAGATTATGACAGTGAATTCTCTGATGATGCCGAACATATTTATTCAATCCATCAGGAGCATTTGATATGGGCAGACGACAATACTTCCGATAACTTACCCTGTCATTGGGCTGAAGATGAAGCAAGTGTCCCTGTATGGGCTATAAATAAAGATACCATGGAGAAAGCAGAAATTTCTGAAGCCAATTACGCGGTACAGCTATGCGTCTCAGGAGATGAAACCGCTCAATCCTGTGCAATAATAGGGCTTCAGTTTAGAGAAGTTTATAATGATGATTAAAAAATTTTTTTGAATATACACCGCTCATATTTATTTGTAGTAGAAGAAAAAAGAAAGGAAACAAAAACATGACAGAAAATGCTTATTCTGCATTTATTCCGGAAATCTGGAGCCAGAAACTTAACTATATGCTTTCAAAAGAATGTGTTATGCTTCAGTGTGTTAACAGAAACTGGGAAGGGGAAATCAAAAATCAGGGTGATAAAGTAAAAATTATTACACCTGCAGATGTTACAATTTCAACATTAGGAACTTCAAATATTACTTACTCTGAACTAGAGCCGACATCTCAGGATCTTGTAATTGATCAGAAGAAATTTTTTGCATTTAAAATCAACGATGTTGCAAAAGTTCAGGCTAACGCAGATATTATGGAAGCACATCTTAAAAATGCTAAAAAAGCTATTGAAGAAGTTCAGGATGCTTATATTTTGTCTTTACATACAGGTGTTGACTCAAAAAATATTGTAGGAAGCGAAAGTTCTGCTGTTACTCTTGATAAAACAACTATTTATTCAAAATTTGTAGAACTGGCATTATGCTTGAAGAATTCAAATGCAGTAACATCAGATGCAAAGCCATGGGTTGTAATTAACCCGACAATTGAATCTTATCTGCTTCAAAGTTCAGAGTTCATCGGTGCTCATAATGTTGCGGATGAAACTTTGAGAGAAGGGGCAATAGGAAGAATTGCCGGTATGGATGTTCTTGTAAGCACTAATTTGACAGATGTTTCAGGTAAATACTATGTTCTTGCAGGTACAAATGAAGCTGTTACGTTTGCGTCTCAGTTAGCTAAAATAGAAAGCCTGAGAGATAAAGACAGCTTCTCTGATTTGGTTAGAGGCTTGTATTTATACGGAGCAAAAGTCGTTCAGCCTAAAGCCCTTGCGAAAATGGTTGTTACGGCTCCTTCTGCTTCTCCTGCATCTCCGGATTCGGGCTCAGATGATTCGGATTCATAAATCCGATTGTTACCCCGTAATGCATCTCCGCTAATACGGAGGTGCATTAATATAAAATAAAATAAAATGAGGAAACTTATGTTTGACAAATTGAAAGAAACAATAAAAGAGCTTGCAGGGACTGCTGTATCAAAGGCTGAAGAAGCTCTTGGAAGTAAAAAAGGGCAGGAGAAGAAAGAAATGGCAATAAAATATGTTATTGGAAAAATTCCTTTACCTGCTTTTGTAAAGCCTATAGTTTCAATTTTTTTATCATCATTTATTGATGACGCGATTGAACTTGCGGTTGAGTATATGAAAAATGAGGAATAGTGTTATGAACGGACAAAATTTACAAAATATTTCATCCTATGCCGATAATCAACAAGCGGTGAAGGGTGCTTTACAGCCGAATACTGATGCTGAAGCGCTTAAACAAATGGCTGTAAACGATCTTAAAACAATCAAAAATCTTGTGCAGACAGGTGTTATGACACAGGAACAAGGACAAAATTTAATGAATTATGTTACACAAAAGGCGTTTGAAAAATATTGTACATTACAAAACAGTCAAACACCTCAAACACTGCAATCTGTCAAACCGGCACAAACGCCGGTGCAGAACAGTATTCCGCCGGAATTCTTTAACAGAGAAGGCAGAATAGATGTTTTTGATTATTTAAGAAACTCTAATACCGATTTTGATGAGGATGAACTTTCAAAAATTTCTGCTCTTGTCGAAAAAATTGAAAATACGGCAGTAGAGAGATATTTGAAAGAATTGGAACACGAAAAAACATTAAAAAATGAAAACGAAACCGCGAAACAGAGACTGAGAGCCAATGCACAGAATTCTGTTTCTGACGGTTTAAAAAATCTGGTTTTTACCCGTGAACAAATCGGCAAAATGAGCGGTGCGGAATTTGCTAAGCATGAACGTGCTATTATGGATCAACTGAGAAAAGGTCTGATAAAATAGCAATATTCAAAAATTCTTTTAAGGGAAAACAGTCTTATTTTAAGGCTGTTTTTTCTTAAAAGTGAAGAAAGGAAATTTATGAATTATTTGGAAATTATAAATAAATGTCTTGTTGAATTAAATTACAAACAGGTGAGTGCATTTTCCGAACTCACCAAAAATGATCACAAAAAATTGAAAAATATTTTAAATGTTATTAATTCTGAAATCTGTAATTTTGACAGATGGAATTTTTTGTTGAGAAAAAAGCAGATAGAATTGCCTAAAAATACAGGCGAAATTGATAATTCCGTTGAAGGAAGAATTGAAGCATTAATGATAGACGGAGTGAAATTTGATTATTATGAAGACTTTGAAACGTTTTTTGTTAACTCTCAGCCTCAAAATACGTATAGTTTATTTAATGATAAAATTTTGCTTCCGATTTTTAATCGGAACAAAAATATAGAAATCCTGTATTATACAAAAAATTGTGCAAAAGGTGAAGACGGAGACGAAAAATCAATTATGGAAGAATCCGGCGATGTTTCCCTGATTCCTGATCCGTTTGCGGAACCTTTGCTTGTATACGGCGCCTGTATGCGTCTTAAAGGCAATCCGCAGCATGTGAGATTTAACTACTGGTACAGCATGTATAAAGATGCGCTGGCCAACATGAGATCAAGAATTTCGGCGAGTATGGATGATGCTCCGTCTGTAAAAATGCACAGAAGATAATATCTTTAAATAAATTAACGGGCTTATGCACAACTTAATATGTCCGCGTGCGCAGCAGCGCAACTCGCATAAAACGGTAACGTTCACAACAACAACGAAAACTCAACGTTTCCATTGATTGTTGTTCAACTTTCGCTTCGCTCATACCTCTGCTTTTTTAGCCATGTTTGAAGAATTTATGCAAAACTTAATGTATCTACGTGCGTAGCACACAAAAAAAACAGGAAGTTTAAAATTCATTTTCCCCTCCTGTTAAGATTTACACTAGCCGAAATATAAATAGCATGATTATTATACAATTTTTTTTCAAAAATATCAAATAATACAAAGAATTGTAAAGAAAAATACATAATTTATACCCGAAAAGACAATGAAACAATTAACAGTTCAACAAAAAAAATTTGTTACGGAATATATAAAAACGCTGAACGGTGAGCTTTCTGCCAAAAATGCAGGTTATAAATCAAAAGATTTGAAAGAAACAGCCTCGAGACTTTTATCAGAAGATTTAATCATTAAAGAAATAAAATTTCAGTTAAAAAATCAGATTAATTCTCTCAGGGTGAATAAAGGCTATGTGATTCAAAAACTTTTGCAGATAGCCGAATTTTCTCTTGAAGAAGAAGATATTCTTGACAAAGAAGGCTGTATAACAGGTAAAAAGAAACTGCGTGATACATCTGCCGGTTTGAAAGCTCTTGAAAGTTTATGCAAATATCTCGGATTTAACTCAAATTCTGATGAGGAAGAGTATAAATCCGCAAAGATTATTACAATTTCTAATTTAGATGACAGCAAAATATAAAAATAGAAGGAGAAATTTTTATGAAGAATAATGACGCCGAAGAAAGACTGCTAAATAATGCGTCTTTAGAAGACCTTATAAAGATGAAAATTGAGCGGAATTTTATGGAAGATTTAAAAAAATCAAAAGAAAAAAAAGTTTTGAAAACTTATATTGATATAAATGATATTCCGCAAGAGAAAATATTTTCAAAGTCCTCTGTGTTCAGATATTTCAACCGTAAGACAATGTGTGAGACATTTATAAACGGGTTGCAGGCAGAAGCATTAATCGGGCTTCAAAATGACGTAAGAGAAAAAATGGCGAAAGGAGAATTGAATGCATTCACAACCGATGATGCGTATGTAAAATTTGAGAAAGCGGTAATTTAAAATGGCTGTATTTACAAGTCCTTATGAAAGTCCTGCTTATTTTGAGCAGGCATTATTTTTATATACAAAATATTTGCGTTGTTTGGAAGATGACTACGCATTTAACGGTTTAAGTGTGTATGATTATTTTTCAAATCTTATTGAAAGAACTTCCCCTTTATTTTTTGTGATTACTGAAGGAAAGATAGTAAGCGGTTTTGTATATTTAGATAATATAATAGGAGACAGAGAACGAATGCACAGCGCTGAACTTGCTACCTGTTTTGACAAACGTTTCTGGGGAAATTATACAAAAATATGTGCTAAGTTTTTTCTTGATTACTGCTTTAAGACTTATGGGTTTCAAAAGATTAAGGCACTTGTTTACCCTGATAATTTCAGGGTTAAAACGTTATTGAAAGATTCCGGGTTTGTCAAAGAAGCATTACTCAAAAATGAAACTTTAAGAAAAGGTCAGTTACAGGATATAGAAGTATATTCGGTATTTAGAAAAGTAAATTCTTAAAATAATAGTAAAGGTGGTAAAAGATGAAAATAGAAACAGAAGATCTAACACAAAAACTTTCGGATACGGAAGAAAAATTTTTAACGGCAAATGTAGTTGAAAAATATGAAAGATTTGATGAACAGAGAAGTTTGCAGCTGACTGATATAAAACTCGTAAGAGATGCAATCTACAATTCTGATATTCCTAAAATCAACGGCTGGGATAACGAAGTTGAGCTGCCTGATATTTATGAACTTGCGCAGACTTTAAAATCTCATATAAGCCAGAATTTATATTCACATCCTGATGCAATGTTTGATGTTTCGGGGACAACCCCGCAGACACAGAGTTATGCAAACAGGCAAAAGGCAATGCTTGTTAATACGTTTGAGCAGATGCATATAGAAGATGAAATAGAAAAAGTTATTGACGGAATTGTGGAGACAGGCGAAAGCACTCTTTTTGTCGGCTGGGAAACAAAAATAAAATCCGTAAGACGCGCACAAACTATGGAAGAACAGATATTAAATCCTGAAAAACGCGGATTTACAATAGATGACAGAGTAATTTACGATAACGCAAAAGTTAAACATATAAAATCAGAAGATTTTGTTTTTGATAAATTTAACCGTGAAAACTGGGATAAGTGTGCAAAAATTTATAAAACATATTCAACAATAGACGAACTTTATTCGGATAAGGCGAATAATCTTTTGGATGAAAGGAAATTGGAAATACTGAAAGGAGTGGTGGCATCAAGAAAATCACAAAACAACAATGAAAATGCCGTGGAAGGTAAGAAAGTTGAGATTTTGGAATACTGGGGCGATATAGAGCTTTCTGACGGAACGCTTTTGAAAAACTGGTTGATAGTTGTTGCAGCAAGATGTGAGGTTATCAGATTTGAGAGTAATCCGTTTGTGATAAATCCGTTTATACACGCAAATATTATAGAATCGCCTGTTACAGGCAGAGGTATTTCTCCTTTGAGAGTTGCCTTAATTCTGAACAGTCTTGCTTCAACTATATTAAATAAGCAGATAGATGCATTGACTTTAATGATGAATCCTCCTTATCTTGCTCCGAAAGGTTGTTTTAAAGGGCAGCAGGATGTAAAACCCGGCAAAATTATAGAATATGATGCGGCATTAATGCCTACTGCTCCGACACCGTTGTCATTTGACAAAGCTATGGTGGGGTGGGATTTCTTAAATTATTTCAAATCAACAATTGAAAGTGCAACGGGAATTTTCAAAAATATGGCAGGAAATATTCAATCAGCCGAGCGTACGGCAACAGAACTTAATTATTCTGTGAGCGGTCAGGAAGCAAGATTAAATATGATGTTAGACGCAATAAACAGAAAAATAATTGTTCCTATGGTAGAAAAAACTGCTGAAATAATTTCGTATTTCAAACTCGGGAAAGAGCTTATCGGCGTTAATGACAGAGGCAAAACAAGCTTTATGGAAATTGATGATAATGTCAGAAACGCAAACTATGTTTACCGATATGGAGATAGAAGGGCATCATTTGAGAGAAAATCCCGCTTGAAAGAGTTGTTTGAAGTAGTGAGTTCATTTGCTCAAGTACCTGAGGTCGAGGAAAAAATTGACTGGCTTGAGTGTTTTAAATTTGCTCTTGAACAATACGGGGTAGAGAACGCAAATAACTTTTTGCTTGAAGAAAATAAATCATAGTGCCGCCTGAGCGGCACTTTCTAACTTTAAAAACACGACCGAAAGTATTATGTACAAATAAGACTTTTTTAGTAGAATATGATTATGAAAAAAATAATTTTACTACTAATGTTAATAATGTTTCAGATTCCTGTCTTCTGTGAGGAATTCCCGCCTGTTGGTGCAGGAATAAGAGTAACGAAAGAAACTAATCCAATATACTGGGGTTATCTTGAAGATTATGGCAAAGTCTTAAAGCAAGCTCTGGAATCAAAGAGAATGTTTCGTCTACGTGGCTGGGGAGCAGAATATGAATTTATATTAACCAGTGATGGAGAAATGAAAGATATGAAAGGATCTATTTTTCAAAATAAATACTATGATAATAAGGTAAAAGAAATAATATTGTCTGTAAAACCATTACCGTTTAGAGAAGGAATGAATGTTGACGAAATGCATATGAGTATTTATCTGGGCTTTCAACGATATGATGACATAGATATAAGTATAGGCAGTTCATTTATAGATAATAAAAAAGTTTTTTCAATAGGTATAAATACAAGCAAATAATTAAGAATAGTTTGGAAGTATGATTATGAAAAAATTGATTTTACTAATAATGTTAATAGTGTTTCAGATTCCTGCATTGGGTGAGGATATTCCCCCGCGTGGGGTAGAAATGACAAAGGAAACTAATCCAATATTCTGGAGTTATCTGGAGGATTATAGTTTTGCCTTAAAAGAAGCCTTTGAAGATGCGAAAATCTTTCACCTTCGCGGCTGGGGCGCTGCTTACGAATTTATACTAACCCGTGATGGAGAAATAAAAGACCTTAAGGGTTCTGTGTTTCAAAATGATTACTATAACAAAAAAGTAAAAGAGGTAATTTTATCAGTAAAGCCCTCTCCATTTTACGAAGGTATGAATGCAGAAGATATGTTATTTGATGTTTATTTAGGATACCAAAATTATGAGGAATTAGATATTAGTATTGGTTTTGATATTAGATATAATCGAAAAAGTTTTTCGATAGGTATAGATTTAGATAAATAATTAAGAATAGCTGAGATGTATGATTATTTCAAACCGCTGAGAACAGCGGTTTTATTTTATTGCAAAAAATAGCGGGTAAAGATAAGTTCAATTAAATGAAAGAAGGAGGAAAAAATGAACAAACATGCAATGGCTAACGAATACAAAATTTTATGTTCGGAAGCTAACAAAATGTCAAGAAAAGAAAACAGAGGTGAAACGACATCAAACGGTTGGAAGGTTGTCGATAATAAATATGACCGCCGAAGCAATTTTAAAGGGGTTCTTTATGAAAAAGACGGACAGTATGCGCTCTGCTTTGTCGGTACAGACAGGTTTAGTGCAAAAGATTGGGGTGCAAATGCTAAAATGGCTTTGACTGGAGAGAGTGAACAGATTAGACAGGCTAGAAATTTCGCCAAAGAAATGAGAGATGCTTATGGTTTAAATTCAGAAAATACAGAATCAATCGGGCACTCAGAAGGCGGAACAGAGGCAACTGTTGTTGGTATTCAATACGGACTTAAGACCACAACTTTTAACGCTTACGGTGCCGGCGGAGATTATGTTGATAAGAATAAAAATTATGATGATCTCGTTACAAATTACAGAGATCCGCATGATCCGATTTCAAAACTCAGGGCAAATGTCGGGACAACTTATATTACACCTAATACCCAGAACTGGTTTATGTCAACAACTCCTTTCGGGTCTGTTCAATCTCATGGAATTGATAATATGGGAGATTGCATGCAGTCTGTACCTGTTAATGAATATAAAAAATCACATCCGTTATTTATTAACAAAATTTCCGAAGCTGATATCACAAGAGAGGATATTGCAAATATGGATCCCGATTTGTTCAAGATATACGAAAGCGAGATTGATAACCGCTTGGCAAACAATCGAATAGGTGATTTGCAACAGGAAAATACTCCTAACCCGTTTGGGAATTTTGATAGAGAATCTTTTGATGAAGCAGGAGGATTAATCGGAAATAATAATTATTCAGAGTTTAATAAAAATCTTATGGCAATGGTTTCTTCTCCACATCAAGAACGAAAACAAAGTTCAGAAAATTCCGCAGAAAACGGAAGTTCTAAGAAATCTTCATCAGGGAAAAGTTCAGCCGGTTCATCGGAAGGTAAATGGGTTACAATTAACGGAAATCACGTTTTAATTAAAGATTAGGGGATTATGTTATACAAATTGTTAAAAGCTCAGAGGGAATTTTTGGAAATTCCTCATGATTATACACTGGATGTTGCGGTTTATCAGGGAGGTTACGGTTCGGGAAAAACTTTTGCAGGCTCGCTTCTGGGTATTTTACTTGCATTAAAATTCCCCGGAGTACGCGGATTAGTCGGCGCGCAGACTTATACTCTTGTGAGAGATACAACACTGCAGACTTATTTTGAACATCTGGAAAATTTTGGATTTGTGGAAGGTAAGGACTATGAATGGTCATCAACTTTGCAAAAACTCTCTTTCAAAAACGGATCGGAAATCCTTTTCAGGCATTTTGACGAACCGAATAAATTAAAGTCTTTAAATCTTGGATTTGTAGAAATTGAAGAAATGTCTGATATTCCTTATGACACTTTTAAAATGCTTCTCGGTCGCATGAGACAGAGAGTAAAAAAAATCTGGAAAAATTTTACCTACCGTATTTTCGGTCATACTAATCCTGAAATGCAAAGAGGCTGGATTTATAAAACATTTGTGGAAAATCCCGCGCCGAATTACAGACTTATTACGGCTCCGACAACCCAGAATATTTATCTGCCGGAAGGTTTTTGCGATGAATTGAAAAAACTTTACGATGAACAGTATTACAATATTTTTGTGCTTGCGCAAAACGGGGAATACAATAACGGACTTGTTATAAAAGATTTTACCGATGCAAATATAAAGGATATAACCTATCAGCCTGACATGGATCTGCATATTTCCTGTGATTTTAACGTTGATCCTATGTGCTGGGTTTTCGCGCATAAAACTGATGATAAAGTTTTCTATTTTGATGAAATTGCTATGGAAAATACTACAACTGCAAAAGCATGTGATGAATTTTGCAGGCGTTATCCGAAACATAAAGGGAGAATTATAGTAAACGGCGATGCATCAGGCGATAACAGAAGCTGTACAAGCGAATATACAAATTATGTAATAATAAAGAAAAAACTTCTGCAATACGGCTACGATGTTGATATTCAAATAAAAGCATTCAATCCGCCGATAAAAAACAGAATTATGGCATTTAATGCAAAAGTCCGCTCAGCAGACGGCGAAGTCTGTCTGTTTGTCGATAAAAAATGCGAAAAGCTGCTTTATAACATTTATAATCTAAAATACAAAGAAGGTTCATCGCGTATTGATATTCCGACTTATCAGCAGATAAAACAGTCAAAAGAGCTTAAATTTTTGTCGCACCCTATGGATGCAGCATCATATCTTGTTGATTTTTACTGGCCGATAACGCTTTAATGAAAGGATATTATGGAAAAAATTATAGAATATTCACCGATAATAATTGTTGTTTTAATGTTTTTTGTTCAGCAGAGGATTTTTGTTACACCCGAACAGCTTGAAAAAAAACACAGAGAAATTATTGAGGAAATTGAAGAAAAATTTGTTACAATTCACAGTTTTGTTGATTTGAAAGATCAATTTTCGGAAGTTAAAGACAAAATTGATAAAATGTATGATTTGCTTATTGATTTGAAGTAATGACCTGAAAAATTCGGTGCAGTGGTACATTCCCCCAGCCTTTTGTGAGAGGAGATCCTAAGGACAGAATAAGGGATTGTTAGAGTGCAAGAAGACCGGATGTCAGTATGTCATTATCGGTGCTGCGCATTAAAATAACTTTTGAAACCAGCCTGCCCTCTTGACCTCTGAACTTCTGTTCTTCTGACTTGTACCCCATCCTAACCCTCCCCATTCTGGGAGGAAATGATTAACCTCTTCATTTCTAATAATATTAACTATGTTAACAAATGTAACATGAGTTTATTTATTTTTTAAAGTTTTACTGTAAAAATGCCGTCAATTCGAATAACAGACATGTTGTTACTAAGATATTGTCGGACAAAATCATCAGAAAGGATTAGAAAAAATGGGATTGGCAGCTTCACAAGCAAGATTTTTAGCCATAACTTCAAGAAAGATGAATTGCGAATTTCAATCCATGCAAATTGCGCAGGAAAAACTTTCTGTTACCCGTGAATTGCAAAAAGCTGCTGATGAGTACCAGAATTCTCTTAATGCAACCAAACTTATCTGGGATGCAGATAACAACGGGGATGGAACAGGTACAAGCTATGATTTGTCTTACGCCATAATGATGACTCCTTCTGCATTAAACGAATATGATCCGTATTTGATAACTGATACACAGGGTAAAATCGTTCTTGATGAAAGTATGTTCCAAGCTGCAGTTGCAGCAGGTATAATTGATGCTAAAACAGGAGATCCTACAGGTAACGGTAAATTTACAATGGGTAATTCCGCCAGTACTAATGACGGTTCACGTAATGCATTTTTGTATCAGCTCGGAGTAGTAAATCAGATTGATTCTTCTGTGGCTAATTCTATTTATAACCTTGGAGATGCAGGCTACTCTAAAGTCGGAGTAGGCGGAGAAATTCAAGATAAAGTAATGGCAAATGCATTGCCTACTGCTGCATTTATTAATTATTTAAAAGAGGCGGAATATGATAAAGATGAGTCTTCTTCAGTTGAATTTGCAACAAAAGAGGGCGATAATGATTCTACGGTTACAATAACTTATTCAAAAGGGGATGCTCTTTACGGATTAAATCTCACGGAATTATTCGGCGTTTCTGCTTCCGGCAGCACCGGAGAAGATAGTGATGACGGTAAGTCATTTGATGATGTTTTCTGCACAACTACAACTCCTAATACTGATAAAAATGATCCGGATAATGATTGTAATAAACTGTTAATAACAAAAAATGGTGCTGCGCTTTCACAGGAAGAAATAGAAAATTTAACCTTGGGTGATCTGTTAAGCGGTGAATATGAAATGTCCGGCATAATGTCGACTGAAAATTTTGCGGATAAAGCCTCTCTGGTATTGGAGGCAATGGCAACCGCTTTAGGTTATAATGCGCTGGATGGTGATATTAAAGGATTGAATGTTGACAAAGAGTCGAATGATGCTCTGGATAAGGCTTACGATTTCACGAAATTGTTGGTTGATAAAGATTCCGCAGTATCCGCAAAATCAGGCGGAACAATGAATAAATCTGTTCAGAATGCTATTTCTAAGGCTCAAGATTCTAACTGTATTGCCGTAGGTAACAGAGATGTCAAATCCATAAGTTTAACAAACCTGTTGAAATCATACCTGACTTATTTTGCAACGGCCATGGAAGGATATGATTCAGGTTTTAATATTGAAAAAGATTCGTCAGATGACAGTGTATATATTACGGATGACCTTACATATTATTTCCTTCTTTCGAATGATCAGGCTCAGACAGAACAGGATGAGTTGAATGCTGATTTTTACAATCAGCTGTATAACAATTTATGTATGTACGGGGCATGTTCTGATGCGACAAAACGCGCTCAGGTTACCGATCCTGATTATCTGAATCAGGCATTAAAAAACGGTCAGTTGTTTGTTTCAACTTTAAATACAGACGGCTATTATTATCAGGGACATTACACTGCAACTGCGCATATAGCGGAAGTTACCGATGATGATGCAATAGCTCAGGCTGAAGCTGAATATAATTCTAAAAAAAGCAAGTTAAATTATAAAGAACAGTCGCTTGAAATTGATCTTAAAAATATTGATACCGAATTATCTGCTCTAACAACAGAATATGATACTGTTAAGAACCTGATAAGCAAGAACGTTGAAAAAGTATTCACAATGTTCAGTACATAGTTTTTTATTAACAATATCCGAAAGTTTCCTTTCCAAAATTCAGAAAGGAAACTTTTTTATATAAAAAAAACGGACTTTCTAATTTCTTAGATTGTCCGGTATTTCATTTTCTGAAACAAAAAGGATTTACATTAACTTATATTGTGTGTTTAAGATTTTTTATCAGTATTCAATTCCCTGTCTTGCCATTACGCCTATGTCAAAGTAATGTTTAATAGGCTTCATTTCAGTTACAAGGTGAGCCATCGCTTTTAATTCGGGATGTGCATAACGTCCGGTTAATACTATTTCCAGGTTTTCAGGTTTGTGCAGCAAGGCATCTTTAACATCTGATACTTTAATCATGTTCATTGCCGTACAAATATTGATTTCATCAAGTATAATAAGCTGATATTCACCGGAATTTATCGCTTGTTTAGCATATTCCCAGCCTCTTTTCGCTTCTTTGTAATCTTCCATGCATACATTGTGCGAATAGCAGACTCTATCCATTCCGAATTGTACAACTTTAAGGTTAGGTAAAAATTTTGAAGAAGTTGCGATTTCTCCGTAAGAAGTTGCGCTGTCCCCTTTTGTAAACTGGATAATAAGAACCTTCCAGCCGTGTCCCAGTGCTCTTAATGCCAATCCTAAAGCAGCCGTAGTTTTACCTTTCCCGTCTCCTGTATAAATTTGAATATAACCATGCTCTAACACGACTCACTACCTCCTGATAAGTTCCTCTATCCTTATTTTAACGAATCTCTCTCACTGTTTAATCGTTCCGAGGATTGATAATTTTTAGAGCAAAGGATTGATAAATGTATCTATCCCCGCTCCCAAGATTTTTGTATATTCATCATAGAATAAAGAAATAAAAAAGAAACACATTTTAACTGCTCCATGCCTATCTTTTTACAATTAATTTTTTTAAATTTTTAAAACCTGCGCATTGCAAGTTTTTCACCTGTTCTTTAGCATGCCGAAAAATTTACATAATTTTTGTTAAGTAATTGTTAAAAACTCTTGCATATTTTGAAACAAGTCTTGTGTCAAAAGTTTTGGCCTATTTGTTAATTATGAATATTGTTAATATATACTCACAAATTCGCAAAGAATGCAAAGCAATTCACCTTATTCAAGAAGCTCGGAAGTTCAGATGTCATAGGGCAGGATGATTTCATTAAAGATATTTTTTGCATATTACTAAAAACTCATTATTGATAATAGCTTGACCTCCGGACTTCCTGCCTTCCTGACATCTAGTAAACCCTTCTTTTGTCCTTCGGACCCCCTCTCCTCAAGAGGCGAGGAAAAGTAAAAAAACATAATATATTTTTTTTATAAAAATACGGGCATAATATAAAACGGATAAGAAAATTTTTTTGCTTTTTAAATATATTAACAAATGTAACAAATTCTTATATTTCTGAAATCCTTGAATTTTCAAAGTGTTTATATCTTTAGAGAGCAAAAAAAGAGAGATAACCATGTTGGACAAAACTTCTGCTTATAAAGCAGGTTTGGTAAAACTGAATATCAAGAGTAATTCAGGCTCGGGCGGATTGAAAACTACTGCAGCCACAAAGCTTGCTACTACTACCAGAACCTCTGTACCTGGCTATGGTATTCAGGCTCAGCGTTCCGGCATGAAGTCAATTTTTAATGCAAAAGCATATAACAGTCTTTCTCACAGTATGCTTCGTCATGATTTGAATGACAACAGACTTAAGTGGACTAACAATCTTGGCGGAGCATTCTATACGCGGATGCCTGATATGGGTATTAATAAGTCCAATAAATTTGCAGAGGCATTAACTGCAATTGGGGCTCTTGCAACATTAACGGGTACTGTTGTTAATACAGTAGCTGCTGTTAAAGCTGCAAGCGCTGCGGATGCATCAGGCTCTGTTTCGAAATCAGCTTCTAATAATTCTTCAACTGGTACAACTTCTTTGAATGATATGAAGAATGCTGATAGTTCAACTGAATTAAGTGCAGCTTTGACAAAAGCTAAAGCTGACCAGGCGGCTATTCCAGGGAAATTGCAATCTGCGAATAGCGAACTGTCTTCATTAAAAGGTCAAACTGATAATTTAAAATCTGCTTCAGAAAATGCCGATGCTGACTACCAAAAGAATTTAAAAGATATTGAAACAACAGGAGAAAAGGTAAATACGCAGAAGCAAACTGCTCAAGCTTGTACTGATTCCTATAATTCATCAAAAGAAGCTTGGCAGTGGGCTGTGGCAGATTACAATAGAATAGCAAAGCTTCCTGATACTCAAAAGATGCCTGACGGTATGGTAATAGATAATACCGGTAAAAAGGCTGCTGCCAAAGCTAAAATGGAAGAAGCCGAAAGAAAAATGAATGAAGCAGAAACAAAAATGAATGAAGCAAATGCTAAGTTAAATAAACTTAATCGTCAACTAAATGAGCTTAAAGGAAAAACTGAAGGTTTGAAACAAGCAGCCGGTGATGCTAAAGATGCATACGATACTAACCTTAAAAATATTGAAACAAAAGAAAAAGAAGTAAAACAGTTAGAGGATGATAAAAAAGAATTAGATTCAGAAATTCCAAAACAGGAAAAACGTTTACAAGAATTGCAGAAAAAAGAAGACAGCGAGTTAGATAAAGTTAATAAACAAGTAAGTGGCATGCAAGGAGATATCGATAAATTAATGTCATCAATAAATGTCAATGATGAAAATGGTCTTTCTAAAAAAGAGATAAGAAATAAAGAAAAAGCGGATGCAAAACAATCGGAATTAGATAGATTAAAAGAACGTCAACTGGAATTACAAAAACGTAAAGCAATAAGAAACTTACCAACTGAAAATCATAATGGTATTCAGTTTAAATCAGGTTATATAAATGGTACGGTTGCATATTTTGTCGGCGGGAAAGAGGTTTCTCAAACAGAATATGAAGCTCAGCTTGCACAGGCAAAGGAAGCTAATAATTCTTAACAATAAACTTTACTTTTGAATATTTATAATTTATAATAAATGCAGACAGTATTGTCATAAAAAAGAACGGGCACCCCCGTTCTTTTTTAGCTAATATTCCTTCCCTGATAAGGGAAGGTGAGGATGGGTAACAATCTTTAAAAATAGTTGATACCCACTCCCATCCCTCCCTAATTAGGGAGGGAGTTATGAAAGGGTAAGGTTTATTTTATGAAACAGGAAATCAACAGGCATGATATTTTGGAAAAAATTACACCCTTAATTGAAAATACTGCAATGCGTTTCGGGTATATTCCCATTGAAATAGAATTTGTAAAGGAAAATCACAGGTGGTTTTTAAGGATTTATCTTTACTCTAAAGAAAAAGATGTTACGCTTGATGATTGTGAAAATGTTACAAGAAGTCTTTCGGATTTTCTGGATGAGCTTATTCCTGTTAAATATTACCTGGAAGTTTCATCTCCGGGATTGGAGAGAAAGTTTAAATCCGAAAAAGAGTTTGTAATCTTTAACGGCAGAAGAATAAGTTTAAAGCTTAAAACACCGCTTGAAGGCGAAACAGAAAAAATATTCAAAGGAGAAATTCTTGATTACGATGAAAATGAAGGATTGAAATTCTTTAGATTTGATGACGGTAAAGAACTGCAAATCCCGCGAGAAAATATTCAATCAGCAAAATTATATATTGATTAAATAGAAAGGATAAAAACAATGATTAAAATCGGAACAGCATTATTTGAAGCTTGTGAAGAACTCGAAAGAGAAAGAGGTATATCAAAAGAAGTTTTAATAGCTTCTTTATGCGATGCAATGGTTGCAGCTTATAAAAAACACATGCATATTAAAGAAGCCGCAAATATCGAAGCAATTTTGGATGAACAATCGGGAGAAATCGGTGTATTCAGAACAAAACTGGTTGTCGATGAAGTTGAAGATCCTGATACTCAGATTACTTTAAATGATGCAAAAGAAATCGCAGAAGATGTTGAAGTCGGCGATGAGATAAAAATAGAGGTTACTCCTGAACAATTCGGACGTATTGCCGCTCAATCCGCTAAACAGGTTATTACGCAAAGAATTAGAGAGGCTGAAAGAAATCTTGTTTTACAGGAATTTATGGATAAAAAAGGTACTCTGACAACAGGTATTATTCAACGTGTTGAAAACCGCAATGTAATTGTAAATATCGGCAAAATTGATGCTATAATGCCTCAAAAAGAGCAAATTCCCGGAGAATACTATAAACCAGGCAACAGAATTAGAGTTTTTGTTCTTAATGTTAAAGAAACAACAAGACTTCCTCAGGTAATTGTTTCTCACGCTCATGCAGAAATTGTCAGAGAGCTGTTTGAACTTGAAGTTCCTGAAATCGAAGACGGAATTGTTGAAATTAAATCAATTTCCCGTGAAGCTGGCTACAGAACAAAAATTGCGGTATGGTCTAACGACCCTGAAGTTGACAGTGTAGGTGCATGCATCGGACCACGCGGCTCAAGAATTCAGACAATTGTTTCCGAATTGAAAAATGAAAAAATTGATATTGTAAGATATTCGGAAGATCCTGTTGAATACATCGTTAATGCTTTATCTCCTGCAAGGGTGGTATCTGTTGATATTCTTGCAGATGATGAATATGCTCACGAAGCAATGGTTGTTGTTCCTGATGACCAGTTGAGCCTTGCAATCGGCAGAGAAGGGCAGAATGTCAGATTAGCTCACAAATTGACAGGCTGGAAAATTGATATCAAGAGTGTTTCTCAAATGGAAAAAGCAGAAGCTCAAAATATATCTAACTATGAGGAAACTCCTGAAGAAATAATTGATGATGCTGAAGAAGAAGTTGATGAACTTCAGCAGGAAATCGAAGAAGAGATGAATCAACAGGCTGTTGATGAAGAAGATTTTCAGGATGACGCATCTGCAGAAGAAACAGAAGAATCTGAAGAATAAAAATAATTAATAAAAATAGAAGCTCCGCATTTAAGCGGGGCTTTTTTATTTTTTGTAAATTTTTATTAATAGATTTTATAATTTTCAAAGTTTTTTGATAAATCTGCCGTAATAAGTTATGTGTGTACAAAATAATTGGAGAACGATAATGGTTGAACGCTTAAATGTGGATTCTGTAAATAGAGTAAATGTTTCTCGAACAGACAGCGTCAGTACTGGCGGGGCCAATAATAATTCTAAACCTAACAGTGTTTTTACAGCTCAACAAAAAACTCAGTCAGAGGCTCCAGATAATGCAAAAACAGAAGCTGAAAATTCAGAGTCTAAAAAAGCAGATTCACAGAGTCCGGAGAAGAAATCTGAAGAAAAGTCATCTTTGAATGAATATACGGATTATACCGTTCAAGAAGGTGAAAGTTTCAGAGGCTTGATTAAACGATCTTTGATTGCGCAAAATAAAGATAAAGAAAATTATGAGCCGACAGATGAAGAAATAGAAAAAGCAATAGAAGATTTTAAGGCAAATAATCCTGAAGGTACTGTTAAAACTGCTAAAAACGGAGTTATGTATCTTTTGGCAGGCGCAAAGGTAAAACTTGCGGGCGGGCTGGAAGATAAAAATAACGGAGCAGAGCAGGAAGCAAAATGGTTAGAAAGAGTAAAAGGCGCCCAAGAGGGCAGAGGCGGTGTATCAGAAACTTCAGAAGAACCTAATTTGCGTAAAACATGGGGAAAAGATGTCTATTACGATGAAAAAACTAAAACCCATTACAAAAAAGGTGCAGACGGAAGCTATGTAAAAATGGAACCGCACTATAGTGATACACAAATTACTCAAGTTAATAAAGACGGGTCTTACTATGAAAAAGCAGTATATGATAATGGAACTGTTTCTACTGATTTATATGATGCTTCAGGCAAATTAAAACAAACGATTGAGCGTAAAAATGGTAAAGTTACGTATGCTGCAAGATGTGATAGTAATGGAAATATACTAAATAAAAGCTGGTATGAAAATGGAAGAATTACTGAGAAGAATGAGTTCTATGCTAATGGAAAACCAAAACGCAAGCTTTACTATGAAAATGGTTCATGTCGTAAATCTATTGTTTACAATAAAGACGGAAAAGTATTAAGAGAAAGAGATTATAAAACAGGGAGCAGTTATGAATGTTCCTATTATGATAACGGGAATAAAAAAGAAGAGATCTGGCGCAAAAAAGGAAAAGTTCCGCAGACACGCCATTATCACCCTGACGGTTCCGTTAATACGCATTATGCATAATGCTATAAAAATGAATTATCAAAAGCTCTTTTTATTAAAAAAGAGCTTTTTTAAGTCTTGTTGACAAAAAATATTGAGCAAATATTATATATTATATGGCTTAAAATACCAAATTAGTATTGTAGTATAAGTAGAAAAAAGGAGATTAATCTCATGGCTAGAGAAAAGTACGAACGTACCAAACCGCACGTTAACATCGGTACAATTGGCCACGTTGACCACGGTAAAACAACATTAACAGCAGCTATCACAGCTGTATTGGCTGCTGCAGGACAAGCTGCTTTGAAAAAATTTGATGAAATCGATGCAGCTCCGGAAGAAAAAGCAAGAGGTATTACTATCTCTACAGCTCACGTAGAATATGAAACAGCTACAAGACACTATGCTCACGTTGACTGCCCGGGCCACGCTGACTATGTTAAAAACATGATTACAGGTGCTGCTCAGATGGATGGCGCTATCCTCGTTGTTGCTGCAACTGACGGTGCTATGCCTCAGACTCGTGAACACATCCTGTTAGCTCGTCAGGTTGGCGTTCCTAACCTTGTTGTATTCTTGAACAAATGCGATATGGTTGATGATCCTGAATTGTTAGAATTAGTTGAAATGGAAGTTAGAGAACTTCTTTCTTCTTATGAATTCGATGGTGATAACATTCCGTTCATCCACGGTTCTGCTTTGAAAGCTCTTGAAGCTGCTCAAGCTAATCCGAAAATCCAACGCGGTGAAGATAAATGGGTTGATAAAATTTGGGAATTGATGGATGCTATCGATTCTTACTTCCCGACACCTGTTCGTGATTTAGACAAACCGTTCTTGATGCCTGTTGAAGACGTATTCTCTATCACAGGCCGCGGTACTGTTGCTACAGGCCGTGTAGAACGTGGTGTTGTTAAAGTTGGTGATGAAGTTGAAATCGTTGGTTTAGGCGAAACTAAGAAAACAACCGTTACCGGTGTTGAAATGTTCAGAAAATCTCTTGACCAGGGTCAAGCAGGTGATAACATCGGTGCTTTGTTACGTGGTATCGATAAAACTGACATTCAGCGCGGTCAGGTTCTTGCTAAACCGGGAACAATTCATCCGCACACTAAATTCACTGCAAACGTTTACGTATTGACTAAAGAAGAAGGCGGACGTCATACACCGTTCTTCCCTGGATACAGACCTCAGTTCTACATCAGAACAACTGATGTAACTGGTTCAATCAAATTTGACGGTCAAATGGTAATGCCTGGTGATAACGTAGTTATGGAAGTTGAACTTATCGCTCCTGTAGCTATCGAAGAAGGTATGAGATTTGCTATCCGTGAAGGCGGCCACACAGTTGGTGCCGGTGTTGTTGACAAAATTATTGAATAAGGAATGTAACAGTTCCGGCAGCCAAATTTATATTTGGTTAATTTTTCAACAATATTAAAAATTAAAAACGAGCCTCCATGCAGGCTCGTTTTTTATATTATTACTTATACAAAAAGGTCTGCTAAATTTAGCAGACCTTTACAATTCTTTTTCCCCTATAAAATTTTTCCTTTTCCAAAATAATATTGACCTTGACCTTTATTCCTTTTTCTTTATTTAACAGCCTGGAGTGTTTGGAATTTTGTTGCCTCTTTTGATTTCTGTAAGTATTTAACCAGAGATTTCGCAACTAATTCTGAACGTTTTTTATTTTCTCTGTCTAAGATTTCAAAGTATTCATCGAGTGATGACATAATATATTCATTGTTTTCCATTTCATTTTCCCCTTTTGTGATTATTATAATCCAATTTTTTTAATTTTCAAAGTGTTTAATTTTCTTTATCCAAGAAGTGCGTCTAAAATTTCTGCATTTTTTGTAGCTTTTTGAGAATTTCTTATCTGATTTCTGTACATATAAGTTCTTAGAGCTTCTCTGATTAATTCAGAACGTGTACGATTTTCATTACCCGCAACTTTGTCTATTTCGTCTAAAAATCTTTCCGGCATTGATATTAACACTCTGGCCATACTGTACTCCTTTTTGTTATTCCCTTTGTGATTCCCCTTGTATATATATAAAGGAAATTATTAATTAAAAATTGCGTAATTTGTATATATTTTGTATAAATATCTTAATAAAAATTAATATATATATTATTAAACCCTGCGTACATAATAGTTAGGGTCATTTTTTAATTCTTGTTTTATGTTAACAAATTTTTCAATGTAATCAATTTTGGAAAGAATTTTTGCCGTCTTTTCTCTTATTGTGTAATCTTGAATATCTTTGGTTTCGGAAAGGATTTTAAAAAGCTTGTCAGGATTTATAAAGTTATAAAATTGAGTAATAGTTTCAAGATACCAGTATAGTTTGAAAACTTCTTTATTTATTTTATATTTTCCGTCTTGAATATCAAAATTTTTAACAGGTTTAATTATATCCAGAGTTTTTTGAGTTAATTCGGGAACAAATTTATTTGTAAAAACAGTATTGTTTTTAAGATATTCAAGTGCTTTTATTGTATTTCTGCAGATGTTTCCGTTAATATCAATAACAGCATCAAGAAAAATATCTGCTGATTCTGCAAAAAACTGAGGATTTTCTTTTACAAATTCGGGGAGTCTGAAAGATACTGCTTCTCTGATTTTACCATCGCAGCCGGTTAAATTTTTAATGAATATTTCTGCTTCTTTGGCGGTATTAATTTTGTCTAATTGTATGGCGGAAGCCTGTTTTTCCGCTACAGTTCCATTTTTTAGAAGATCAATGAGATATTCATGTGAATAAGAATTTTCATATATATTTAAAGCGGTATTAAAATTTTTATTATGTTTTTCCGCTAAAATATCTGAATCATTTTGGTTCAAATTATACTCTCCCGCTCGTTGTATTAATAATATAACATAAAATACAATGTTTTTTTCGGGGAAAATAGTTTTAATATATGATACTAACAGAAAAAATTATATTATAATAGTTTGTAGGAGAATTTTGTTATGAAAGAATTAATTGCATTTTTTAAAGAAATATTTATGTTATCTGATGAAAATTCAAAGGTAAAGATAGGATTATCTCAGTTTAAAGAGTCAAAATCAGTAAAACAGCCTGTCAAAAAAGTCAAAAAATTTGAAAAAGAAATAAAGCTTTCAGATCTTATGAGAAGAAGCGCTTAGTATTCAATGCCTTTGCGTGCGGAAATTCCTTTGTCCCAGTAGTGTTTAACCGGTTTGATTTCTGATACAAGATGAGCAATTTCAATAATTTTAGGATTTGCATTTCTTCCTGTCAAAACGATTTCCATTTCATCGGGTTTATTTTTTAAAACATCAAGCATTTCATCAAGATCAATAAAACCTAAATCAATTGCAATATTTGCTTCATCAAGGATTATAAGGTTATATTCATCATTTTTTATAGCTTTTTTGGCAAGTTCCCACCCTTTTTTTATCTCTTCTTTATCATTTTCGGTTTTGTTATCGGAGTAGACTATCCTATCGAGTCCTGCCTGCACAATTGTTAGATTTTGTGAAATTTCAGGAGATAAATTTCTGAAAGAGTTTAGTTCTCCGTAGTCATCTCCGCCTTTGGTAAACATTATAATCAGGACTTTCCAGCATCTGCCGAGTGCACGCATTGCAAGACCTAAAGATGCAGTGGTTTTACCCTTGCCGTTACCGGTATAAACCTGTATGTAGCCGTGTTTTGCCCAGTTTGGATTTACTAAATTCGTATTATCACACTCAAACATTTATTCTCCTAAAAAATTTTATAATTTCGTTTCTGTTTATTATATACTAAAAATTATGGAAAGCAAAATTAACCTGCGGGCTAAGGCAAAGGAGATAAGAAAATCTCTAGATATTTCGGCTATAAGTTTTGTTGCTGTCGAAAAAATAAGATATGATTTTTTGTATAAAAAGGCAAAAAATGTGTTAATCTTTTATCCGCTTAAATACGAACTTAATCTTCTGGAGTTATTGAATGATGACAAAAATTTTTATCTTCCGAAAGTCTGCGGGGAAAATTTACTTATTTGTCCGTTTAAAAAAGGTGATAAACTGTTAAAGTCATCGTTTAGTATAATGGAGCCGTGTTCAAGCCCTTGTGAAGCTTCTATTTTAGATCTGGCAGTTCTTCCTGCATTGATGGCTGATAAGCAAGGCTACAGACTCGGTTATGGCGGAGGATTTTATGATAGATTTTTGCACAAATTCCCTTTTGTAAAAACAATTCTGCCTGTCCCTGAAGCTTTGTATACTGAAGCTTTACCTCATGAGAAGTTTGATAAAAAGGCAGATACCGTTATTATTTTATAATTGAAAGCAGGGCGCATAAATAAATTGTGCGCCCTGTTTGTTACAGGTTAGTCATAAGGATAGGGGGTATTATGGTAAAATTATTTGATTATTAACCTACATAATTAGGTTTCCATTGTTCTATAGACTTGTCTTCGCCTTCTTTACAAGCTTGAAGTTCCTGATCAAGAAGTTTTAATTGTGTTTCAAGTTTCAGCTTTTCTGCCTGAATTTGTTTTTCCTGTTCGTTAAGAAGTTTGGCTTCCTGTTTCCCCATTCTTTCTCGTTCTTGATCGTAAAGATTTTTAAATATCCAATTTTGATACATTTGCTGCATACCCGGCTGCATTTGCTGCATCTGCATTGCTATAACAGGCTGCATCATCGCAAACTTTTGCTGTGCTCCGAATAATGAACCGTTATGTGCATACTGCATATACATAAGTTGACGACCAAACATCGAACTAGGTGTATTCATCATATCACTCATTGAAACTGATCCGTCAGCTATGTTTGCGGCATATTGCTGAAGATCTGACAACTTTCTTGTCAATTCCATCAAGCGATAGTTCAAATCACTTTTTCGACGGTTAATGTCTAATTTCCGGTATGCGAAAATTAATAGAGACATTTTTTTACTCCTACCTGAATTTTGTAACCAACCTTTTTTTACCTACATTAATATAAAAACATGCAGCTTTTAGGAATTGCATGTTTTTATCAGTTTTATTAAGTTTTGTTACATTAATTATTTTTTATCTTTGGTAATGACTTTATCAATCAGACCGTATTCAAGAGCCTGTTGCGCCGTTAAGAAATGATCACGTTCGCAGTCTTCTTTGACTTTTTCTATTGGCTGGCCGGAATTTTGAGCAATGATTTCAATAAGCATATCTTTCATTCTTAAAATTTCTTTTGCTTCAATTTCAATATCGGTAGCCTGCCCTTTTGCTCCGCCGAGAGGCTGGTGAATCATTACTCTGGCGTTTGGAAGCGCCATTCTTTTGCCTTTAGCGCCCGAACATAATAAAAATGCTCCCATAGATGCCGCATCGCCGAGACAAATAGTTGAGACATCCGCTTTAATAAGCTGCATGGTATCATAAATAGCCATACCTGCAGTAATAACTCCTCCTGGGCTGTTAATATAAAGCATTATGTCTTTTTCGGGATTTTCGCTGTCTAATAAAAGAAGCTGTGCAACAATTGAATTTGCTACATCATCGTCAATTTCAGTACCGAGAAATATAATTCTTTCTCTTAAAAGTCTTGAAAATATATCGAAAGATCTTTCACCTCGAGAAGATGCTTCAATAACGGTCGGGACATAACCCATTATTTTCATATAAGTTTGCTGATCCATTGTTTTCTCCTATTTAATAATTATATTATATTATAAAAATAAATAAATACATAATAAATATTATTAACTTATTCACCTGTTCATTTCTAATAATATTTATTATGTTAACAAATGTAAAGAGATTTTTGCTCTTTTGAAATCATACTTCCTAATAATTGTTTATATATATAAGAGAAGTAAAAAATAAGAGGACGAGAGATATGGCTATTTCGAATATTCATGAAACGCTGTTAATGTACACAAAACAAAAAGCATTAATTAATGACAAACTTACAACTAATATGATGGATTCGTTGAATGCTTCAAAGCAGGTTGCGGAAAATCAGGCAAAATACAATGATAAAATTGATAATATCTATTATACTTATTATGAAACAGATCCTGCAACATATGAAATGTTGACAGAACAGTGTAATAATGAACATGAACTTGAACTGGCTAACTTAAATTCCTGGGAACAGGAATTGGAGCTTGAAAAAAATAATTTGGAAACTCAGTTGAACGAAATTACAACATTTGAATCAAGCTGGACAAAACTGCTTCAGACAAATATCAAAAACGATTTCTCATACGGCGGTGTTCAGCAGTAATAAATATCAAAATTTTATGTTTAAAAAGCAGTCAAACGGCTGCTTTTTTGTTGTATTATATATGTATGCTGAATAACGGAGAAAAATTAGGCGCTTTTATTGTTCCGACAGGTATCGGTGCATCAGTGGGCGGTTATGCCGGTGATGCAAGCTGTTATGCAAAAAAATTTGCTAAAATTTCCAATCTGATAGTTAACCCTAATGTTGTTAATGCTGGTTGTTTTTCCGGTATTACAGAAAATATGCTGTATGTTGAAGGTTATTCAATAGATGAATTTTTTAAAGGGAATGTTAATCTTATTCCTTCAAATGGTAATAAAATCGGTGTTGTGTTTGATAAAGCAATACCTGCAGATGTATTGCAGGTGCATATTAATACCATAAATGCAGTAAAATGTGTGTATGGCATTAATATTGTAGGCTATGAAGTTACTGTAGAAAATGTCGGTGTAGGTTTTAATATAGATGCCTGCGGTATTTCAACAGGTTATGCAGAAAATCCCGTTACACTGCTTGATGCTTCCAAAAAACTTTTGGCGCGAGGATGTGATGCAATTGCTCTTGTTTGTCTTTTTAATGAGCCTGAAAATGACAATCCCGATTATTCAAAAGGTATAGGAGTCGATCCTGTAGGCGGTGTTGAAGCTATTTTGTCTCATTATATTGCTAAAGAATTGAATGTCCCTTGTGCGCATTCTCCTGCATTCAATGATTATCAGATATCAGCTGCGAAAGTAGATCCACGTGCGGCTTCTGAATATATCACTCCGACATTTCTTCCGTGTATATTGATAGGGTTGAATAATGCACCTAAATTGAGCTGTTACGGCGGAATTTCAATTGAAAATCTTGATTATCTTGTTATGCCTTACGATGCTTTGGGGTCAACGCCTGTATTTGAAGCTTTAAAGAATAATATTCCTGTTCTTGCCGTTAAAGAAAATACTTCAGTATTGAATGTTACTCCTGATAAAATCAATCCTTCCGTTATTGTAATGCCTGATTATGAAAGCTGTATAGATTATATTATTAAAAAATCAGACACTTTTTAATAAGGGAGCTTTTTTAAGTTTGTAAAACAGTTCTGATGCTTTTTTGAAGTTTTCCGGATCTGAACTTACATAAAACTTTTCAAACTCAAATTTATTGTTCAGTAATTTGTTTTTTTCAAGATCTTCTTTTATATTTTGTGCAAAATAAGTTGAAGGATCAATAAATTTTTCCACCGGCATAAATCTTTTTAAAATGCTCATAAGATATGGATAGTGTGTGCATCCGAGAACTATTTTATCCGGTTCAAATTCTTCTGCTTTGTGTAGAATATTTTGGATTTCCATAATACTTTCAGGCTGATTAATTCTGTGTTCTTCGACAATTTTTACCCAGCAGGGGGCAGGTATTTCATTTACCTGAATTTGATCATTGTATTTTGTAATTTCTCGGGAATAAGCATGTGAGTTTATTGTTACAGGGGTTGCAATTATGCATAATTTTCTCAAGTTTTCCATTTTTGCAAGAGATGAACTCACCGACTGAATTATGGGGTATATTTTAAAGTTATATTTGTCTTTAAGTTTTTCATAGGTGATAGCTGATGTTGTATTGCAGGCCATTACAACTGCTTTTGCATTTTCCTGCTCAAAGAATTTAAAAATTCTGTCAGCAAAGTCTATTAGCTGGTTTTCGGTCTTTTCTCCGTAAGGCATATTTTTTGTGTCGCCAAAGTATAAATAATTCTCTTCAGGGAGAAGTTTTTTTACTTTGGCATAGACTGTCAGTCCGCCCACGCCGGAATCAAAAAATGCTATTGGTCTTTTATCATACTGGGTCATTTTTTTCTCTATTTATACTGTTTAAAATAATTATCAATACCTTCAGCTATCGATTTTGCCGTTGCCTGTTTGCGTTTGCTGCCAATTAGCTGTTCTCTTTCACCGCTGTTTGAAATAAAGCCTATTTCGACTAAGATTGCGGGACATGTAGTATGATTTATAACATAAAATTTAGATTTAAACAAACCTCTGTTTGGCGATTGAACAGCACTTGCAAAAGACGAATGAACCGTTTGTGCAAGAGACATGCTTTCCTGATGGTAGTAATGTGTTTCAACGCCTGTAATCTCTGGTCTTACACTTGAATTTACGTGAATACTTACAAATATATCAGGAGTGAAATTTTCACTTACAGCAACTCTGTCCTGTAGTGAGACATAAGTGTCATCATCCCTTGTCATTAATACTTGGTATCCCTTTTTCTTTAAGATTTCTTCCACTCTTTTGGAAACATCGAGTGTAATGTCTTTTTCGTAAATATCACCGCCGATTGCGCCTGCATCAGAACCGCCATGCCCTGCATCAATAACAACTTTTTTCTTCCCTGATGATATTGTGCTGTTAACCGGAGGATTAAGCATTATTGGTTCTTTAGCTGTAATTCCTGTATCTTTCTTTTTAGCCTGTTTAACTGTAATTTTAATACTTCTTCCGTCAGCACCGAGATATGTGCTTGCTATAGCGTCCTGTTGTGTCGGAATAACAAGTTTTAACCCTATTTTAGGCATCAATTCTATATATGAGTCATTGAAGAATGTATTTTTATATGTGTTTTTAAAGTTTTCATCACTGTATTTGGAAACATTGTAAAGATAGAGAATAACCTTATCATTATATCTGTCAAGTCCGTGTACTATTGATGAATCAAATTTAATAATCATTGATTCCGTAAGGGAATCTTTTTTTTCTTTGCTGTAGCTGATTGCATTGCTGGAATGATTATATAATGTTGAATTATTAGTTTTTTTATAATTTGCAATTATTAAAGACTGATTATCGCTTGAATATATTGGAATATAATCGCTGACAGCATCTGTTGTTATAACAATTCTTGCTTTATTTACTGAAAATTGTCCGATTTTTACGGTTTCTGTTTCATTGATTCTATATTCTTTATTTCTTATTTTCATGTCTACAAGAGTATTTGGAAGATCATACACAATTCTTGTAGGATTGTATAATATCATAGGTTTTTCGATTGTAACAGATCCAAATCCGTTTAAAAGAATTCCGTTTTGTTTAGGTGTTATATTGTTTAAATAATATTTTGTATTAAGTTTAAGTTCTTTTCTCTCCATTATTTGTTCGGCCTGAGTGTTAAACGCTTCTTGAATTTGACCGACAAGAGAGTCCCGGCTTTGAGAAACAGGTGTTGTAATAGTTAAATACTCATAAAAATCGCCGGCTGAAGAATGTTCATCCCGATATGTATTATGAAAATATTCATTATCACCTATAATACCTTTTTTAAGCTTGATTATGATATTATTTTTAATTCTTGTAAATTCAATATCATTAGGGTTAAAACCGTTGTCATAATATAAAACAACGCGTACAACATTCGGATTTGTCGAAAACTGGTTGATTTTAACCTCTTTAATACAGCCTGAATTAAAGACCCAATCCTGTTTTGGAAAAGTTATGATAGAAGAATCTATGTCAAAATAAACTCTTGAAGGGTTTTCCATTTTAACAAGTTTTATATTCGAAAGCACGGATGACCCTTGAGTATCCTGTGCAGATAATACTATTAGTGAATTTGAAGTATCAAAATTCGCTGATGAAAATTTGTAAAGTTCTCCCGCGTATGCACTCCGGACAAATGTAATTAAATATATAAATAAAAAAGATAATAAAATCAGTAATTTTTTCATAGATACACTCTCGCTCATTACTATTATATAACGAGCAGGAAAACCAATCAAATTGTAACGAATTTAATCATCCAGCATGTGGTTAATCATTGCAATATATACTGCATTAGTCCTGTTGCGTGCATTTAATTTTCTCATAATGGCGCTGATATGTGCCTTAACAGTATGAATACTTATGAAGATAATTTGACCAATTTCATAGTTTTCGTAACCCAGTCTGATAAGTTTTAATATTGCAACTTCTCTTTTTGTTAATTTTTCCATAAATTTACCTCTAATTGAGAGAATAACATATTTAATTTTAAAAAGATTAATGATAATACCTTTTTTTTATTTTTTTATAAAAAACTTGAAAATTAATCTTTTTTTGTTAAAATAATTTTGTTAAAAATTTCCCCGCACCAAAAATATTAAGCGTGTGTAGCTCAGCTGGATAGAGCGTTTGGCTACGAACCAAAAGGTCGGGGGTTCGAATCCCTCCACGCGTAAGGTTTAAAAGATAAGTGTTTCAAGCTATTTTGAAACACTTATCTTCCAGTAAATGTATAATGAAAATGTATTTTAATGTCCGATTCGGATTTAAATTATTAAATGTCGTTTGGGTATACTTGCCTAACAATACTAAATTATAGCGGTCGGAAGTTACTTGATGTAGTATTCATAAATGACCCCAATCGGACTTTATTAGGACTTTAAGATACAAAGAGTAGCCTTAAATCAGTCTGTAATTTACTGAAATCAAGGAATTTTTATAGTCCGATTAAAGTCCCATTTTTGTTGGGCAGGTATGCCCAAACGACAAAGCCGTATCTGCTGCCGGCTGATGTACAAGGTCAACTTTTTTAAAATTGATTATTCATTTCAATGTCTATTTCTTTAAATGCAGCATTTTCACTTGCCTTTTCTTTTATAAATCTAAATATATTATTTAGTAATGATGCTTGTTTTTCAGGACTTCCATCTATTTCACTATGAGTAGTAAAAGAACAAGTTGTAGGTTGGGCTTTCTACCCCAACACAAAGTGTCCCCAAAAATCAAACCATGTGTTCTTTTACAGAAAAATTCAACTTTAGTTCAACTTTTATTTTATTTTTTAAATAAAACATCAGATAAAATATTGGTTTGTAGGTTTGAGTTACTACCCCAATCTACGGTTATGTTAATAAAGGTGAAAAAGGGATATTTTGACGCAGATTTTTCGAACACACTATTACATATGAAGAAGACTTAATTAATCTAATAAATTATGTTCACTACAATCCTGTTAAACATGGACTTGTAAATAATGTAAAAGACCGGCAATATTCTTCTTTTAATAAATTTGTAAAGCATGGTTTGTATGAAAATAATCGGGAACGTGCAAAAGACATTGAAGATATTAAAGATTTAGATTTTGAACAGGCTTTATCCATGTAACTTTTTATAAATCTATTGTTATGATAATTAATCTGAATCTATAAAACTTTTAAAAGTTTTAAGAAAATTAAAAATTTCATTTGGTGTGTTATATTCTTTTTGGACTTCTTTACCGTTTTTGTAAAGCATAATTTTTTTAGATTCCTGCGCGTGAGAATCAGGGATAACATGAATTAACGCTGCCCCGCCTCGAAATCCCGTGGATTTTATTGTACGTTTTTTTGACTCATCACGTATAACAAAGAGTCCTTTATCATTCAATTTGATTTTTAAGTCTTCTATATTCAGTCTTAGTGTGTTCATTGCCTCATGGAGATATTCAATTTGTTTGTTGAGGTGAATTTTATGTTTACGTAAATATTTATTTAACGTTTGCATATTATCTGTTACACAATTATTTTTTATATCCAGTATATTTTTTAATGTAGATGGAATTTCGTCATCCAGTCCGCTTTTTGTAGAGATTTCAGGATAATATTCAAAACCAAGGTTTGAAGATTCTATAAAATCTTTAATTTTGCCATCATACGTGTCTCTTGTAACGATTGCAATATCGCCTTCATTTTTAACGTCATAAAATATTTGTTTTCCTTTTTTTATAAGATTTGGGATAGTTTCTTTAATCTCATTAGTTTTAGGTTTTATGATAAATGTACCCGAAAAATTTGTATTTGATTTTGGATTGACTTGCATATTTTGCCTCCGGATAGTTAAAAAATAGAAAATAAAAATTTTTGCTACCTGAATTTCTATAAAAATTCCACTCTTATTAATGTTCTTAGAAAGTAAATTTCAATTGTCCGGATCTTTAAATATATATGTTTACATATATAAATCTTAATAAATAGTTGTACATGTTTATATGTTTATGATTAACTTTAGACATACGCATAATTTTAAATAAAAATATATGACAGGGTTTAGTTATATGCTTTTTATTGAATGTAAATAGATAGGTTTTGGAAAGTTATTTATGTCTACTATGCTAAAAGATAAAAAAGTTAATGTTACAAAATCTTTTATTCCACCATTGGATGAATATATTTACTATATAAAGCAAATTTATAATAACGGTTTGTTGACAAACCAGGGTCCATTATTAAAAAAATTAGAAAATCAAATTTGTGAAAAATTTCAACTAAACCATTTTCATTTCGTTTCTAACGGAACAATTGCTTTGCAGCTGGCTTTAAGGGCTCTGGATATTTGTGATGGAGAAGTAATAACAACACCTTTTTCTTATGTAGCAACAGTTTCTGCGATTTTGTGGGAAAGATGCAAACCTGTATTTGCAGATGTTGAGCCAACAAATTTTACAATTGATATAACTAAAATTGAAGAAAAAATTACATCAAAAACAAAAGCAATTATGCCTGTTCATATTTTTGGTTATGCGTGTGATGTGAAAGGAATTCAAAACATAGCAGATAAATATAATTTAAAGGTTATATATGATGCCGCACATTGTTTTGGCTCGTCTATCGGGGGGGGGGCGATGTCATTGCTAAACTTCGGGGATATATCTACATGTAGTTTTCATGCAACAAAACTTTTCCATACTATAGAAGGCGGTGGATGTATTGTTAAGGATAAGTGCGTATCTGATAAGTTGGAACTTATTAAAAGATTTGGACATAATGGGGATAAACATTATTGCCTTGGAATAAATGCCAAGCAATCGGAATTTCATGCGGCTATGGGTTTGAGTAATCTTCCTTATGTGGGGCAAATTATAAAAGAACGTAAAAGAGTGAGTGATTTATATGACGAATTGTTGGGTCATTTGGTTCAAAGACCGCAAAAGCAGAAAGAATTAAATTACAATTATGCATATTATCCTGTAATTTTCAAAGATGAATCTCAACTTTTGAGGGTGTTTGAAGTTTTAAATAAAAATAATATTTTCCCGAGACGATATTTTTACCCAAGTTTAAATAAACTTCCTTATTTAGATGAATATCAATCTTGTCCTGTTTCAGAGGATATATGTTCAAGGATTGCCTGCCTACCTTTATATTCCGATTTGGAAAACGAGAAAGTTATAGAAATAGCTGAACTTATAAAGGAGGTTTTATGAATAATAAACCTTCGGTAACAGTTTTGCTTGTAACTTATAATCATGTTTCAACATTTGAAAAAGCTATAGAAAGCATTTTGGAGCAAAAAACAGATTTTAATTTTAAAATTTTGGTTTTGGATGATGCGTCTACAGATGGTACAAGTGATCTGGTTCGCATGTATGCCCGTAAATATCCGGAAAAAATTATTCCTGTAATCAGGGAATCTAATCTCGGTGGTATCCGTAATGTATTTCAGGCATTAAAAAATATTGATACAAAGTATTATGCAACACTTGAAGGTGATGACTACTGGTGTGATGAAACTAAACTTCAAACGCAGGTAAATATTCTGGAGAATAATCAGGATTGTTCTTTCTGCTGCCATAATTCATATAGAAAATATCCTAATGATGAGGCAAATCCTAAAAATAATACTTTATTTATAAACAAAAAAGTCAAATCAGGGAAGTTTGCTTTTCCTAAGAAAATTTGTCGCAGTCAGTATATTGAACCTCATTATTCCTCAAGAATGTATAGAACATCATGTTTACATTTAGAACAGGTTAAAAATCCGATAATGGTTTGTTATGACATTGCCTCAATGTTTTGGTTTTTACATTTCGGAAAAATGTACTATATTGACAAAGTTATGTCTGTTTATAACTTCAGTTATAACGGAGTTTATTCATCTAAAGACAGTGATACGCAGCATTATATGAGTGCAAATGTAATTAATGAAATAAATAAATGTTTTGATTACAAATATAATTCAATGTTTTTGGATTTTTTTAAGAGAAAAATTCCTGTTTCGTTAATTAATACTCTATATATCAGATACTTTGCAAAGAATAATCAATTGGCAAAAATTTATGCTGATTTGTTGAATAAATATTCGTGGCGCATAAATAAAAGAATAAATTCAAAAATATTATTTGAATCTGTTATTTCATTATGGAATGGGAAAAGAATTTGTATAGAAGTGAGAAGAGAAAAGGAGATGTGATGGTTTTATCCAAGTTTGAGCATGTGAAAATAACCGGAATAAGTACGGTTGTACCGCCGAAAGAAATTAATATTTATGATGAGGCACAATATTATGATAATAATATAAAAAAGATTGATCGTATGCGCAAAATGGTCGGCTTCTGGAAAAGAAGAGTGGTCGATGAAGATGTAACTGCATCAGACCTATCAATCCAAGCTGCGGAAACACTTATCAAGGATATGAAAATTGATAAAGAAACTATAGATTGTTTAATATATGTTGTACAAAGACCTGATTATTCTGCTCCTGCAACAGCTTTTTATATTCATAATAAATTAAACTTATCTAATTCATGTGCAGCTATGGATATTCATCATGGGTGCCCGGGATGGATTTATGGTTTATGGACAGCCAGTCAAATGATAGAAGCAAAAGCCTGCAAAAGAATATTGCTTTTAGTCGGTGATACACCATCAGCAGGTATGGATTTATCTAACAGGATATCTGCTCCCGTTTTTGGAGATGGAGGTGTTGCTACATTGGTGGAATATAATGAGGACAAGGTAATATCTCATTATAACCTGGAAACACAAAGTAAAGACTTTGAGGCTATTATAAATCCGGCTTCTGGTGCAAGATTGCATTTTAAACGGGATAATGACGAGTTTAATGCTAAATTATTAAAGCCGATTAAAACTCCTTCGGGGTATGAAACTAAACTTTCTTATGGTTATATGGATGGTTTAGCAGTCTTTGATTTTACAATAAATCAAGTCCCCGAATCTATAAAAAAATTGATGGAGTATGCCGATATAACGCCCGAAAAGACTGAAAAATTATTGTTACATCAGGCTAACAAACAAATTGTACAAGCTGTGGCAGCAGCTTGCGGTTATCCTGAAGAAAAAGCACCATACGATGCATTTGAAAATTTTGGAAATAATACAATGTGTTCAATCCCAACAACAATTAATTATCTATATGCAAATAATATTAATAAAGATGCTCAATTTATATGTTCGGCATTCGGAAATGGTTTAGCAGTTGGCACAGCATCATTAAAATTATCAAAAGATATTTATTTATCAGGAGTTCAAAATTATGTAAAATCTAAAGATCATCCGACAGCTGAAGAGTTGATAAAATATTGGACTCATAAATTAGAAGGTAAACAATAAAAAAAGATTATAAGAATTAAGTAAAGGAGAGGAAAAATGAAAAAAGAGGAATTTTTAATACAATTGGAAGATATTTTGCAAAGAGAAGAACCTTGTCAAGAAAAGGATATTTTAGAAGATTATGTTGAATGGGATTCATTATCTAAAATGTCAATAATGGCATATTATAAAAAAAATTTTTCGGTAGAAATCACCTTAAATGACCTAGATAGCGTAGAAAATGTTTCAGATTTAATAAAACTGGCAGGGGATAAAATAAATGATTAGTTTTAGCAAGGAAGATATCTTTATAGTTACAGGTGCAAGTTCAGGCATCGGCAGGGAAACAGCTCTCTTATTAAATGAGCTGGGGGCAAGCGTTGTAGCCGTTGCCAGAAATGAAGAACGATTAATATCGATGAAGAATGCTTGTAAAAATCCTGAAAATATGCACATTGAAATTAAAGATTTATCTGCGGATATTGAAAAGTTGCCACAGTATGTCAAAGAATTAAAAAACAGATATGGAAAATTCCAAGGGATGGCATATTGCGCAGGTATTGCGGAACTTGCACCTTTGCAAATTGTTGAATTGGAAAAAATGAGAAAAATTTTCGATACCAACTATTTTGCTCCAATATTTATGATGAAAGGTTTCGCGGATAGGAGAAACAACACCGGTGATAGAGCATCAATTGTCGTTATTTCTTCAATTTCAGGTTTAAAATCTGACAAAGGACATACAAGTTACTCTGGTTCAAAGGCTGCGATTGCTGCATCATGCAAATGCATCGCAAGAGAATTGGCTAACTCAAACGTTAGGGTAAATTGTGTTTCACCATCTGATGTAAAAACTCCGCTTACTGCACATAAAATAGAAGAGGAAAATTCAAAATATCCTTTCGGTTGCGGAGAAGCAGAAGATGTTGCAAATATGATTGTCTTTTTATTATCCAAAAAGTCAAAGTGGATTACGACACAAAATTTCGTAATAGATTGCGGGTACATGTAATGCAAAAAGTTTATATCGTAGGTGGAAATGGTTTTGCCAGAGAATGTTATTTGTATCTTTTATGGATGAGTGAGGCTAATCCTGAAATACAGTTTGCCGGTTTTCTTGGTCATGGCGGTTACGGGCATACTGTAGATTATTTGAACTTACAGGATTTTTATCTGGGAGAAGTTTCAGAACATAAATTCAATATTAACGAATACGCAGTAATTGGCGCAGGTTATCCGGAACTGAGAAAAAAAATATATAGTGAATTGAAAAACCGTGGGGTAAATATGTTTAATCTTATTGCTCCTTATGTCTATATCAATCCTTCAGTAGAAATCGGTGAGGGCAATGTGTTTGTAGCACCGTTTACGCCGGGTCCGAATGTGAAAATAGGAAATGGAAATGTGTTTAATGGCGATGTTGTTATAGGTCATGATGCACAAATAGGGGATTTCAACTTTTTGGGCGGTAAAACGCAAGTTCTTGGCGGAGCAAAGATTGGTAACGGTAATAGAATTGGCACTGCCAGTGTGATTTTCCCAAATGCAGAAATCGGAAATAATAATAAAATTGCGCCAATAAGTGCTGTTTATAAAGGCTGTAAAGATAGTTGCTATATGCAGGGAAATCCTGCCCTGAAGGTTGGAGATATAGAACATGAATAATATTACTTGTGTTACTGAAGAAAAGAATAAATGTTTCGGGTGCAGAGCCTGTTACAATATTTGCCCCGTTAATGCTATTACGATGAAAGAAGATGAGGAAGGATTTTTTTACCCTGTTATTAACAGTTCAAAATGTACGAATTGCGGTCTCTGTAAGAAATCTTGTCCGTCATTGGCTAAATCGGAAACATATAACAATAACGGTAATAATCCTGACTGTTATGCAGTTATGGCTGATGATGAAACAAGATTTGTGAGCTCTTCAGGCGGTGCGTTTACTCTGATTTCAAATTATATTTTGGAAAAAGGCGGATATGTTTGCGGAGCTGCATTTGTCGGACAGAATGTGAAGCATATCATTATCGATAAAAAAGAAGATATGTATAAACTCCGCGGTTCTAAATATGTTCAATCAGACACAAACACGGTTTATTCTCAAATTAAAGATTTGTTAAATCGGGATAAATTTGTATTATTTACGGGAACTCCATGTCAGGTTGCGGGTTTATACAGCTATTTGAGCAAAAATTATGACAAATTGCATACTGTTGATTTGATTTGTCATGGTGTTCCTCCGCAAAAAGTTTTTGATAAGTATTTGAAAGAAACTTTGCAGAAAGATGATGTTTTTGCAAATTGTACATTCAGAGATAAAAAAGCTGGTTGGACCGTTTATACTACTACTACTACTACTATTTCGGGGAAAACTTACTTCGGGGGGGGGGCAATTTCGCAGAATGCATACCTGCAGGCATTCCTTAAAAATATGTGTTTGCGCCCGAGTTGCGGAACCTGTCCGTTTACAAAAACTCAACGGGAAGCTGATATCACGATAGGTGATTTCTGGGCAATAGAAAGATTTGATAAAAGTTTGAATGATAATAAAGGAACTTCAGTGATACTTCTTAATAGTAAAAAAGGTCATGATATATTTAATAAAATCCGAAATATTTTTCAGGTTTGCAGGCAAGTCCCGTTAGAATATGCTTCTTATTACAATATTACATTAAAAACTCCGCTAAAACAGCATCCAAACAGGCAGGCATTTTTCAGACTTATGAAAGAGGGAAAAACTCTGAAAGAAATTACGGAATATTGCAATCGAAATCAATATGATACATTAATTTTGAACTTTTGGCCTTTTCAAAATATGGGCGGAATTTTATTAGCCTGGGCGTTACAGCAGGTTATAAAATCTTTAGGTTATACCAGCGCATTGATAAATTTCAAAACATATTTAGCTCCAAATAAAAGTAAAAATTGTTTTGTTGAAAGGTTTGCTGAAAAGTATTTACAAATTACAGAGGAATATTATTCATTAAATTCTCTTATTCGATGTAATGAATTATCGGATAGTGTAATACTCGGTTCTGATTGTATATGGGGAAATTGGTGGGAAAAACTTACCCCGCGGGAAATTTACTGCGGCAGTTTTATAAATGAATGCAAAAAAAGGATTTCCTACGCTCCGAGTTTTGGAAATAAGAATTTAATAATCAATGATGAAGATAAACAGGTAATAAGATATTGGCTGCAAAAAATTGATTATTGTTCGGTTCGGGAGACAAGCGGAGTTGAGATATTAAAAGGTTTAGGTATAGATGCAGCACAGGTCTTAGATCCGACTTTGCTTTTAAAGGAAGATGATTATGCACAATTATTTAAACAAAACGATTTTAATAAAAAAGAAGATTATGTGTTTAACTACAGTATCGGTGTAAAAGAAAATGACGAGGCTTACAAATATGTAATGAGCATGTTATCTGATGTAAATATTCAAACTTTAGATCAAAGAGAATTGGATAATATAGATGTAGAAGACTGGTTATGTAAGATTAAAAATTGTAAGCTGTTAATCACAAATTCATATCACGCCTGTTGTTTTGCAATAATTTTTAATGTTCCGTTTTTTATTTTTACTCCATTTGGTTTGGATACATCAAGATTTGATTCTTTATTAGGCTTGTTAAAGCTACAAAATAGAATTTTACATTCAAAACATGATGTTGAAAAGTTTAAAAATATCTTTGAACCTATTAACTGGGAGAGCGTGAATTCAATTTTGGGAAAAGAAAAACAAAAGTCTTTGAAATGGCTCAAAAATTCCTTAGAATCGCAAAAAGACTTATCAAAAATAAAACCCGAAGATGCAATTATACAGAATATAAATTTTAAATTTATCGATCTGGAAGCAAAATATATTGAACTGAAAAATAAAAAAACGATTTCACCAACTGAATTGCAATATACAATAAATTACAAAAAAAATTATCGTAAATATTTAAAATACAAAATTTTGAAAAATTTTGTATTTGGTAAAACAAAGCAGAGATATAAAGAAAAACAGGCAATTTGGCATGAAAAAATCCGTATTGCCAGACGATTGAAAGGAGAAACAGCAGCTATTCAATAACAATGATTTTATAAATAATTCAATGTAAAACTTAATTTAACATTTCTATATATATGTTAAGTTGCCATAATTCAAGCAAATCACTGTTTACGGTTATAGTTTTACATGAAATATTAAGAAAAGTTCAACAAAATTTTCCATGCCGAGAAGAATTTTGTTTCTTTGTGTTACTATTATTTCTGGTATTTAGAGATAATAACTCAACATATTTTAAGTTATGTTAGATTATTATACCGGAATCCGGTGATACAGCTTCTTTGAGGATATGGAAAATTTTGGCATGACAACTATATCTCCGTTAATAAAGTTTAAAGAGTTTTATTTAAAGAACAATGTAGCAGATGACAGGCTTCACTCTTATATTTTATTACCTTTATTCAAGGAATGCAGGGAATTGGTTTTATTAAGGGGTGTAGTTTGGTAAATAGCGCTATTTCTGAAAAACTCGATATTTTTATAATTACGTTTAACAGGGCATCAAGGCTTAATGCTGCATTGAACCGCATTTTTGCCGAAGACTCTCCTATCAGGAATTTTTGTATAAAAGTTATAGATAATAATTCGACAGATGAAACTTTTGAAGTTGTTCGCAGATATCAGCTATTGCATGATAATTTAGTGTATGAAAAAAATAAATATAACATTGGCGGAAATGCCAATATTGTAAAAGCTTTTTATAATGCAAGCAAAGATTATGTATGGGTTCTTGCCGATAATGATGATTTTTGCTGGGATGGATGGAGTGAAGTTGAAAAATTTATTCAAGATGATTCTGATGCAATTGTAGTTGCAACGTATGAATGTCCGAAATATGATATTGCTCAATTGTTTGACCAAATGACATTTGTTCCAGGAGTTATTTATAAAACATCTAATATTGATGATACTGTTATCGGGAATATGGAATTTAATATTTCCAATATGTTTCCTCATCTTGCACTGGCTTCAAAGTTGATAAATGAAAATCGAAAGATATCTATTGTTTCTGATGCTATAGTTTTAGTCAGAGACAACCGTGATGAAAATGGGGAATATTCTTTTACCAGAGGTTATAATTATGATAATATTCATCCTTTGCAAAAAGGCATGAATTGGATTAGCGGTTATGCTAATTCTTTATATTTAATAAAAGACAAGAAAATCAGAAATTATATTATTTCACATAACAGTTTTTGTACTGAATTAAATTCTGCTAAATTACTTTTTTACTTAAAAAAAGAACCTGAACAAAATTTATACAATTATTTATGTGTGTTCGCAGTTCTTTCTCTCAGAGACAAAATTATGTTTATTTTAAATGTAATTCTTTTTTATTCTTTATACAGAATTATTTTTATCAGCAGAAAAAAAATTTTTGACGTTGAAAAAAATCTACTCGTTATAAAGTATTATCTGAGGCTGTTTTCTTTTATTAAAATAAAATTATGTAGAATAAATAAAAATATAAAAGGAGTATGTTAATGAAGGTTGTAATACTCGCAGGAGGTCTTGGCACCCGTTTATCAGAGGAAACTAAATTAATCCCCAAACCAATGGTTGCAATCGGAGGAAAACCAATATTATGGCATATAATGAAATCCTATTCATATTACGGGTTTAATGAATTTATCATATTAACAGGGTATAAATCTCATATTATAAAAGATTATTTTGTTCATTATTATCAGCAGTATTCGGATATAACGGTTGATATGTTAAACAATACGGTTGATATTCACAGAATTCAGACAGAACCCTGGAAGGTTACAATGTTATACACTGGTTTGGATACTATGACAGGCAGCCGTATCAAAAAGGCTCAAAAATATATCGGAAATGAAAGATTTATGTTGACATACGGGGATGGGGTTTCCGATGTAAATATAAATGATCTTATTAAATATCATGAAGCTAAAGGCAAATATCTTACAATGACTGCTGTCCAGCCTTCAGGAAAATTTGGCGCTTTAAATCTTTCATCTTCAAACGATGTTATGTCATTTAAAGAAAAACCAAAGGGCGATGGAGCCTGGGTTAACGGCGGTTTCTTTGTTTGTGAACCCGAAATCTTTGATTATATTGACGGCTCTCATAATAAAGTTATTTTTGAGCGCGAGCCTTTGGAAAAACTTGCCGAAGATGAAAAATTGTGTGCTTATAAGCATGACGGTTTCTGGAAACCGATGGATACACTTAAGGATAAAATCGATTTGACTGAAATGTGGGAAAACGGTAATGCACCATGGGCAAAATGGTTAAATAGCAAAGAGGTTGTAAATGTTTAATAATATTTATAAAGGTAAAAAAGTCTTTTTGACAGGGCATACAGGTTTTAAGGGAAGCTGGTTGGCATTATGGCTGACTTCAATGGGGGCGGATGTGTGCGGATATTCTTTAGAACCTAATACTCACCCGTCAATGTTTAAAGAGTTGAATATCCAAAGCAGAATATATAAATCTGTTACGGGGAATATTTTGGATGCTGGCAAGCTTGAGAAAACTTTACTGGATTTTGAACCTGATATTATTTTTCATTTGGCAGCTCAGCCTCTTGTAAGGTTATCTTATTCCGAGCCTTTATTAACTTATCAAACAAATGTTATCGGAACTTTAAATGTTTTGCTGGCCGCTCAAAAGTGTAAGTCGGTAAAGGCGTTTGTTAATGTAACTACTGATAAATGTTATGAAAATAAAGAAATAGATAGAGGTTACAGAGAAGATGAACCTATGGGCGGATATGATATGTATTCGTCATCAAAAGGGTGTGTTGAAATTATGTCATCCTCTTTCAGACGTTCTTTCCTTCAAGGTGAAAACGCTTATGCAATGGCTACGGCAAGAGCCGGTAACGTGATCGGCGGAGGTGATTGGGCTTTAGACAGGTTAATCCCTGATTGTGTAAGATATATTAATGCAGGAGAACGAATAGAAATCCGAAACCCTGTTGCAGTAAGACCGTGGCAGCATGTTTTGGAACCTTTATCAGGTTATTTACTGTTGGGACAAAAACTTTTGGAAGAAGGTAAAAAATATGCAGAAGGCTTTAATTTTGGGCCTAATGAGGAGAGTGTTTTGAGAGTTGCTGAAGTAGCTCAAAAAGTTGTCGATTATTATGGCAGAGGCGAGGTTGTTGTTCATAAAAAAGATAACCTTCATGAAGCAAATCTTTTAATGCTGAATATTGAAAAAGCAGAAAGGGTTTTAGGCTGGACACCTACTTATACCGCAGATGCTGCAATTGCCGAAACGGTTGATTGGTATAAACACTTCTATGCAAAAGATAAAGATATGTATGAATTTACTTTGGAACAAATAAAAGAATATGAGGGAAATATAAAATGGAACAAGAATTACGCAATAAAGTAAAAGAAGCCGCAAAAGAATATTATAAAGAAGTTTTTGGTAAAAAACGGGTATTTGATTATATTCCGCCGAGCGGAAAACTTCTTGGCGAAGAAGAATTGTTAAATATGATTGATGCTTCTCTGGATATGTGGCTTACTGCAGGAAGATTTAATAAAGAATTTGAAACAAAGTTTGCCAAATATCTCGGTGTTAAATATGCACTTTCTACTAATTCGGGTTCCAGTGCTAATTTATTGGCTTTTTCAGCTTTGACATCTCACAAATTGGGTGAAAGAGCTTTGAAAAAAGGTGATGAAGTAATTTCTGTAGCTGCAGGATTTCCTACTACTATTAATCCTATTATCCAGCATGGAATGGTGCCTGTATTTGTGGATTGTGAAATCGGCACATATAATATTGATGCAGATAAAATAGAGGAAGCTATTTCTCCAAAAACAAAAGCAATTTTTCTTGCGCATACCTTAGGTAACAGCTATGATTTGGATAAAATAATGACACTTGCCCAAAAGTATAACCTGTGGGTTATAGAAGACAGCTGTGATGCTCTTGGAGGAGAATATAAAGGCAGAAAAATCGGAACTATAGGACATATCGGGACATTTAGTTTCTATCCTGCACACCATTTAACAATGGGTGAAGGCGGTGCCGTAATAACAAATGATCCGTTATTATACAAAATAATTATGTCATTTAGAGACTGGGGAAGAGATTGCTGCTGCCCGCCGGGACGTGATGGTGTTTGCGGAAAGAGATTTTCACAGCAGTTAGGCAATCTTCCGTTCGGATATGATCATAAGTATACGTATTCTCATATAGGATTTAATTTGAAAATTACTGATTGGCAGGCAGCTTTAGGATGCTCGCAAATTGATAAATTGGATAAATTTATAGGTATCAGAACACATAATGCAGACCGTTTGACTGAAAAGTTGTCTGATATGAAAGATTATTTGATTCTTCCGAAAATTAAGGAAGGAGTAAAACCCTCTTGGTTTGGATATTTGATTTCCGTAAAAGAAAATGCACCGTTTACCAAACAAGAAATGGTTGAATATCTGGAAAGCCATAATGTCGGTACTCGCCAATTATTCGCAGGTAATATTCTGAGACAGCCTATGATTGTTGATAATGAAGTTGATTTAAGAATTGGCAATTCTAAATTAATAAATTCTAAGGAATTAACCGAAGAACATTATAAATTGCTGCCGAATACAGATTTTATTATGAATAACACTTTCTGGGTAGGAACTTTCCCTGCACTTGTTGATGAAGAAATTGACAGAATTGCAGGGACTATAAAGGAATTTATTAATAGTAAAGTTTCTGATGTTTGTGTCGCTTCAGGAAAAGGAACTTGTTAAGAAACTTAATTGGTGATGAAATAATGAAAAATTCAATATTGAAAGAGATAAGAAAAACAATAGTAAAAATGGTGCATAAAGCAAAAGTATCCCATATTGGTGCAGCTATGAGCGTTGTCGATATATTATATACTTTATACTTTGATGTAGCAAATATAAACAAAGATAATATAACTTCTCCTGACAGGGATATTATTATATTAAGCAAAGGACATGCGAGTGCAGCTTTGTATTCTGTTTTATATCATAGAGATTTATTATCAAAATATTATATTGAAAATTATTCTATTGATGGAGGCTCTTTGCCATGTCATATTGATAAAGAGAAATCTCCGTTTTTTGAAGTTTCAGCAGGCTCATTAGGCCATGGCCCGTCTTTAGGTGCAGGTTTTGCTCTAGCCAAAAAGATGGACAAAAATTCCGGCAGAGTGTTTGTAATCTGCGGGGACGGAGAATGTAACGAAGGTTCTGTATGGGAAGCTTTAATGTTTGCATCGACTCATAAGCTGAATAATTTTGTATTTATTGTTGATTTTAATAAATTTCAAGGTTTTGGTGCTACAAATGATGTCATAAATCAGTCAAATATTGCAGAAAGAGTGAAATCTTTCGGCTTTGATACATTAGTTATTGACGGAAACAATCTTGATGAACTGAAAAGAACTTTAACTTATACGAGCGATAAACCTGTTGCAATTATAGCTGATACTACAAAGGGTAAAGGTGTGTCATTTATGGAAAACAGACTTGAATGGCATTACAAATCCCCAGATGATAATCAGCTGGAGATTGCATTGGCGGAAATCGAGGAGAGATATTAATGAGAAAAACATTTATAAATACATTAACAGAGCTTGCCGAAAAAGATAAGGATATTGTATTGATTACTCCTGATATGGGATTTTCGGTTTTGGAACCGTTTTTCGAGAAATTCCCGGGGCGCTCTATAAATTGCGGTATTGCAGAACAAAATGCTGTATCTTTAGCGGCAGGTTTAGCTCTTGCAGGTAAAAAACCTTATGTTTATACAATTATCCCTTTTTTAGTTGAAAGAGCATTTGAGCAGGTTCGTCTGGATGTTGCTTATATGAATACAAATGTCAAACTTGTCGGGATAGGTGCCGGATTTACGTACGGTGCTGCAGGTGCAACCCACCATGCAATTGAAGATATCTCCTTGATGAGAAGTCTTCCTAATATGACAGTATGTTGTCCTGGAGATAATAATGAGGCTGAGCAGATTGTGCGTCAATCTGTTAATAGCAATAAGCCTATGTATATAAGAATCGGACGTCATAACAGAGGTATTTTTGATAATAACAAAATCGAAATCGGAAAGGCTTCTGTTATAAAAGAGGGAAACGATATTGCAGTAATTTCAACAAGCAATATGCTTCCGGATGCGGCAGCTTATTGTAAACAACTTGAGGCAGAAGGGCGCAATCCTTATTTCATAAGTATGCATACTGTTAAACCTATTGATAAAAACATAATTGAAAAGCTGGTCAATGACTGCGTTGAAATTCATACTATGGAAGAACACAGTATTATCGGAGGACTCGGCAGCGCTGTTGCCGAAGTCATTGCAGAAAGCGGGAAGGGGATTAAATTCAAAAGAATAGGTATTCCCGATACCTTCTCACATTATATTGGCAGCCAGAAATTTATTAAAAAACAATTTGGATTATATTTTGGAGAAGAGGGGTAAATGCAGTAGTGAAGAATATATTACTAACAGGATCGGGCGGATTTATCGGCTCACATATTAAAAAAGTTCTATCGGATAAATTTAATCTTTTTACACCGAGAAGTTTTCAATTAAATTTACTTGATAAAGAGGCTGTGAAAAAGTATGTAGAAGATAATAATATAGAATATATTATTCATTCGGCTTCATGCGGTGTCAGAATTACTCCTGATGCGACTGTTGATGATGTCGCAAAACCTAATATAGAAATGTTTACAAATCTTGCGGATTTAACTTCAAAAAATCGTCCGATGATTACAATCGGATCAGGTGCTGAATATGACAAGAGCCGTCCGCTTTGCAAGATTAAGGAAAGTGATTTTGGAAAAAGTATTCCGAAAGATCCTTACGGGTATTCAAAATATCTTATTTCTAAAATTATAGAAGAACAAGATAATATTTTAAATCTCAGATTGTTTGGAATTTACGGCTCAGGCGAAGACAAATCCCGTGTTACATCCTGTATAGTAAATTCAAACCTTGCAAAAGAACCTGTTGTTTTAAATCAAAATGTGAAATTTGATTTTCTGTTTATTGATGATTTCTGTAAGGTTGTTGAATATTTTATAAATCATCCCACAAAGGAGAAGTTTATAAACGTAACCCCTACGGAAAGTATAGAAATTGTTGATTTAGCAAAAATAGTTAATGATTTTTCTAATTACAAATCTGAAGTTATCATTAAAAATCCCGGTATGAATAGAGAATATACAGGTGATAACTCAAAATTATTAAATCTTATAAAGGATTTTAAATTTACATCTTACAAAGACGGTATGAAAAAGTTTTATATGGAATTAAGAAATGGAAAAACAAGAACAGTTAGTTAAAAAGAATAATTTAGATTATATTGATTATTTCAGGGCTGTTGCAATAATTTTTATTGTTGCAGGTCATACTTTGGTTTGGGGACGAAGTACTATGTTAGAGTTTAATACTCTTTTATTTGCTGGTGGTACGTATTTTTTTGTTTTTATTGCAGGATTTTTATTTCAATATCTATCGTACAAGTTCGAAATAAAAACATATTTTAAAAAGAAATTAATCAATGTTATTTGTCCGTTTTTTGTAACATTGTTACCTGTGGCTTTGTTATATACTTTTCAAAATCCTGAGAATTGGGCACTAACAAAAGCAACAACGGGAATGCGTTTATTTAGCGTCCTTGTCGGAGGATATATAGTAAATGGACCAGTATGGTTTATAGGTATGATTTCTATAATGTTTTTATTTTCTCCGTTATTTTTGTATTCATGGAAAAATAAAAAAATTCATATAACACTTTTGTTATCTTCTTTGATATTATGTTTAATTGTGCCTAGATATTCAAGTATAAATATGTTTTTAGGTTTTAATCCCTATGAATCAAGTTTATTAAAAATTCTTTGGATGAATATTGCTTTTTATTTTAAATGTTTTTTCAAGTTTGCATTTTTTTATCTTCTAGGTATGGAAATCTGTGAATACATAAGTAATAATTATGCGAAAATAAGAGCGTATTTGAGAACAATTTTTCAAATTTCATTATTTCTTTATATTTTTCATTTTATAATTCATTTATTTATAATAAAAATAGATGTTTCGGGGGGGGGGCGATTTGCAGAGTTGATCTCAAAATTTATTGAAACATTTGTTCTTCTGAGTGGTTTAATGTTAGCTGAAGAAAAAATAAAAAACAATAAATTTCTGGATAAGTTTATGAAATTTGTTGCAAAGTATTCGTTTGGAATTTTCTTTATACATGGATATATAATAAATTACTTACATAATCATACTTTGTATTGGGTGCATGTTGGAGGGGCACATATTTTGTTTACAGGAAAAAATACTTTAAAATGCTGTTTAACTAGTTTTGGGGTGTTTTTCACTGTATTAACTACAAGTTTATTAGTCTTATGGGTATTAAAAATTATATTAAATAAATTAGGAATTAAGAATACAAGAATGTTTATTGGAGTCTAGTCCGGAGGATTTTATGAATTGTAAAAATTTAGATGTGTTCGTTTTAACATATAATAGAGCAGAATATTTAAAAATAATGCTCGAAAGTCTTTGTACACAGACTGCTAAAGGTTTTAATATTAAAGTTTTAAATAATTGCAGTACTGATAGTACTTTGGAAATAATAAGGCAGGTTCAGGAAAAATTTCCGGATAGAAATATTTCCGTAATAACGAATGAAAAAAATTTGGGGAACGCAGGAAATTTTATTCGCTCACAAGAGCTTGCAGAGAATGAATATACTGCTATTTTTCACGATGATGATGCAATTCATCCTGAATACATTGAAATAGCTATGAATATATTTAAAAAAAACAAAAATATAGTTATGTGTACTGGTGGGGCAGCGGCTTTATACAATGTCGATAACAATAATTGGCCTGTCTTGTTAAAAAATTATAATCTTTATAACATAAAAGATGGTGTATATTTGCATTTACTTCTCGCAAGACCTAATTTTGCTTCAAACATCTATCTTACTTCTGCATATAAAAAAGTTAAATATGAACCTGAAAAATATGGAAAATTACATGATATTATTTTTAATTGTCAAATTAATTTGTTAGGTAATGTAGCATATATTCAAGACACTTGTATTCGTTGGAGACAATCTGCAACGAATGATTCTAATGTTTTTCATAATGGGCCTTTCCCGGAAGAAGCTGCAAATGTAATTAATCAATTATATTTCTTAAATAAAGAGCATAATTTCTTCGGCAAAGCTTTATTATGGAATTTTGCATATTTCTTATATAAATGGAGTATGTTAAAACGTTTTGAAACCTGGAAAGAATTTATGAACAGAATGTTAAGAAATATTAACGGGGGGGGGGTATTTTCTCCGCTCGAAGTTTTTCTTTACAGTCAAAAATGGTATATTGATTTCTTCAATATGCTAATCTTAAAGCGAGCTGATTATTATAGAAAGAGAGTATTAAGAAATTATGGTGGCAGATTCTAAATTATTATCAATTTGTATTCCGACATACAACGGTGCAAAATATATTCAAAATAATATTGATATTATCCTTAAACAAATAAAAGAATATAATTTATCTGGTGTGGAAATTGTTGTGTCTGATAATTGTTCCACAGATGAGATTCCTGATATTATGAAAAAATATAAGGAAATGTATCCTGATATTATCCGTTACAACCGTAATGAAGCTAATCTCGGTTATGACAGAAATGTAATGAAATGCTGTGAAATTGCTTCGGGAAAATTTATTCATTTGTTCGGCGATGATGATTATTATTCACCAAACGGATTGAAACGATTATATGATGTTTTATTAAACAATGAAGATTTATCTGTTCTTGTTTTATCTAATTATTATTTGAGAAATGATTATTACGGATTAATCGTATCAAGAAAATCTTTAAATGAAAAATTTACAATAAAAGATAAAATATATAACAATGATTCTGATAATTTTATCATTGATGTAGAAGACAGAGCCTGGCCTAATACAAATCTGGTTTTCAGAAAGGAATATTTTAATCAAATTCCGGATCTGGAAAAGTTTTATAAAAAAGACTGGATTCATATTTATATTCTCCTTTATATTGCAAAAAATTGGCCGAATTCCTATTTGTTTGCGGATAAATATCCGATTGTGATTAATCGGGTAGGAGTTCAAAGCTGGTTAAATAATAATGACGGCCCGAGAATTTATTTTAATAATTTGTGGGTATACAGCTTTGCCAATAAATTAGGGTATTCAAAAAGAGTATTTAACTGGTATCGTAAAACTTTATTGTCAGAATATATTAAAAATGTTACGTTCAGGCGTTCCAACAATTTCTTTATAAATATCGAATATATTGTAAAATATTTTAAATATTGGAAAGATTTATATCGTTTTTATACAAAATTTGTAAGAGAATATTTAAAACCGTGTCAGACCGTCTTTTCAGTCAAAAATGAAAAAGTTTTATCCAGGAAACGTAAAGTATTAACAATTTTAGGATGCAGGTTTTGTTTAAAAGAGTATGAACAGCCTAAAATAGAATTTGCTCATAAATTTGATGAATCAGATATTTTATTATTCCAGAATGAAAAAGGAAATTTAAGACAATTTGTAACAGGCGATTTTTATTCTGAGATGAATAAAAATCTTGAGTATTTTTGGCAATACAAGTTAGTACCTGAAGATTTTTGTAAAAGAGTAGCAAGATTAAAAAATAAGAAATTAATTTCTTATTCTGATTATCTATCAGATTGTTCGTATTATCAAAATATCTTAATGCATATTGATAAAAAAGCCTTTCCGGAAAATGAGATAAGCGGCAATAAAATATTGCAAAAAACAGGTAAGTAAAAATAGTACTTACGGCTATATTACATTTTTATAAATATGTTGAATTCAATATTTGTGATAAAATAATCAATATAGTATTTAAAAGGTTGTTTTATGACAATTTCAATTACTAATAATCAGAATTTATCTGACGGGTCGCCGATAAATACGCCTGTAAATATAGTTATTCCCATGGCCGGTGCAGGCAGCAGGTTTGCCGTTGAAGGTTATAATGTTCCAAAACCGTTTATTGAATTTAACGGAAAAATGATGATTGAACATGTGTTGGACAGCTTTAGAATAATAGATGCAAATATCATTCTTGTTTTGCAGGAAAAGTTTCTTACGGAACAGAAATTACAGCTTCAAAAATTAAGGGATAAATATATTCTTGATTTTGTTTCAGTGCCTAAATTGACTATGGGTGCTGCAATTACGGCATTAGCTTCACATAAAAAGATTAAACGGGAATACGATGTTATATTTGCGGATTCTGATAATATTTTTGATTGTAATGATGTCAAGGAATTTATTTCAGATGTAAGAATAAGAAATCTTGGCGGTGCTTTATTAACAATAAATTCTGATAATCCCTGTTTTTCTTATGCCAGTGTTGATGAAAACGGTTTTTTAATACAGACAAAGGAAAAAGAAGTAATTTCAAATCATGCAATTTGCGGTATGTATTATTTTAAAAATGTTGAACTGTTTAAAGATGCCGTTATTGATCTTGTTGTATGCAATGATTTGCAAAAAGGCGAATTTTATATGTCAAATGTTTATAATCATTTAAAAAAAATGACTGATAAGATAGGTATATTTGATATAGCACATTTTGACTGCGTAGGAACTCCTGAACAGTTAAAGGAATATGTAAGGAGGCAATGTGCAAAGATTTAATAATATTCTGCTTTTTGGCGGAGAAACCAGAAACGAAAATATGCCTGTAGGATTTTATTCCTCGCTTGCACTGCTTCCTATGCGGGGAAAACCTGTTATATGGTGGCAGTTAAATAATTTAAAAAAATACGGCATTGATAAATTTATAATAGCGGTATGCAGTAATAATTTAAAACTTATTGATTATATTAAAAATATACTTTGTGAAAATTTTGATATTGAACTGGTTCTTGTAAACAGCAGAAAAAATATATTGAGTTCTTTAAAATATTCGCTGCAAAGGGCTGATATGAAGTTACCGACAAGGGTTATACTCGGTGATACGTTAATTCCTGAAAGTATAAATGATGATACGGATGTGATTTTTGTTTCAAAAAATATTACAACATCTGACAACTGGTGTCTTGCAGAAGTTGATTCAAATAATTATGCTGCAGATTTTTATGATAAACAGAAAAATATTGATTTGAAGAATAAATTTGCTCTTGTAGGATATTATGCATTTTCTGATACAAAATTTCTTTTGAACTGCTGTATAAAATCAAGGTTAATGCTTAAAAAGGAAATTTCAACGGCATTGAAAGCTTATCAGGAACGATATAAACTTAAAACAAGATTAACAGATGACTGGTATGATTTAGGGCATACATCGGGATTAATAAAAGCTAAAAATCTTTTGTTTAATGCTAGATGTTTTAATTCAATTTCCGTAGATACTGGAAGAGGTTTGCTTATTAAAACAAGTACAAAAACACAGAAACTGGAGGACGAGGCATTCTGGTATGAGAATATTCCTGATGAATTAAAGATATGCTGTCCGCGTCTTGTAAGCTTTAAAAAAAATAAAGATTCTGCGGAATTAGTTCAGGAATTATACGGCTATCAGTCTCTGCAGGAACTGTATTTGTCAGGAGAGGTTAATATTGAAGACTGGCGATGTATACTTGAAAAGCTGTTTTTACTGCATAAGAGATTAGAAAATTATACTTCTGCGGTAGATTCAGATGCATTAAAGTGGCTTTATTACGAAAAAACAAAAGCAAGATTGAATGATTTAAAACAGCAGGATTCTTATTGGAAATCTCTTTTAGATAAAGATTATATATATATAAACGGCAGGAAATACAGAGGTATTTCTCTGCTTGGAGAACAGATCAGAAAGCTTTGTTTAAAATTAGCAGACAATGGTATATTTACAATAATTCACGGGGATTATTGTTTCTCTAATATATTGTTTGATTCAAATAATTATGTTTTTAAACTGATTGACCCAAGAGGACGGCTTAATGCAGAACCTACTATCTGGGGTGATCCAAGATATGATATTGCAAAGTTAAGGCATAGTACAGCCGGTTTATATGATTTTATCGTTCAAGGAATGTTCAGACTTGAAGAAGCAGACGGAGAGTTTAATTATAAAATTTTGTCAAGTGCAGATTACTCTGTTCTTGTAAATGTTTTTGATAAATTGGCTTTAGAAAACGGATACAACTCTGAAGAAATAAAGTTTATAGAAGGGCTGTTATTCTTGTCAATGATACCTTTACATAAAGATAATTTTTCAAGACAAAAGATGTTTTATATAAAAGCAATAGAGCTGTTAAATGATATCATAAATATAGAAAATGACGAGGTTAAATGTATAAATGGAAGAAAAGAAGCTCAGAATATGTATTGATTTAGACGGGACAATCTGCACAATAAAGAAGCCTGATGAAACTTATGCGGATGTGAAAGTTATGCCCGGAGCAAAGGAATTTATAGATGCTTTAAAAGCTGACGGACATACAATTATAATAAATACTGCAAGAAATATGCAAACTCAGGGGCATAATGTCGGCAAAGTAATGAAAAATGTCGGTAAAATTACACTTGACTGGCTTGAAAAAAACGGTATACAGTATGATGAAATATTCTTTGGCAAACCTAATGCTGATATAACAATAGATGACAGAGTTATAAAATTTGAAAACTGGGAGAAGATGAATAAGGATGATGTTTTAAGACAGGCAAAAGACAGATAAGTCGAATTTAGTTTGTACTTTTGGCTATTTGTTATATTGTTCTTTTTATATATAATTGTAAAAAAGTATTTATTTTCTGATATAAAATATAAAGTATAAAATGGCTGGAGGAATATTTTGAAACAAATTTCAAGCAAAGACTTATCTGTAGTTATTCAGGGGGCTGTTAACCCTTGTGAAACTATTCCATGCTTGAAAAGTATTAGAAAATATTTGCCTGAAGCTCAAATTATTTTGTCAACCTGGAAAAATTCTGATGTGAGCTCATATGAGGGTTTATATGATGTTCTTGTATTAAATAATGATCCGGGAGCTGTTATATTTGAGATAAATGGGCAGAAAGTAAATAATTTAAACCGAATTTTAATTTCGAGCAGAAACGGTATAGAAAAAGCTGAGCGTAAATATGTTCTGCGAATGAGAAGTGATTTGGTTTTCAAAAATGATAATGTATTAAAACTTTTTGATGATTTTAAAATTAGAAATACGAAATCTTCTCTTTTTAAACAAAGAATTTTTGCCTATGATATTTTTTCAATCAAGTATGTCTCATTTAGGAAATTGAAACAACCCCTTTTGTTTCATGTTTCAGACTGGTGTTATTTAGGATTAAGAGATGATTTATTGGAGTTTTTTAATATCCCTGCTGTTCAAGAACCTGATTTCTCAAGATATTTTGAATTTCATAAAAAAAACGAATACGATTTGTATCCTTCAAGATTGTGGAAGATGTCTCCGGAACAATATTTTACATACAGTAATGCGTTAAAGGTTTTCAAGGATTTAAAGTTTGAAAATTATTTGGATGTATATGATGAAAATACAAGGATTTCGGAAGATTTTGTTATAAATAATTTCAGAGTGTTTGCTCCTGAGCAATGGGGTATATACACATTGAAAAAACAGTATAAAGGTACAGTAATGCGTTCAAAAAATATTTTTGAATATTATTCCGAACAAGAACAAAAAAAAGATTATAAAAAATATTGTGATGATTCTTTTGAGATAAAAGATGTTGTGTTTTGGGAAAAGTTATACAAGATAAAATATTTTGAACAACTAAGAAAACATTTTGTCTTATTGCTATTTGGCAGTCCGAAGAAAAAGCCGATTGAATTGGTTTCAACTTTTCTCTATTTTTGTAAGTTTTTATTTTCATTGTGCGTGGAGGTTTTATGCCTGAAAAAATAGAATCAAGAGATATAAGCGTTGTAGTCCAGGGGCCTGTACATAAAATTCGTACAAAATATTGTCTTAACAGCATAAGAAAAAATTTGCCTGAAGCGGAGATTATTTTATCCACTTGGGAAAACTCTGATGTTTCAGATTTGCAATATGATATTCTTATTTTAAATAAAGATCCCGGGGGAATTCTGCAGAAAAATTTTAAAAATAAAAGATTGTACGGTAACTTAAACCGTATGATTATTTCTACAAATTCCGCACTGGAAAAAGCTTCCGGAAAATATATTTTAAAATTGCGGACTGACTCGGTTATTGATAATACTGATTTTTTGAAGATGTTTGATAAATTCCCTGAACGGTGTAATGAGTATAAACTTTTTGAACATCGCATACTTGCTTCAACATTATTTTCAAAATATGCGGAAGTTAAACATAACAAACATCAAGAGATCGCTTTTCATATTTCCGATTGGTGGTTTTTCGGGTTGAATGAAGATGTAAAAAAATATTTGTTTTCTTCTCCGCTTGTTGAAGAACCGTATTTTTCAAATTATTTTGAATATCCTGAAAATAAAGATAAAAAATCAGTTTATTCAAAATTTTCCTGGAAATTTGCTCCCGAACAATATCTCGGTTACTCATGTTTTTCCAAATATTTTGACGATATAAGAATGGAAGACTGTTCTGAGATATCAGATGAAATTAATAAAAAATCTCAGATATGTCTTGCAAATAATTTTATATTTTTAGAATATAAGCAGTCAGGTATAAGAAATTTAAAAATAACTGCAAGTAAGTATGAACCGTTCTGCGGACAGCAGTATATGGATTTGTACAGCTTTTATAATTTTGAATCCGAATACAAGAAGTATTGCGACAATTCTTATATACATGAAAATAGGTATTTTATTTTTGAAAATAGAACTGCGGGCCGTAAAATTTTGAGGTTTTATAAGCATTTATATAAATTGTTTGACCGTGAAGCACCGTTAAAAGAAAAAATAGAACAGTTTTTTATCGGAATACCCCTTGCAGCGATAGGCTTAATACCTGTTTTATTCCTTTTCGTGCGGGAAAAAAAATAATTTATATATCTGCAGTTTGCAAAACATCTTTAAGGCATTTTGCAGATTCAAGCAATTTTGCGGTTTCATTTTCATTAAGCTGTATTGGGACTTTTGTTTCAACTCCGTTTTTCCCGACAATTGCAGGCATGCTGAGTGCAATATCAGAAATTCCGTATTCTCCGTTCATCATAGAAGATATCGGAAGAATTGATTTTTCATCACGAACAATGGCTTCACATATTCTTTTTACGGACATTGCAATTCCGTAGTATGTGGCTTTTTTTCTTGAAATAATTTCATAGGCGCTGTTACGGACTTTTTGAGCAATTTCGTCTGTATCTGCTTCATGGTTATAATGTCCGCGCATTTCGCAGAAATTTTTTAACGGTATGCCCGAAATGTTTGCGCTGCTGAATGCTGCTATTTCACTGTCTCCGTGTTCGCCGATTATAAAAGCATGTACACTTCTGCTGTCAACATTGAGATGCTCTCCTACTGCGTATTTTAATCTCGCGGTATCAAGAACGGTGCCCGAGCCTATCACTCTGTTTTGAGGCAGGCCGCTTAGCTTTACGGCAACGGTTGTTAAAATGTCAACAGGATTAGATACTATTAATAGAATACCCTTAAAATCTCTCTGTTTTATTTGAGGAATTATTGTTTTAAAAATTTCAATGTTTCTGTGTACAAGGTCCAGTCGTGTTTCTCCCGGTTTTTGATTTGCCCCTGCCGTAATAATAACAATTGAAGCATTTTCAATATCATCGTAATTCCCCGCAAAAATTTTTATGGGTTTTGCGAACGGTACTCCATGGCTTATATCAAGAGCTTCGCCTTCGGCTCTTGCGTTGTCGGAATCAATCATTGCAATTTCCGAAAATAAACCGCTTTGCATAAGGCTGAAGACAGATGCCGAACCTACAAAACCGCATCCTATCATTACTGCTTTTCTGAAATTCAAACAATTTAAACATTTTGTTTCCATAGTATAGCTCCTGTTTTTGTAAATTAATTATTACAATATTTATACATATATAAAAATTTTTCAACCCGCTTGATAAGTAATTTATATACAATATTTCTATTTTTGTTTTTGCCGATTTTAATTATTTTGTCTGCACCTCTAAAAAATCAAAAAGAGAATTTGGACGGGAAAAGTTTGAAAAGTTGCGAAATATCTGTAAGAAAATTTCTCTTAAAAAAAATTATTCATTAATAATGAGTGATTTGAATTTAAATACAAAAGACGCTATAAAAGAAAAAATTTTATGTGAGCATTTAAAAAATAAAAAACGGTATCTAAAAAATAAAAGGCTAGAAAGCCTTTTAAAAACGGAGCAGCAGGGATTTGAACCCTGGATGCAGGTTATACCCACATAACACCTTAGCAGGGTGCCGCCTTCAGCCACTCGGCCACTACTCCAATTCTATTTAATTGTACGTGAAATATTTTCACGACATGTGCATATATTTATAATATCATAAATATTTTTTTTCGTAAATATTTTTCTTGACCGTATTTGTTAATTAAGCTAAAATATTGATAAGGTTATACAGAAAGGCATTTTAAATGATTGAAATGAAAGTTATGGGCATTGCCCTTGATACAAGAACAGGTTCCCCTATTGTTGTTTTGCATGATAAAGAAAATAGAAAGGCTCTGCCTATATGGATAGGTTCTGCAGAAGCAAGTGCAATTATCAGAAAGATTGAAAATCTTAATGTTGCACGTCCGATGACGCATGATTTGATCATTAATATTATTGAAAAAACAGGCTATCAGCTTGACAAAATAGAAATTAATGATGTTGAAAAAGATACTTATTATGCCACTTTATATCTGAAAAATGAGGAAGGAAAAGTGCTGGAGATTGATTCAAGGCCGTCTGATGCCATAGCTGTTGCAATAAGAGTTGATGCTCCGATTTTTGTTACTGCAAATGTTATTTCAAACGGTTCTGTATCAACAGATTCTGCAAAAGATGAGGAAGAAGCTCAGGAATTTAAAAAGTTTGTCCAGAGTATTAAGCCTTCTGATTTTGCAAAACTTATGAAAGATAACGAGCACCACGAAAGTGATCAATAATTAATTGTTAAATTTGTAAAGATTTATCCGAAAATTGAAAAAACTGTTTTTCACCTGTTTTATTATATTTAAGGATTAATTATGAACGGAATTGAAGCTATACAGCCGAATAATATTTTCAGGGTTAACGCTGTTAATCTTTTTGAGAACGGTCGTCAAAGCAGAACCTCTTTTAATCGCTTTGACAGTGGACTATTTACTCAGCAAACCAATGAAAATTATAATCTAAATCATCCAAAAGTCAAAGGCAGTGAGACTCAAGCAAGGCATTTGGATTTATTAGCTTAATATTTCTTAATAAATTATAATTTTCAGGCAATTTTTGTTCCGCAATTTACTTTATATATATAAGGGAAATTATGGAGTAAAAAAATTATGTCTATACAAAAACTTTTAGGGATTAATTCATTACAGGGAACAAAAGCTGTAAGCGGTGTTAACCGTAATGTAAATCATTTTGTAAAAGACGCTTTTAATTTCGGAACTGCAAATCCGGCAAGACCAAACGGTATTGTTTATGAAAATGCATTAGGGGATCCTACACGCGGCACCAGGTTGTACTGTTTAGGATAAGAGAAAATTATTTTTAGTGTTTGTACTGTAAAAAAGTGTTGCATTACTGAATTGCGGGGTGAATGCGTAATTCTTTTGAGCTTTTTTTTTGAAGCTGCATAATCCTATAACTTTGTCGTCATCTTTAAATAATTTTTTGATAAATTCCATTACTCATCCTTCTTTTTTTATTATATAATATATTTAATGATATTGTATATAAAGTCAAATAAGGAGGTTAAATTTAAATTATGGCAGGTAAAATTACAAAAGATATGAATATTATGGATATAGTACAGCAGTGTCCTGAAAGTATTGCAGTATTCCAAAAATACGGTTTGGGATGCATCGGATGTGCTGCTGCTCATTTTGAAAATTTAGAAGCAGGTGCTAAAGTCCACGGGTTTGACCCTGATGCTATGGTTGCTGATATCAATGCTTTAATGGAAGAGTAATTTTAATAAAAACAGATTAAAAAAATGAGTTTGTAAAAATAGTTTACAAACTCATTTTTTTAAAGAATTTTCAGTTTTTGCTAATTATTCAAAAAACCTGCCATTGTCGGTTTATTTGTAGGAATATATGATGATGCCTGTATAGCAGAAGTTGTTGTTTGAGACTGTTGAACAGATTTTGTCTGAGGCTGAACTGTGGCATCTGATGCTTTCGCTTTCTCAGCCTTTTCTTTTTCTACAGCTTTTTTAGTCATGTTTTCACAGTAACGTGCAAGCCACATCATAAATGCCGGTACAAGAATGATTGTCGAGGCAAAGCCAAATGCGCTGTTGAATGTTTTAGCTCTGTTAATAAATTTATTTTCTTTTGAGTGGAATACTGTATATATTTTTTCAAGAGCTTCAGAGCCTTTTGCTTTGCGGAATGCTTCGTGAATTTCTTCTGATGTTGCTTCCTGAAGTGATTTTCCGTTGAATTTTTTCATTATTGTTTCAGAAGCTTCTTTAACTGTTTTGTCAATATTCAACAGAACTTTTTTAACATCTCCGCCGTTTTCTTCCAAGAATTTGAAGAATCCGTTAATACCGTCTTTGTATTCATCAATATGACTGTATTTGGAAACAATCTGTTCGCTGGATAATACATTTACGCCTGAACCTGCAGTGAAGTAGTTTCTCAATTTATGGAATAAACTTTTGTTATGATTTTCAGGTTTTACGTTTAATGTAAGACCTGACATTTTTGCAAATGCATCTGAAAAGCCTCGGGACAAAGCTTTAGCGCCGAATAATATAGCTGTGAAGCTTGCAATATCACGAACTAAGATTTCTTTCCGTTCCTTGTCGCTTTTAGCATTTTTATATCGGGGCGGCAGACAGAACCCGAACAATAATGTGAGCATGGCGGGTACAGACATTGAAGCGCCGTTAAATTCAAAATTCTTTAGAAGTTTGCTTATACTGCCTTCTTTTATTGCAGATTTCCCTGCCTGTGATACAAGCCCTGTAAATGCTACATTTTTGTCTTTTTGTTGAACATTTTCGGTTGTATCTTTTTTGTCTGTATCTGATTTAGCACTCTGCGTATTTGCATTTTCGTCAACCAGTCCGGTTAAGCCGGGGTCATGTTTCAATCCTAGATTGTATAGTTTTGGTATTAGTGTGTAGAAAATAACTACAGCAGCCCACATGCCGAGATTTGACAACACCCTTGTTCCGGCTCTATGAATATTGAATTTTTTAATATATTCATCAAGATTTCCGTTAGCATGAGTTTTAAGATGTTTATTTACTTTTTCCAAAGCATCGCCTGTGTAGTCGGTCAAGCTCTGTGTTAATTGTTTTATATCCGTATACAGCGGAGTTTTTTTACCTTCCACTTTTAAAGATGCTTCCATTTCGTTAACTGACGGCGGAGCAAATTGTTTTCTGATTTTCATGTATTCTTCAATAATTTCAGATTGCAGTGCTTTGCCCGTTTGTCTGGTCTTTTTATCTTTCGAAGCACGTTTTTCTTCTGATTCAACAAGTTTGTTTGCAAATTTTTGAGCAGTTTCGGTAATTTTGTCTGTAAAACTTTCATCAGTAGAATGTTTTAATGCATTTTCAAATACCCTTGCGTAGTATCCCTGTTTAAATTCTTTTGCATTATTAAGCTGTGCCGGATTTACGGAAGCATAATCTGCAAAATTCTGTCCGAGCATCTCTATATGGTTTACATGGACATTGTTTGCAGTTCCCGAGGTTTTCTTTATTATTGTAAGAATACCGAGAGGAATTAAAAAAGCGCTCGGACCGCTCAATATTTCGCGTATACCTTCGCGTCTTGCAAATTCCCAGTTTAAAGGCCCTGTTTTTTTACCGTTTTCGTCTTTTTTGCGGTTCCTGTTAAGACCTTCATAAATTCTCGGGGCGACCATGCCAATACCGTCCTGCGTAATAAATGAGGCCGCAAAACCGCCTCTGTCAATTCCGTCCATTAAAGCCACGACAGGGTTAAATGAGCCTGTGAATGCTTGTTGATGCTTTCTTTCGGCTTGTAAATGATTGCGTTTTGGTTCTACACTGTTTGATGAATTGATTGCTTTTACTGACATGTCCCTACTTTAAATTTTCATAACTACACACATATATTTAATAAAACTTATGATTTACACTTATTGCTTTTTTCTAACGCAATTTTAAGAAAAATTAAGAAAAGGTCATAAATGTATTAAGTGTAAATATTATACTTAATTTTATTATAATTTGCAAGTTATTTACTACAATTATAATAATTATTTTACAAATTTGTAATAAACTCTAATAATAGATAAAAAATCACCCGATCGGGTATTAATTGACACTATTTTTTATCCGTTATAAACTCATTTTATGAAAGTTAATGTTATAGGTGCAGGTCTTGCCGGCAGCGAAGCGGCATTGCAGCTTTCAAAACGCGGAATAGAAGTAAATTTGTATGAAATGCGGCCTGAAAAAACAACAGGCGCTCATAAAACGGATAAATTTGCCGAATTTGTCTGTTCAAACAGTTTAGGTGCCGCTGATTGTTCAAATGCTTCAGGTCTGTTGAAGCGTGAGATGGAGCTTCTCGGCGGGGAATTGATTATGATTGCAAGAGATTGTGCTGTTCCTGCTGGCAGTGCGCTTGCAATTGACAGAGAGCTGTTTTCTCAAACAGTTACAGAACGCATTGAGGCTGATAATAATATTAATATTATAAAAGAAGAAGTAAAAGAAATTCATGAAGGGTTTACAATCATGGCATCAGGCCCTTTAACCTCTGAAAGTCTTGCAAATTCTATAAAAGAGTTTACGCAGAGCGAGCATTTGCATTTTTTTGATGCAATCGCGCCTATTGTTGAAAAAGACAGCATTAATTTTGATAAAGCTTTCTGGGCGAGCAGATACGACAAAGGCGAGGCTTCATATATTAATTGCCCTATGAACAGGCAGGAGTACGAAAATTTTTATAATATATTAGTTAATGCCCCGAAAATTGAATTAAAAGAGTTTGAAAAAGATGCAAAGTTTTTTGAAAGCTGTCTTCCGATAGAAGTTTTGGCATCGCGTGGTATTGATACGCTGCGATTTGGTCCTATGAAGCCTGTTGGTTTGGTTGATAAAAGAACAGGCATTCAAAATTATGCTGTAGTTCAGCTCCGTCAGGACAATTCCGCAAAAACTCTTTTTAATCTTGTAGGTTTTCAAACCAATCTCAAATGGGGAGCACAAAAAGAACTGCTTCAAGCAATTCCAGGATTGGAGAATGTTAATATCGTAAGATACGGTGTTATGCACAGGAATACATTTATAAATTCTCCAAAAATTTTGAATGCATCGTTACAGACACGTAAAAGAACTGATTTATTCTTTGCAGGTCAGTTGACAGGGACGGAAGGTTATACAGAATCTATAGCAACAGGTATGCTTGCGGGAATTAATATGGCGAGATTGATAAACGGCAAAGAACTGCTCATTCTTCCAAAAGTTACGATGCTGGGAGCATTGACGCAGTATATCTCGGATGAAGCACATACTAAATTTCAGCCGATAAATTCAAACTGGGGAATTACAGAGCCTGTGGAATTACCCAAAAAAGAACGTAAAAATAAAAAATTAAAAGCCGAAATGATTGTACAGCGGTCGATTGATTATATCTTAACAGTTGAAAATGTTTAAAATATATGTTAATATAAAAATATAGAGTTTATATTTATGAGGTATGAGATATATGGAATTTAGGCATAATGGATTTACTTTGGCTGAAGTACTTGTAACGCTAGGAATAATAGGTGTTGTATCGGCAATGACTATTCCTACACTGATGCAAAACCATCAGAGAAAAGTTTATGTTACTCAGCTTCATAAAGTGTATAATGAGTTGAGTCAGGCAATAGAGAGTTACACTGCATCTAAAAATGCTGTAAATTTAAAAGAGGCACGGGTTATTGATGAAAATGGTGTAAAAAATTTCGTCTCAAGCCAGTTTAAAACCGTTCAGATTTGTGAAGACAAAGCAACTCCGTGTTTTGCATCTTCTTATGCTACGATTAGCGGTACACAATTGAATACAGATGTGTTTAATCCTAGTTCAAAAGAAGGGTATTGTTTTACTGCTGCCAGTGGTTATTCAATGTGCTTAGCTAATAATGGAGGTTTGATTCAGACGTATATTGATGTTAACGGAGCTGCTGGTCCAAATATTGCAGGAAGAGATTTTTATCTTTTAGGTATTTCTGCCCCGCAAAATTTGGTTGATGGATTTACTGTAGCATTTGCAGCAGTTTTATATGATTTTGCCGGACAAGATGTAAATAGTATTGATAAGGCTGCATTAAGAGAAGAGTATGCAAAACAATGTGAAAGTGATGGGCTGGGTTGTTTTGATAAAATTCTAAACGACAACTGGGAGATGAATTATTAAGCTTTGGTATCAACTTTAGCTGTCTGCGGTGATTTTTCTTTCTTGTGTTCAAGGCCTAAAACTCTAAGAGCAGGGTGAATAAAGGCATGGCTTACCTGAGGTGCCAGAATTGCCAGACCGAGGACAGAACCTATAATATTGCTTAATTCAACTGCCCCTTTTACATAAAGAAATTTGTCAGGATCTTTTTTTTCTAATTCTTTTTGCAGTGTAGTATTATATTTATCCCTGATTCTGGTTTTATCTAAAAGGCGTTCTTTTTCAAGAGTGCTCATCCTGTTTTTTACAGACGGGTTATCAGCAAGTTTTCTGTAATACATGTATTCTTTTACATTTTTAAAGTGTTCAAAGCCTTCTGTATTTTTGAATATATATTTTTTTGCGACTTGAAATCCGCCTTTTTTGAAAACGGGAACAATCAGAGCCATATAAACAGCAAGACATGTTGCCTGATAAAGAAATTCTTTGGCTGCGGCATACTGTTTAGTGTCAGAGTCAATATCTTTATCAATGAGAATAAAACCTGGACGTCCTATAGATTTTAGAGTCGTTTCGGTAGCAACCGACTGTGTCGTATTTTGTGCAATATTTGCAAGCTGTGAACTTGTTATAAAACTTTTTACCGCTCCTATCATAATCCGCCCACCCTTAGACCGATCTGCGGTCTGCTTGTAAATGTACTCATGCGCGGATAAAGATTGTTGTTGAAAGATGTCTGCGGTTTTGAAATTGCATTTTGTTTAGATTCTGCAGGAATCGTAATATTTTTAGAATCATCTTTATCTTCAGGTGCTTTTAACCCTATTTTGTGCATAATCGGCTTTATTGCAACAGAGCATAGCGCAGGAATTACAAATAATGCTGCAGTACATACTCCGATGAACATAAGATTTTTTTCTGCTCTGTTTGCCAGAGCTTTGTCGCTGTTAAAAGCTTTTTTGGCAAGTTTGCCCGCCAATTCTCCGCATCCCCAGTAAGCAGGTATTGCAATAACTTCTGTAAGACCTTCTCTCAGCGCAGTATATTTTTTAGTCTCCGGGTTTTCCGTTTTGTCCATCATGGTAAAAGTCGGACGGCAGATGCCTTTGACTGCCGCAATTGCCATTACGACATAGGTAGGTTTATTATTTTCGCCCAGTGATTTACAGGTCCTTTTTATTAAATCTGTTATTGCCATTGCTATTCCCAAGCCGTATAAAACGGGTAAATAAATTTTTTTGCTAGTTTTGTTAACATATGTTATAATATTACGAAGAAATTTTTTTAGCAAATGAACTTTTTTATTTTTATATCGTTATATAGGTATAGAGGTTAAAAAAATGACTGATAAATGTACTAAATATGAAGCATTATTTACTTTCGGTAACGATGAAACCTTGAAACGGCATTTGGAAACCTGCGAGGATTGTAAAAAAGAGCAGGAAATGATGGATAAAGTTTCGGATTTGCTAAAAGAAGTAAGACCGTATTACAAAAATCAGCATAAAAAAGTTACAAAACTAAAAATGGCATGTGCTGTATTTGTAATTTTGTTCAGCAGTACGGCTTTAGGTGTAGTAAATTTGAATCCGGATGTCTCGGATATTATTAAATACGGGACAACACTGAGTGCGGAAGATTACGGTTTTCCGGTTGATTCATACGGTTTATTGATGGTGGAATAGTAAATAATGAATTTCAAAGAGCTTATCAAAAGCAATCAAAACAATGTAAGAAGTATAATAAGACTTATTACAAAAGAAACAAATGAAGATCTTGAACAGGAAGTGTATTTAAAGGTCTGGAAAAATGCCGATAAATACACTGAACAAGGCAGCTTTAAAAGCTGGATAAATACTATCGCGAAAAATGTGTCAAAGGATTATCTAAAGTCCGTACAGAAACGAAATCAGGATTGTTTGACCAATGATGAGGAAATAATAAATACAATTAAAGATAAAAAAGATACACCTGAATTAAAGTTAATAATAAACGACAGGCAGAAAAGGATAACTCAGGCAATAAATTCCTTGAAGCCTAAATTCAAAGAAGTCATAATGTTATGTGAAATATACGGTTATTCATACGAAGACGCCGCATTCAAACTGAAATGTCCGACAGGGACCATAAAATCAAGGTTGTACAACGCAAAAAAAGAATTGGCAGAAAAGTTAGCAGATTTATTGTAAAAAAGAAAGGATTAGATTTATGTTGAAAAAAAGTTTAATTATGGCAAGTGTAATGGTATTTGCAAGTTCTGCAATGTGTTTCGCAGCTGAAACAGCGGTTCAGACTACAGCTGATACTCCTTCTGCAGTTTCGGCTCCTGCTGCTCCGGAAGTGAAGAAACCGCCGAGAAATCCGGAATTTAAAAAACGTCAGGAAGCTTTTGAAAAAAGATTAAAATTAACTGATGAACAGAAAGCTCAAGCTAAAGAACTGCGCCAGAAAAGTTTTGAGCAGATGAAACCTATTATGGAAAAAATTAAAGAAAAACATCAGGAAATAGATGCGGTAAAACGTTCAAGAATGGCGGTTGAAATGCAGCAGGAAAAATTAGCAGAACTGCATAAAGAACTTAAAGCTTTAAAACGTGCGGCTCATGAACTCCGTATGCAGAATATGAAAGATTTTGAAGCTATATTAACTAAAAAACAGCTTAAAGAATTGAAAAAGATGAAAGAAGAAGGACGTAAAAATTTCGAAAAAAGACATAAAAAAGGCGGACATCCAGAATTTGGGCCTCGCCCGGGATTTGGTCCTGAAGGCCCCAGACCGGCAGGCCCTTGTCCTGTTCCTCCGGCACCGGAAGCTGATGTCGAATAGCTTATTTGCATAATCTCCATATATATAAACTGAGGGTTGATTTTTAATCAGCCCTTTTATATTATTTATTCAGGAGTTTAAAAAGATGAAGATAGCAGAAAATGTTTTAGAATTAATAGGCGGTACACCTCTTGTAAAAATTAACGGAATGAACGAAAATGGTTGCGCCGAAGTTGCTGCAAAGCTTGAAAGCTTTAATCCTGCAGGATCAAGCAAAGATCGTCCCGCATTAAATATGATAGAAGATGCTGAACGGGAAGGCCTGTTAACTCATGGAGCCGTTGTTATAGAACCTACGAGCGGCAATACAGGTATAGGACTTGCTATGGTATGTGCTGTTAAAGGTTATAAAATGATTTTGACTATGCCTGAAAATATGAGCCTTGAAAGGCGTAAACTGCTTCAGGCTTACGGAGCTGAAATAGTTTTGACAGATGCCGATAAAGGTATGAAAGGTGCTGTCGATAAGGCAATGGAACTTAGAGAGCAGATTCCGGATTCTTTTATCCCTATGCAGTTTAACAATCCTGCAAATCCTCAAATTCACGAAAAAACTACCGCGGAAGAAATCTGGAATGATACAGATGGTGCCGTAGATATTGTTATTGCAGGAGTGGGCACAGGCGGAACAATTACAGGTATAGGCAGAAGTTTAAAGAAAAAAAATCCTGATATTCAAATTGTTGCTGTTGAACCATTCCGTTCACAGGTATTGGCGGGGAAGCCTGCCGGTTCTCATGCTATTCAGGGAATAGGGGCAAATTTTGTACCGAGAAATTTTGACAGGGGTGTTGTCGATATTATTTATCCTGTAGGTGATATAGACGCTGTTGATACGGCTAAAAAGCTTGCGTCAGATGAAGGTATTCTTTGCGGGATTTCATCGGGAGCCGCAATGTATGCAGGTTTGGAATTTGCGAAAATGCCTGATAATGAGGGTAAATTGATTGTTGTAATTTTACCTGATACAGGCGAACGATATTTATCAAGCGTGTTGTTTGACTAATATATTTTTAAATTTATGTACAAAAAAACAGATATTGCCATTTTGACAATATCTGTTTTCCCGTTAATATTAAATACAAGGTTACATCATACCGCCCATACCGCCAGGCATTTGAGGCATTTCCGGTTTTTCTTCCGGAATATCTACAACGGCAGCTTCGGTTGTCAGTAACATTGAACCTACTGATGCGGCATTTTCAAGAGCTGAACGTGTAACTTTAGCAGGGTCTACAATACCTGATTTGAACATGTCAACGTATTCATCGTTAAGTGCATCGTAGCCGTAAGCTGATTCGTGTGTTGTTACTGTATCTACTACAACATCAGCTTTAGCGCCTGCGTTGTGTGCAATTGCTCTTAAAGGTACGTCTAATGCGGCTGTTAAAATTTTGAAGCCTATTTTTTCATCGTCAGATGAGAAGTTTGTAGTATCAACAAGTTTTGATAATTTTTGTTGAACTCTTACTAATGCAACACCGCCGCCGGGGACAATACCTTCTTCATTGGCTGCTCTTGTAGCATTTAGAGCATCTTCAATTCTTAATTTTCTTTCTTTTAATTCAACTTCTGATGCTGCACCTACTTCGATTACGGCAACACCGCCTGAAAGTTTTGCAACACGTTCTTGAAGTTTTTCTTTATCGTATTCACTGTCAGAAGCTTCAATTTGTTTTCTTATTAAACGAACTCTGTCTTGAACAGCCTGTTTTGTTTCATCGCCTACAACAATTGTTGTTTCATCTTTTGTTACGGTAACGCGTTTTGCTTTACCTAACATTTGAGTTGTAACATTTTCAAGCTTGATGCCGAGTTCTTCCGTGAACATTTCACCGCCTGTCAAAATTGCGATATCTTCAAGCATTGCTTTTCTTCTGTCGCCGAAACCGGGAGCTTTAACGGCAACTGCTCTCAAAACTTTTCTCATTGTGTTAACAACTAAAGTTGCTAAAGCTTCGCCTTCAACATCTTCTGCAATTAACAATAAAGATTTGCCATCGCGTGCAACCTGTTCAAGTAACGGAACCATATCTGAGATAAGGTTGATTTTTTTGTTGCAGCAGAATACGTAAGCATCTTCCAATACTGCTTCCATTCTTTCAGCATCTGTTACAAAATAAGGTGATAAATAACCTTTGTCAAACTGCATACCTTCTACAACCTTTAAGTTTGTTCCGAAAGATTTGCTTTCTTCAACTGTAATAACACCGTCATGCCCTACTTTTTCCATGGCTTCTGCAATAAGTTCGCCGATTTCTTTATTGTTGCCTGCAGAAATTGCTGCAACCTGTGCGATTTCTTCTTTTGTATTAACGGGTCTTGACATATCTTTGATTTCTTTAACGGAAATTTCAACAGCTTTATCAATACCGCGTTTCATAGACATCGGGTTAGCACCTGCAGTTAAGTTTTTCAAGCCTTCTCTAACAATTGCCTGAGCGAGAACTGATGCTGTTGTTGTTCCGTCTCCGGCTACATCATTTGTTTTTGATGAAACTTCTTTTAAAAGTTGTGCTCCTGCATTTTCAAGTCCGTCTTTAAGTTCAATTTCTTTTGCGATAGTAACGCCGTCATTAACGATTTGCGGTGCACCGTATTTCTTTTCCAAAATAACATTTCTGCCTTTTGGTCCTAATGTTACTTTAACTGCGTCTGCTACTGCATCTATACCTTTTAGAAGCGATTTTCTTGCTTCTTCATTAAATACTATACGTTTTGCCATTTATATGCCTCCATTTTTATTCAATTTTTTACCTTACACGGATTAAGTGAAGAGTGAACGGTGAAGTTTAAAGCGACTTTTTCTCGTTTCACTCTTCACGCTTCACTTATTCAATAATTGCCAATGCATCTTTAACTGACAGGATTTTGTATTCAACTCCGTCAATTTTAATATCTGTTCCTGCATATTTTGCATAAAGAATTGTATCGCCGACTTTAACATCCATAGGTTCTCTTTCGCCTTTTTCGTTCATTTTACCGGCACCTACTGCAACAACTTCGCCTTTTTGCGGTTTTTCTTTGGCACTGTCGGGGATAAAAATTCCGCCTGAAGTTTGTTCAGTATCTTCAATTACTTTAATAACAATTCTGTCTGCTAATGGTTTTAACATAATATTCTCTCCTTTTCTCCTAATTCAAGTCTACATTATATTTATATAACGAATTTGCAAAAAAATTAATTTTCTTAAGGAAAAATTAATTTTTTTGGAACGTAGCCGTTCCATCCATTACAGCTTACGACTGTGCATAAGTCGCTTTAACGAATGTTCAAATATTATAAATTTTATTCGTAATATCGTTTTGTTCAGTCAACGCACCCGGGTATTCACGTAATTCGGAACAGATTTACTTAACTTCTTATTCCTCGCATCTGTTTTGCTTGAAATATTGACGTAATTGCCGAAGAAGCGTGGCGTTCCAGACGTCACATTTTCTTACAATGCCAGAACAAGCTCATGCAAAACTCAAATTGGGGATGGAACGGCAACGTTCCCCTCCCCGAATGGGGAGAGTTAGGGTTGGGTACAATTCGGAAGAACAGATGAACTGAAGACAAGAAGGCAAGCTGGTTACAGAAGTTATTTTTGTGCGCAGCACAGATAATAGCTCCTGACATCCTGTCCTCTGATAAAACCCTCTCCCGCATCTCTAACGACTCCCGAACTCGTCAAGAGCTCCTCCCTCTCACAAAGAGAGAGGAGGAGTATACAGCTTTGATACCTCTTGAAAATTTAATTAAAATACGCTATACTTTAAATATAGATTTAGGATATAAATAAGGAGTTGAGAAATGAAAAGATTTGATTATTCAAGAATGTCGGGGGGGGGATTTTTAGCTGCCGGAAGGGCATTAAGTCAAGTTTTATACGGTAATTTCATTGCGCATTTATTGCGCAATCCGGGATGTGTTATTAAAAGATCGCGCACCATGTGCGCGATGACAGGTCTTAATATTCAAACCCATGTCCTGTATATTCCTCCCCTCTCCCGCAAGGGGAAAGGGAAAAGTTCTTCATGCTTCACTTTTCACACAGTACTTAAAAAACGAGCCGCGTTTACTCTTGCAGAGGTCTTAATCACATTAGGAATTATCGGGGTAGTTGCAGCAATGACAATGCCATCATTAATTCAAAAGTATAAAATTCAGGAATATGTATCTAAACTTAATAAATTTTATACTGTTATCAGCAATGCTTATATAAGGGCAAAGCAGGATAACGGTGATATTTCGGGATGGAATTTAGCAGGGTATGAATCATCAAGCAGCGATGAAGAAGATTTTTTGTATTATATATTGCCATATATGAATGTATTAAAATTTTGCGGGAAAAATGAGAAAGGGTGTTTTTCGGATATAATATACGGATCTATTGGGTCTGCTGGTTTCGGTCTTAATTTAAATAATAATTCATGGTATTCCAATGCAATTTTAAATGACGGTATGTCTATTTCATCTTTGACATACTCAAATACCTGTGGTAATAAAGGTGCGGCATGTGCTCTATTACGAGTTGATGTAAACGGGGATACTACGCCTAATAAGCTGGGCATTGATTTACATACATTTGCTGTTTATAAAGATAGAATTTTACCGGGCGGACTTTCAGGAGTATTGGATGATGAACAATCTATTAACAGAGGGGATGCCTGTACGGCTCATGTTATCTATGAAAAGAATATGGATTACATAAAGGACGGCAAATGTGAAATTTATGAATAAATCAACACTCAGGCTATAAACAAAATTTATATTTATGTTATCCTGAAAATATGAGAAGGGTTATTTATGTTATCCTGGTTTTGTTTATTATTCTGGTGTCAGGCAGGGCTTGTTTGAGAGCAGATATGCCGTCAGATTTTAATAAGCCCGTATTAAGAGAAAAAGCACAAACCAATAATGTTGAATACCCGCTTGAGAAAAATGTAACAATTAACGGTGTTGATTATCTGCAATCACAGGCACCTGTCGGGAAATTCGGAGGGACTTTTGTTTCTTCAACAATTGGGGAGGGGCCGAAAACTTTTAACCCGTTTAATTCCAAAGACAATATTTCTTCTCAAATGTCGGATATTATGTATGACGGGCTTGTTACAACCGACCCTGTAACAGGCGATACAATACCGAAACTTGCAAAATCTTTTACGGTAAACGGGAAAGAATACATTGTAAAATTAAGGCACGGTATAAAATGGTCTGACGGGAAGCCGATTACGGCTGATGACGTTGTTTTTACGTGGCGGAATATTATTTTTGACGGGTTTGGAAATACCTCGACAAGAGATTCAATAGTTATAGACGGGAAGCTGCCTGCAGTAGAAAAACTTGATGATTATACAGTTAAATTTGTTACTCCCGAACCTTTTGCACCGTTTTTAAGAATGCTTGCAACTCCTATTGCACCGAAACATTTCTTTGAACCTGCCGTAAAAAAGGGCAAGGCGTATTTTGACGGATTTCTATCCACAAATATAAACCCGAAAAATCTTGTAACATCGGGAGCTTTCAGACTTAAAGAATATGTTCCTGCTCAAAGAGTTGTGTTTGAAAAAAATCCTGATTATTATGTTATAAATAAAGACGGTCAGAAGCTTCCTTATCTTGATAAACTTGTTTATTTGATTGTTGGTGATATAAACAATCAGGTATTAAAATTTGAAGGCGGAGAACTTGATGAGATAAGTCTTCAAGGTGCAAATGTCGCACGTTTTAAGGAAATGGAAAAACACGGAGACTTTACGGTCTACAATATAGGACCTAATACAGGAACTATGTATATTTCCATGAATATGAACAACCGTAAAGATGAAAACGGGAAATATTATGTTGACCCTAAGAAGCAGGTCTGGTTTCAGGATAAAAACTTTCGTCAGGCAGTGGATTATGCTATTGACAGGGAAAATATGATATTTAATATTGCAAATGGTCTTGCGGAACCTTTATTTACTCCTGAAACATTAAATTCAATCTTTTTGAATAAAGAGCTTAAAGGTTATGGCAGAAATCTTGAAAAATCAAAAGAATTATTGAAAAAATCAGGTTTTAAATGGGATAAGGTAGGACATTTGATTGACAAATTCGGAAATCATGTTGAATTTGACCTTTATACAAACGCAGGTAACACAGAGCGCGAAGCTATCGGGGTTATGGTTAAGCAGGATCTTGAAGATTTAGGGATGAAAGTCAATTTCAAACCCATTGAATTTAATTCTCTTGTAAATAAACTTATGGCTACTCTTGATTGGGATATGGTTATAATGGGATTTACAGGGTCGCCTCTTGAACCGAACGGCGGGAAAAATGTCTGGCTTTCTGACGGAACACTGCATATATTTAATCAGAGGCTTGAAAAGGACTTAAACAGCAAACGTTATCCTTTTGAAGAACGTATTGATTATCTTTACACTCAAGGGGCACTTGCTACAAAATTTGAGGACAGAAAAAGATATTACGATGAGTATCAGGCTATAGTATATGATGAAAAGCCTTTGATATATATTTATTCGCCTATAATAATAGTGGCATTAAGAGACAAATTCAAAAACATATACCCGACAAATTTAGGCGGGGTTACGCATAATATTGAGGAAATTTATGAAAGTAAATAAGTTAATAAGTGAATCCGTGAATAAGTTCATATCGGCACTTCGTGCAAATATATTTTGAGCGAAGCGAACAAAATGCACTTACTTATTAACCTGTTTACTTTTTAACTTTAAAATAAGGACAACAATGCAAATACTAATATATATACTAAAAAGAATACTTCAAACAATACTTCAAACAATACCGCTGCTTATAATCGTTTCACTGATAAGCTTTTTTATAATACGCCTGTCGCCTGTAGATCCGCTTGCCGAATTGAGGTTGAATCCTTCTGTTTCAAAAGAAACTTTGCAGAAAGAAACTGAGCGTCTGGGGCTTGACAAACCCATAATTGTTCAGTACGGTAAATGGGCAAAATCATTTGTAAAGGGAGATCTTGGAGTAACCTCAAACGGAGAACAGGTAAGTACAAAATTGAAAGAACGTATCCCAAATACTCTGCTTTTAACTGTTATTGTAATATTTCTTTCGTGGACAGTCGGTGTGCCGCTCGGTATTCTTTCTGCTGTATTTTGGAAAACTCCTTTTGACAGGATTTTAACTGTTCTTACAAGTATCGGCATGGCAATACCGTCTTTTTTCTTTGCCGTATTACTCTTGATTTTTGCTGTTAAAACAGGGTGGTTTCCGGTGGGAGGGCTTACAAGTTCCAATTTTGTGGATATGACATTCCCTCAAAAAATCTGGGATATTACGCATCACCTTGTACTGCCCGTAACTGTTCTTTTCACACTTTCTCTTGCAGGGCTCCAAAGACAGATGAGAGGTAATTTGTTAGATGTTCTGGATAGCGATTACGTGAAATTTGCCAGAGCAAAAGGACTTAGCGAATTTAAGGTTATATTTAAGCATGCTCTCAGAAATGCCGTTAATCCTCTTATAACTCTTCTCGGATTTGAATTCGCAGGACTTTTAAGCGGAGCTGCTTTGACAGAATATGTTTTTCAATATCCCGGTCTTGGACGTCTGATTTTAGAGGCTGTTTTGAAATCCGATATTAATCTTGTTATGGCATCTTTGATGATGGGAGCAGTAATGCTGATTTTAGGCAATTTAATTGCCGATATTCTCTTGATTATTACAGATCCGCGAATAAGAGAAGGGAGTCAGGCATGATTAGAGATTTATTCAAGCAGTTATGGAAAGATAAATTTGCAAGAATTGCCGTTATTGTTCTCGGTATAATTTATTTTGCCCTGTTTTTTGCGGATTTTTTAGCTCCTTATACAAAAGATTTTTCGGACAGGTCAATGGCTTATGTTCCGCCTTCTAAAATTTTTACCATAGATGAAAACGGGAAACTTTCAAGACCATATACATACAATTATAAACGCGAATTTGATTCCAATGATTTGAAAATTATTTATACGCCGGATAGAAGCCAGAAGCATTACGTGAGATTTTTCTCGCATGGGCAGCCATATAAATTTTTGGGATTAATCCCTATGAAGCGACATCTTGTTACAACTGATGAGTGCGGAAGGTTGTTTTTGCTCGGTACTGATATTAACGGGCGTGATGTATTTTCGCGGATACTTTTCGGCGGAAGAATTTCAATGACAATCGGTTTTCTTGCGTTGTTTGTTCTTTTCCCTATAGGACTTTTATACGGCGGGGTTGCAGGATATTTTGGCGGTAAAGTTGATATGGTCATGATGAGGTTTGCTGAAGCTGTTATGTCTATCCCGAGTTTTTATCTGTTAATTATACTTGCATCAATTCTGCCGTCAGGTATGACAAGCGTTCAGCGGTTTATGCTTATTGTAATTATTTTAGCGCTTATAGGCTGGGCAGGTTTTGCTCGTGTTGTGAGAGGTATGGTTTTATCAATAAAAAATCAGGAATATGTTCAGGCCGCAAAATCAATAGGAGCATCGCGTTTCAGAATTATCGTAAAACATATCCTGCCTCAGACAACCAGTTTTGTTATTGTTGCGATGACTTTATCCGTCCCTTCATATATTTTGTCGGAGTCGGGCTTAAGCTTTCTGGGATTAGGAATTCAACAGCCTGATGCAAGCTGGGGAAATATGCTTAAAGAAGCTCAGGAATATACAAATATAATCTATCGTCCATGGCTTTTAACTCCAGGATTTTTAATTTTTATTGCGGTATTGGCATTTAATCTTATAGGTGATACAATAAGAGATATTCTTGATCCGAAAAGCAAAACCAGATAAGGTCAACAGATCAGGCTTTTCAGTCCGGCATCAATAATATAAAACTTTAAATTTTATAAGGAGAGTAAATGGATTTATTAAATACGGGAATAGCTTTTGATTTAACGATTGTGATAAGGGTTTTATCAGCTCTGCTGTTAGGTTTTGCTATAGGTCTGGAAAGAGAAATTACAAATAAATATGCAGGTTTGAGAACCAATATTCTGGTATGCCTCGGCGCCTGTATATTTACAATAATTTCAATATACGGATTTCCTGAAGTTTCCGTTACCGGCGATGAACTCGGAACCCGAGATACAGCACGTGTTGCAGCTCAAGTCGTTACAGGTATCGGTTTTATAGGCGCAGGTACTGTTTTCAGGCATGGTGCAACTGTTTTCGGGCTTACAACTGCCGCAACTTTATGGGTGTCTGCAGCTGTCGGTATGGCATGCGGTGCAGGAATGTTTACTCTTGCAATCCTTTCTACAATTTTTTCTATAGTAGTCCTTGTTTCTGTAAGGCTTTTCGAGCGCAAAATTCTTGTTTCAAGCGCGAAAAATACAAGACGCTTGAAAATGAGTATTTCATGCTCTAATGAAAAATCCGGTGAAATTTATGACTATATAATTGAAAACAGCAAATATTTGCGTGAAATCTCGCGTAAACTGAATAAACAGGATGATAATTTAACAAAAATTATTGTAATATTAGACTTTGTAGGCCGTCATCCGATTCAAGATTTATATAAAACTTATCAAAAGCTTGACGGTATTGAATCCATTTCTATACAGGAATTCAACGAATAGGGAACGTAGCCGTTCCATCCACTACAGCTTACGACTGTGCATAAGTCGCTTTAATGAATGTACAAATATTATAAATTTCATTCGTAATATCGCTTTGTTCAGTCAACGCACCCTGGTATTCTCGTAATTCGGAACAGATTTACTTAACTTCTTATTCCTTGCATCTGTTTTGCTTGAAATATTGACGTAATTGCCGAAGAAGCGTGGCGTTCCAGACGTCACATTTTCTTACAATGACAGAACAAGCTCATGCAAAACTCAAATTGGGGATGGAACGGCAACGTTCCCCTCATCGAATGGGGAGAGTTTTGGGTGGGGTGCAAGCAGGAAGAACAGAGGGAGGAAGGCAAGCTGGTTACAGAAGTTATTTTAGTGCGCAGCACAGATAATTGCTTGACCTCCTGCCTTCTAAATAACTATTTCAAGGGATACTTATTAATTCTTGCAAGCAGATTAGAATCCGCTTCAAAAGCAGGTGATGTTTGAGGTCTGTTTTTTTGTTCTGTCGGCTCTACATTTGCATAGTATCTGGGATCTTCAAGAGATTCGATTGCTTTCATAACTCCTAAACGTCCGGCTTTCAACTGCATATCTGCAAGCCATGATTCTATAGCATAAGTTATTGCGAGTGTAAATACAGTCCATGATACACCGATTGCGGCCAATGCTTTTTTCAATCCCGGAGTCATCAATATATTACCGATTTTGCCTGTTTTAACAAGTTTAATAAATTCGTCAGGATGCTCGTTAAATTCTTTAATTAATGTTGTCCATATTTTTTGCATTTCTTCTTTCGGAATGTTATCAAGAATTTTCTCAACTTTCGGAAGTATTTTCAGCATTGTTTCTTTATTCATGCTGCTGAAGCCGATGTTTTCCATTTGCTGTGCAAACTGTTCATCTGTTAATTTTTCAATATGTTCTTTGAAAGATTTCAGAGAATTCTTCGGGTTGCGGAATTGTTCAGGCATATTGTTATAGTAGTCTTTTATTTTTAATGCTTTAATTTTATCTTTTGCTTTATAAAATACTGTCAGTGCTTCTCCAAGAGTGATTTCCCCATTTACGGGTTTAATATCTATATTTAATTTCTTTAATTCAACAAGAATATCATTATTTACCGGAACGGGTTTTGCTTTCAGCATTCCAATAACTCCGCTCAATGCAGGATTTTTATTTATCATTCCGGGTATATCCTTTATTGTATTTGACAGCTTTTCAATAGCTGCAGCGGCTTCTGTTACATTTTTCTGTGCGAACAGATTATCTATCATATTATTCATTTTATATTCAAACATTAATTTACTAGGTTCTTTAATAGCTTCTTTTAATGTCTTAAAGGCACTGTCAATTTTATTTTTTGATGCTAATTCTTTTAATTGCGGAATTTCATCATATAATTTTGAGATTTCTTTTTCCAGATCAGCAAAAGGTATATCTTTTAAAATTTCGTGAATTGAGGAATAAAAAGTTTGAATTTTTTCTCTGTCTATAGAATTTTCTATAATGCGGCGTAGTTTGGAATATGCTTTGTCGTAATTTTCTTTAGACATATTTTTAATATTTTTCGGATTTAATAATATATCAAGCATATCTGCGCGTGTACCTGCATTAGCCCAGGAAATTTCTTCCAGAACTTCATCTATTTTTTCTGCCGTATTTTTGTCTTTCAGCATTAAATATGATTTTAATGTTTCTCTGAAATTGTAAAACTGTAGATTTTGTTCGCTTTCCGGTAACTTACGAAGTTCTGTTGTTGAGTTTTTGAGATTTTTGAATGTTTTGGAAACGATTTCATATACGGAATCGTTTTGCAAATCAATTCCTTTCATAAGTACTGCTGCAGGTTTATGTTTAACATCTATGCTTTGAATTTTATGAGGAATATTCTTTTCAACGTTTGTTAAATATTTTTTAAACCATTTGCTTTTTAATTTTTCGCTTGATTTGCTGAAAAATCCTGCAGCTTTATCAAGAACTTTAGCACCTGATATTTTTCCTTTTTTAATTTGAGCACCTATGTAAATAAATGGAGAAACTAAGGCTAACATTCCGCCATAAGCAACTATAGGCTGTGCAATATCAACTGCGGCTTCCATAGATTCCGAGTAGGTTTGCGAATTGTCATCAACTTTTTCAAATGTATTAAACAATTTTCTCTGAAGATTTTTTGCATCGCGCAATTGTTCTTCGGTTACCTCCTGTTTTTGGAGCTGTTCCTGCAGAAGTTTGTTTTCTTTTAATTCGTTATTTTTATATTTTTGATATGCATAATACTGTTTAATTACCGTTGGGATAAACATTGCGTATTCTTTTATTTTTGAACTCGGTTTTTGAGTATTTTTAATATCTTTAACTTCTTCATAATCTTCTTCTGTGTAACCGATAAAGTTTCTGGGATCTTTTTCAAGCTCGCGTTTCGCAGTATATCTGCCTGCTCTTGAAGCTGATTTTTGGAGTTTCAAACCGATTAAAAGACCAGCGAATCCTGTAACAAGAGTACCTATACCGCCGATGATACCTTTTCTACCCCATTTATGGGCAGTAGCTCCGATTAACATTCCTTTTACTGTTTTAATTATATCTTTAGGCGCTTTTCTGCTTTTGCGTATTGTATTTTCTGCCTGTTGTGCCGATATGTTTTTCACATCTTCCATAAATGAATTGTAGAATTTTCTCCATTTAAGATGGTAGCCAGGAGCATTTTCTTTCAGTTCGCTGAATTCCTTATACAGTTCTTTTGTTTTTTCCGAGCCTGTTTTATTTACGGTGTTGCCTATAATTTTTTTAAGTACACCTGTTTTATTCATAATTGTACTTACAAGAAGGCCGACTCCCGCGCCGAGAAACGGAGTGCCGTTTATAAGCACCTGTGAGGCAACTTCCATATTCTGCGAATATTTTTCAGCTTCGTTGTTGATTAAGCGAACGGTTCTTTGGAGAACTTCTTTATCTTTTTTAGCCTGTATAAGTTCTTCAGGAGTTAATTCGCGTGTTACAATCTTTGATTCGTCAGTATCATTTTTGATTGCTTTTTTGTAAGCCTTTCTGTCTTTAAAAAGGTTTATGATACTCGGTAACATACTTGTGTTAAGTTTTTCTTTTCTTGATTTTTTCTTTAATTCGGGATGCTCGGCAATTTCCTGTTTAGCTTTTTCGATTTGTTCGGGTGTGTAATCTACAAAAGCTTTAGGATTTTTTAGGGCTTCTCTTGCCTGAAAACGTGCAATTTTGGAGCTGTCAACCTGCAGCTTTGCGGCGTATATGTTTGCAGCAACAAATGATATGAAGAATGCAGCAACTGCACCCCATCTTCCCATAATATATTTATGTCTGAATTGAGCCGTTTCCTTTCTGAACTGTTTGAAAATTTTCATTGCTTCGGCTTTCAGATTCCGGTCTTTTATTTTTTTTATGCTGTTTTCGTGGGTGAGCTGCCAGGGGCCGAAATATGGATTTTTCTTCCCGTTTTGTTCATTGAATTTTGTTATTTTATCGCAAAGTTTTTGAGCTTCCTCGTTGTTTGCCAGTTTGTCTTCAACAGCCCATATTTTTTTATACATAGGATTAGCAATAAATTTTGCATAAGCCACGGCGCTGCCGAATGCTGTCAAAAGAGGTATACCTGCAACAATAGGCTCGAGTGCTGTTTCAACGTTTTCTGCAACGCTTTCGGAGTGGTTATCCATGATGTCTACAACATCCATTACATTTTGGCCGAGTGCTTTAGCGTGTGCAAGTTCTTCATCTGAATACCGGCGTCTCTTATATAATTCTTCGCGCTGAGCCTGTTCGTGTCTTTGTTGTTCTTCCCATTTGCTGAAATTATCTTTGTTTTTTGCTATTTGGGAGAGTGAATTGAAAAAGTCCATATTTCCCTGCTTTTATTTTCCCTTATATAATTATAAAAACAGAGATAAATATTTTTTTGCTTAGTTTATTAATTTTTGTAAATCGGGATAATAATTTCAAATTCTGTAATTTCATCTGTCGATTTGTTTAATTTAAGAATTGCATTTTGTGCTTTCAAATTATTTGAACATATATGCAATCCCAGTCCGCTTCCTGCGGGCTTTGTTGTGTAACCTTCTTCAAAAATTGTCTGCTGTCTTTCTTTTGATATCGGTTCTCCGTTATTTGAAATTCTAATATGAACATTATCTGAGCTGATTTCAAGCGAAATATTAATTATTCCTTTTTTGTTTATGGCTTCTATTGCATTTTTTATTATATTTACAATACAGGCTAAAAATTTATTCTCATCCATAAAAACTTTTGCGCTTGTTTTAATATCGCAGGTTATTTTTATGTCTTTTTCATGAATATAGACTGATGAAAGTTTGATGCCTTCTTCAAGAATTGTTTTGATATCGCATTCTTTTTGTTCGATATTATTTAGTGATTTTAAATCAATAAGAGAATTGCACATAATTTTTAAGGATTTGCTTATACAGTTTAGTGCATTATCTATTGATTGGTTTTCAACACCTTCCTGTTCAAGATTTCTTTTAATAATTTGTGTATAAATTTCGCATATAGAGAGATGATTTCTTATTTCGTGTGCAACGCATCTTGATTGTTCGTAAACTAAATCAGTATTATTCATTTTATCCTCATTAACATTAAAGGTTCAGCTTTTCAGGGGCTGAACCTTTAAACACTTATCAGTATCAAGTATCATATAATTTAAACAGCAAGTTTAGCCCGTCTTTTTGCAAATCCGTTATTCAGGGCGTATAAAACAGCCTGTGTTCTGTCATTTACCTGTAATTTTTGAAAGATATTGTTTACATGGGTCTTTACTGTAGTTTCGGATATAAATAGTTTCCCTGCAATACCTTTGTAGTTATTGCCCTGTGTGAGAAGATCAAGAACTTCTTCTTCTCTTGCCGTTAAATATGTAAGGAGGTTTTCTTCTGCAGAAGCATTTGCTTCTTCTTTAAATGAACGTTGAAAGTATTCGAAAAATCTTGATGTAAGAGCTGTCGGAAGATAGATCTTACCTGCAGCAACTTCATCTATTGCATAAATAAGCTGGGCTGAAGCCATTGTTTTAAGAACGTAGCCTTTAGCACCTATTTTCATTGCACGGAAAATTAAATCCGCATCGTCATAGCCGCTGAGGCAGATTACTCTGATATCCATATCCAGTTTTTCAATTTCCTGAATAGCTTGAAGTCCGTCTTTTTCAGGCATATTAATATCCATTAAAATTATGTCAGGGCGATATTTTTTTGCGAGGTTAATCCCTATATTGGCACTTGTTGTTGCTCCTACAACGGTGTAGCTGCTTTCTAGCGTAATTAATTCTTTTACCCCTCTTAAGTGATCTGCGTTATCATCAATAAGCAGAATTCTTGAATTTCTTTTAAATTCTCTCATATTTATCTCCCTGTTTTGTAAGTTTCCTTCTACACTATAAATACTACAACTTTTAGAGGGTTGTTTTCATCCATGCCCCGATTGATATTGACTATATGTTAGTTTGAGAATTTGTCTTACATCTTTGGATTGATAATTCTCCTCAACCATGCTCTACATCATGCTTTTAGTATTGTGGCCGCATGGTTGATTTTTTATTCGGCTAATATTTTTAGTCTAATCTTGTTGTGGTATAATTAGAATAATGAGAGGTTAAAGTTATGGAAATTTTAATATTTTTGGCCGGTTTTTTTATCGGTGCTTTGTGCGTATTTGTTCCGTTTAAAGTTATAGATAAAAGTAATAGAGCGTCTCAAGATTTGATGCTGGAACAGATGAAGCTTTATTTTGAAAATACGGCAAATAAAATCTTTAAGGAAAGTTCTTCGGAATTATCAAGTCAAAACCGTGAAAAACTTGATGAATTTTTCAAACGTTTTAAAGAGAAAATTGAAGATTTTGAAAAGCGTGCCGAGCAAAATTTTAAGGCAGAAACCGAGAATTTTACAAAATTTGATATGAATATAAAAAGTTTTCTGGAGACAGGAAATAAAATATCTCATGATGCCAATTCTCTTGTTAATGTTATGAAATCTGACAACAGAGCTTCAGGGCGCTGGGGGGAAATTGTTCTTGAAAGAGTTTTGGAATCATCGGGGCTGAGAAAAGATGAAGAATATAAAATTCAGATGGGTACGGCTGAAGGAAGACCTGATGCAACTGTTTTTCTCCCGGGCGGCAGATGTGTTTATATCGACAGCAAAACGTCTTTTTCTGCGTGGGAAGGATTTGTAAATACACAGGATGACGCTGAAAAACAAATTTATTTAAAACAGTTTGTTGATTCTACAAAAGCTCATATTTCGGGACTTGCAAAAAGAGATTATTCAATAGAGGAAGCTTCTCCCGATTATGTTTTGATGTTTATTCCGATAGAGAGCTGCTATTCTATGATGTTTTGCGATGACTGTGCATTGTGGGATTTTGCCTGGAAAAATAAAGTTATGCCTGTATCGCCGTCAACTCTTCTTGCTGCACTGAAAATCATTAATGCATTCCATGTTGTCGACAGGCAGAATAAAAATATTATGGAAATGGCTGATTTGTGTACAAGCGTTCATGATAAATTTGCGGATCTTTTGAAAGAACTTCTTAAAATACAGGATAATCTCTCAAGTTCTTTAAAGAAACTGAACGGACGCGGTAATATAATTACCCAGATTGAAAAACTCGAAAAACTCGGATGCAAATATTCAAAAGATTTGCCTGAACTTCCCGATACAATTATGGAAGATTTGTAACGGATGTAATAAACAATCAACCTAATTCTCTTACGGGTTGATTTTATTTTTTCGTAGTGATATATTCATGTTTAATATGATTGATAAACCTGAAACAGCTAAAGACAGAATTATTTTAGCATTGGATGTTGACAATTTAAAAGAGGCGGAAGATCTTGTAAGAGAGCTCAAAGATTATGTCGGTTATTTTAAAATAGGTCTGCCTTTAATTGTTAATTACGGATTTGAAGCGTTCAGACTTCTGGAAGAGCATGGAGCAAAATGTTATTATGACTGTAAATTTCATGATATTCCGCATACTGTTCAAAAGGCTTGTATCAGTCTGGTTAAAAATAATATTAATTTTTTCAATGTACATATTCAGGGCGGTTCTAAGATGACTTCTTCTGTCGTTAAAGCTTCCCGTGCGGCTGCAAAGTCTATGGGAGTCGAACCTCCGACAATTCTCGGTGTTACGTTACTTTCAAGTTTCGGACAGAAGACTTTAACGACAGAATTGTGTGTAGACAGAAATATTGAAGATTTTGTATTGCAGCTTGCTAAAGTTGCAAAAGACTCGGGACTGGACGGAGTTGTGGCAAGTGCCGAAGAGGCAAGAAGAATTAGAAAAGAAATAGGTGATGATTTTATAATTTTATGTCCCGCAACCCGTCCGACCTGGGCTTCCGTAAATGATCAGGTAAGAGTTGATACTCCGCGGGATGCGATATTATCCGGAGTCGATTTTATGGTTGTAGGACGCCCGATTACTTCTGCTGATGACAGAATAGGAGCGGCATCTTTGATTATTGACGAAATAGAAACAGCGCTTGCAGATAAGGTTTCTTGTGTTTAATCAGTTATAAATTCTTTTGATTTTATATATTTCTTTTTGTCTTTGTTGTAGGTGTAAACAGTGTAGTCTGTTCCTTCGGATTCTATTTTTATCGAATTGTTTCGATCAGTTCTGTAAATATCCGTATTTCTCAGAATATCAAGAGTCCCGCGGTTCGGATGTCCGAAAGAGTTTGGTCCTGTTGAAATTATGGAAACTTGTGTATTTAAGTGATTCAGTATATCTGAATTTACGACATGCGGACCGCCGTGATGACCGACTTTCAGAACTTCAACATTGTGCGGGATATTTTTCTTCAATTTTTCAAGAGCTTCTATGCCTGCATCGCCTGTGAATAGCATGTCAAAATTTTTATAACTTAAAAGGGTTATTATAGATTTTTCATTATCTTCCTGCGAGTTTATATGATATGTTTGAATATTCAGATTATTTTCAGTATATATAGATTTATCAGAGGCAGGAATCTTTGCGGGAATTTTCAATTCTGTCAGTGTTTTGTAAATTTTTTCGGATGTAACTGATTTGTCGTCAAAAGAATTTATATAGACCTGTTTTACATTCATTGTCTGCATAATATCAACGGCACCTCCCGAGTGGTCGTTATCAAAGTGTGTTATTACCATTCCTTCTATATTTTTAATCCCTCTGTCTTTAAGATATTTTATGATAATTGAATTTGCCTGCGCGTTACTGCCCTTGTAGCCTGCTCTGCCGGTATCAATTATAAAATATTTATTTTCTGGAGTCTTGATTAGGAAGCAGTCCGCATTTTGAACATCAAATGCTATAATTTCCAGATTTTTTGAAGGAAGATTTATTAGTGTCAGCATGAGTATAATTCCTGAAATTATACAGGCATATACAAGTTTTTTGTTAAACCCTCTTTTAATAGAAAGTGTGAGAAAAAGGATTATTCCGTAATAAATAAATATCTGAAAAATGTTCGGGTGAGTTGTTGTAATAAGCGAGGCAGGTAGATTTGCGAATAAATTTGATATATAGACAAGTATGTGAAGAACGAAATTCAGGATTACATCAATAATCATGCAGATTTTGTCGCTTAACGGCGAGAATATGGCCATAATAGAGCTGATAAATCCGCCGAAGCTTATTACGCTTAAAAAAGGCATGCTGAAAATATTTGCAAGAATTGAATAAGTGCTGAATGTATTGAAATAAAACATTTGTATCGGCGCAACCCATATTTGTGCGATCACAGGAATTAATAGTGCGCTTGTAAGCCATTGCGGGATTTTAGAATCTTTGTATTTCTCAAAAATTACATTAGCTGTGGTCAGAAGTCCGAAAGTTACGATGAATGACAGCTGAAATCCGACATTGTTTATAAATGCGGGATTGTATATAAGCATTACCATCGCAACAAAAGATAGAAGCGATACAGTATGAGCATCTCTGTCGATTAATTTTCCTGCGAGTATGAATAAAAGCATTAATGCGGCTCTAATAACAGAAGCTCCGAGTCCTGTCATAAATGTATAAACTATGACAACTCCCATACCTGAAATTACCGTGAATTTGAACGGCATATGAAGCCTGCGCATGAAAAATACCCAGAAGGCATATATAAAAGCAACGTTCATTCCTGACGCCGCAAGAATATGCAATAAACCTGAATTTACAAAAGATGTCTTAATATAATCAGGCGGTGCAACAGCATCATCACCAAATACAACTCCGCCTAAGATTTCAAGATTCGGTGATTTTAAATATTCAGCGTGAACATTTATAATTTTGTCTCTGAGTTTGTTCAGTTTTCGGACGAATTTCCATTTTGGCGTCAGACTGCTGTTTATAAATTTTGCGTTGTCAGAATAAAATACGGTGAATGTATCATAATTTCTTAAATACTTTCCGTAATCAAACTGCGATGGATTGCTCGCTTTGAAAGGAACTCTTAATTTGCCTGTAAGTTCGTATTTGTTCCCTGTTTGCAGATTTGAAAAATCATTTCCGCTAAATGTTACAAGAGTTTTGCCCGATATATTGTTTCCGTTAATTTTATCGGCTTTAAAGAAAAATTTTGTTTTTTCAGGAGAACTGCTGTTTGGGATTGATACGATCTGTCCCTGTATTACCGCATCATGCCCTGCAAACGGAACCAGCCCGTCTGTTATGTGTGTTCTTGAATATGCATTAAAAAATCCCAGATAAAATATAATTATCCAGAAAAATACGTATTTTAAAGAAATAAAATTTTTCAAAATTAAAATTATTGCAAGTATGCTTAAAATTCCGGCACAAAGAATTGCATTGTCGTTAAAATAAGCAAGAATACCTGTCATGAAGATTAATGCGGTAATAAACATTACAGCATTTTTATTTTGAACAACTGTGTTGATTGTGTTATTAATCATTAATTGGATTATACAATAAAATCAACTAATCTTTTTTGAAAATCCACCAGCCTTTTGTGTCCTGAGGTTGAAGCTGAGGACCTGGCTGACCGATTCTAAAATTAGGCTTAAAAGGCGACTGTGATGCAAATACACTTTTTGATAAAGTATTTATATATTTGTTATTCAAGTGCGCATAATCAAACAGGATAACCCCTTTTGCATTAACTTTTCTGGCTTCATGGATTAATCTGATTAAGTCTTCATCTGTACCGCCCATAAATGTTACAAATAATCCGGCATAAAAATCAGTATTTCCCGATGATACATTGATTACATCGGTCATCATTTTATTAGCGGTTTTTGAATCACATGTTAAAAATAATGGAGTGAAGCCTTTAATATAACCTCTTGTTGACCAGCTTTTCCAGTCTTGCTGTTTATGTTCAAGCGCTGCTTTTCTGTCAGGGAAAATTACCGCGCTTATATATGTATGCTTGCGTCTGCCGAGTTCCCCGATTTTTTTTACCATACTCGTAATTTGTCCGCGTCTGTAATTATTCCACTCCAGCCACAGCGGGTCTGATTTCAAAATGTTAACGGGATCAACTCCGTAAATCATTCGGAAATCTTCTCTTGCATAATCTGTATAACCCCAGTTCGAGTCTTCGTTCAAAGAAACGCAATTAGGATATCTGATGTAATCAAGATTTATACCGTCAGGTTTGTACCTTGTTATAATTTCATCAACCAGTTTTACAATAAAGTCTTGTACATAAGGATTGGCCGGATCTAAAAAATATCCGTTATGCTCGGAGGTAGATTTAGAAGGTTCAAAAGAATCTGCATCTTTTCTTGTTTTATTTCCCCAGGAAGGATTCATGCCGAGTATGCTTTTAGGATTATCTTTGGGGTTTTGCGGGCCGGCATAGAATGTTTCAAACCATATATGAATTTTAATTCCGCGTTTATGTGCTTCTTTAATCCATATTTCAAGCGGATCTATGCCTGTGAATTTTTCATATTGAGGGGTAAATCCGTAAGCCTCCATTGTTTTGCTCGGGAATATTGTTTTGCCGTGAAAATATGTTTCCAAAAATATATTATCAATCCCTGCATTTTCTAATCTGTCAAGAGTGGTTTCTATTTGTTTTTCGGTTGTTTCTACAGGTCTTAGCCATATACCTTTCAGTTCTCCTTTTTTGTATGGAACAACGCTTTTTAATGCGTCATTTGCCGATTCTATGGCAAGTTGTGAATATTTTTTTACTTCATCAGGATTTTTTCTGGCTTTTTTGAGGTAATTTTTTGCATCATTTATATAGCTGTTAGGAAATTTCCAGTTATAATCAGGGCTTAAACTTTTATAGTATTCAAGCATCTGCTCTGCTTCATGAATTTTCTTTTCGGATTCAAAAATATAACTTTCAGATGTTGTGTATGTATAAACCAGATTTGAAGATCTGTCTATATAAATTTTTGTGCCGATTTTAATACTTGAGTTCATCCATTTTTTTGCATTTCCATGTCCGCTTATTACAATGCCGTTTGGCGGTATCAGAGAATCTGCTCCTGACAATTCTGTTACGGTATTGCCTTCTACTATAGCTTCGGCGCCAAATTCGTTTGTATTTGTACGCGGACCGTATGCAGGTGTATAAATTACCAGCTGGTTAATTCCTCTTGCACCCGGCAGATAGCTTCCTTTCCTATTAGTGTAGGCGGTAGGGTCAATAGCATTAATCAAATTTTTTGTATAACTGAATACTACTTCATCTTTCGCAGGCTGATACGGCTTAAATACAGGGGATTCCTCCGTATCAGGAATTGTTATTAAATCTGAATTATCAAGATTTATTTCATTAGAATTATTTTCGATGAGCTTGTTTGCAGAGAGAATATCCGATTTTCTGGCTGTTAATGTTGGGGAAATATCTTCAGCTTTTGCGGATATACATGTCGAAAACATTATAAATAGTATTATCAGTATATTTTTTATTCTCATCGTCCTCTCTTACTCCCTGATATTATGATAATATTTCTTTTTATCATAATTTAGCTCATTTAATAAATGTATTTTTCCAAGTCAGGTATTGTTCAGTAAATATCATAACTCATAAAAATTTTATGTGTTAATCAATTAAAAAAAATCGGCAAATTTTTATGTTTGTCTGCCGATTTTTTTAATTTAAAAAATCAAAATTATAAATCTTCATAATGCGGTGATGTATGAATATCATGGTCATTCATAAATGAGTGATCATCATAAGCGGGATCCAGATACATAAAAAATCTTCTAACAGCTTTTACAACAGGCTGGTTGTAATATTCTTTTTCAACCGGTTCAGCCAGCGGTTCGCCGTTAGTTTGAGCTATTGATTTTTGAGTCGCCTGAATGAATGCGGATGAATATCCGTGGTTTTTCATATAATCCGGATTAACTGTATCAGCAGTTGTTAACTCTGCATAACACGGTAATGTCGAGAATAATGCCGTTAAACTTAAAATTAATAAACTTTTTTTCATTTTTACCTCTGTTATTTATAAAATTATAATATATTTCACTTGCAGTTACAAAAATATTATAATTTCTTTACAAAAATTTTGCTATAAATTATTCGTATGATTTTGTTATAATTTCTTCCAACTTTTCAAGAAGCTGAGCTTCCGGAACTTTTGCCATAATTTCACCTTTTTTGAAAACAATCCCTTCGCCTACACCGCCTGCAATCCCAAAGTCAGCATGTTTTGCTTCACCGGGGCCGTTGACGGCGCATCCCATGGTGGCTATTGTAATAGGTTTATCCAGATTTTTGAATTTTTCTTCGACTTTTTTAGCAAGTGAGATTAAATCTATTCTGGTTCTTCCGCATGTCGGGCAGGAAATAAAATTCACTCCTTTATGACGCAAACCGAGGCTTTTTAGAATGTCAAAGCCTGCAGTTACTTCTTCTTCCGGTTTTTCGGTAAGCGAAACCCTTATTGTATCGCCGATGCCTTCGGCAAGCAGTGTTCCAAGACCGATTGAAGATTTTATAAGCCCCTGACGTAATGTTCCGGCTTCGGTTACACCTAAATGCAGGGGATATGGAATTTTATCCGCAATTGAACGGTAAGCTTCTATTGTTGTCATAACATCAGATGATTTCAGCGAAATTTTTATCAGCTCAAAATCAAGATCTTCGAGAATTTTTATGTGTCCCAATGCACTTTGAACCATTTTTTCAGACAACGGGATATCCGAATCCTGAAGCGTTTTTTCAAGAGAACCTGCATTTACGCCGATTCTAATCGGAATTTGCTGCTGCTTTGCCAGTTTTACAACTTTTTCAACGTTTTCTCTTTTTCCGATATTGCCGGGGTTAAGTCTGAGTGCGTGAATTCCGTTATTTATGCATTGAATTGCAAGTTTATAGTCAAAATGTATATCTGCAATCAGTGGCAGCGGCGACTTTTTGACAAGTTCTTTTATTGCATCGCCTGCATCGGAGTTTAAAACGGCAAGCCTTACAAGCTCGCATCCTCCTTCTGCCATTTGATTAATCTGATAAAGAGTTGATTTTATATCCCTTGTGTCTGTATTACACATAGACTGGACGCTTATAGGAGCGTCTCCTCCTATTTTTATGTTTCCGATTGTTAATTGTTTTGATTTTCTTCTTTTTATCATATTATTATTATAGCATAAAATTTAAGGAGGGAAAAATGAGAGTTGCTGTTTTATCTGATATCCATGGAAATTTTCAGGCGCTTGAAACCGTTGTGGAAGATATTAATAAAAATAAATGTGAAAAAGTGTTTTGTCTTGGTGATTTAGCTATGGCAGGCCCGCAGCCGAGAATGGTTATTGACTATGTAAAACAGCAGAATAATTGGGTTGTAATACAGGGCAATACCGATAAAATGATTTCTGATTTTTCACCGGAAATAATAGAGAACGCCAAAAAGAATTTTCCTGTAATGGCAAATGCCCTTGTTGATGACGTTTATTATTTAGAAGACGAAAGAAAAGAATATTTAAAAAATTTACCCCCGCAAAAAGAATTTGAGATTGAGGGGGTAAAAATTCTGCTTGTTCACGGATCCCCGCGGCGCAATAATGAAAATATTTTCCCTAATATGCCTTTAAATGAAGTAGAAGAAATGCTTGAGGGAACAGATGCGGATTTAGTATTCTGCGGTCATACGCATGAGCCTGCAGGCTATCAGACAAATAAAAAACAAACGGTTGTAAATGTCGGCAGTGTCGGACGTCCAATGACCGTAGATGCAAAAGCCTGCTATGTCGTTGCAGACTTTCAGGACGGCGGTTTTTCAATTGAACACAGGTTTTTAGATTACGATAGAGATACTGCTGCAAAATTAATGCATGCAAGAAATTTTGACGGTGCGGATAAGATTGCACAAATGATCTTACACCCGTCAGACAGGCATATTTAATTTTATTTTAAGTTCTTTTGATGCTCTGTGTATTAATTCCGGAAGGATTTGTTCATATAATGCAATTTCATCGGAATTTTGTACCGGTGTTCCGCTTTCCAAAATTTCTCCGTTGTTTTTTATGATACACATAATATGTTTTGTTGAATCATCTTTTGTGTATCCGGAATATTGTACAAGCAGATTTCTCATATCAGGTTTTTCTCTGGTAGCAACAGATGCAAGCTGGAATTTTTCAACATCAGGTGTGTTGAATTTGTATAATTTGTTTAGCTGCAATTGTTTTGCAAAATTTTGAACAAGTTCTGCGCTCTGTTCGGAAAGTTTATTCAAAGTCTGGGTTTTACCGGAAAAAGATACACTGTCGCAATTGTTATAATTAATTGAAGGTGTATTACATTTTTTTGAACGTGATACGCCGGTATTTGATATTGAATTGTAGTTATTGGAAAAATTAATGCTTCTTATACTTGATATCATACTTCCTTACCTTTCGTAGCTTTTATAAAACTAAAGAAAATATTTTTTTGCTATTATAATTAAAAAAAGTTTACATAACAAGTGGCAAGTATTAAATTTTGATTAAATTTTTATTTGTGTTAATATAAATTATACCAGAGGAAGTTTTTATGTATGTAAATAAAGAACAGCTTATTTCTTATATAAAAAAACTGAGTGAGCCGAAAGTTTTGGTAATAGGTGATTTAGCTATAGACGAAATGGTTTACGGCAATGCCGAGAGAATTTCGAGAGAAGCACCTGTATTAATTTTATTGCATTCAGAGACAAAACTTATTTTAGGCGCAGCCTCAAATGCGGCTCATAACGTTTCAGCATTAAACGGCGGAAAAGTCAGTGTAATAGGAGTTTGCGGAGATGATTTTCAGGCAGGGCAATTGCGCGAAACTTTTGAAAAAGCAAATGTAAACTGCGGGCTTCTGGTTGTCGATCCTTCTCGAAAGACTACTACAAAGACCAGAATTTCAGGCTCTATTACAACATCAATTACCCAGCAGATTGTCAGGATTGACAGACAGACAAACGAGATGCTGTCCCCTGAAATAGAAGAAGAAGTGCTAAAACAAATTGAAAGAGCAGTTCCTGAGTTTGATGCAGTGATTTTATCGAACTATCATATAGGTACTTTAACCCCTAAAATTATTCAGGAAACAATTCGACTGGCCAATCAGCATAACAAAATTATTGTTGTTGATGCCCAAAAAGAATTGGAAGTTTATAAAAATGTTACTTCAATGACTCCAAACCTTCCTGATACCCAGAAATCAGTCGGATTTCTTATAGAAAGCGAAGAAGATTTGCAGCGTGCAGGGGATAAACTTCTTAATGAAACTAATGCAAAATCAGTATTAATTACATGTGGTGCTGACGGTATGTTTGTTGCACGCGGGCATGGAAATTATACAAAAATTCCGGTTTTTAATAAGTCGGAAGTGTTTGATGTAACAGGTGCAGGCGATACGGTTACTGCCGTTTATACGCTCGCTCTGGCTGCCGGAGCTGATCCCGTTTATGCTGCTATTATCGGAAATATTGCGGCAAGTCTTGTTGTTAAACAGTTTGGCTGTGCAACAACATCTATTGATGAAATTCTTAATGCCGTAGAAGAATTATAGGCATTCGGATTAATTTATGGAGAAAACTTTATGGAAAATGTATTAAACTATTTAAAAAAATTCAAACCGGTTGATATCATTATTGTGTCCGGAGTAATTATAGCATTGCTTGTAGGATTTTTTACTTATAAAAATTTCAGACAAACTGCGGCAAAACAAATTGAGGCGACTTCAAAAATCTCTTTTCAGGTATATATCCGCGGTGTTACGCTTACAGGCGGAGAAATCCCTTTAAAAGCAAACGAAAAAACATTTATTAGTATAAGAAATGTCCCTTACAGTGATTTAGATATTTTAAATGTCCAGGCTGACAGAAAAAAGGTTGTTCTGCCTATTTTGAACAGTAAAAAGGTAATGGTTGTTGAAGATCCTTCGCAGGCTTATGTTTACGATATGATAGTAACACTTTCGGATACTGCAAAAATTACAAAGGACGGAGCAGTTGTAGGCGGTAACAAAATTAAGATGGGGCTGCCTATTACTCTGGAAGGTAAAGATTACAAGTTTAACGGAACAGTTTCTGATTTGAAAGTTATGCCTGTTACCGATGATGAAAATTTTAACAGTGCTTTAGATACGAATGACAATGTTTAATAATTTAATACAATTTACTCAAAAAAAATGTAAATATTTATATGAAAACAGCTTGTTTTTGCAAAATATAGACAAACTTATTTTTGTATCAATCATTGCTGTTTTTCTTTCATCAACCGTAATGTCATCAGATGTTATAGGTTTTATTGCATTAATTACGGTATTTTTGACATTTGTTAAAATATTTTTCAAGCCTGATGAAAAACTTGATTGCAAAACTTTTGAGCTATGGCTTCTTGCATATTTTATGATTGTTATAATAAGTCTCGCCGGTTCAACTTTATTTTATCTCAGTTTAAAAGGCTTTTTTAAAACATTTACTTATATGGCCTTTTATTTTTCTGTTGTTCAGTATTTGAAAAATAACAAAGATAAAATTCCTTTTATTCTCGGAACTATAGGAATTTGTGTAAGTTTTGAGGCAGTTGCAGGATTTTTACAAAACTTTGCGCATGTTGATGAAATTTCTACATGGCAGGATGTTTCAAATCTTAATCCCGAAGAAGTTATGACAAGAGTTTACGGAACTTTGAAACCTTACAATCCGAATCTTTTAGGCGGGTATTTTGTGGCAGGAATTCCCGCTTTATACGGATTATCAGCATATTACCTTGCTGATAAAAGGTATAAAATCTCTTTTATATGGCTGATTATGGCATTGCTATCATCCTTAACATTATTTTTGACCGGGTGCCGCGGTTCTTATATGGGAATGATGGTTATTGTGCTGGGCATGTTTGCCGTTTCAGCTAAATATTTATGGAAGAATTATAAACAGATATATTTATCAGTTGTTGGTGGAGTTATTGCGTTTGCAACTGCAGCAATGCTTTGCGTTTCGGCTTTGAGAGCCAGAGTTTTATCTATATTTGCAATGCGTCAGGATTCTTCAAATTCCTTTAGATTTAACGTTTATCATTCATCATGGGAAATGTTTAAGGATAACCGGCTTTTAGGAATTGGAATCGGCAACCAGAATTTCAGAGAGATATACGGACTTTATATGAAAACAGGATTTGATGCGTTGAGTGCGTATAATATATTTCTTGAAATAGCTGTTGAAAGCGGAGTTTTTGCTCTTATTGCATTTGCGGGATTTCTGATAACACTGATTAAAAATGCCGTTAATTTTATTTTGAAATCGGCTGATACAAAGGCTGTGATTATAGTTTCTGCATGTATTATTTCTGTATGCGGAATCTGCGTGCACGGGTTTGTTGATACGGTATTTTTCAGACCGCAGATACAGTTTGTTTTCTGGTGTATTATTGCAATATTGAGAACACTTATTTTTACAGCTGATAATGCATAATGTTTTTATTAAGCTTATATAAAGGCATGAAAAACCTGTGCTAAACTTATATTATAAAAGCGATGGGTAGTTTTAAGAAGGAGAAATATTTATGATACCTATTTTAGATTCAAAACGCCAGTATGCAGAAATTGGCACGGAAGTTGAAAAAGCTGTCTGCGAAGTTTTACGCTCGGGATCTTATATTCTCGGTGCTAATTGTAAAGCTTTTGAACAGGAAATGGCTGACTTTATCGGCTGTAAATATACTGTAGGCTTAAATTCGGGAACGGATGCATTACATTTAGCATTACGTGCTCTTGATATTGGTGCGGGCGATGAAGTTATAACAGTTGCATTCACATTTGTTGCTACAACGGAAGCTATCGGTATTGTTGGTGCAAAACCTGTTTTTGTCGATATTGATAAGGACACTTTTAATATGGATGCTTCAAAATTGGAAGCTGCAATTACACCGAGAACAAAGGCAATTATTCCGGTACACCTTTACGGTCAGCCTTGCGATATGGACACTATTATGTCGGTTGCTAAAAAACATAATCTACATGTTATTGAAGACTGCTGTCAGGCAATCGGTGCTTTGTATAAAGGTAAAATGGTCGGCACATTCGGTGATTTCGGATGTTTGAGCTTCTATCCGACCAAAAATTTAGGCGGAATGGGAGATGGCGGTCTTATCATGACAAGTGATGAAAAACTCCGCGATAGAGTTGTTGCTTTAAGAAACCATGGCGGTGCTGTTCGTTATCACCATGATGAAATAGGTGTTAACAGCCGTCTTGATGAAATTCAAGCAGCTATCCTGCGCGTAAAACTCCCTCATGTCAAAGACTGGAACGAAGCAAGACGTAAACATGCTTATTATTATAATCAGTTATTCAAAGACTGTGCAGACGTTCAAACTCCAAAAGAATTGGATAATACATATTGTGTTTACCATCAGTACACAGTTAAAATTCCTAACCGTGATGAAGTTCACAAAATGCTTCAGGAACGCGGTATCGGCGCTATGCTTTATTATCCTATTCCGTTGCACCTGCAGAAAGTTCATGAATACTTAGGCGTAGGCAAAGGTTCACTCCCTGTTTCAGAAAAGAATACTGAGATGGTTATATCACTTCCGATGTTCCCTGAATTGACGGAAGAAGAACAAAGAACAGTTGCTTCAACTTTGATTGAATGTATTGAAAAATCAAAAACAAAAGCTGCTGTATAATTGATTTATAAATAAAAAAAGACGGTACTTTGAGATTTTTTAAAGTATCGTCTTTTTTTTATGCCGTAAATATTCTGGTTGCTGTTTCGGGCGGTTTAAAAAACGGGTTTAATCCCACATTATTTCCGCCATCGTTAAATGCAATATCAAAGTTTCTAGAATCAAACTTAGTTGTAGTTGTCTGGGCTGTTATTCCTAAAAATTGAGTCTGATTACCGAGTCTGTTTGCTTTTGTATAATCATATCCTTCAATATTTTGAAGGGTTATTTTTTCAACAGCAGCGGTTGAAGCGGGTTGTGCGCCCGATATTGCCTCTATTCCGTTTAATCCGCCCTGACCGTTTGCCATATAATCCTCTTTTTATGCAAATAAGTTTAGTGTTCTTGTAACTTCCGTTATCATTCCTGATTCGTCTTTTGTATACTCAGTCGGAGGTTCTCCGTTTACCTGACCCACATAATCGGCTGTCGGATATTGCCATAGCCCCATGCTTCGGGTATTTGCAAATGGATTTTCACCGCTGACTGTTTGAACAGAGCTCCTGCTGATATTTCCATATAGTGTAACTGCTTCTACCGGTAACGTTTTCTCACGGTAAACAGCATCAATTTTGCCGATTGCATTCATGATAATATATCCTATTAAATACGTTATATATATAAAGTATATAAGTTGTATAAAATTGCTATTTTATAAATCTATCCCTTAATATAAGTTAACATATTTAATTGCATTATCTTATGCCCATAAAAGCATGAAAAATAACACAATGTTAAGTTTTGTAAAGTGTAAATTCTACACTATATGGGCATTTCGCGAAACTCGCTGAAAAATATTAATTCATTCTATTGACATTTAAAATTATATATGCCATAATAATTACATAAGATTTAAGTGTAGTCGAAACACTAAATATAAATAGTTCATTAACCCCAAAACATATAAACTCCTAAATAATAAACACTAAAAGAGACCATTAGGATGCAGAAAACGACCCACTCAGAACTGAGTGGTTTTTTTTTGCTCAATTTCTAGTGAGATATAATTTTTGCTTCCACTCTTTTGGAGCCTTCGATTGAGTTGTTAAAACCGTTTAATAGTTCTGCTGCCGTGCGTGCATTATAGAATTTTCCGCTGGTTACAAGGGCGGTGCATTTTAACTGTTCCAAATCATCCGCATCATTTACATTAAAGGCAATTACATCAATAGAAACATCTTTACGGATTTTTATTAAATTCATGACAAAAGTACAAGGGCTTTCATCGCAGTTTTCGCCGCCGTCTGTCATCAAAATGATATGTTTTTTCCCTTTAAAGCCCATAAAATCGTATTTTATAGACTGTTTCAGAGTGTAAGTAATAGGTGTCATTCCTCTTGGTTTTGCTTTCCCAAGCGCGAAATTAACATGCTCGCTGTTATTTTTCATTATTGGACTGAGCAGTGTTGTCGCACGGCAGGCTTCCATCGGTGTAAATCCCATTTTGTGTCCGTAAACCCGTAAGCCGACCCAGGCATCAGGATTTATTTTTGGCAGAATTTCCTGCATTGTATGCAGCATGTGGTCAATTTTTCTTGCTCCATCCAGTGTTTCCGTCATACTGTTTGAAAAGTCGAGGATAAACAGTATTCTTTCTCCTGATTCAGAGTTGAAGTTTTGTTTGTATGTTTCCGGTTTGTAAACTCCATACTGGGAGCTTTGTACGGAAATCCCCGCTGATAGTATTAAAAAAGCTGCAAATATTATCAAAATTCTTTTCATATTGAAATTATGACAAATTTTTTTCTGTTTTTATATACTCAACTATATTATCCGGTGATTTATTCAAAAATATTTTATTTTTTTAATTAAGAATTGTAACAATCTCGTAAAGAATAGCAAGTTAGTTGCCGATATATTTTTTATATAAATATTATCAATAATACAAAATACTGGAGATGAGGTGTAAAATGGTTGATTCTATTGGAAATAACCCGAATATTAAACTTAAAGGTTTAAATGTACAATTAAATGATAATAATGTAAAAGGGCTTGTTCTTAGTGATAAAACACCTATTTTTATGAAGAAATATGATGAGGATGATGACGGTATTTTGAGCCAGAAAGAGGCTGCTGCGCTGTTAAAAGACCTGCAAAAAGCCGCAAAAAATGATACATTATCCGCAAGAGAATTAGAAAAGGCAAAGTTAGGCAAAAAGACAGATTTGAAAAAAATTGCCGAGGCTGTTAAAAAGAAAACCGGCGAGGTGACAACAACACAGGACGGTGATACAACCACGACTGTTATTCGCAATGATGATGGTTCGCTTACAAAGATTGTTAAACAGGGTGATAAGCAAATTACAAGTAGTTATGATGCAAACGGTAATATTATTTCCCAAAAATCTGTTACTCCTGCAGGTACTTCGAATGTGCAGTATAAATATGATAAAGATGGTAATTTAATAAGCAGCAATACTGTAAATCGAAACTCCAAAAATCAGGTTACGGGTTCTTCAAAATCGGTGTATTTATATGATGAAGCAGGAAATAAAATTGGCGAAAATCGTGTAAATTATAACAAAAAAGGTAAAGCTGTCCAAACAACGGAGATAAAAATTCAAAATAATGAAAACGGTAAACCGGTACGAACATCTCAAACAGTGCGAAATGCAAATGGAAAAGTGAAAAATATTACGGTTGCGAATTATAAATATGATGATAACGGAGTATTAACAGAATCTTCGACTAGAACCGTTAATTCTTCCGGTTCTACTACCGTATCTGCAAAAGAGTATGCATCTGACGGGAAAACTGTTTTGTCGGTTACTCAGGATGTAAAAAATAAAGATGGTTCTACTGCGCATATAGAACAGAAACACAATGAACAAGGAAAAGTTACCGAAAAACACACCTTAAAAAAAGATGCAAAAGGAAATGTAACGGCAGATGTAACATCAAAATTTGAATATCAGGCAGACGGTAAAACTATTAAGAATGCTGCTATATCCGGAATTCAAGAAAGTAAACCATATAGTGAAAATATTCGGTATGATGAAAATGGAAAAATGCAAAGTGTTGATAGAACCTACTACAAGCGCGGCGGAAAGTTAGTTGAGCATTACGAAGGTCCGAACCTGTCAAATAGGTATGGTTTTGTCCCGTCGAAACAAATTGCCTATGAAGATGACGGTAAAACAATAAAAGAAGTTACCATAAATAAATTTGATGAGGATGGTGTTTTAATCGGTGCGGAAATCCGCGATAAAGACGGCAATGTTATTGCAGAACATGATTTTAGCAAAATTGACGGCAAGTTTGATATTGCATATCAAAAAGGCCGCGGTGACTGTTATCTGCTCGCCGGACTGAATGCGCTGGCAGGAACCGAAAACGGACGTGAAGCATTAAAAGAAACAATCACTGTAAGTAAAGACCCTCAAACAGGAGAAACTATATATACCGTTCATTTTCCGGGAGCGGCAAAAATTCGGGAAGAACTTATAAAACAGGGTGTTCCGGAAGATCAAATCGATATAAAAGATTCTTACACATATACAGAATCAGAACTACGAGAGAAAGCAAAACTTGCAGGCCCGAAATATTCAACCGGCGATAAAGATGTTTTACTGGTTGAGGCTGCTTATGAAGATTTAAGAGCCGATGCAAGAGAAGATATAGATGATTTGCGCAAAGTTAATCCTAAATTAACCGATAAGCAAATTGAAGAGCAGCTGCATATAGCGGGTGCAACAGAGGATGATACTTTAAGCGGCGGTTTTGCTTATGACCCTATATTTATGCTGACCGGTCTGGACAGTGAAGTTTACATGAATAATGATAAGGTTGATAATGCGCCTGTCTGCAGTGTTGATTCAGATATGAATATGACTGTTACCGGCGGCGGCTATAATCTCTCTCTTGTTGAGAATATGAAAATAGATTCAATGTTTAACAGAATAGAACAGGATTGCCGTGACGGGAAACTGGATAATTATGCGGCAACTGTCGGGGTTACTGTATCTACCCAGACCGTAAACGGAAAAGTAATCCCGGGCGGAGGGCATGCACTGACAATTACCAAAATTGAAGGTGATAATGTGTATATGCGCAATCCTTGGAATCCGGAAAAAGAAATTGTAATGACAAGAGATGAAGTTAAACGGGCCGCTACTAAAATTACTTTGACCCCGCTGCCGGCAGATGGTAATACTTCCGGAACAACAGTAATTTCCGGCGGTAATAACACTTCAATTACAGGTATAAATACAAATAATTTGAATACTATTATCGGAAATATTCACTCCGGTCAGTCAACGAACAACCAGGTTGGCGAAATCGCAGAACAGGTCATAAATGCTCTGCAAGGAGGTTCTTCTTATACAATCCCTGAAGGACTCGGATATATTAAACTTATTATTAATGCTCTTAAAGCGCAGGGATTTGAGGCTACACAGGAGAATATTCAAAAAGCAAAAGCACAGTTTAAAGCCGAAAATAAAGGTGCTGTCCATGTATATAACGGTTCAAATTCCAGATATAAAGGCAATGAATATTTGATTCTGGGTGAAGTTGTTAAAATCCCGAAATTTGATATATAAAAAGGTGATATAAAAAGAGGCGGCGCATCTGCGCCGCCTCTTCACTAAATTTTATTTATTTTTTAAAACTTCTATAGTTTTATAATCCGTCAGATATGGCATGTGGGCTTCTGTAATCAATTCACCAGGCAGAAGAATTGTAATACCCGGCGGACACTCTGCAACAACTTCTCCTGAAATTCTGCCTATAGCCTGTTCTTTCGGGATGATTTCTTTTTCTGAAAAATATGCTTCCCTCAAACTAACTTTTATAATAGGTGTTAGCATAGGCATATGTTTTTTATTTTCAAGATAGTAAATATCCTGATAGTTATGCGTATCAATTTTTTTCAAACATTCTACAAGATATTCAAAATCGGAACGTTTGTTCCCTATATTGCACAGAATCAAAATTCCTACATCCGAGGCACTTTCAACTTCAATCCCGAAATCCATTTCTAAAATGTATTCCAGTCGTTTTCCGGATAAACCGTCTGCTTTTATGAATACTTTTGTAACATCTGTTTTATATCCGAAACCTGATTTTAGATGGTGAATTGACTGCATTTTATCAATTTCGGAACGCAGGTATTTCGCATTTGCAATTGCTTTTGATAACTGTTTTTGCCCGCGCAGGCTCTGCAGATTTGCTCTTGCAGCATCTAAAGAGGCAAGAAGCATTAGTGAAGGGCTTGTGGTATGCAAAAGCATCAACGCTCTTTCTACATCTTCTACACAAATTTTAGAATCCTTGCCGATATGCAGCATAGATGACTGGCTCATACTTCCGCCTGTTTTGTGCAGAGAATGAACAACAATATCAGCACCGAGTTTTAACGAAGTTGTCGGCAGTTTGCTGTTAAAGTTCCATAGGCATCCGTGAGCTTCATCAACAATCAGCGGAACATCATGTTTTTTGCAAATTTCTGAGATTGCCTGAATATCAGATACAACACCTTCATAGGTCGGATTTGTAATCCAGACTGCCGAAACATCATCATTTTCTTCAAGTAATTTTTCTACATCTTTAGCATCAACATTTCCCCATAAACCCCAGTCGTTTAATTTTTCCGGAATAATCCATAACGGTTCTGCTCCCGAGATAATCAGTCCTGTAAGGATTGAACGGTGGCAGTTGCGGTTAACAATAACTTTCTGGCCTTTTTTTGTTAACCCCATTGCAACAGCTAGATTGCCGACAGTTGAGCCGTTTAATAAGAAGAATGTTCTTTTGGCTCCGAATGCTTCTGCGGCAAGAATTTCAGCCTCTTTTATCGGGCCGGTTGCAGGGGTAAGCGTTCCCAGATTGTCAAATTCATCTGTGGTATCAAGCATTAATGCTTTTTTCCCGACTAACTTTCTGAAATCCTGTAATGTTCCGAGTCCTTTTGTGTGACCCGGAATATGGAACTGGTAAGTCGGATTGTTATATGCCTGTTTTAAGGCTTCAACAATCGGGGCTTTTATTTTAGTTTGTTTTTCATTGCGGGTTTTAGTTGACATAATAAAAATATACTACAAAAATTTTTAAATTTATAAAAATAGCATAACAAAACTTAACATATACCTAAAACCTTTGAAAATATAATGCGGTGCAATTTATTGCCCCGCAAGGGGTTATTTCTTATCGTCATTTCAAACACCTTTTCCAAGCCTGCAAAAATACAGACGGGGCTATTTTTGTGTTTTATCTTCAATTGCACTTTTCGAACGAAGTTTCCTATGGTATGTTATTGCAAATCTGTGGGCTTCATCTCTAATTCTTTGTATTAAAAATAATGCGCTTGATTCTCTCGGCAGCATTATTGATTTTGAATTGTGAGGCAAAAAGACTTCTTCCTGCTGTTTTGCAAGGCTCACGAAATCAATTCCCGTAACTCCAGTTTCTTCAACTATCTGCATAACGCTTGATAATTGTCCTTTTCCGCCGTCTATAATTATTAAATCCGGTTTATCCCAGCCTTTT
>CASDVM010000019.1 GCA_949284415.1 uncultured bacterium | reverse complement strand
TCGTTTTATAAGAAGCATAAAATAATCTTTAACCTTAAATTTTGAAAACATTTTGAATGCATCAGAATTTTGAAAGTTATAAGAATATCCTGCCTGAATCATTGTTATAGGAATTGCTAATAATGTTTGTATACAAAAAGCTTGATATTGATATTTTGTAAACAGGCTTACAAGACAAAATGGAACCCCGATTAAAAAAATTAAGAACGGTATTTTTTTTGATGCTGTTTTTAAAATATTCATGTCAGAGTCAGGAATTCTTCTGGTATGAAGAAATTCTGTTTCAAAACCGGTAATAAAAAAGCCGAATAAAATAATCAGTCCCGCAAATATAATTTTCGTGTAAACAGATGCATCATTATATGACTGATCTACAAGTGCCATATAACCGTTAATCAATCCGGCAATCCCGCAGATTGAAAATAAACAGATTTGTCTTGATAATGCATTTTGACCTTTATATAAGTATTTTAAAGCTTCGCGCATGTTAGTCATTATCAATATCATCCTTTCTTAAAACGGGTTTTACATCTCTGTTAAATGAATTAATAAGTGAGTAAGGAAATGCAAAATACCATGTAATAACCACAAAATATCCTGCAATAGAATACATTATGACATCGAGAAAATAAAAATCTTCCGCAATATATCCGATTTTGTCAATTCCGGTCAGGCCGGCAACAGTGTATAAAAGTATATAAATTGTAGCAGCACCGAGCGTAAACAATATAAATAAAATAAGTTTAATATAAAGCGGTTTAAATGCAGGTTTTATAAATTTGAATAACAATGCGATATTCATCAAACCTTTTGAATCGAAATTTTCTGCATACGCTAAGAATATGTAATACACAAACACCGCAAAAAATAAAAGTGCGGCAGCTAATATTATTACAGCAGGTATAAAATGAGTCGTCATATATATTACAACGGAAAAAAGCAGGCAGATTACAGCATAAATTCCCCATACGAGATTCAATTTTATCACCCCCCAGAATACTTTCGGCTGAATATCCGTCAAAAACGGCAAAGCACCGTTATTAATGTTATTCATTGCGTTATGCAGAAACTGCAGGCTGTATGCCCCGATTATAATATTACAGGTAATATCAACAGGGTTTTGCCTGAAGGTATCAGGTCTTCCGAGTTTTATATCAATTAATGTTGATAGAATAGTCCATAAAAATGAAATAACCAGAAGCCATATATGGGCTTTTTTATTTTCAAAAACTTTTTTATAACTGTCTATTAATCCGCTCATGTTCTCTCCTTGTAATGCTTTAATTATATCAGTTCCTTCGTTGTTTGCAACAATATTTTTTTATATTACAATTTAATTATGGATATAGAGATAAAACAACGCCTGAACAGCTTAAAGAGCAGATTTGAAAAAATAAAGGAGTGTCTTTGACAGAGCTTCTCTTGATGATGAGTTAAAAAAGCTGGAAGCTCAAATGCAGAGTCCGGATATTTGGTCAGATCAGCGAAAAGCATCAGAACTCGGTGCACATATCCGAGATATAAAAGATAATATTGTATTTATAGACAAATGGCAGGCAGCAGTTGATGATGTTGAAACCGCATTTGAACTGGGAGATGAGGGATTGATATCAGAAACGGCACTTCAGCTTGATGAAATGGAAACAGCTCTTGATAAATTTGAAGTGAAGCAGATGTTGAGCGGAGAATATGATGAAGCTGATGCTATATTGTCAATAAATTCCGGTGCAGGCGGAACAGATGCTCAGGATTGGGCAAGTATGCTCTTAAGAATGTATATGCGCTGGGCTGAAGGCAGAGGCTGGAAAGTTGAACTTCTGGATAAACTTGACGGAGATGAAGCAGGAATAAAATCGGCAACAATAAAAATAACAGGCAGATATGCTTACGGTTACTCAAAAGCCGAAAAAGGCGTTCACCGATTAGTCAGAATTTCTCCTTTTAATGCAAACGGAAAGCGCCAGACAAGTTTTGCATCGGTTGAAGTTTGTCCCATAATAGAAGATTTCGAAAAGACAATAACAATTCCGCCCGAAGATCTTGAAATTGATACAATGCGTTCTGGAGGTGCAGGCGGTCAGAATGTTAATAAAGTAGAAACTGCTGTCAGAATTCTGCATAAACCTACAGGTATAGTTGTAAAATGCCAGCAGGAGCGTTCACAACTTCAAAATAAAGAAAATGCACTCCAAATTCTCGCATCAAAACTTCTAGCAATAAGGCAGTCGGAACATGAAAAGAAACTGGCGGAATTAAAGGGTGAAAATGCTGATATAAATTTTGGTTCCCAGATCCGTTCTTACGTGTTCCATCCTTATAAAATGGTAAAAGACCACAGGACAGGTTTTGAAACATCTAATGTTGATGCAGTAATGGACGGTGATTTGGACGGATTTGTAGAGACATATTTACGTATGAATAATTGAAATTATTTTGAATATATGTTATCATATAATAAAGCGTTAATTAATAAGAAGAAGGAGTTGAATGTATGAAAATGATTACTACACGTGGGCTTCAGCCTGTCGGGGGGGGGGCACTCTCCGGCTTTACAGAAGGGCATTAAGTAAAGTCTTATACAGTAATGTCATAGCGCATTTATTGCGCAATCTTGAATTTGTCGTAAAAAGATCGCGTAACATGTGCGCGATGACAGGTCTTAATATTCTTTCCCTCACCCTTTGGGGAGAGGTTGTCCGAAGGACAGGAGAGGGGGTTGTTGGATGTCAATCTAACGTTCAGCATTACGCTAGTTCCCCGAAACGAACTTATTCACTTATTAACCTATTCTCTTATTCACCTCATAAAAAAGCCGCGTTTACTCTGGCAGAAGGTGCTACGCACGTAGTCCACTTTAACGATATTCGTAGAGTTGCATTTACTCTTGCTGAGGTTTTGATAACCTTAGGGATTATCGGTGTAGTTGCTGCAATGACAATGCCTTCATTAATTGCCAATTATCAGAAAAAACAGACCGTAACTCAGTTAAAGAAAGTATATTCGGAATTAGCACAGGCTGCGGAAATGGCGAAATTGGAATACGGTGATCCTTCTTTATGGGATTACTCTTTAAGCGGTAGTGAATTTTTTAATAAATATTTAGCTTCTTATATAAAAATCTCTAAGATTAAAGTTGGTGATCTTAGTAAACAAGGTATAGTTTATTATAATACATCCGGGGCAGTTGAGACATCGTTTACAACTTTGTATGATGATGCTGATATAATAACTTTGCCGTCAGGAGCTCAAATTTTTATTGCTAATGCACGGCGTTCTTCTGTTCAGGACAGATTAGGTTTTCTTGTGGATCTTAATGGTTTTAAACGGCCGAATAAATTAGGGAGGGATTTGTTTGTTTTTTCTGTTACTAAAAATGGAGTTTTGGCGTTCTCTAATGATGATAGGGAAACATTAGATATTGTGCGTTCAAGAGATGAATTCCGGGACGGTCCAAGTGCTAACAATTATCAGTGTAACAGACAAGGCCGCGGGATGTGGTGTGCAGCATTGATAATGGCTGACGGCTGGGAAATAAGGTCTGATTACCCGTGGTAGATTTAATCTAAATAAGTGTCGTGCAAGTCTGTTCCGCCGGTTTTTATAAGGTTATATTTATCAGCGATTTTTTCAACCGTGGATGCTTTATGGAATTTTATTATTCCTCTGTGGCGTTTGTAGGGGTAGTAAACTTCAAGCCCGTCAAGACCGTATGAAATTAATTTTTTTATAAATCCTTCGAAATTAACGGCCCAGCAGCAGGCTGGGTGGGCAAGCACTGCAATTCCGCCTGCATTATGTATTGCCTTTATCAGCTTTTTAATATCGCGTTTTGCAAAAATTCTCACTATGTCAAGTTCTGTTTCTTTTTTATTTTTAGCGCAGAAAGATAAAAGTTCTTCGTTATTAACATCAATCCCGTAACCGAGCAGATGCATAAAAACATAACCGCACCAGACATCAAATTCAACGGCAGGTAAGACTATATCGTACTTTAAAATGTCTGTTTTGTGATAAGCTTCTAAAGTGTTGTGATCACAGAAGGCTATTTTTTTGTAACCTTTCTCAACAGCCTGGCTCACAAGATCCTGAGCATCCCCTTCGCCGTCAGAAAATTTGGTGTGTAAATGTAAATTAACTTTATTGTTTAAAAAATCTTCTTTTGTAAATTTTTGCATATTTGTAATAAAATTATTATACAATAAATATGAGATTTTAAAACAGGAGAGATATGGCAAAAGAAGATAAAAGCGTCTGGGTTCTATTTTTTGAAGGTATAAAAATTTATGCATTGAATATTCATAAATTTTTCTTGTATATGGCATTTCCTGTTTTAGGGCAGCTGCTGGGGTTGTTCATGATTTTCGGGATTACTTACTGGTATACACAAAATTTCCAGAATTTGATTGTAAAATATCCTGCAATGAATGATATTTCAACAATGCTTATTTGTATAATTCTTTCTGTTATACCCGGGCTTTTGATATGGACAAGGGCATTCTGGGATTATCTTGTCTCTTATGGCGCTTTGAATTCTATGACTGACGGATATTTGAATACCGGCAGGGTATATGATTTCAGAGCTCATAATTCTGTTGTTTCGAAAAAGGTTTTTTCATATATTGCACTGTGGCTTTTATTTAGCGTTTTCACTTTAGTATCTCTTATTCCTGTATTCTGGATAATCGGTTTTATATTTTTTATTTATTTTATATTGATTTTTCAGGTATTTACATTTGAAAACGGCTTATCGCCCGTAGGCTATTTCAGGAGAAGTTTGCAGCTTGTAAAAGGAAGATTTGCAAGAACATTTCTTTTAATGATGCTGCTGGTTGTTTTTACTTATTATCTTTTAACATCAGGATTAAGCGTAATATTTGATGCTTTGAATTTGACTGCTAAACTTGCCAAAGTTTTTGAAAGCTGGGCTTATTCCCTACCAGTGGAACATTTTGAAAGATTCGGAATTACTCCCTCGATTATCGGTAAAGAAACGGTAAACCAGATAATATTTTTTATTGTTGTTGGTTTTACGCTTCCGCTAAGAAGTATCTGCTGGACTCTCTGGTATAACAATCTTGCATCTGGCAGTGAGGATTATGAGGAGAGAAGACCTAAAAAGAAAGCCTCTAAAAAAGTTGCGGCAAAAACTTTCAAAATAGAAAAACGCGGAATAGATCCTGAAATTATCAGACGCGCAAGACTTGAAGATGACGAGTATTAAATCATGTTTATTTGCAAAAATTGTAAATCTATAGATAAGTTTGAATTGATGTTTTCACCTGATTACAGGGGTGAAAAGAAATTTTTGCAGGAATACAACAAAGACGGTGATATAGAAATAACCGTTGACGGATACAAATTTATTCCCGATTTGCAGTTTATGAATGATCATGCGGTGTGCAAATACTGCGGTCAGATTTATATGTGGGATTACGAGACTAAAAAATAAAGGCTGAAAGGAAGATTATTATGAAACGAGAAGGCAGGGCAAATAACGAAACGCGGGAAATAAGATTTATAAAAGATTATACAAAACACGCGTTAGGTTCGGTACTTGTGGAATTTGGCGATACAAAAGTTATAACAACGGCATCCGTTGAAGAAGGTAAACCGAAATGGATGGATAAAGAAGACAAAAGAGGCTGGATTACGGCGGAATATTCTCTTTTGCCTTCCGCACCGAATACCAGATGCCAGAGAGAAAGAACAAAAATTTCAGGCAGAACTCAGGAAATTCAGCGTCTTATCGGCAGAAGTCTCAGAGCATGTGTTGATCTGGAAAAAATCCCCGATTTAACAATAACAATTGATGCCGATGTAATTCAGGCAGACGGAGGGACAAGAACAGCAAGTATTTGCGGAGGTTTTCTTGCTTTAAAAATAGCAGTCGAGAAACTTCTTGCAAACGGTACTATAAAAGAAAATCCGATTATTGAGCCTGTCGGAGCAATTTCTGCGGGAATAGTTGACGGGGAAGTCAGACTGGATCTTGATTATAATGAAGATTCTCATGCACAGGTTGACAGCAATGTTGTATTGACAAAGAGCGGAAAAATTATAGAATTCCAAACCACGGCAGAAGGCGAGCCTTATGAACAGTCAGAAATGGTTAAGATTTTTAACATTGCACGGCATGGTATTAACAAAATAGTTGCGATGTATGATTTAATTTAGTATAATGCTAAAGTAACAAAAAGGAGAGTTTATTATGTCAAAAAAATTATTAGTTGCATCGTTAGTACTGGTTATGGGCACTGCGGTAATCAGTTATGCCGCTGATTCTCAGCCGACAACTTATACCGAACGATTTATTCAAAAACATACTCAAAAACTTGTTGACACAGAAAAAGAATTGCAGCAAAAGCAACAGGCAAGAGAAGAAGCAAGAGCAAAACAAAAAGAAGAGTTTCAAAAGCAGATAGAAGCCAGAGAACAGGCACGTGCGAAACAGAAAGAAGAACTGCAAAAGAAAATAGAAGCAAACCAAAAAGCGCGTGAAGATGCTGCAAATGCAAGAAAGCAAAAATTAGAACAAAAAAGAGAATTGTGGAATCAATTAATTTCTGAATAAGGAGAATTTATATGAAAAAGAAATTGACAGTATTACTGGCAGTTGCCGTTATGTCTATGTCTTCTGTCTACGCAGCAGAAGCTCAGGGGCCGATTTCAAGATGGCTTGACAACTTAACTGGTTCGGTTGCTCAAAAAGAACAATCTGCTTATCAAAAACAGCAGGCTAAACAGCAAAAACTTGCAGAAAAAAAGAAAAAGAGAGAACAAAAACTCGCAAAGAAAAGAGCTAAAGCAAAACAAAAACAGCTTGAAAGACAGAAAAAAGCTCAAGAACAGCAGAAAAAAGTTCAAAAGAAACAAAATCTATTAAAAGAATTATTTACATTTGATTAAAAAATGAAAGCCGTCCTACAAATAAGACGGCTTTTTTGCATTCCTGAAATCTCTGTGATAAAATTTTTGTATAAAAACGGGGTGTTTTTTATGCATACATTAACTAAAACTTTAACAGGAGCGCAGATTGTAGTTGAGACATTAAAAAAACTTGATGTTGATACAATTTTCGGCTATCCCGGAGGAATTGTTTTAGGTATTTATGATGAATTGAGCAGGCAAAAAGATATAAAACATTATCTGGTCCGTCATGAGCAGTCTGCTGTTCATGCAGCGGAAGGGTATGCCAGAAGCTGCGGCAAATGCGGTACCGTAATAGTTACGTCAGGCCCAGGGGCTACAAATATTGTAACCGGACTTGCCAATGCTTACCTTGACGGATATCCTCTTGTAGTTATTACAGGTCAGGTTTCGTCTGAACTGTTACATCTGGATGCTTTTCAGGAAGTTGATATTATAGATATTACAAAGTCCTGTACAAAGAAAAATTTTCAGGTGAAAGATGTTAATGATTTGGAAAAAACGCTGGTTGAAGCCTACTGTACTGCTATGTCAGGCAGGCAGGGGCCTGTGCTTGTTGATATTACAAAAAATGTTTTTGCGCAAACCTCAGAATTTTATGAAAATGTTTCAATAAAAATTTCAAAACCCGTTCCTGCCGTAAATCTTATTCAAGATGCCCTTGAAAATATTATTCAAGCCAAATGTCCTATAATTATTGCTGGCGGAGGAATTGTACAGGCTGATGCATCACGCGAGCTTACAAAATTCGCGCGAATATTGAATATTCCTGTTGTTTCGACAATGATGGGACTTGGAACTTATCCTCAGGATGATGAAAATTATCTTGGTATGATCGGAATATTCGGACACCCTGCTGCTAACAGGGCCGTAAAAGAAGCTGATTTAATTTTTGCGGTCGGTACAAGATTTAACGATAGAATAAGATGCTGTTTTAAAGATAATGAGCTTGGTAAAAAACTTATTCATCTGGATATTAACGGAAGTGAAATTTCAAGAATTATTCCTGCATCTGTTGGTATTACAGGTGATGCAGGAGAAGTCCTGCAAAAAATGATTGAGCGGTTGAATAATTTTAAAATCACGGACAATTCCGATTGGCTGAAAAAAGTTGCGGAATTTAAAAAGGATAATTTAAAGCCTTTAAAAAGATCTTCCAAGATGCATTCTTATGAACTTATGCAGGAAATTGACCGTTGTATCAAGGATAAAAATATTACTGTAACAACAGAAGTAGGTCAGCATCAGGTATGGGCTGCCAGATATTTAAAAGTTAATTCCCCGCGTAAATTTATAACTTCAGGCGGACTAGGTACTATGGGATTCGGGCTGCCTGCTGCCATAGGTGCTGCAGCTGCGAAAAACGAGCCTGTAATATGTATTGCGGGAGACGGATCTTTTCAGATGAATTTGCAGGAGCTGGCTGTTTGCAAAGATTTCAATTTACCTGTAAAAGTTTTCATTTTAAATAACGGATATCTTGGTATGGTAAGGCAATTTCAGGAGAAAATGTGCGGCGAAAGATATTACGCAACACAAATTTCAAACCCTGATTTTGTAAAACTTGCTCAAAGTTATGGAATTAGGGCTGTGAAAATTGATAATCCAGCGGATGTAAAAGGAGCTGTCTTGAAGGCTTTATCAGTTAATGAACCTTTTGTTATTGACTTTGCAATAGAACCAAAGGAGTTGTTGTAACAGGTTATGGCTTCAAAAAAGCGTCTTTTAATTTTTTCGGGACTGTATTTGATTGTTATATTGCTTTTTTCTGTATGGTATACATGCAAACTTATTGATAAATCTGCGGTTACGTCATTTAAAAAATTGTACTCGTTATATTCACAGGTTCTGCTTACTACAGTTTATGAGGCAGGCGGAGATACAGGCTGTTATTACAGCTCTGAGAAAGATATAAAAAGTGATTTTTCAGGATGTTACAGATTTTATAAAAATTTTGCGAATAACCTGAAGGTTACAAAATTTTGTAAAAACAATGCTGTGAAAAACGGTTGTATTCCTGTATACAAAACTTACTCTAATCTTGCAAGGTGTGCAGGTTTTTCAGAGAATATGATGAGCAGGTACGATCAGGCATTTGTTATGAATGATAAAACAAGTCTTGTTGTATTTAATATGCCCGCAAATACCCCGAAGCCTATGTTTGCGGTTGACAGCAACGGATTTTTAAGACCTAACAAAAGCGGATATGACCTTTTCAGTTTTGTCATTATACGGAATTCCCGCGGGAATTACTCCTTTCATCCTAATGTAACTTATTGTCTGCCTGTAGAAAAAGGCGGCATTAAAAATATTCAGGATGTATATAAATAATAGATTTAATCCATTTGTGAATATACACGTTTTATTTCTTTAATATCCTGCCACATAAGCCATTTAGGGCTTCCTTTTTCGCGCGAATCATTTCTTAAAAGATATGAAGGGTGAAAAATCGGCATCATTTTAGACATATAAGGCCCTTCAAACCATTTGCCCCTTAATTTTGTAATCCCCTGCGTTGTATTAAGGAGAGAATTTACTGCAACACGTCCGCAAAGAAGAATTATCCGCGGTTTTAAAATTTCTATCTGTGCATCAAGAAACTCTCTGCAAGCTTCTTTTTCATCAGGCAGCGGGTCGCGGTTGTCTGGCGGACGGCATTTTAGTGTATTGCATATATAAACATCTTTTTGCCTTGACAAACCGACCGATGCAAAAATTTTATCCAGCAGCTGACCTGCTTTACCGACAAACGGTTCGCCTTTTTGATCTTCATAGTATCCGGGAGCCTCTCCGATAAGCATAAGCTTGTGGTTTGGAATTCCTCCGGAAAAGACAATATTTGTCCTTGTTCTGCCCAGCGGACATTTTTGACAGGACAGGCATTTTCCTTTTATTTCTTCAAGCTGTTCAATTTCAGTTGCAGTTGCTTCTAGCATATTAATCTTCCGGTTCCAGGATTGATATAACCGCATTATCAATACTTAAATATTTTCTTATTGTATTTTCAAGATCGTCTACTGTTATATCTTCAACATCTGTCAGGTAATTTTCGATAAGTTTCAAATCTTCGCAGACTGTCATATAATACCCGATAGTTTCGCCTATTTCCGAGACAGTTTCCGCAGAATATGCAAAACGTGATTTTATCTTTTTCTTTGCTTTTTCGAGTTCATCTTCTGTTATTCTGCTGCTCAGAAGATTTTGGATTTCTTTTTTCACAAGTTTTATTGCAATATCGCGTTTTTCCGGTTTGAAGTTTGTCTGAACAAAGAAATTGTTTCCGTCTTTAAACTGGTAATGTTCAGCATTTGCCATATTAAAAATAGGTTCTTTTTGTTTTTCTATAAGGTTCTGATACAGTCTGGAACTTGTGCTTTCGCCTAAGATAATGCTTATAATATCAAGTTCTATATTTTCTTTGAGTTGATTTGCTTTCGGACCCAAAAATCCTATCATAAGGTAAGATGTATTTGATATCCCCTTATTTTCAACAACAATTGTATGATCGGCAGGTGTGTCAATTTCGTTAATTCTTTTCGGTGCATTTTTTCTGCCTTTGAAGTCAAATTCTTTTTCGACTTTTTCCAATATTTTTTCTTTGTCAAAATCTCCTACTATGATTGTTGTCATATTTTCAGGGGTGTAGAAAGTTTTATAGTAGTCCATAATCCGCTCGCGCGTAACCTGCGAAATAATTTCGGGTGTTCCTATAACGTCTCGTTTGTACGGGTGTTTTTTATACATGTTGAAATTGCAGGCGTTATAGACTTTTGTCCAGTTCTGATCCTTGCGCATTCTTATTTCTTCAATTACAACGTGGCGTTCGCGTTTTTCACTAACCTCAGGGTTATTAAGGTCAAAAGGAGCTCCGATTTCTTCTTCAGGAAGAACAGGATCAAGCATCATATCTGCATGAAGCTCTATTGCAAGGTTTAAATCGCAGCAGTCTTTACCTTTGGGTAAAGTTACATAATAAAATGTGTAATCTTTCCACGTGGCAGCGTTAACTATTGCTCCTTTTGCTTCAAGGGTTCTGTCAAAATATCCCGCTTTATGTTTGTGTGTGCCTTTGAACATCAAATGCTCGAGAAAATGTGAAATACCGTTATTGCTGTCATCTTCATTGATTGAGCCTGTTTTGACCCATGTGCTGACATTTACAAGTTCTCCTTCTTTATGCGCAAGTACAATTTTATGCCCGTTTTCTCTTTCATAAATCTCTACATCTTCTGTAAGGTACGGATATTTGACAATTGTTTTATTCATTTGTTGTGCCTTTCTTTTTACGAAGTGAATAAGTTAATCAATAGAATTATAATTCTTTGAGCGAAGCGACTTTAATTTATTTACCTGTTTACTTATTGACATAAATTATAACCCAAATAAAATTTTTACGATATAATAAATTTATGAATATTATTAATCGTTTGAAAGATAAAGTTGTTGTATCCTGTCAGGCAATGCCTTCTGAACCTTTGTATCTCGAAAAATGTATGGTCGCAATGATGAAATCTGTTGTAAAAGGCGGAGCAGGCGGTCTTAGAGTGGCAGGGGTGAGAGATGTTAAAAATGCCAAGCATCTTTTTGATGTTCCAATCATAGGCATTACAAAGCCTGATATAATTCCTTCCAACTGGCAGGAAATTGTTTATATCACTCCTACTTTGAAAGATGTAATAAGTCTTGTGGAAGCCGGGGCAGATATTATAGCATTTGACGGCACAATGAGAGAAAGACCGAACGGTGAAAAGCTGGAAGATCTTATCAAATACGTAAGGATTAACAACAAAGTTTCGATGGCTGATATATCAACGCTTGAAGAGGGGCTTAATGCTGAAAAACTCGGGGCGAATATTCTTTCTACAACGCTTTCGGGTTACACACAGTTTTCACAAAACCGCGGGTCAGGGCCTGATTTTGAACTATTAAAACAGCTTGTTGATAATGTTAAGATTCCTGTTGTTCTTGAAGGGCGAATCTGGGAGCCTGAAGAAGTTGATAAAGCATTTGATATCGGAGCACATTGTGTGGTAATAGGTTCGGCAATCACAAGACCGCAATTAATTACAAAAAGATTTGTGCAGAGAGGGTAATTTTATGACAAAACACGCGCTTGCAATAGATGTCGGCGGTACAAAAATTTATAATACAATTGTTAACGAAAAAGGCGAGATTATTGCGGAAGTTGAAAAACATTCAACCCCGAAAACATTTAATGAAATAAAAGCTCTTTTTGAAGAAATTATCAGCAAGTATGAACGTCAGGTTGATGTTATTGCATTTGCAACCTGCGGTGCTGTTAATAACTCCAATGACGGAATTTTAGGATCAACCGGAAATATCGCCAAAGGATACCCTTCAATGGATTTTAAAAGCTTGAGTAAAAAGCGTGTTTTTGTAGAAAATGACGCTAATGCCGCAGCGTGGGCGGAACATATTATTGGTGCGTCAAAAGGAATGCCTTATTCTGTTGTGCTGACACTCGGCACAGGTGTCGGCGGCGGAATTATTCTTGATGATAAACTTTATAAAGGCAAAAACGGCGCGGCAGGCGAGATGCATTTTAAAATGCGTACTGACAAACACAGAAAATGCACCTGCGGAAGCTATGATTGCTTTGAAGCTTACGCATCAGGAACAGGTTTAAAAAAGACTGCCGCAGAAATCTCGGGTGATTCTGAGATTACAACCTATGATGTCATAGAAAATAAAGACAGACCTTTGATGAAAAAAATTCTTGAAACATGGCAAAACGATATTTTGGAAGGAATAATAGGGTTAGCAAATATTTTTGATCCTGATTGTGTTGTTTTGTCAGGTTCTATGGCAGAATTTGTTGATATTGAGTATCTCGAAGCGCAGGCAAATAAAGAAATCGTTACAACACCTTTTAAGGTTGTGAAAGCATCTGCAGGCAATTATTCAGGCATGATAGGGGCTGCTCTTCTCGCTCTGGGGGTAAAAGAGAGTGGGTAAGTCCAAAAAGAGAATTATTAATAAAGGAAAAAATCAGCAGTTTGCCAATCTTACCCGTGAAGAAGCAGTAAAAACGGTTGTCGGAAATCTTAAATCTGACAGCAAAGAAGCTTATTCTCTAATAACTCTTTTCGGTCTGACCGCGGAAGAAATTCTCGAAGCCGGAGCAAGTTATGAAGATGTAAAGGGAATGGAAAATATTTTAGGATGATTAAAACAATTTTATTCTGGCTTGAAAATTCAAGGATTTTTTCGCTGCCTATGACTTTGTTGTCATGGCTTGTAATTTTTGTTTATTCTTTAAAATCGGGCGGTGATATTTTAAACGGAGTTATTGCGCTTATCGGAATTTCTTTTGCGCATCTTGCAACAAATTTGTTTGATGATTATGTTGATTATAAAAGACTTACTGATAATTCACAAAAATGTAAGTGTGCGTATATAAAGGAAGGCAAAGCTTGCTTAAATGATGTATTGAAAGTTGTTGTAATTTATTGTGTTATAGCCTGTATTGCAGGACTTTTTCTCCTTTTAAGATGCGGTCTGCCTGTTTTGTGGCTTGCATTCACAGGCGGGGTTATAACTTTAATTTATGCAAAACTGTCTCAAAGAGGTTTGAGCGAAATAGCTGTCGGGACAGCTTTCGGACCTTTACTTTTTGAAGGTGTTTATTTTGTTATGACGGGGTCTTTTTCTTTAATTGTTTTTATAATGTCGCTTGCGGTTGTTATGTTTACTGTCGGGCTTTTGTATGTTCACACACTGCTTGACTTTGAAGGAGATATGGCATCTCATAAGAAAACTCTTGTCTGCCGTATCGGGAGCAAAAGTAAGGCCTTAAAGGGTGTTTTTATCGTTTACGGACTCGGGTATTTGTTTACGGTAATTCTTGCTTTTATGCTGAAAAATTATCTTATTTTAATTACTTTTGCTCTTGTTCCGCCGGTTTTTGATATTTATAACTCATTAAAAAGCTTTGAGTGCGGAGATGAAATAAAAGAATTTTATTTCAGGCTTTTGAAAGCAAGAAATTTAATGGTTTACTATTCTTTGTTAATTGTTGCTTCAATAATTTTATAATTTATCAGAATAGATCTTCAGGAGCCGGAGTCCAGCCGTTTCTCATTATTTTGGCAAAGCAGTAATATCCTGTTGTTTTGCATTCCTGATTAATTTCATCACTTGTTCTGTCGATACCTGCAGGACGTAACCCTTTTTCGGCAAGAACAAATACAAAAATATCTTTGCCGATAACATTTGGTCTTTTCATTCCGTTCACATCAACATTTAAAACCAGAATAGGAGATACTCCTGTTACATTAACGCCATAGCGGTTACTTATGGTGTTGTAATCAGAGGAATCCCAAGTATCAATATGTATTGTAAAACCATCTTTAGTTAAAAAAACGATTTTATCTTGGACGTTAGTCTTTACGATATTTCCATTTTTGGTTTTTACTGTTTCTGCCCAGCATCCTGTTTCATAGAAGTAACAAGTTTTTATTATGCTAAATTGTTTCTTCATATAATCATTAAAGAAATTAAGTGCACCTTGTTTTCCGCCGTCAGTTATCGGGATATTCTCATAATCACCGTCTGGGACAGACATCTGCATAGCCTGAGATATTACGGAATACATTTTTTTTAGTTGAGTTGTGCACACAAGACTCCTGTATTTTGCAACTAATACAGGCATAGTCATAGCAGCGACAACACCAATGATGCCGAGAGTTATTAAAACTTCAGCTAACGTAAACGCGGCTCGTTTTTTAAGTGAAGAGTGAAAAGTGAAGCGTGAAGAACTTTTCACTCTCCACTTGCGGGCGAGGGGGAACGTAGCCGTTCCATCCGATACCTTAGTTTTGCATAAAAATTTTTCCGGACTTCCTACAGCCTTAGCGCCATAGTATCTTACTAACTTTTTAAATCCTAAATCGCAATCCCTTGCTATACCAATCTTTTCGGGGGGGGGGCGATTCTAAGCTTTTTTTCTCTCATAATTCAGCCTCCTTTTTCTTTTGTTCAATATGTTAATATCTCTTATTATAATATATTTGTTCATTTAAAGCAAGCAATAAAATATTGTCAATTTACACTATTTCTACTATTTTAATTTTAAATTAATTATGTTATCCTATAAATATAAGAAGGGACATCAATGGACAGTACAAATCAGTCGCTAAAGCCGCTTACTGCAAAAATTAATGAATCCGGTAATCTTGAAATCGGCGGATGTGATCTTGTTATGCTTGCGGAAAAATACGGCACCCCTTTATATGTCATAGATGAATATACTTTAAGAACTGTATGTGCCGATTACAAAAAAGCATTCAAAAAGTATCCGAAAGTCAATATGATGTTTGCTTCAAAAGCTTTATGCACGATGGGAACTTCTGCAATTCTTGACAGCGAAGGCTTTGGCTTTGATGTGGTATCTGCCGGAGAAATTTATACTGTATACAAAGCTGGCGTTGATATGTCAAAGGTTCTCTTTAACGGGAATAATAAATCGGTTGATGAATTGTCTCTTGCGTTAAAACTCGGTGTAGGCAGAATTTCGGTTGATAACTTTTTTGAACTTTCCCTTTTAAATGAAATCGCAAAATCTTATAACAAAACAGCGGATATTCTTCTTAGAATTACTCCGGGAATTGAGTGCCATACTCATGAATATATTCAAACAGGGCATCTTGATTCAAAATTCGGATTTGATTTGACACAGATTGATGAAGCTGTTGAATTGATATTAAACAATTATAAGAATATACATCTTCATGGATTTCATGCACACATAGGCTCGCAGATTTTTGAAACTTCAATTTACGGTGATGAAATAGAAATTCTGGTTAAAGAAATCGCAAGAATTGATGAAAAATTCGGACTGAAGCTTGATGAAATAAATGCGGGCGGCGGTCTGGGAGTAAAATATACGGATAATGACTGCCCGCCATCTGTTTATACCATTGCGGATATGATTATAAACAGACTTAATGAATGTATTGAAAAGTACAAAATAGAACCTCCTTCTTTATTTATTGAACCGGGCAGAAGCATTATTTCAACAGCGGGAGTAACGTTATATACCATAGGAAGCTCTAAGCAGGTTCCTGACGGAAAAACATATTTTGCAGTTGACGGCGGAATGGCTGATAACCCGAGACCTTCTATGTACGGAGCGGAATATTTTGCGCAAATTGCAAATAAACCTGAGAATGAATCTGTTAAAAATGTTACAATTGCAGGAAGATTCTGCGAATCAGGCGATATTTTAATAAAAAATATAAAACTCCCTGAACTTGAAGAAGGCGATATACTCTGTGTTTATAACACAGGGGCTTATAATTATTCTATGGCATCAAATTACAATCGTGTACAGAAACCTGCTATGGTACTTGTAAATAATTCTCAATCTGATATGATAGTAAAGAGAGAGACTTTGGATGATTTAATTTCTCACGATGAAATTCCAAGAAGGTTAAGAAAATGATAAATGATATTTTAGATTATATTTTAAAATACATCGGAACTCTGGAATTGACTTTTAACTGGTCAGATTTTATCCAGATAGCTTTTCTTGCCGGACTTTTGCTGTTTTTGTATAAAAAATTTATCAAAAATACCTCCTCGGAAAAATTTGTAAAAGGAATTTTGATTCTTGTCTGCTTCTGGGTACTCAGTGAAATTTTATTAAGAATTGATTTGAAAATCATCGGTATGTTTTTAAAATCAATTGTAACCCTTGTTTCATTGAGTTTGATTGTTATATTTCAGCCGGAACTCAGAAGATTTTTGGGTTTTTTAGGACAGGTAGATTTTGTTACGCGTATATTTAACTCAAGTTATGAAAAATCAAAAAATCAAAAAATCGATGTTGTTAAAGAATTAATTGAGAGCGTTAAATTTTTATCTAAGTCTCATACGGGAGCCTTAATCGTATTTCAGAGTGATTTGAGAAATACTTATTATGATGTTGGAACCCGTTTGAATGCTGATCTTTCAACTGAATTAATTTTAACAATTTTTCACCCTAACACACCTTTGCATGACGGGGCAGTTGTTATAAACGGTGATAAAATTATATCTGCAGGAGTTTTACTGCCGCTGACCGAAGATCCGAAGTTGAGCTGGAAATACGGTACACGACACAGAGCTGCTATCGGCATGACAGAAGGTACGGATGCCGCATGTCTTGTTGTCTCGGAAGAAACAGGAGATGTCTCTGTCGCAATTGACGGAAGTCTTAAAAAATATGAGGATCTTGTAACTTTAAAATCAGACCTTGAAAATATATTAGGTTATAAAGAAAAGTCAGATGAAGATAAGAAAACTATATTCAAAATCAATAATTTTATGACTATTAAAAAATCTGCAAAAGATGAATCAGGGAAGGTTTAAAAAATTATGCCGGAAAGGAAATTGACTAAAAAAGAAAAAATTTTTTCACTGTTAAATAAATTGTTTTTTTTAACGGTCGGTCCTTTTATTGCAGCTTTTGCTTTAGAAGTTTTTCTTGTCCCGAACAATATTATTGACGGCGGAATTGTTGGTATTTCAATTATCGTCAGTTATCTGACAAAAATTAATCTCGGTTTATTGATTTTTGTTATAAATATTCCGTTTTTCCTTCTGGCATTCAATAAAATAGGTAAAAAATTTGTTCTGCAGACATTTTATGCAATAGGAATGCTTTCTCTGGCTTTGAATATTTTTACAAAACATCATCTGCCGACAACTGATGATTTGCTTTTGTGTACCGTATTTGGCGGAATAATTCTCGGAACGGGTGTGGGACTTGTCTTAAAAAATGAAGGTTCGCTTGACGGTACTGAAATTATGTCGCTTGTTTTATCCAAAAAGTTCGGCTTTTCTGTCGGCGAATGGATAATGCTTTTTAATGTTTTTATTTACGGTGCGGCAGGACTTGTTTTCGGCTGGAACAGAGCCATGTATGCTGTTTTGACTTATTTTATAGCATTCAGAGTTATTGATGTTGTGCTCGAGGGATTGAATTCGGCAAAATCTATTGAAATAATAAGTGATCAGGCTGAAGAAATCGGGCAGGAGCTTATTGATAAGCTTGATATAAGCGTAACATATATTCATGGTGTGGGCGGTTATTCCGGTGCTCAAAAAACTATTATTTACTGTGTTGTGTCAAGACTAGAGCTTGCAAGAATGAAAGAAATTATTAAAAATGCAGACCCTAATGCTTTTATCACAATAGTTGATGTGCACGAAGCTTATGGCGGCAGAATAAGAGGCCGACAGAGATAAAATTTACATAATGGACATTTTAAGTAATATATTGTAAGATTATTTTACGGGAAGATTATTAAAGAAGGATAAAAAGATGGCGAAGAATATAGATACAGTACCAATAGAAGTTTGTATATTAACGGCAGATCATGATATTAAAGGTGTGGTTCACGTTTCAAAATATACTAATACAAACCGTGAATTAACAGACTTATTAAATGATAAAGAGCGCAGATTTCTTGCAGTAACAAATGCTGAAATTTATCCGAGAAATTCGGCTCAAGCACCGCGAAAATATAATTTTCTTGAAATTCACATGGATTATGTTCTGATGGTTCATCCTGCTACACAGGCTGTATTTAGAGAATCAGGAAAAACTCAGGAAGATATTTCAAGGTTTAGAGAACTCAGACTTAAACTTAATCAGACAAAACCGTTCTAATAGAGAACGGTTTTGTTATTATTATGCTTTATTATTCTGTACTGTCTGTTCAATTAAATTGGTTGATTTAGATTCATCAGACTTTACATTTTCGGAAACGATGTCCTCGGTTGCTGCCGGTTTTGTATTATAAGTATTTTTTGTATCTTTATGAATTTGTGCCGGTTTTTTATTTCTGTTCATCCAGGCTTCGGTTTTATCTGCAAGAGGTGTTGCAATAAATGGAACGATAACACGTTTAGCAAGCAGTGTAGATGCCGCAAGTGTTGTCAGATAACTGAATGCATTTTTTAAGCCTTTTTTATCAGCTTCTCTTGCATAATGGAATTCCTGACCTGTAATATTTTTTAATTTATCTGTTTTCTTTAATGCGGCTTTTAATGCTTTGTCGGCAGCTCTTGTAAAGTTTTTGCCAAATAACTTATCAAAGATTTTATCTTGAACTTTTCTGTTAGATATTGTAAAGAAGGTCAATAGCTGCATTCCTATCATTAAACCGCCGTTTGCGAGGTCTAAAGCAGCTACAAATTTTCTTTTATCATCAGGTATTTTTTTGTTGTTTAAACTTTGTTTTACATACAAATAGCAGCCTAATCCATCTTTAAGTATAATTGATGTAACCCCTATCATTGACATGAATTTTGCATTGTCTATTTCATAATTAGGGAACACTTTATTTTTCATTAATTTGGTGTCGGACAGCCATTTTACAGCTTTTTGAGCCCAGTTCTTTTTATAACCCAGCACGCCGATAGCTGCGGCTCCTGCCAATGTTATTGCGTTGCCTGCAATTTTTGCGGTTTTATTTTTCTTTTCTTTTGTTTGCTCATCTCCGTTGAACGAAATCGGCAGATGAGTTCTTTTGTTTTCATTTATCTGATTAACTGCAAGAATAGCCATTATTTCACCTCGCTGTTCTTGGTTGCTTTGTCAACCAGTTCTTTTGATTCATTATTATGCTTTTTGCTTGATAGATTTGGGAATACTGCATCCATAAATCTCGGATATACCCAGTTCAAAAGTGAGCAGCTGACCGGCAGAATTGCAAGAGCTGCAATTAGTGTTGATACGCGTTTTACACCTTCAATATGCTTTTCTGTTAATAATTTAAGTTTTAAAGCAACTTCTTCCGAGAATATTTTATTTTTCAATCTTGAAGCAGTATCTTCAAAGTTTAATTTTACTGCTTTGTCGTGATATTCTTTTACTTCCTGGGCGAACATTTCTTCGATTTGAGAAACTGTTTTTCCGTCTTTTATTGCATCTTTGACTTTGTTAAGGAAATCAATTGCGCTTTTATGAGATTCAAGTCTTTCTTTGACACTCATTTCTACAGCTTGTTTTACTGCTTCAGGGGATTTGTTCATATGTTTATGTACATGACCTTCCATTTTGTCAACTTTTTCAAGCATATTTACTTTCCCTGCTTTAGAAAGAACAATTGTTTCGGAGAGCATATCAATAAGATGCTGGTTTGCTTTACCGGATTTTAATTTCTTTAATTCTGTTTTGAGCTGTTTTTTGATTTCACGAATATTATCGGTACTGTTAATTTTTTCTTTCATCATATCAAGAAGTTTTAAAGCTTCTTCTCCGTTAGTTCTGTAATATTCGCTCTGAGCAAGTCTTCTTGAAAATTTTTCCTTCGTGCATCTGTCAAGTTCATTTTGTTCATGTTTTATCATGTCATCTACTGTTCTGTTTAGCAATTCAGTATATCGTTTTGAATCTATTTTTACCCGTTTCGATTTCGGATGTTCTCCTGACTTCGTTTTGACAGAATTTTTATCAAATAGATTGCTTACAGTATAATAAACGGTATTCTCTTGTTTAAGAGAGTGAATTGTCGACTTAAGATCTCCGCTGCTGCTTTTTAAATAATCTGCGACATATTTATCGAGATCTTTTTTATTTGCTTCAGGATGCATTTTTTTCATCAATTTTTCAATATATTTCTTGTCTCTGAATGGTGTCAGGTTGCATTCTTCATTTAGGTAACCGTTGTTTGCCATATTTTTGATAAGTTTTACAACGGGAATTGTTATCAATCCCTGAGTCAATATCGCAAGAATTGCTGATACAGGCTGACGCCATGCGGAATATGTTCTTGTGTCTTCGTCTGTTTTTGATAGCGGATTGTATTTGATAAATATAGGAGCTAAAAAACCTGTGCCTGTCGCATTAATACAAATATCCTGCAGCTCTCCTATGTTATTTCTTAATCGATTTATACCTTTTAATACTTTTGGATTTTGTTTGTTAATTTCTTTTTCAAGTACGGCTTGAGGTATGCTCCCTGTAAAACCTGTTTGATTTGATATGGTTCTGTCATTTAGTTTGTCTAAATATGCGCTGTTAACAAAATTCGAATTAACTTTCTCGATTTTCATATTTTTCTTCCTGCTACTACGATGAAACCTTCCATATATATAGAGGTTTAAACATACAAAAAATTGCTATTTTTATATGCTATTATTAAGTTTTGTAAATTTTACAACAGTCCAGTTTCCTTTCTTTGCAATATTAGTTATGGTAAGAGTTCTTGCAAGTTCTGTAAATGTTTTGTATTTGATGTATGAAAATACCATGAATAATAACGGCTTTTCATTGTATAACCTGGTATCTTCTGCTATTTTTTTTATGTCATCAGGCGAATAAAAAGCTACGCTGTTTAAGATTATCATTACAACACTCTGACCGGGTTTAAGTTCATTTATAATTTTATTTCTTATAAGATTATTGAAATACGTGTTATTGTCATATTTGAAAATGTTTCCGTAGATTTCTTTTCCGTTGTTGTATGCTTCATGATATGTTGTATCTTTGCTTAAATATTCGTTAAAGTTCCCTTTGTGAATTTCTTTAACTCTGTAGTTTGAAAAATCAATATATTTATAAAATCTGTTTGCAGGATAATATTCAAGTAAAATCAGGTCATCTTTATTGAGATTAAGCTGAGTTATTATATCTGCAGGAATTTTATGCCCTTCCGCGCGGTGCATTTTTGGAGAAGAATAAGGCGCAAAAGCTATATAACCAAGACTTATCAGACAATATAAAATTACAAGGGTGTTTCTTAATTTTTTGTTATCAATGCTGTCAGCGCCGAAGCAGGCAAGATAAATTAAAGCCGGATATATTTCAATTGAATATTTTGTTATAAATACAAGTTTCCCGATTATTGCCGCACAGATAAGAATTAGAACTGTTGCGGTACATACTGCGAATAGTCCTAAGTTAAATTTATTTTTTATAAGGGATTTGTATATAAAGAAAATGCAGATTAGCGCAGGCACAAGCATGAAAAATGTAAGTTTCGGTGCATAGAAAAAGTTATCCGGAGCATTTGTGAGGTTTGTGAGCACCGGAGAAAAGTAATCGGTAAATAAAAAGCCGATTTTAGATAACGAAAAATCACCCCACCATTGAGAGAACGATCTCCCTGTAAGAATGTGTATTACCATGGGAGATAAAATAATACCGCCTGCAAATATTGAAATCCAGACGGCTGTTATAACTTTTTTAAATTGTTTGTATAGGTTTATGCTAAGAAATATAAGATTGAAGAAAACAAAAACAAAACCTATTGTGTGAGTGAAAAGAATTAGAAAATTAAATATTGCATATAGAATAAAATTACGTCTGACCGGTTGTTTTATACATTTTATTGTATACAAAAGGCTAAATGCGGAGAAGAAGAACAGTATCTGATACAATCTAACTTCCTGAGAGTAATAAATAAGGAATGAACTCACCGCTGCAAATCCTGCGCAGTAAAGTCCTGTTCTTTCATTTCTTTCTCGTCCCGCAAAATACATCGCAATAACTGATAGAACTCCTGCAAATACCGAAGTCAGTCTTAAAACTAAATCGCTCTGTCCGAAAATTGTCATGAAGAATTTAAGATAAAGATAGTAAAACGGCATGTGGCATTGAGATTTTACAGCCTCAATAAAACCGCTTCCGCAAGGTGTTGCCGCAATCATCCAGCTTACGTATTCATCATTCCACAAACCGTCAGGCTTATTAATAAATATAAGTCTTAAAATTAACCCTAAAACAACTATTGCAGTTATTGCGATGAATTTTTTCACGATTGTCAAAATCCCTCTTTAATTATATAATAAAAAGAAAAATTTAAAAGAGGAAGTTTATGAAGCTGATAATTCAAATTCCCTGCTATAACGAAGAGGATTCTCTGCCTGTTACATTAAAGGCACTGCCTGACAAAATCAACGGAATTGATGAGATTGAGGTATTGATTATTGATGACGGTTCAACAGATAAGACTGCTGAAATTGCAAAAAATCTTGGAGTCAAGCATATAGTCAGCATGCCTCATAACTGCGGGCTTGCAAAAGCTTTTGTAGCAGGTATTAATAAGGCTCTTGCTCTCGGGGCAGATATTATTGTTAATACGGATGCCGATAATCAGTATTGTGCGGATGATATTGAAAAATTGGTTAAGCCTATACTTGACGGAGATGCAGATATGGTTATCGGTTCAAGACCTGTGTCTAAAATAGCACATTTTTCTCCGCTGAAGAAATTTTTGCAAAAACTCGGCTCCCGTGTTATGCGCCTTTTAAGTTCAACGGATATCGAAGATGCACCGAGCGGTTTCAGAGCTTTTTCAAGAAACGCTGCAATTCAGCTGAATGTATTTGATAATTACACATATACTCTGGATACTATAATTCAGGCAAAAGCGAAAGGGCTGCAGCTTAAATGCGTGCCGATAAATGTAAATCCCGATTTAAGAGAATCAAAACTTGTAAAAAATATATTTGATTATGTAAGACGTTCAATGTTTACAATGGTCAGGATGTTTATAATTTACAGACCTTTCAGATTTTTTGCAATTCTTGCGGGAATATTTTTTACTGCGGGTGTTTTAATCGGTCTGAGATTTTTGTGGTTTTATACATTTGGGAGCGGATCAGGACACATACAGTCTTTAATTCTTTCTGCGATACTGATTATAATCGGTGTTCAGATAGGTGTTATTGCAATTGTTTCAGAACTGCTTTCAATAAACCGCAAACTGCTTGAAGATGTACAAAGACGACTGAAACTTCAGGACTTGAAAAAAAATTAGGAAGTTATAATATATTAAAAGATAAATTTAAAAAAACAGGAAAATTATATATATGGCGAAATTTGAATTTGTATCTAAGCTGAGGGATTTTATAACCTCCGCACAATCTGTCAAAGTTTTTTCTTTTATTGGTTTTACCGTATTGATGACTGCAATTATTGCATCACAAAATTTCTTTTTCCAGAATATTATAGAAAACGGAATAAGCAAACGCGATATTATTGCCCAGAAAACTTTAACGGTTGAAGATGTAAAGCGTACGGAACAGCATAGAAAAGAAGTTGCACAGAAAGTTGAACCTGTTATGGCGCCTGCAGAAGATGAATTTATTAAGACAAATCTCCAAACTCTGCAGACATCAATTATGCAGATAAGAAAAAAAGATGTATCGGATTCAGTGAAAACGGAAGAATTGGGTATATTATTTGATTTATCCGATAATTCCAAAAGAGCATTTATTATAAATTTTCTGTTGAGAGCAGATGAAAACAGTCTTCATGAAGTTTTTGACAAGTCAAATTTGACGCTTTCGAATATTTTGAGGGTAGGAATAACAGAAAAAGATTACGAAAAAGATAATATCGACAGTATAATTTTAAATAATCTTGTATCAAATGTTTCAAAGCGTCAGGTATCTGTTATAAAGGCAATACTTGAACAGGTTATTGTACCTAATCTTGTTGTAGATGAATTCGCAACCGAAATTGCAAGAAAAAATGCCCAGAATTCGGTAAGACCTTATGAAGTCGTATTTCAGAAAGGCGACAAGATTTTATTTAACGGCGAGCCTGTTACCAGATTGAAAAGAGATGCTCTGCGTCAGGCAGGCTACAATGTTTATGAACTTAATCCCGCAGGACTTTCTGCTATTTATGTAATTGTTTTTATCGGTACATTTTTGTTCCTTTATTATATGAAATTTTTTGAGAAAGATTACCTGCAGCCCAGGTATCTTGCAATTTCAGCATTCTTATCGCTTTTAATTGCTTTTATAGGTGTTGTTCTGCCTACGGGCTTTTCTCCTTATGTAATTCCTATTCCTGCATTCTTAATATTAATGGCAATATTTACAAAACCCAGAATTGCTTTTGTCGCATCAGTCTTGCTTCTTTCTGTTATGACAATAGGATATCAGTATAATATACAGTTTTTGGTCGCATTTTTGCTTTTGAGTATATTGTCTTCCGTTACGATGTCGCAGATAAGATATGCAGAGCGTGTGGATGTTATAAAAAACGGCTTTAATATCGGAATTGCAGGCTTAATAATTGTTTTCAGCATCTATATTCTTGAAAAATGCCTTATAGAGGTTGATAATGTTTTAATTATAAAAAACTGCTTATTTATTCTTTTAAACGGTATATTCAGTGCTATTATAGCATCAGGCCTTCTGCCTCTTTTGGAAAGTATGTTTAAAATAATTACGCCATATGGACTCGCAGAATTGGGTGATCATAACCAGAAGCTTTTAAAAAGACTTCAAATTGATGCTCCCGGTACTTATCACCATAGTTTGATGGTATCAAATTTATGCGAAGCTGCAGCGGAAGCAATCGGTGCGGATCCTATTCTGGCACGTGTCGGTGCTTTATACCATGATATAGGTAAATTAAAACGTCCGTTGTTCTTTGTAGAAAATCAGTCTTACTTTTTAATAGAGAACCCTCATAACAAGTTTACGCCAAGAATAAGTAAAATGATTATTACCGCCCACCCTAAAGACGGTATTGAAATAGCAAAAGAGTATAAACTTCCTCAGGTAATTCAAAATTTTATTACACAGCATCACGGGGAAGGGCTTGCAAGTTATTTTTATAATCAGGCAGTGAAAGAAGAAGGTGCAGATAACGTTAAAGAAGAACAGTTCAGATACGCAGGGCCAAAGCCGAATACAAAAGAAACCGCAATTTTAATGATAGCTGATGCTGTAGAATCAGCTGTTCGTTCGCTAAAAAATCCTACGCCTGAAGAAATTGAAGGCATGATTAACAAAATTATAGTGGAAAGATTGAATGACGGACAATTATCAGACAGCCCGCTTACTCTGAAAGATATAAAAACAATAGCATCTACTTTTTCCCGTATTTTGCGCGGAATGCAGCATAATAGAATTAAATATCAGGAGAATCTGGCAGAAGAACTGCAAAAACAGAAGATAAACATGCCTGCCAAACTTCTTGATGAAGATCTGGAAAATAAAATTAAACAGCTGGAAGGAGAAAAGCCTGCGCAGGATGAAAATAAGCCTAAAGAGGATAAGAATGACTAAATTTAATATTTTTAGTGAGAATATCTTTGAAGGCTGGAATGTCGATGAAAAAAGATTTTTAAATATTGCAAAAAAAATTCTTAAATTTTATCTTTCTATGCCTGAAGTTTATGAGCAGTCCTGTCTTTTCGGGTTTGATTACAAGTCTGTTTCATTTGATTTTCTTTATTGTAACAGTGTTAAAACTCATGAAATCAACAAAGAATACAGAAACAAAGATTATCCTGCTAACATAATTACTTTTGCAATTTTTGCGGATAGTGAAGAAAAATTTGTTTTTGACGGGGAAATTAACCTTGGAGAAGTTATTATTGCACTGGATAAAGTTATGGAAGAAGCTGTGAAAAAACGTGTTACCAAGGAATTTGAACTTTCTTTTCTAATAAGCCACGGTATTTTGCATCTTCTCGGATTTGACCACCAGACAGAAGAAGATTATAATTTTGTTATAGATTTACAAAACAAAGCACTGGAAAGTATAGGGATATGACAAAATTTAAACGGCAGGGATTTTCAAACACCTTTAAAAATGCAAGAAAGGGTATGCGGCTTGTATTAAAGTCAGAGATTAATATAAGAGTGCATTTTTGTATTGCAATGGTCGTTCTTGCACTGGCGTTTGTTCTTGATTTTACTGTTGAGAGAATGTGTATACTGCTTTTGACTATCGCTTTTGTAATCGTAACGGAGATGGTAAATTCGGCTGTTGAATTTTCTCTGGATGCTGTATTCCATAACAGGTATTCAAGGCTTGTAGGAATGGCAAAGGACATTTCTGCCGGAGCTGTGATGTTTGCATCTGTTATTGCAATCGTCATAGGTATAATTTTGTTTGGCGAAGCTTTAATAAAACTATTAAACTAATTTTGTTTTTTATATAGTATTTGTATAAATACTTGAAAGTAATGTAGAAGATTGTTATAATAAAATTGTAATTAATATTTTAAATTGTTGGAGGTATTTATGACATTATTGTTTAAATCGAGAGCTTCGGGGGGGGGGCGCTATTAGCTTCAGCCAGTGCTTTTACCCTCGCGGAAGTATTAGTTACTTTAGGCATTATCGGTGTTGTATCCGCAATGACTATCCCGACTTTGATGCAAAATCATCAGAGAAAAGTGTATGTTACCCAGCTCCATAAGGTTTATAATGAGTTATCTCAGGCCCTTGTTAAATACCAGAATGATAAAAATGCTGTAAATCTGTCAGAAGCAGGTCTGAATTCGCAGGAAAGTTTAAACGATTTTGTTAATAATTATTTTAAAACAGTGCAAAAGTGTGATAATTCTTTAACTACTTGTTTTTCAGATGATTACAAAAGTTTGAACGGCGCCGGAATCGATTTTGCCGTTAGTACATCTTATGTTCTTTCAAACGGTGTATCAATTCGTCCTTTTAAGAAGTCTGATTCTTATAAAATTGCTTCTTTTGGAATTGATGTAAATGGACGCCAGGGGCCTAACATATTAGGACGTGATTTATTTTTTATTGTATTGTATAAAAATGGTGTTTTAGATGATTATGTTGCTGATGCCAATGCTCCATTGACTGAAGACCAGCGCGAATCTGTTTTTACATCGGACTGTATGGGGAGTGGTGAAGTATCCGGATGGGGCTGTTTTGGCAAACTATTGAATGATAACTGGGAAATGACTTATTAATATGTATATCTTTATTATAAATTATTTTAAAAATTTCATGAGTATAATTTTTGTAAAATAACAGCAAAGCCCTGAATATTTCAGGGCTTTTAATTTATTATGGTTTAATTTGCGGGCGAAATTATTAATTGTTGCTTAAAACAAGTCTTAAAGTGGCAAGATTTTTGATAGAAAGCATTGCATGTTTATTATGCTGGTTTTCAGCAATATTGAAAATTCTAATAATGCGCTGAATTTCTTCCAGATCTTTCCTTGAATTAATTTTATAAACATTATTAATAGGGTCTGAAACTACAGACATTAAAGTATTTAATTCCTGTTCTTTCATAAATCTTATCCTCTTTCCTGTATATTTATATAAAGGATTTTTTTATTTAGGAATTGCCTTTTTGGGGTAACGATACTTTACATTTGTTAATAATTATGAGATATGCATTCCTTAGCCCGCTTCCATAATATATCATATTCCCTGAAATCGTATTCTTCTAACGGTTTTTCAGCTAATTCTTCCATTTTTCTGAAGCGTGCCGTAAATTTTTTATTAGCTTTTAAAAGAGCCTGTTCAGCATCGATTTTGTTCCAGCGTGCAAGATTTACTGCCGCAAAAAGAATATCACCCATTTCTTCTTCCATGTGCTCTGTATTCTTTTCTTTCACAGCGTCTTTAAATTCTTCAAATTCCGAATAAATACATTCATATAACGTGTTTTCATCAGGCCATTCAAATCCCTGCTTTACCGCACGTTTGCTTATCTTTTGAGCGCTCATTAATGCTGACTGGGATTTTGAAATTCCGTCCATTGCAGATTTTCTGTGCGGTTTTTCTTCTTTTTTCAATTTATCCCAGTTGTCGATTATATCCTGTGTGGAACTTACTTTAACATCTCCAAATACATGCGGATGTCTGTGAATTAGTTTTTCATTCAAACCTTTTGCAACATCATCAAGATTAAATTCTCCCTCATCATCAGCAATTTGTGAATGTAAAAGTACCTGAAGCAAGACATCGCCGAGTTCTTCTTTTAAATGTTTCATATCGCCCGAATCCATGGCATCAACAGCTTCATAAGCTTCTTCAAGCATGTTGGGGCGCAGGCTTTTGTGAGTTTGTGCTCTATCCCATTCGCATCCTTGCGGAGAACGCAGAGTTCGCACCGTTTCTATAAGTTTATCTAAATTTTCATATCCCATATTTAATTTCCTCTTGCTAAATTTTACAACTAAAGTATAAGAATTTCAATCAAGAATACACCAAAAGGTTGAGCCATAATATTTTTTATAATGATATTCTATTAAAGTCGAAAAAAGTTATACGAAAGGATAATTAACATGGCAAATTTATCAATCCCATCAATTCGTGAACGCTTATTCAACACAAGCAAACACGAAACATCTACCCAGAGAAATTCAAATTCAACAAATCCTTTTTCAGCTTCTTCTTTTAAAGGTAATGTGCTGACTGCGGATGTATTTGAATCTTCTAACAAAAATGACAGCAAAATTAACTTTACCGGAAAATTGAAAGCCAGCGCTTTGGTTGGTTCTATTTCAGGTATCGGTGAAAAATTCCAGAACATGATTAATTCTGTTGTTGAGTTTGGCAACAAAATTAAAGACAATGTGGTCAACAGCTGGAACAAATTGAACAATATTGAAATTTCTTTCTCTCCGGCTAAAGACAAAGCAATTTCTATGTTTAATTCGGTTAAAGAAACACTGGGGACATCCGTAACGGATCTGATTTCTTCCGGAGTTTCCGTAAAATCTGTGGCTAAAATGGATGACATGGCTGCAGCAAGACAGCTTGCAACTGATAAAATTGCTCTCTGGGAAGCTGCAGAGGTTTAGTAGGGAGGAAAGATTAAGATGACAGATAAAAAAATAGTTAAAGATGTAACAAATATTATTGAAGGTTTAGGAGTAAATCCGAATCCTGAAACAATTTCTATTTTAGAAGATGTAGGTACAAATTCTAAAGTAGATGCAATCAGAGAAATGACTGCTCGTGCTCTTGTTAAGAAAAATATGCATGACTCTTTAAAAGTTGTTATTACCAATAAAGGAAAAGGTATTAACGACATGTCAACTGTTGTTGCAATGAGCACTATTAACGAATTATTGTCCCTTGATGATAAATCTGAAGCTATGAAAATATTGGAAGATACCGTAGATCAGCATTCCGATGAAGAAGTTAGAGACAATGCGCGTTCTGTGAAAGCTTTAATGGCACTTTCATAAATAAGCGTATAAGACAAATATATTAAATTTGCCAGATTTTATATATAAAAAAACGTCTGAATTTTCAGACGTTTTTTGTGTTATATTATTTCTATGACAGAACTTTTAATTTTGTATGTTTTATTAAAGCGCGATTTTACAATGTATGCAATTCAAAAGCGTATATTAGATATTTTTGCGCCTTTTACCAATCCGAGTTTCGGAGCTTTGAAACCTGCTTTGAGACGACTGGAAGAAAAGGAATGTATTTCTTCAAGAAAACTTATGTCGGATGGCGGAAAGTTATCTGTTTATTATGAAATCTCCAAGAATGGTATTCATGAATTAAAACGATTATTATTGGAAGATCTAAGCGATAATCCGCTTCAATTTTTGTCTAATGCAAGGGTAAAATTGTGCTGCGCAGACTGCCTTGATTTTGATGAGAAAAAAAGATTGTTTTTCTCCGTAAAATCACGCGCAATGCAGTTTAAGATGTTTTCTGAAAATATTTTGAATGATGAATATAACAAAATTAATTTTTATCAAAAAATAGTTCTTGATAATGCACTTTGCGAATATTCAAATCTGATTACTCTTGTTGAAGGATTGGAGAAGGACAATGCCCGCAATAGTTAGTTCAGTTATAAAAGATTCTATTGCAGAAGAGCTCGGTATTTCTGCGGGTGATGAAATTGTATCAATTGATAATACTAAAATGCTTGATATGATTGACTATAATTTTTTGTGTAAATCTGATTTTCTGACTCTTGAAGTGAAAAAGACAGACGGCGATACAGAAATTATTGAACTTGAAAAAGATTATGATGATGATTTAGGTATTGTTTTTGAAAGCGCGGTTTTTGACAGGGTAAAACCATGTTTAAATCACTGTATATTTTGTTTTGTAGATCAGCAGCCAAAAGGTCTGAGAGAGACTCTTTACGTAAAAGATGATGATTACAGACTGTCTTATCTGCAGGGAACTTACATTACTCTGACCAATCTTACTGATGCTGATAAAGAACGTATAAAACGTATGCATCTTGGACCTTTTTATGTTTCGGTGCATACGACAAATCCTGATTTGCGTGTTAAAATGCTAAAAAATCCAAATGCCGGTAAAGCTTTGGAAAATCTTAAGTGGTTCAGAAAAAATAAAATTCCTTTCCATGCGCAAATTGTGCTTTGTCCCGGGTATAATGACGGGGTTGAACTTGAAAGAACATTGTCTGATCTTGCTATGCTTAAAAATACGGTTCTTTCAACAGCGATTGTACCTGTCGGCGTTACTCGGTTTAGAAAAGAAGGGCTTGTTCGGGTTGATAAAAAATGCGCGGAGCAAACACTTGCAATTGCTTCAAAATATAAACGGGTTTGCTGTTCTGATGAATTTTTTCTTCTTGCCGAAAAAGATATTCCGCCCGCTAAATATTACGGGAATTTCAGCCAGCTTGAAGACGGCGTTGGCTCTTTACGCTTACTGCTTGAAAATTTTAAAAAACTTACACTTCCCCAAAAAATTTCAAAGCCGTTCAGAATATCTTTTGCAACAGGTTATGCTGCAGTTTATGCTATCGAAAAAATTGCGGATAAATTAAACAAAATAAAAAATCTTACGGCAACCGTAAACCCTGTAAAATCACAATACTGGGGACAGAATATAACGGTTTCGGGGCTTATTACAACGGATGATCTGATTAGAACCGTGAAAAATCTTGATACTGACCTTATTATAATTCCGTCAGTAATGTTAAAACCATACTCCGAAGCCTTTTTGGATGGAAAAACTCTGGATTATGTAAAAGAGAAAACAGGCAAAAATTTTCTTGTCGTTAAAGATATTTATTCCATGAACGAAGTTGTTGATTATATCAGAAATTTTTGCAGTTGAATAAAATAATTTAATAAAAAAGAGCCTTTTTTAAGGCTCTTTTTTATTAATTAAAAGTAAATCCGTCAGCTTTAAATCTGTCAATTACTTCCTGCAGCTGTTCATCAGAACAGACATAAGAGAGTCTGAAAAATCCTTCGCCGTGTTCTCCAAAAGCGTTTCCCGGTACCAGTACAACGCCTGATTTTTTCAAGACATCTTCACAGAATTTAAAAGCAGAATCGTAACGTTTCGGAATAGGAAGCCAGAGATAAAATGTTGTATGCGGAACATCTTTTTCATCTATAGGCCAGCCCAGTTCCTTAAATCCTTTTACCATTATTTCTTGTTTTCTTGCATAGCCTTTATTTCTTTCTTCAATATATTTGTCGCCTTCTTCAGAGTTAAGAATTTCCGCGCAGGCTTTCTGCAGGGCTTTGAATATTCCGTTATCAATTGTAGATTTACCTTTGCCGAAACGTCCGACAACTTCTTTATTCCCGCAAACCCAGCCTAAGCGCCAGCCTGTTACAGCATAAGGTTTTGAAAAACTGTAAAATTCAATTCCGATATCTTTTGCACCGTCAAGCTCAAATATACTGAAAGGTTTTTCCTCTTTTCTAAAATACATATCGCAGTATGCGGCATCTGAAACCAGCAGAATATCATATTTTTTGCAGAAATTAATTACTGATTGTACATATTCTCGGCTTGCAGAGTAGCCAAGAGGATTGTTAGGATAGTTAATGAATAAAGCCTTAATATTTTCCGGTTTGTAACCGTCTTTTATTGCTTGAAGATAAATTTGTTCAACATCAGGCTGAAAATTGTTTTCATGCGTTAAAGGCATAGGATAAGCCTTTGCTCCGGAACATTGAATAAATTGCAGATATGATGCATAACAAGGGTCAGGCACCATAATTACGTCTTTTTCAAGTTCTTCGTGTTTTGGTGTTGTAATAAATCTTACCAGATTTGCGATACCTTCTTTGGAACCGACAAGTGAAAAAATTTCTGTTTCAGGATCCATTTCTACGCCGAAGCGGTTTTTCATTCGTTTTGCAATTGCCTGCCTGAAATATGATTCTCCTTTCGGGGTCGAATACATGTGAATGCCGTCTTCATCTAAAATCTCTTTCAGTCTGTCAATTAAAGCTTTGGGCGGATTAGCGGTAGGCGCCCCCATGGAAAGTGATATCGGCGCTCTGTTTCTTGAGGTCAATTCATCTTTCAGTTTTGCTGTTTGTTCTTTTAATCTGAACATAATATAAGTATCAAGCGACATAACTTCTTTATTAAACAATTTTTCAATATTCATATTTCTTACCTCAATTTTCCGATATCATGTGCATAGGACCTTCCAGTGATGCTGTTACAAATTGTTTTGTATATTCGTTTGTCTGCATAAGCATATCATCAGGAGTTCCTTCATAAACTATTTTCCCGTCATAAAGCATTATTACACGGTTTGCTGTTCTTTTAATTGTAGACATCTGGTGCGTAACAACAACGGATGCCGCGTGAGTTTCATCTTTTAGTCTTACAATATAATCTTCAATAAGTGTTGACGATATAGGATCCAGACCTGCCGTAGGCTCATCATAAAGTATTGTTTTGGGTTCCGTAACTATTGCACGGGCAAAACTTACGCGTTTTTGCATACCGCCTGAGAGTTCTGACGGGAATTTATTTTCTATACCTTTTAAGCCTACAAGTTCCAGCTTTTCCGCAACAATATCTTTTATCTCTTTTTCTGTATATTTATTTCTCAGCTCTTTTCTTTCGTGGAGCGCAAAAGCTATGTTGTCTGCTACATTCAAAGAGTCGAATAACGCTGAGTATTGAAACACCATTGCAATATCGCCGTCAGATGTAATTATTTCTCCGCTGTCAGGAGTTAAAAGTCCGCAGATAAGTTTTAAAATAGTACTTTTACCCGAACCTGAAAATCCGACAATTGCTAAAGTTTCGCCGTCTTCAACTTTGAATGAAACGTTATCAATGACATGTTTTTCATCAAATGTTTTTATTAAATTTTTTACTTCAATACTCATCTTTTATATTTTACCCCTTTAAAAGAAAAATGCTATAGCAAAAATCATGTCCCATATTACAATTGCGACAAACGACCATACAACGGCTTTTGTCGTAGCTTCTCCGACTCCTTTGGCTCCGCCGTCTGCGTAATATCCGCATGAACAGCTTATTAAAGCTATTGTGGCTCCGAAAAATACCGATTTTAAAAGACAAACCCCTAAATCCTTCATATAAATTCCAAGCCAGGCAGAATCAAAGAATGCCATAAAACTGAGTCCGGAGGTCAGCTTAGCAGTTACGGCTCCTGCAATAACTCCGACAGCAGATGCTATAATAACAACAGGAGGCATCATAAAAATTCCCGCAAGAATGCGCGGAACAAACAGGTATTGTATAGGATTAACTTTCAAAACTTCAATAGCGTCAATTTGTTCGGTTACACGCATTGTTGCAATTTCTGATGCAAGGGATGAACCTATCATTGAAATAATAGCAAAACCGGACATTATAACACCTACTTCTCTAACGATAAGTATGGTCATCAAAAGTCCGACAAAATTCCCTCCGCCCTGTTTTACCATTTCTAAAGCAACCTGCGATGCGACAATTATTGACGTCATGCCGACAATCGAAAGTGTGATAGGCAGAGATGTAATCCCGAATCTGTAGCATTGTTCAAACAGTTCTTTTTTATCAGCGCCGCCTTTTATTATAAATTTTATAACATCAATCCCGTTAAGTGTAATCTTTCCGAGTGTGTCAAGGAAGCTCTCAAATTCTGAAAATATCCCCGTAAAAATTTTATAAGTCGCTGATTGTTTGTAATATTTTTGCAGACTATTCATTCTTGAATTATACAAAAAATCTTCGTATAATGCAATTTTTGTAGAAAATTGTCATGCAGCTTTACAATATCATGCACATAAACCTATTAATATGTTTTGGAAATAATAAATTATTAAAAAGGCTCCTCAAGGAGCCTTTTTGTTTAGTATCTTTCCAGATATCTGTCAATTTCCCATTGAGAAACATAAGTTCTGAACGAATCCCATTCTTTTTTCTTCGCGGATAGGAATTCATTAAATATATGATCGCCGAGTGCTGCACGCGATACCAAAGATTTGTCAAAATAATCAAGAGCCTCTGCGAGACTTCCCGGCAGCGCATCTATTCTTTGTTTTTTGCGCTCTTTGCTTGTTAATTTATAAATATTGCTTTCAACGGGAGCAGGCGGATCGATTTTATTTCTTACACCGTCAAGGCAGGCTTCCAAAATTGCCGCAAATGCAAGATACGGATTACATGCAGGATCCGGCGAACGGAGTTCAACGCGTGTAGAACTTCCGCGTTTTGCAGGAACTCTCAAAAGAGCACTTCTGTTAGCTAAAGACCATGCCAGATATACGGGAGCTTCGTATCCTGGAACCAGACGTTTAAAACTGTTAACGGTCGGATTTAAAATTGCAGTAATACTTTTTACATGTTTCAGCATCCCGCCGATTGAATATTTCGCAATGTCAGACAGCTGGTATTCAGCTTTTTCATCGAAAAATGCATTTTTACCGTCTTTGAAAAGCGAAACATTACAATGCATCCCTGAACCGTTTATCCCGTAAATCGGTTTAGGCATAAATGTTGCATGAAGGTTATGTTTTGCTGCAATTGCCTTAACAGCTACCTTGAATGTTGCAACGTTGTCTGCAGCAGTCAAAATATCCGCATATCTGAAATCAATTTCGTGCTGTCCGTCTGCAACTTCATGGTGAGACGCTTCAATATCAAATCCCATTTCCTGCAGCGTTAAAACAATATCAGATCTGACATCTTCGCCTAGATCTTCAGGTCCGACATCGTAATAGCCTGCGCTATCCTGCGTGAATGTTGTAACATTGCCGTCTTTGTCTTTTGAAAACAGGAAAAATTCCGCCTCAGGACCTACATTCATCGAAAATCCCATTTTTTCGGCTTCTTTCATAACTCTTTTTAAATTGCATCTCGGACATCCTTCAAACGGTGTTCCATCAGCATTATATATATCGCAGATTAATCTTGCGGAATTTACCCCGTCAGCGCCTCGCCATGGCAAAATCTGGAACGAGTTTTTATCAGGGTGGAAGAACATATCGGATGTTTCAATGCTTCTGAACCCTTTAATAGATGAACCGTCAAGCATAATTTCGTTGTTTAATGCTTTTTCAATGTGCTGTGAAGGAATGGTCATATTTTTTACCTGTCCGTTGATGTCAACGAATTGTAACTTAATGAATTTAATATTGTAATCTTTAATAAATCCCTTAATATCTTCTTCCGTAAACTCTCTGTTGTCCAATCTTGTGTGCATAAATTCTTTCATTCAGACCTCTTTCCTTCTTTTATAAAATTACTTTTTTATTAGAATACGTTTTTTAAAAAAGGTCAATAGTTTTTATATAAAGATTAAGTAAAGAAGCACGGAGAGAGTTATTTTACATTATTGAGTGTTTTTCTAAAAATAGTGTTATTTTTGTCAAAAAAAGGGAATATGATAATTACAAAGGGAGGTACGGGAAAGATTAAGCTAAAAAATTATAAGTTTTTTCATTAAATTTTAAAAATTGATTTTTGAAAAAGCTTTTGAATTCTGCTTTACAGAACTTTGTAAACAAATGTAAAGAAATAAATAGGATATAGCAATTATATACTTCAAAAATACTTTATTAATATGTAAGCAATAAATGCTAAATATGAGGAATTAAATAAACACGAGACATATACACACTAACTATTTACACTACCTACTACACACTAACCTTCTACACACGAGGAATTACTAAAAAGAATTCCGAACTCTATCGAAAGATAGGGTTTTTTTTTGCGAGCGTGCCGCTTGACCCGCAATTGGAAGAGGTATTAATAGAGAGGGTCTTATTATGGGTTAGGAAGTTAAGAAGATGTGAGGGTAGGCTATTTACAGTAACTCACTTCTTCCTTCCCTTATTAGGGAAGGATAAGAGGATGGGTAACAATCACTACCCACCCCTGCCCTCCCTAATCAGGGAGGGAGTACCGCGTTATTGCGGACAGTGAAGCTGATCCGCAATGACAAAATCGTTAAATTAAGTGATTATTTTATATGTAACAAAATGTAAAGATGACTTTAAAATGCCAGAAACCCTTGTTATAATCCTGATAGGATAGGATAGGATAGGATAGGTAGCCGTACTAGCAATGTTTTTCACCTTTTTGTTTTAATAAGTGTATAAGGTTATTAATGAAAGGTAGTAATAATGTTAGATTCAATCTCTCCAATCTGTGTAAATAAAGTACCGTTTAAGGGTTCGATCCAGCAACAAAAATCTCCGGAAAAACAGCCTGAAAAACAAAGTGATAAGAGCTGGATGCTCTGGACAGGCCTTGCAGTATTGGGTGCTGCAGGTATATATGTTGCGACAAGAGGCAAAAAAGGCTCTGAAACCGTTGAAAAAGGTGCTGAAAATGCAGTGGAACAGATTAAAGATATGGCATTGATGCATTTAAAAAAGCCGGAAATAAGTTTGAAAAGGGCAAGGTAAAACTTGCAAACGGGGAAGCTTATACAGGAAATTTAACCCAGAAGCTCAAAGACGGTAAAACAGTTGTAAGAGAATATAAAAATGGAATGCTCCAAAAAGTATCCAAAATGGATGGTGAAAAAGTTGTTGTATCGAAATCCTATACCTATGATGACAAAGGTATGTTGACAAAAATTGTTGATAATAACAAAGATGTATTCCATAATGATATTTTTAATGCTTCAATAGATAATGGTTTTAAAACAATAAAAACATCAAAATCAACAATTGGAATAGATTTAAATACAGGTAAACTGAAAAGATTGATAATAGATGGTAAGGGAGATAAACGTTTTTATTATGATAAAGAAGGCAAGTTGAAGTTTGTAAAACATGATTATCTGGATAAAGGTGTCTTTAAGCATGATTTTATTGCATACTATCCCGATGGAAAGAATATAAGATTTGTTAATCACAGTAATATGGGTGCTGAATTTTATGATGTAAATGGTAAAGTTATTGATAAAATTCAAATTGATTTGGCAAGAGGTGGTAAATCTTATTTTTATGACAATTTGGATAGAAGTGAGATTATAGAATTATCTCAAAAAGATTATAAATTAAAAGATGAGAAAGGAAAGACAAGAGCTTGGTTAGGTATTATGACCAGACCTGATTTTCAAGATCGCAGCATAAGAATTACAAATAATAGCAAAAAATATACTATTTCATTTGACAATACAGGAAAAAATATTGAGATATTTGATGAACATAATCATAAAAAACTTTCACCGGAGGCAGATAAAAAATTATTTGATGAAATAGTTACAGATGCCCGTAATGCATATAAAGAAATTATCACAAAACACAAAAAGGCATTGAGATTAAGAAACGAATTACAACTCGCTGATAGTGAATTCTGTCGGATGCATTAATCCTTTCCTTTAATCACCCTCCAAGAAATAGTGTTAAATAATCGGCGGGTATACCATATCAATATATTTTTGGTAATTTTCCGGCTCAAAAAATCCGACTGAAAATTCCGCGCAATTATAGCCTAGCTGCTGAGCATCCGGCACTTCTATCGGTGGGCCTGCAGGAGTTGAACGGGACGGATTTTTAGGGTTGGAAATTATGCCTGTACTGCGTAAAAGAGTTACAAGCAGCGATTTTTCTTTTACTTCATATTCCGTCAAGCCTTTTGTTATAACCCCGAAACCTTGCGTACCGACATATCTCTGCATCGGAGCGAAGTTTGTTTTAACTTCAATCCCCCTTGTTTTTGGCAGGTGTTTTCGCATATCATATTCAGGGTCAAATTCTCTGCTGATAATTGTGTTCAAATCTTCCGAAAAAGTTTCCGTAACAGGTGATTTCAGGTTAAATTTTACCTGCCATAGTTTATTTTTAAACTTGTTATCCCATTCAATCTTAAAGTTTACAAGTTCTCCTTGAATTTCAACCTGTACATCAAAAAAGCTTGTTTTTATTATGTTGTTTTTGAAAGAATATATTTCCGCTTTTTCGCCCTTATCATCTTCTACTGCGCCGAAATTGTAGGTATCGCCGTCATCCTGAAAACGGACAAATTCCATAGAAATCCCCCCGCTGCAAGCGGCTTCACCCCCTTTAGCAAGGGTGGAGATGTATATTTTGCCGTTTTTGACTTCGAAATTAATCTCAGGTTTTACGGCAGGAGAGTATTTAAGTGTATAAATATCCGTAAAATCTTCTGTTACGGGGATTTTTTGAGTGTCATAGAGAAGCGAATTTTTTACCCCGAAATGTTTTGAAATAACCTTGTATTCAGGCAGGAGATCTTTGCTTTCCATTATTGGAGTTTTGAAATTGTATTTAAACCTTAATTCTTCAATAATTGTGTTGACGATTTGTATAATTTTTTCATAGCGTGTAATATTTTCTCTGTGCACCAGATCTGTACTACAGCCGTAAATCCCATCGTGTGCCTGATTTTTCAAAAGAAGTTTGTACGCGTATTCTATAATTGCATTGTATTGCGAGCCGTATTTTTTCTGCAATTTGTCTGCCTGTTCAAGCAAATATGTGCATTTTACATTATATTGTTTAAGCTTCATTCTCGCAGAAAATGAACCTTGAAGAATAAATGTAAGGCTGTTGTCCCTGAGTTCGTCATTCCATTCAAAATTTTTAAAATTGTCTTTTACAAGTTCAAAGTATTCAAACGGGGTAGAAAGTTTTATTTCGTAATCTTCAAGCAAATTGTTGACTTTTGATATCTGTTCTGCAATATCAGGTTCAACCCCGAGATGATCGGCTCCGATTGGCAATAACAAATAATCCTTTGATTTTGCTGCGATTTTATCAAGATTTCCTTTGAGCCATTCGGCTTTTTGTTCAATTGTCATAGGTGCAGAGAAAATATCCATAAAATATCCGCGGATAAGATTGACTGTATTAATTCCGTTAAATGTAAATTCTGACGGTATATCTCCGCAGCCTCTCCAGACAACACATTTATCAATGCCGAATTTTTTTAGTAACGGCGGAACATTTTTGCTGTGGCCGAAAGTGTCTGCAAAATACCCGATAAAATCAGTACAGCCAAAATCTTTTGAAATTTTCAATCCGATTTCCAGATTTTTTTCAAAAACAGTTCTGTCTGTCAGAAATTCGTCAATAAGTGTATAAAAAGGGCCTATAAAGAGTTTTTTTTCTGCAATGAATTTTCTGATTAATTTTTCTTTTTCCGGTCTTATCTCTAAATAATCAAGAAGTGCCCCCACCTGTCCGTCAAAATAAAATGAAGGGATTTTATTATTTTCAAGAAGTTCAAGAACATTATCGAAAACTCTCAAAAGCCTGAGTCTGAAAACTTCAAATTCTCGGTACCATTCCCTGTCCCAGTGGGTGTGCAAATATGCAATAACAGTCTTTTTCATATTTAATTTGTAACACACTAATTTCAATAGTGCAAAAATTTAACATATATGTTATACTAAGAAATTTAATAGTAAGTATGCCAAAGGAGTGTTAAATTATGATAAGACGGAAATCGAGAGCTTCGGGGGGGGGGGGGGGGCTACCGGAAGAAAATTAAGTCAAGTCTTATACTTATAATCCTAAATCAAATGGGAATGGTTTTGGCCAGTGGTATTTCGAACCCTACATGGCAGGGACGGAACTGTAAATTCATTAAAAAATCACCCAAATTTTGGCTGTTATAATGAAAATGTTGGCAGTACATCTTGGCATGCATACTGTACAAGACTTATACAATATAACGGCTGGAAGATACCTAAAGATTATCCGTTCAGAGTTAAGTACAGATAATCTTCTATTTTAGCTTGGAAGGCAATAGTTTATTTTTATTAATTCATTTACTCTCATATTTAAAGAGGTGAGGGTAAATGAAAAAATTTGTTTTATTATTATCATTAATGGTTTTGGCATCTGGCTCGGCGCAGGCAGGGATTTTATCAAGAATATTCGGCTTCGGAAATTATAACAGCGGTTATTATTATCCGCCTGCTGTAAGGTATTCAAACAGTTCTTATTATCATCCGCCGAGGTATAACAATTATTACAATAACAATTCATATTACAACAGAAATCCGTATCGTTACAACAGATACTACAACAGATATCCCGGAAATTATTACAGGCGCCCGGTTATTTTAAGAACAAATGTTAAAAGAAGTATGGGTGAAAGCAGTGAAAAACTTGTAGCAAATCAATTTTCAGGGATTGATAAATTGGAACGGAAGATTCTTTTGCAGACTTACGAATATGATTCCGCAAAAAATCGTATAGAAAGACTTGAGCAGAGAATATTCGGAGCTTCTCAGCAGGGTGAGCTAGCTGAAAGATTCAAAACATTGAAAGATGTTTCGAAAAATTTTAAAGCTTATAACCCAAACAGCATGTACGAGGAACAAAATTATTCAGCTGAAAATTCTTACAGACCTCCTATTTTTACCGGCACTGCAGGAAGCGGATGGCAAAATACTCTATGGGGAAATTTTAAAAATCAGTTTGTAGGTATGCCGACAGGCTATACTCCTGCAATGGATCCTGCTTATATGGATTATTTTGAGGCGGAACGCGCAATGATGGGCGGGAATGGCGAATCTGCAGATATCAGGACAAATACCGGTTATTACAGAGCAAACAGAGATCATGGAATGAGAACAGGGGTTACGATTTTAGATTGACTTTCCTTTTAAAATCATTAATATCATTCATATAGATGATTATAACACTCTTAAAATAAGTCATAATTAACACAAAAGAGTATTATAAAATGCCTTTCAGATACAGGTTGCAAAAAGTTCTTGATTTCAGAATTCGTAAAAAAGAAGAACAGCTTACTGTTGTTCAAAAAGCTCAGCAAGCCGTTTATGAAGCTGAAGAAAATATAAGAAAGAACGATGAAGAAATCAATATGACAAAGCAAAATATGCGTCAGGCAGATCCCATGATGTATGAAACTTATGATAATTATTTGATATTTTTGTGGGACAAGGCTGAAAAACTGGAACAAATCCGCATAGAAGCTCAAAAAAAACTTGATGAAGAAAAGGCTATACTTGTAAAACTCGAACAGGGCGTAAAAGTTCTGGAAAAGCATAAAGAAAAGAACAGAGAGGCCTATATCGCGGAAGAGAAAGCCGCAGAATTAAAACAGTATTCGGAACTCGGCGTAACCCGTTATTTCAGACAGAGTCAGGAAAGAATCGAGGAAGAACAGGAAATTCTAAAACAGTTAGAAGATATAGACGGAGGTAGTTAGTAAAAATGAATGTCAGCACAGCATCAGCAGCCGCAGCATCAAGCGCATCAGGAGTTAATTCCGCTCAATCCAGAACAAGAACAAATAGTACAGAAAAAACTTCCGAAAAATCTTTTGATGAAGAAATGAAAACTGCATCAGAAACTGACGAAACCAAAGAAACAGCTCAAGAAGATGCTAAAGTCTCAGATGAGAAAAAAACTTCCGAAAAAAAATCTTCTTCAAAAGATAAAGAAAAACTTTCAAATGAACAAAATGTTCAGGATGATATTGTAACAGATGAAATGCTTAACGGAAGCGTTAATTTTACAGATTACAAATATCATAATGAAGGTCAGTCAATTTTATCACAGAATATTCAAAATCTTCTAAATACAAAAGATCTTATGAGTGTGGTTAATTCTGCTTCAGTTATAGATTATGATGTTATTAATATGTCTGACAGTGATGCAAACTTTTTTGCAGACCTTGTACAGAATACTGATATGTCAATGAAAAGTATTGCATCCCAAATTGATAGTGCAATGAGTTCGGGCGCACGGAATGTTCAGCAGAATGTAAAAGTTTCGTCCGTATTGATGGAAAAACTTTCAGAATCTATGAGAACAAACCAGCCGTTCCGTATAGATTTTGACAAAGATGTTTCTGTCATTATAAAGGTTAATAAAGACGGATCACTTGCTGCAAACTTTATCCCCGGCGACAAGGCTGTTGAGCAATATCTGCGTAACAATATTTCATCTCTGAGGCAGAGATTTGATGAACAAAATCTTCCGTATTCGGATTTAAGCTACAGTAATTCTCGCCGTCAGCAGCAGGAAAGACGTAAAAATAAACAAGGAGAAGAGTCATGAATGATTCATTTATTACAGCACTCAACACACAGAAATCAACAACAAACTGGATGGATGTTATCGCCAGCAATATGACAAATGTTTATACTCCTGGGTTCAGAGAACAGCAGGTTACGTTTAAAACATTTTTAGGCGGCGCTATTTCTGATGATTACGACAAGAAAATGGATCAGGGAAAATCAACTCCCGGAACTTCTAAAGAAAATCTGTTTCTGGAGGGTAAGGGCTTTTTTCTTGTAAAAAATTCCGAGGGGAAAAGTATTTATACGAGGCTCGGAGAATTTGTGTTTGATAAAGAAGGCGTTTACAGAGATCGTTACGGGAATACCGTTCAGGGCTATATTTTGAATGATAAAGGTGAAATTATGCAGGGCACCAAGTCTATTGCATCAGATCTTTATCAGGAAACGGTTATGAAAGGCGGAGCTGTTGATATTCCTACAACAAATATAAAATTGTGGATTGATCCGAATAACGGTAAATTTTTAGGTAAGTACGATGATTATGAAATCGGGAAAGACGGAACAATCTACGGAAAAGCCGATAACGGCAAACGTTCTGTTCCTCTTTACAGAGTCGCCTTAAGAAATTTTCATAATGCGCCTGCTCTTTATGAATTTGAGGACGGACAGTTTCTTGAAACCGAAGAATCAGGAAAACCTCTTATGGGCACCGGTGAAATAAGATCAGGTCTGCTGGAATTGTCCAATGCTGATTTGAGTGCAAATATTTCATATTATCAGATGGCAAAACTGCAGATGGAAGTCTCAAATAAATTAATTTCTTCTAATAAAGAATTGCTGGAAGAAGCTTTGAGACTTGTGGGGAACTAATGTTTATAATATTATTATCAAACTCCATAATACAAAAGAGATTTTCTCTTTTGTATTTTTTTATATAAAAATAGACTTGAAAAAAATAAAAAAATAATTTATAATAAACAATATAAAAACCAAAGGAGTGGAAGCATGTTACAAGAGATATCAAGAAACGGCCTAAAACCCTCTGTTGTCAAGGGTTTGAGTAGTCGGGGGGGGGGCATCTAAGCACTCCTGCCGATAGTTTTAGGGATTTAACATTTGCTAAAAAAAGCGGCTTTACGCTTGCTGAAATGATGGTCGTAATGTTAATCATGAGTATCATTCTGGCAGCCATGGCACCTGTAATGACGACACGTAATAAGTCGGATTATTCATCCCCGTGGCGGTATTCTCCGCGGAATAATTCGGATGCCTATTTTGGAGCAGGGGACAGTCAGGTAGCATTACTTGGTCAGGCTGATGCAGGCGATGCGGAACGGGATACAAAACTTTTAATCCGTACGGCGGCCAACAGCGGTTTCAGTCATATATTATTCAAG
>CASDVM010000018.1 GCA_949284415.1 uncultured bacterium | reverse complement strand
GAACCGCCCATAAAATCAAAGTCCATAACAGCTGATGCGACTTTATTGCCTTGAATTTCACCGATTCCCGTTATAACAGCATCGTTAAGCCCTGTTTTTTTCTGAGCTTTTTCGATACGTGATTTATAACTTTCGGTATCCGTAAACTCCAGCGGATCTGAAGGTTTGATATCAGTAAACAACTCTTCGAAAGAATTTTCATCGAAAAGCTGTTTTATACGTGTTCTCGCATTTATCCTGAAATGATAGTCGCAAACAGGACAAACCATATCATTTTTAACCAGATCCTCTTTTAAAAGCTGAGCATCACAGTGAACACATTTAGTCCACAAATCAGGATCCATATCTAATTCAACTCTGCCTTCAAGCTGTCTGCGCTGAAGCTGAGCCTGTTTTCGTTTTTCAAACCAATCTTGAACTGTCATATAATATATCCCTTAAAAAACATTTTAACAAAAGTATTATACACCAAAAAGAAAACAATGCAATTTTACTTCTTTTTATTTATAAAAAATTTTCGCATATCTTCAGAAATCTGAACATTCTGTAATGCCATGTGATATTTTCGAAGATTAGCAATAGCCTCCTGTTCCTCAAGCAAATCTCTTTTCGGAAGTTTTACAGAAGCTTTAACTTTTTCAAACTCAGTTGGAGATTTTCTGTCAATAAATTTTGCAATAATTTCATCAATATTGCTCCCGCCTATACCGTATTTAGAAGACACTTCTGCTGTATCAGCGCCCTGCGGAAGTGTATAAAGCCAGTTTATAGTAAGCCTGTCTCCTTCCGAAATTGAATTCACGCCTTTTTGATGCGGTGTATACATGATATCAGCGGGATTATGGCTGTGCCCCAGCCCTACTGCATGCCCTATTTCATGCAAAATCGTATGATAAACTTCACTTTCATCCATGTAATCCGCATGTACAAGCCCCTCCGTCAAACCGATTGCAACTTCTGCTCCGTATAATCTGTTCGAACCGTCAAAATTAAAATAACAATGTCCGAGCGCTTTTCGCTCAACCCTTTTCCAATCAATATTTACATTAGATTCCAAGAGAGTATTTACTACCTTAAAACCGACTCGCCCTTTTGTTGCCGACTGCCATTCATTTAAAGCTCTTATTACCATCTGGCGGTACTTATATTCCTGCCCCTGCTTTGAATAAAACTTCATAGGCGCAATATATACCTTTAAAGGCATAAATGTCCAGCGCATAATACGCCCGTTTTTTAAAGATTCAGCAACATAAGTATATTTTTTCATATTTTTATTATATAATAAATTACGGTAAAAACCAATTGTGTTACAATAGGGATAGAGAAGTAAAATAATTATTCAGACTTAGGAGAGAAAATTTATGAACATTATGCAAATGATGAAACAAGCTCAAAGCTTGCAAAAGAAATTGAAAGATACTCAAGAAGAACTTGCTAATCTTGAAATAACAGGAGAAGCAGCAAACGGTGCTGTGAAAGTTATATGCGATGGCCAGGGGAAATTCAAATCTATTAAATTAACTGCAGAAGCTGTTAATCCCGAAAATCCGTCATCCGTAGATACAGATACTGTAGAAATGCTTGAAGACATTATTTCTTCCGCAATTAAACAGGCAAGCGACAAAGCTTCAAAAACAATGGAAGCTAAAATGAAATCCGTAACAGGCGGTATAAATATTCCGGGATTAAACTTCTAATGATTTACCCGAAATCAATAGCTTCTTTAATAGAACATTTCCAAAAATTTCCGTCCGTAGGACCGAAATCGGCTCAAAGAATGGCATTTTATCTTCTGAGAATGCCAAAATCCGAGGTGGAAAAATTTGCACAAAGCATGATTGAGGCAAAAGAAAACACAAAAACCTGTGAAATATGCTTTAATTTATCATCGACAAGCCCCTGCGAAATCTGCCGGTCGCCCGAGCGCGATAAGTCAACAATCTGTGTTGTTGCGGAAACAAAGGATTTAATAGCTGTCGAAAAAACAAATGAATATAAAGGTTTGTATCATGTTCTGCAGGGTTTAATTTCTCCTATGGACGGGATTGGAGCTGATGATATAAGAATTAAAGAACTTCTTAACCGACTTACTGATGAACGGGTTAAGGAAGTAATCCTTGCACTGAGTCCTTCAGTAGAAGGTGAAGCTACAAGTCTTTATTTAAGCAAATTGATAAAACCTTTCGGAGTAAAAATTTCAAGGATAGCATTCGGTCTGCCTGTGGGGGCAGACCTTGAATATGCGGATGAAATCACAATTGCAAAAGCTATTGAAGGAAGACGGGAAATTTAAGTTAAAATCACAGGAGTACAGATTTATTCAAGAGAATCTTTATCTGCATCCAAAAGCAGATTTTTTACAGCTTTTTTCCACTCATCAGATGTTAAATTTCTATGCAGATAATCCATATTCCCAGTAGCAATTATCCATAAAGAACAACCCCCTCCACGCCACCAGCCGCTGCCCTTCTCAGTAGTACACGGATTATCGACTACCCACCACAATGAATAACCGCCGACAACAGGACTATCATCACGGCGTATTAAAGATAAATAAAAAAAATCTTTTCCTAGCTGATTTGGTCCTCTCAAACCGTTTATATCTACCTGCATTAATGGAGAATTTAGTCCGTCTGCGTTATAACGAATACCGATTAATGTACCATCATTTAACATAAAATTATACATATTATTATTAAACACGTTAACATGCCCCATTGTACTACCGTCTAAATCTCGATATTTTCCTCTGATTGAATTATTAAAAGGAGGATTAAGTCCCCATACCTGACCAATATTCAAATAAGGAGATAAAATATCAAAATAGGTTTTAGCACAATCGGTATTTTTCTCGGCACACCACGTGTTTGCCGTACCGTAATCCTCTGATGCCCGCAAATATGCCTGAGATAAAACTGAATAGGTTTTCTTAAAGGCTGTTAACCACGCTTTTTCCTGATATTTAGACACTACCGCCGGCAGTGTCATTGCAGCGACTATACCGATAATGCCAAGGGTGATTAAAACTTCGGCCAATGTAAACGCTGCTCGTTTTTTTAGTGAAGTGTGAAAAGTTAAGCGTGAAGAACTTTTTCCTCTCCCCTTGCGGGAGAGGGATTGAATATTAAGACCTGTCATTGCGCATATGGTGCGCAATCTTTTTATGATAAATTTTGGATTGAGCAAT
>CASDVM010000017.1 GCA_949284415.1 uncultured bacterium | reverse complement strand
AGTGGAGCCGATGGCACTGCCGCTGCAAGTATTTATATTAGAACGGGTGTTAAACAAGCTTACTAAATATTCACAGTATTTCTGACCGTTTAAGGTTATTTTTCGTGATGATAGGATACAACGGCACTGAGTCTCACTCCATTCTCTATTTTGGTCGGCATTACATTCACGGCTGAAACCGGCGATATCTCGCCATGTGCCTGTGGTTGGATCACATTCTTTTCCGCAAGGGGCTTCGCCTGAACAGTCTATAGACGCTGATGTACACTGACTGCCGTCCCAGACAGGTTTGTCTGAAGGACATTCACAAACGCCCGAACCGTTACGTACTTGACCGCCAGTACAAGGTTCTGCACAGCTCCCATTAACGTCCTCCTTTCCATCGGGGCAGACACAGGAACTGCCGTTCCAGACTTTGCCACCGGTACAAGCAGGAGGGTCAGATTCATTTGCGACACATTTACAGGTATTTGAATCCAAATGCTGGCCACTCAGACACAATATATTCCGCCATTCACCTCCTAAACATACAGCACATTTGTTTGGTTTGGTATCCTCTGAACATGAATCTTCATCATTCACACAGGTGCTGCCATCCCATTTCTGACCTTTCGGGCAGCAACACAACTTTTGACCCATCTGACCGTGAGTTAAAGAATATTCAGGAGCATCTATATAAAAGGCATTTGAGTCCCCTGTACGACAGACAGGCATCACGCCTCCGCCTGATGTTGTGCCACTAGGACATTCTGTCATAGTGACAGGTTCATCATCTATTCCATTCTGGGGACAACAGTATATTGTTGCATAGGCTGTTGACTCTTGTCTTGCACCAGGGTCTCCAGCTTGACAGACTTTTTCGGTCTTAAAATTGCAATATGGATACTGTTTAGGCGGAGTGGTACCACTGCCAATGCCTGAACCTGAATTGTTATTAGGATAACAACATAACGGAAGACAAAAAGCAGTATTAGATGCTGTACCATTAGCAGATTGACAGTTTGGATACGCATCTGTAGGTGCATTCAAATTCGCGCCCCCATTAGAACAACACCCTGGTCTAGCCATTCCACCTATATCAACGTCATTTGGACCATAATCACCGGCTCCAGCATCAATAATACCTCCTCCTGGCATTAAATCATATTCTGTATTGGCAGCATGTGCTGCTAATACTCCAAAATTACTTGCAAAAAATGTCTGAACCTTCGCAAGCAAAGTCGGTTCTTCTGCTTTTGCCTGATAACGCTCATCCGTTGGATCATAATCCGCTAAAATCTGAGCGGTTGCTGTTCGCAATGTGGAATAGGCAGAATAATATGTATAAGTTACTATATTATCCAATTTGTGCTTCGTTACACCAATTGTTACTGCTACGATTACGGCTATAATTAGCATTACTACTATAATCTCTGCTAAGGTGTAACCGAAAAATCGCTTAATTGAGGTGCTTAGACATCCTCTATTTTCAGGGTTTACCAAACAACGCCCCTCGCGGGATGTCAATTTTCTCAACAGAACATCCAACGACATTCCTCTGTGTTTAAATCTTCTCATAATCCGTGTATAACTCCTATTTTATGCTCACATTTATAATTATAACATATTTTTCTGCACTTTTCAATACTGAAAATATGGGACTTATATACAAAAATACATAAATTTATAATTAGCTTATTAAAAGAAAAGACCGGTTTGATACCGGTCTTTTTATGAAAGATGAAAGGAGCTGAATTTTATTAATTTAGTAATATGTAATTTTCCAGCCGTCATCAATTACCCTTGCAGCACAGGTTAAACCTGATGCGGCTTTATTACAGTTGTAAGTATTATCTTTGCCGCCCGGAACTACTTCGCTTCCGTTAAGAACAAACGAGAATATATCACGTCCCATCTGGTTCGGCATTGCATTTCCGTTAACGTCTATAATAAATACTACCGAATCCTTTTCAACATTTACGCCGAACTCGGAGCGCACAATATCTCTTGGATAAACATTCATTATAACATTCATACCGTCTACCAGAGTGAACATATATTGATACATCTGCGCCCGTTTTAAATAAACTTTACCGCTCAAGAATTTAGTCGGATACTGCCAGCACCCTGTTGCATTTGAACAGTCTCTCACAATTTTAAAATACGGCTTGTAATAAGAGTATGCAAGAGCAGATGAATCCTGTGAGTATTCATCCAATCCCCAGTAATTCGGAGATGATCTGTCAAGAATAACAAACATTGTTACCTGACTTATTGAAGTATAAAACTTTTTCAATGCTGCCATATTCTTTGCATCACTGATTTTTGCAACAAGTCCGAATATTGTTAATGAAGCTATAACGCCAATAATCGCCAGAGTGAACAATGCCTCCGACATAGTTAATCCTGATCGCTTTTTCAATAAACATCTATAATTCATAAGACCAAACCGCCTCCTATCTCATCTTGATAAAAGACTTCATTTAACAATACATATATACTATATATACCCGATATAAACAAGATTGTAACATTTTGTAAAGTTTAATTACAATATAATTATAAATATTAATGGACTGATAATATAGACTTTTATAAATTTTTATCATAAATTACATATATGCTTGAATATTATGCCGGAATATTAAATTCATTGAAAGATGACTCACATTTCAGATATATAAAAAACTATGAGTCCAAAGACGAAAAATATATTTATATTGACGGACAAAAATTAATAAATTTTTCATCCAATAATTATCTCGGCTTCGCAGACAATAAAGCAATAACGCATGAATTCTTAAATTTTGCGGGAGATAACTTTTCTTTCGGAAGCGCTTCGGCAAGACTTCTTACCGGAAGTCTGCCGGTTTATAAAGAACTTGAAAATTTAATATCAGAAATGTTAAAAAAAGAAAAAACTCTGCTTTTTAACAGCGGATACCACGCAAATACAGGCATAAACAGCTGTATTGCAGGAAAAGGAGATGTTATTTTCTCTGACAAACTCAACCATGCAAGTATTATTGACGGAATGCAACTTTCTAACGCAAAATTTTTCAGATACCCGCATAACAATACGGAAGCACTTGAAAAACTTTTGATAAAAGAACGTAAAAATTTTAACAATGCAATAATTGTCTCAGAAAGCGTATTTTCTATGGACGGGGACATTGCTGATATTAATAAACTCGTTGAATTAAAAGAAAAATACAATTGTATTTTAATACTTGATGAAGCACATGCTTTCGGCGTTTTCGGAACAAGAGGACTGGGAGTTGCAGAATCTTTAGGAATTACGGATAAAATAGATTTAATAATCGGAACTTTCGGCAAAGCAATAGGTTCAACCGGCGCTTTTGCAGCAGGCAGTAAAATACTTATTGACTATCTTACAAACAAAGCCCGCTCATTTATATTTTCAACAGCATTGCCGCCTGTTAATATTGCTTTTACGAAATGGATTATTGAAAATAAGCTTCCTTATACGTTTGAAAAACGTATGAATATGCTTGCTGCCGCGCAAAAAGCAGGAAGCCCGAGCCATATTATCCCGGTAATAATCGGAGGGAATAAAGAAACAATCGATACATGCGATATACTTTACCGCAGCGGGTATTTTACGCTTCCCGTAAGACCTCCTACAGTGCCTGAGGGAACCTCCAGAATAAGATTTTCTTTGACAACTGAAATTAATCAAAAGGAATTATTTAATGCAATTTCACTGGCTAAACAAACAAAATAACGATAAACTTATTATATTTTTTACAGGCTGGAGCTTTGATGAAAACCCGTTCAAATTTTTGAAATGCGATGATTTTGACGTAGTAATCTTCTATGACTATAACAACTTACGGCCCGTACAAATTCCGGACTATAAAAAATATTTTCTGATAAGCTGGTCTATGGGTGTCTTCAGCGCATATCATCTAAAAGATAAACTCCCTGAATTTTCTAAAAAAATTGCAATAAACGGAACACCTTACCCTGTTGATGATGAATTCGGAATTCCTTTAAAACCTTTTCTGTTAACTCTGCGCCACGCCGAAAAAGGATTAGAAGAAAAGTTTTACAGAAATATATTTAGCTGCCTGAAAGAATTTGAAAGATATTCTGATACACCTATAAAAAGACCAATTGCAAACAGGGTATCGGAACTTAATTCACTCTACGAAATGATTAAAAATACTCCTCAAAGTTATGAAAAATACTACGATAAAGCACTTATAAGCAGCAATGACAAAATAATTCCGCCACAGAACCAAACTAAATTCTGGACAGATAAAACAGACATAAAAATACTTGAAAGCGGTCATTTCCCGTACTACAATTTTAAAAGCTGGAATGAAATATTATGCATATAAACCCTAAATTAATTAAAAATCAGTTTGAAAAAAGCATTGACACTTACAATCAAAATGCATTTGTCCAAAAAATTACGGCAGAAAAACTTGTTCTTGAAACTGCAAAAATCAATCATTATTTTGAAAATATTCTTGAATTAGGATGCGGTGCAGGACTTTTGACAAATGAACTTGTAAAGCATATAAAATTTAAACGTTATTTTGCAAATGATTTAGTCGAAAAATCAAAATATTATGTAAGCAAAATTGTTCCTGACGTAAATTTTTACTGCGGGAATGCACAACGCATAAAACCCTCAAAAAAAATGGATTTAATAATATCAAATGCAATGTTTCAATGGTTTGAAAATCTTGAAAAAATCAGCACATATTACAAAACTCTTTTAAATAAAGACGGAATTCTCGCTTTTTCAACATTTTCGCCTGAAAATTTTCCGGAAATCAGAAATTTAACAGGACTTTCTCTAAATTACAAATCATTAGACGAAATAATAAAAATTTTTAGCCAAAACTTTGAAATTCTTTATTCTGAAGAATTTAAGCATATTTTGCAATTTTCAAACCCTTTGGAACTTCTTGCGCACATGAAAAATACCGGCGTAAATTCGCTGAATACTAAACACTGGACTTTTAAAGAAGTAAAAGATTTTTGCGACAGATACAAAACTCATTACCCGCAGACTACACTGACTTATTCACCTATAATTGTAATATGCAGAAAATATTAATAAACTATGTTTTAATTAAAAACAAAATAAATAAACCTGTTAAAGTATTCTACTTTGTAAAAAAAAAACATATAATGTTTACATAATTTCATGTTTATTATTACATGTGGATAAAAAAAAGGACAGGTAAAAATTGTTAAATAATTTCGAAAGTTTTGATAATTCTGAAACATCTGCAAGAAAATCCGCTTTAATACAGGAAAGAATAGGGCTTGTATCAACCCATATGTACAAACAGTTTCTAGATTATCAACACGCAAATGTCAATACAAACGAAATTTTTACAAGAATGATTGATAATCTGCAAATCGTTGTTGATACGCTGAAAGAAGCTTTTTCATCAAGAAACGTTACCACCCAGAATATTTATGTTGATACCGATCCGCAAAAATCTATAGTGATAGTAAATATTCTCTGGCACAAAATGAGTTTTACAACAAGATGCAACTATCAGCCTCAGGCTTTATACAGAGAAGACGGTCAGCATCTTTTTTCTAGCAGGATTATGGCAGTAAAAGGCAATTACTATGAACTGATGAAAGGAGTTACAGATCATGATGAAGAAATGGGAAAACTCCTTGACAACGAAGTTGCATCACTTTTTATCCCCCCTGAATCAACTCAAAATTCAATAATGAAAATACGACACCTTCCTAATCGTGAATTTTACCTGAATCAGGTTGACGCTCCGCGCGAATTTGTACTGAGAGTAGTAGAAACTATATGCGGAGGAGGTTTCTATCACGAAGAAGGTTCACGAAAAAGCTTCAATATTTAAAGCTATCCTTCATCAATAGATATTTTTGAAGAAACTTCCGCAACAATACGCTGTACATCAGCTCCGCCTATTGCAACTTCAAGAATTAAAGGGCTGTGAATCAATACCGTTTCGGCATAATCCATTGTGTCAACATTGATTACGTTAAATTCAATGAAATCTTCGCCCGCATAAATAAGCTTGCCGTATTCACCGCCTGTTGCCCATTTAATAAACATATATTGATTTTCATATTCTTTAAGTTTCTCAACAAGTCTCATCATGAATCCCCGTAAAAAGTCTTACTCTATATATTGTAGTGATTTATTGCCATAAGTCAAGATCAGATAAAAAAAAGCCACACATTTTTTGTGTGCGACTTTGAACAATAATCTTGGGAGGAGATTTGGGGATAGTTGTACATGCATGATAATGCAAGCATGCTTTTTTTGTTACACATGTAATCAAAAAATTAATAAAAATTTACAATTTATTGATTTTATATTATAATGTTGTATAGAGGCGAAGGCATGAAAATACTTGTTATAAACGGCGTAAATATGAATATGCTGGGGTTTCGGGAACCCGAGAAATACGGTTCCATGACTTTAAAAGATCTGGAAAAAGAATTATACGCATTCTCATTTGAACTTGGAATCGATATAGAAACATTTCAAAGCAATTTTGAAGGAGAAATTGTTCAAAAGATACACAGTACTAAAGACAATTTTGACGGCGCTGTAATCAATGCAGGAGCATACACACATACAAGCATTGCGATAAGGGATGCAATTTCATCTGTTGATGTACCTTTTGTGGAAGTACACATGACCAACATTTACAAAAGAGAAGAATTCAGACATCATTCATACATTGCACCCGTTTGTATAGGGCAGATATCAGGCTTCGGGGCAAACAGCTATAAATTGGGGCTAAAAGCGGTTGTCGATTATCTGAATACTAATGACAACGAATAAAAAAATATTCCCGCTTGTTTTCAAGCGTCATTGCAAATATTGCAATGACTGTTTACTTCTGGAACTCCTCAACAAAAGCTTTACTAACTGCAAGAGCCTTTAATTCAGGATTTTCAATACCTGCTTCAGCGTATTTCTTTTCGGCCAATTCCGCAACTTCAAGAGCACGCTTGGCAAGTTCAGGATTAGATGCAAAAACTTTAATGTCGTTTTCAAGATTGTCTACTTTCACGGCAGAACGATCAGCCGGATTGTCAGGAATTTCATTAATTTCCTTTGTTTGAACATCAACCTGTTGGGGGTTCTGATTGTCTTGAACAGCATCTGATTTTACCTGTTCTGTTTTTTGAACCTGAGTTTGGGTCTGCTGTGGAATGATTGGACTTTGTGAATTTTTAGGAATTTCGTTCATAGTCAAATCCTCTTTTCTTTTCGGGGCTGCGGAACTTTCCGCAACTTATTTTGTATAACTCAATATTCTCGTTTTCTGCTTTAAAACGCGAATAAAAATTTTTTTGCTAGTTTGTAAAAAAAAAATTACAAAAATTAATATATAATCTTTCTTTACAGACTGTTTATGATAATATTAAAGTACAAATAAGATGATTATAGTATATAAACGTTATATAAAGTATACAACATTAAGGAAAGTATTGCAACATGAATTTTACTAATTTATTTAGTAATATAAACCCGAGAGAAGTAGTAAGGAATTTGCCTGATGCCGTTTTTGTAATAGATTTGGACGGTAGAATAGTCTGGGCAAATGACAAAGCAGGTATTATATTTGAAAGCAAGAGAAAAGATCTTAAAGGTCTTAATTTTGATGAAATTGTAGCAAACGGAGTTTTTCTTGCCGAAAAATCACACTCAAAAAGGAATTCCGTTGTTACAGGAGCATTCACTGTCGAAGGTAAAGAATTCTTTATTGAAATGAATGCTAAAAAATTTGTTGAACAATATTTCATTACAATAAGAGACGTAACGGCAATGACAAATGTTTTGACGATTGCCGAACGTACAGGCAGGCTGAACAAAGAAAAAAACGTAATGTTTGTAAAACTCTCTAATGAAATAAAATCGCCAATACAGTCAATTATAGGATTTTCACAGGCGCTTTTAGACGGTCTCGGCGGAGAAATGAACGACAAACAAAATAAATACGTCAGAATTATTAACAAAAATTCCACGGAATTATTACATTTTATGGAAAAATTTATAGAATTTTCACAGGCTGAATCCTCATTATTTAACTGTGAAAACCAGCCGTTTGATCTGGTAAATACAATTCAAACCGTTGTAAGAAATAACGAAACGGAACTTAACGCAAAGAATTTGACTGTAGATTACGACTTTGATGAATTTAATAAGAAAGCTGTTTATAGTGATGAAAATTCCGTAAAAATCATTTTGCAGAATATTCTTGAAACCTCAATAAAACTGACAGATGTCGGCTCAATTACAGTAAAGGCAGAGCATCCTGACCTCAGTGAAGTTGAAAGATGCGGAGCAAAATTAATTAAAGATGCAAGCAGATATTCTTACGTAAAAATTACAATTAAAGATACAGGTATGGGACTTGCGGAATCAGAGCTTGAAGGTATTTTTGAACCGTACACACAGCTTGACAAAGCTCATAAAAAAACTATTCTCCGCTCAATTACGCTCGGAACGGCTTATACTATGCTTAAACGCATGGGCGGTGCAGTATGGATTAATTCGGAAGTAATGAAAGGATCGTCTTTCTTTGTAATTTTACCGGTTGAAAAAGAACTGGAAACAAAATAAAATTAACGGCAAAGACTATAAAAAAGGTAAAAAATGAGCAATGTTGTCTTAAAAAATGTTACCAAAATTTATGACACCAAAAAGGTTATTGATAATATAGATTTAACGATAAATGACAAGGAATTTGTTGTACTTGTCGGAGCATCAGGGTGCGGAAAATCAACGCTTTTAAGAATGATTGCAGGTCTTGAAAACATTACGGAAGGCGAAATCTTTATCGGGGATAAAAAAGTTAACGATGTTCATCCGAAAGACAGAGATATTGCATTTGTTTTTCAAAGTTACGCTCTTTATCCGCACATGACTGTCAGGGAAAACATAGCATTCGGGCTAAAAATGCGAAAAGTTGATAAAGCTGAAATTGAAAAAAAAGTTCAGGAAGCTGCAGAAATTCTAGATTTAGGCGAATATTTAGACCGCAAGCCAAAGCAGCTTTCCGGAGGGCAAAGGCAGCGTGTAGCTCTCGGGCGAGCAATTGTCAGAAACCCGAAAGTATTTTTAATGGACGAGCCTTTATCAAACTTAGATGCAAAATTGCGTGTCCAGATGCGCTCAGAAATCAAAAAACTGCATGAAAAATTGCAAACAACATTTATCTATGTAACCCATGACCAGACAGAAGCGCTTACAATGGGTGATAGAGTCGTTGTCCTTGATAAAGGGGTTATACAGCAGGCAGATGCTCCCGAAGAAATTTACAATAACCCTGCGAATACATTTGTTGCAGGATTTGTCGGGTCGCCACAGATGAATTTTATCGACTGTAAAGATTTTCCTTATAAAACAAAAGATAATGTAATTGTCGGTATACGCCCCGAAAAAATGGTAAGCGGAGGCGAGATAAAATTTTCTGTAGAGATAGATATTACAGAACTGTTAGGAAGCGAAAAAATAGCTTACTTTAATATCGGCGGGAAAAAGTGCTCTGCGAAACTTCCTGCTGAGTACACTATAAATAAGACAGTTGAATTAAGCATAAATCCGAAAGATTTATATTTCTTTGATCGGGAGAGCGGATTAAGAATATTATAACAGTTTACTACTTAGAAAAAGAGCGGGATATAATCCCGCTCAATGTTCCACATTATTTGTGAGCATCCGATCAAAATAGGAATTTTATCGGTTTTATGTATTTTAATCGACAAAGTGAATTGTCGTTGGAACATTCATTGTTATACACTGCAGGATTGCCCTCAAGGCAATATGGAGTGTTTGCGCCTATATAACCTGCACCGCATGCTGCCTCCTTATAGGAAACACTCTTCGCAAGCCATTTGATCTTACGCCGTCCGCCTTCGATTATCTCGTCTTCGATACTTACCTGCATATGGTTACGGCTGTCACCGCCGTATTCACCAGGATGATCTTTATCATAACCAGGGATAACCATTCCGCTTAACGTTACATAAAATGGATATACATCTTCCCACAAGGTCGAAGAGCCGCTATTAGCGCCGTCAATATCGATATAAACCGTATAACCGTAACGGTTCGTATCAACTTCT
>CASDVM010000016.1 GCA_949284415.1 uncultured bacterium | reverse complement strand
CTTTTTCTTTATTATTTATTATTTTTCTATATTTGTCAAGGCTTATATATCAAATAATCTGTGAAGCCTGTTTGTAATATCTTCTTCATCCAGATCCTGAGTAATTTTATTCAAATCAATTGCCATCTGATAATAATTTGCAGCGTCATTAATAAATCCCATTGCCTGTGATGCACGCCCTGCATTAAAGTAAGCAAGAGTGTAGCTTGGGTTTAACTCTACTGCAGTTTCAAAGTATTCCAGAGCTTCTTCCGCATCTCCAAGTCCGTCAAGATACAAGATGCCGAGATTATTTTGAGCGTATTCATTATCAGGGTTAAGATCAATTGCCTTGTGGAAAGAAACAAGAGCTTCTTCAAGATAATCTTTTTCCCACAGTGCTATTCCTGCTTTAGAATAGCCTCTGTAATCGTCAGGATTAAGTGTTATGGCATCACAGTATGCTCTTATAGCGTTATCTAAATCATATGCAGCCATGTGTATATCCCCTAATGACAAATAAAGATTATAGTTATTGGGATCAAGAATAATTCCTGCCTGATATGTTGAAACCGCTGCATCAATATTGCCTTTAACTTCCGCATAAATTGAACCTAAAGCCTCGCATACAACTGATGTCCACTCATTATCGGGGTTGAGTTGAATAGCTTTCTGGTAATGTTCTATTGCGTCGTCAAATAATTCGGCTTTTGAATATGCATATGCAAGTGAATTATTATAAAAAGGATTTTCGGGATCTCTTTCCAGTGCAAGTTTAAATGCACTTATTGAATTTATTTTGTCTTCTTTTCTAAGATAGAGATGCCCTAATTCGTAATAAATTTGCGGAACATCTATATCAAATTCAAGGAGTTTTTCGTAGCAGTCGATTGCTTCATCTGTATTTTCAGGAAAATAAGTCTGTAAAACCGTTGCAAGTTTTATTAATACTTCTCTGTTCAATGGATTTGCTTCAAGAACTTTCCTGTAACAGTCGACTGTTAAGTCCATTTCTTTATTCTTAAGTGCTAAATCTCCCATTTTAGCATAGAATATTTCTCCGTGATTTGTTGCAGTAACAGCCTGCCTGTAAACATTTTCAGCAGTCGGATAAAATTTGAATTTCTCTAAGAATTTACCGACAGTGTTGTATGTAAATACGGAAAAATCATCTGACATGTTTTTGTAAAACATTTTCATTGACGGTCTGTCCCATGCAAGCATAAGACTGCCGGATAGAAAATAGTATAAAAAGCTCAAATAGTCTTTAACGCTTCCGTTTTGCGTATTAATTTTTTGTAAAATTGATTGGGAAAGAATTAATCTCGGGCGGGCAGATTTTAATTTATCCATTTTAATGGCAGACTTGAATTCCTGTTCTGCCGATTTGAAATCCTGCGCCATTTTCATGAAAAATCCAGTATAAAGGTGAGCGTTGATGTTTTTAGGAGCAAGAGAAACCGCTGTTTTACACTGTTCTATAGCGGTGTCAAGGCTAATCTGTCCCTGTTCCCACATTAAGGTTGCAAGTCTGTAATAAGCCTCAGGCATAGCAGGATCATATTTCACAGCATCAATGTAATATTCGACAGCTTCCTGCAGATCGCTGTTTTGCTGGCGAATGAGGTAATTTTCATGTGCTATTCGTGCTTTTTCTAATGATTCTCTTGCTTTTTCCGTGTTAGCTGCCTTTATCGGCTGTAGTAAAATCTGTTCTGACATCAATGAGCTCCAATAAGATGTATATTCTGTTTGTCTTTTCTAATATCGATATAAATAATATTAAACTTTAGCAGTTTGAATTAATATCATCCATTTGGAGTAGATGACCGGATTATTTGAGAAAATCTCTCCAATAGCTTTTGGAAGAATCTTCAGGACTTCTGTCCTGTAAAGCATAGTATGCACATGCATAACCGCCGTCTTTTGAATTTTTTGAATATGTACAATATTCTTTTCCTGATACAAAACCATTCCAATTCAGACTGTTACTTGTAGGATTATTCGGGTGTTCCATACCCATAGGTATTACATAACCGTCAATGGTAAATAAAAATAAAAACACATCATAACCGTATCTGTTAGGGCGTTTTTTGCCATTTGTATCAACGCAAATTATCGGCCCGTTTTCTGCTATATTATCAGCTCCGTTATTAAACGAATAAATTTTCCCTGTGTTGTTGGTGTAATATCCGGAATCATTACAGACAGTTCCATTATCCTTTGTTTTATTGTTAAGAGAATATATATCATAAGATGGTATGTCCGCTGAATTTTGCCAATTTGACGAGTTATATTTTGTTCCTCCGTTAAACAAAATTATAAAATTATCAAGTTGGTTTTGCCCGTATTGTCCGCCTGCATTGTATGCGGATGAATATTCAACGCCAAAGGGATTGCCATTTTGTACTTCATAGAGTTTGGCAGCCTGATTGAGTTCGGAATAAGTTTTTTGAAATGCGACCTGTAATTCTTTTTTATTTGTTTGATTAATTAACGCCGGCATCGTCAATGCGGCAACAACACCAATGATGCCGAGAGTTATTAAAACCTCGGCCAAGGTAAATGCGTAGCATTTACGAGGTGAATAAATTCGTTTCAGGGAATTCGCGTCATGCTGAACTTGTTTCAG
>CASDVM010000015.1 GCA_949284415.1 uncultured bacterium | reverse complement strand
TTGTAGAGTGTAAAGGTATAAGGGAGCTTAACTGCGAGACCTACAAGTCAAGCAGATGCGAAAGCAGGACTTAGTGATCAGGCGATTCAGTATGGAATGGTCGTCGCTTAACGGATAAAAGTTACCCCGGGGATAACAGGCTGATAGCGCCCAATAGTTCACATAGACGGCGCTGATTGGCACCTCGATGTCGGCTCGTCACATCCTGGAGGTGTAGTCGCTTCCAAGGGTTGGGCTGTTCGCCCATTAAAGTGGCACGCGAGCTGGGTTCAGAACGTCGTGAGACAGTTCGGTCCATATCCGGTATACGCGCAAGAGATTTGAACGGAGTCTTCCTTAGTACGAGAGGACCGGGAAGAGGGGACCTCCAGTGTACGGGTTATCGCGCCAGCGGTAAACGCCCGGTAGCTGTGTTCCAAGCGGATAAGTGCTGAAAGCATATAAGTACGAAGCCCACCGTAAGATGAGATCTCTCATGACACAAGTCAGTAAGTCCCCGTGCAGATTACACGGTTGATAGGTCAGAGATGTAAGAATGGCAACATTTTCAGTCGACTGATACTAATAGGACGAGGGCTTTTCCTAACTTAGTTAGGTGATTGCGTTAGTTTATAATCCTTATGCAGCTTTCAAGGTACAGTGAGTACTGTTTAAAAGACTTGCTGGTGACCAAGAGTGAGGAAAACACCCGTTCCCATCCCGAACACGGTCGTAAAGACTCACATCGGTGAAAATACTTGGCGGGCCACCGCCTGGGAAGATAACTCGTTGCCAGCGCCTATTTTTAAAGAACCAATAGAGAGTTTTCCTATTGGTTCTTTTTTAATCTTTATAATTATGAAAATATTTCCCTGTATAACAAAATTATTTACCCTTACTGCTCTTTCCGGATCTATATACTGCGGAGCTGTAAATAACCGTGTTTCTGCTCAAAATTTAATTAAGGATACTGTTGAAATAAAAAATAAAATACCGCCTGAAGGCACTTCTGCTGAGGTTATTCTATCTAATTCTCCGAATCCGCATCTGTGTTATTTAGGAGAGGATAGAACCGCAAAATTTGTTGTATCTCTTTCAAACAATGTTTTATATTATTACGATAATACAGGCAAACCAGTGAAGGCATATTCTGTTGCTACAGGCAAGCCTTCTACTCCGACTTATCCCGGTGTTAGAATGGTGTCGCATGTTGAAACATACCCTTATTCATCAGCACCTCGTTCTACAAAAAGAAGGCGTAATCCCAAAAGTTACGGATCGCATATTATTATTTTAGATAAAGTTGATGTAAATACAGGTGAAAAGTCTATGACAGGGCAATTTATACATGGAAATAATGATTCAACAAGTATCGGTAAGTGTGTTTCTAAAGGCTGCATAAGAATGAGTAATAAAGTTATTGATTTTTTGTCAACTGTTGTTAAACGCGGAGATCTCGTTATTATAAAAAAATAGCAGATCAAAAACAAAAAAAGAGCTTTTTGCAAATGCAGAAAGCTCGGTTGGAATTAAGAATAGCTGGAAGTATGAAAAAGATTTATATTATTATTAAATGTAAATTGTGTTTTGAAAACAATTAATCAGTCAGGCTATTTTTTGTTTTTTATTGTATAATTTGCTTATGCGGAAAAAGTATCAAAATAAAATCATTACTTTTATATTTTCTTTATTGCTTATTGCAGGTGGTTTTTTGTATTTAGGTTTGAATTATGTGCCTAAGAGTTTATATAATACTCAGACAATGAAAAGCGGGCAGACAGAAGCATATTATGTTGAACAGTGGTGTACGCCGAGCTTTGGCAAAAAGGAGTTCAGGCTCTGGGATATGACAAGAGTTGATTGTCTTACAAAGGATTATGCAATAGAGTTTGATTTCGCAAAAAAATGGGCGGAAAGTGTAGGACAGTCATTGTATTACGCGGAAATGACTCATAAAAAACCTGCAGTTGTTTTAATTTTGACAAACTGGACTGATATGAGGTATGTAAAAAGAGTTGAAAGAGTAAATAAAGATATTCAGATTTTTTTAGTAAAAGCATTTTGATATATTTGTCTCTATGTTATTGTTGACTTGTGCCGGTTCTTGTACCTGTAATAATGTTAAGGTTGTCAGCAAGGGGGGGGGGCGTGGCAGAAATAATCCTTCATGCTGCTGTGAAGTTTAAATGTTGGATTTATGCCTGAAACACAGGAAATATTATTAATAATTTTTTTGTATTACTCTAAAGCCTTTATATATAAGATTTGTTGAGCTGAACATGCGCATGGATCTTAGTATATGCAAAGAAGGATTAATGATAAGAACAGGAGGAGGAATGAAAGAAAAATTGAATAAAGATATATGCATTCAAAACAAATGGAAATGGGATGAAATAAACAAATATTGTCATATAAGAATTTATTATTGACAATTAAAAAAAAATAATTATTAAATATGTATGACTATACTGGAGTTGTTTAGATTTAATAAGGTTTGCGAGCATTCTAAAGTAAGACCGGAAGTTGATTTTTCCTACTGCCCTGACTGCGGGGAATTGATTGAAAATCAATGGTATCTTATCAGATGTTCCTGTTGCGGTGTAAAATTAAAAGGTATTATTAAAAAAGGAAAAATTATTCCTGCAGAACATTTTTGTCATAATTGCGGAGGGCATGACTTTTTAATAGAAAGAATTAATAAAATTAATTTTATTGATATAAGTTATGCTGTACTTGTTAAGGCTGTTATTGAAAATAGTACCGATAATTTTACGCAAAGCTGGGTTGAAACAGATTTTAGAACATCAAATTACAGACCGCGATTGCTGCCAGAATACTGATTGCATCAGCGAGAAGCCCTACAATTAGTGCATAACGGAGTTTGGAAATTCCGACAGCCCCGAAATATACAGCCAAGACATAAAAAGTTGTTTCACTCGAACCTATCATAACAGCTGCAAGTTTTGTTGCATAAGCATCAGGGCCGAGATTATGTGCAATATCAGAAAAAACACCGAGTGCTGCAGAACCTGATAATGGTCTTACAAGCATAACAGGAATTGTATCTGCAGGAACATTAAAATGTGAAAGTGCAGGATAGCATAAATTACTTATCATTTCAATAATTCCTGATGCTCTGAACATTGAAATTCCGACAATTATTGCAACAAGGTACGGTATAATGTTAACTGCGACTTTAAATCCGTCTTTTGCTCCGTCTGTAAAGGTTTCATACAATGGAACTTTTTTAAACAAGCCCATTGTTAATATTAAAATCAGTATTGCAGGAAGTGCCCATAAAGATATTATTTGCATAAATTTCTGAAACATTAAACCCTCTCCCGCATTTCTATAACTCGCAGGCTCGTTAAGAACTGATCCCTCTTACAAAGAGAGATGGATATATTGCCTGAAAAGTTTTGTCTGTTAATTAACACTGTTTTCCCCTCCGTCAGATGTTTGTTTGTCCTGTAAGGAGACCGTCTGTTGGGTCTGCCAGAAGTTTTGGAAAATTTTTGCAAGTACAATTGCACTTACAAAAGCAATGCTTGTTACAAGAAGCGTAGGTGCGATAATTTCTGTCGGATTTTTGTATCCGATACTTATTAAAACTGCAATAACCGTTGCCGGAATAAGTTGAAATCCTGCCGTATTCATTGCCAGAAACATACACATGGCGTTTGATGCCGAATTTTTATCTTTGTTATGTGTTTGCAATTCTTCCATAGCTTTAATTCCTATTGGAGTTGCGGCATTTGTAAGCCCGAAAGCGTTGGCAGAAAAACTCATTGCAATATCGCCTATGGCAGGAGAATCTTCTGGTATTTCGTTAAACAATTTTTTTGTTATCGGCTTTATTAATTTTGCAATAATTGTTATAAGTCCGCATTTATCTGCAATTTTCATCATTCCAAGCCAGAATGCCATTATCCCTATAAGAGAAAATGCAACTTTGACAGATAATTCAGCACCGGAAAGTATTGAATTAACAACTGCATCTAATCTTCCGTTGATTGCACCCACAATAATAGAAATTACTATTAAAAAGTAGAAAATGTAATTCATAAATGTATTAAATCATCAATATGGATAGAGGTCAATTTCTTTAGTTATCTTCTGTGGTGTCCAGGCGGTCGGTCGTGATCTCTGTGCCTGTGATGGTGATGCGGGGGATTCGGTCGGAATGGATTATACAGCGGCGGCACCGGATATATAATTCCCGTGGGTCTATCCAAAAAGTCTTCCATTATAGCTTTGTACTCATTAAAATTTATTGTGTTTGGATTTGAATCATCCTCGTTATAAGTCTCTGATAAATCTTGAAACTGATTTCTTGTATGCCGGCTTTGATACTGCGTATAAGTATTATAAGGGTAAGCGTTATATAATGTTTTATTATTTCTTTCTGTTCTTACAACTTCGTTTGCAGAAATCGTTCCGTTTTCGTTTAAATCGATTTCATTAAAAATTTGTTCCATAGATTTTCCGCCGTTAAAAGTCTTTAAGTCTCCAATAATAAAACAGTCAGGAATTAACCCCGGATGTTTCAGTGTTGCCGTTGGAGGAAAAGTTATAGGCGGAGTATAGTAATAATACTGTGCATCCGCGTTTGTTGCAGGTACCGCAGTTGCAAGTGCAATAGCGGCTGCTCCTGCAGCATTTTTAAGTTTATTTTTTTTCTCACCTGAAAAATAAGCGGTATTTTTTTGATAATTTTGTATTGCTGAAATCCTCATAAATAATATCCCTCATTTAAGACCATATAAATATGATATTAAATAAAGGGATTTTTTGTTTATTCATTAAGAAAATTTTACAATTATTTGTTTGTTAATCGATGAAAAATTTGCTTAATAAGAGATGGTTTTTTAAAAGGTTTATTCAAATCTTCTATCAGTTTTAATCTTTTTAAATTTTCATTATAAGCTTTATACCAGCTTTTTACAACTTTTACGGGATTATGTACTGAAGGCCCTGAGAAAAACATCTTAACTCTATTCCTTCAAGTTTACGTTTGGAATCTCTCGTTATATTACGTCTGTCTTGTGTAGCTCCTATAATTGCATTTATTGTTCTTTGTATTTTCATATAAGCCTTTCTGTCGGGGTAAAAACCGGTCTTTTATATATTTATAAAAGACCGGTAAATATTGTTTTTTTGCTGTTAATTTTAGAAATTAGCCGCAGCAGCAGGAAGATGCGCATGTGCATCCTAAAGCTTCTTTAGCTTCTTCTAATCTTACTTTGATACGTCCGTCAACGGCAATTCCTTCACCTGTAGTTTCAGAAATTAACAGCGGGTTAATATCTAATTCATCGATGAATTTGAAATCGCTTACCAGTTGAGACAATCTCAGTAAAGTTTCCTGAATCTGATTGATTTGTGCAGGTTTTGTACCTCTTGCACCTTCCAACAATTTGTATGCTTTTACGGATTTTATCATATCCATAGCATCAACATCGGTTAAAGGAGCAATTCTGAATGTTACGTCTTTCATAACTTCAACAAATACACCGCCTAAACCGAACATCATCATAGGACCGTATTGAGGATCTGTTGCGATACCGCAAACCATTTCACGGCTGCCTTTTACCATTTCCTGAATGATTACGCCTTCCAGACCGTCTAACAATCCTTTTGATTCCAATCTTTCAAGAAGTGCTTTATATTCTTTTCTCAATTGTTCTTCTGATTTGATGTTAACAACAACACCGCCTACGTCTGTTTTGTGTGATGTTGTTTTAGAAGTCATTTTCATTACAACTGGGTAGCCGATTGAGTTTCCGAGTTCAACAACTTCTTCTTCATTTGTTGCCAGACCGTACTTGCAGGCACGAATTCCGTATGCCTGTAATACATCGATTGATTCAAGAGTTGTAAGCTGTGCTCTGCCTTCTTTGATAGAGTTTGCAATAATTTTTTCAACTTTAGCTCTGTCAACGTCATAGCAAGGAATTTTGCCTTCTTCTCTTTCCATCCATAATCTTTGCTGGTTCAATCTGTTCAAACCGTCTGCAGCCTGTTCTGCGTACATAAAGAACGGCATATTAACATTCATATCGGAAAGTTTTGAGAAGAACTCATTCTTGGTCATAAATACGCCGATAATCGGTTTTTGCGGATTTTTAGCCTTAATTTCCATTAGAGCCTGAGCAACATCAATATCTTTCAAGCCTAAGAACGGAAGATAGATTGTAATAATCATATCAACATTTTCATCGGCAATAACTGTTTCAAGAGTTTGTTTGTAGTGTTCGATAGGAGCTGATGCAATCATATCTATCGGGTTTTTAACTGATGCTGCAGAAGGTAAAAAGCTTCTTAATTTTTCTTTTGTAGCATCTGAAATTTTAGCCATCTGCATGCCGTATTCACAAACAGCATCTGTAGCCATAATTCCCGGGCCGCCTGAGTTTGTAATGATAGCTACTCTGTCGCCTTTTGGAATCGGGCAGTTTGCAAATACTTTTGCAGTTTCAAACAAATTCTGAAGAGAAAATTCTCTTATGACACCTGACTGATGCAATAATGCAGCAGCAGCTTTATCAGCACCTGCTAAAGAGCCTGTGTGAGAAGATGCAGCTGAAGCTCCTGCAGCAGAACGTCCTGCTTTAAGAGCCAAAATCGGTTTTTTCTTCGTAATTCTGGATGCTAATTTTCTGAAGTTTGCAGGATTCTGGATTGATTCCATATATAAAAGAATCTGCTGGACATCATCATCATTTTCCCAGTATTCAATAGCTGTTTCAGCGTTAACATCAGCCTGATTGCCGATTGAAATAAATTGTGCAAAACCTAAGTTAAGGTCTTTCAAAATATTCAAAATACCGCCGCCTAAAGCACCTGACTGAGAAACAAAACCGATATTTCCGCGTTCAGGCAGAGATTCTGCAAAGCAGCCGTCCATTCTGATTTCAGGGTTGGTGTTTACAACTCCTAAGCAGTTAGGACCAACACATCTCATTCCGTATTCTTTAATTTTTTGAACTAATTGTTTTTCAAGTTCAGCACCTTCGGCTCCTGTTTCTTTAAAGCCTGCAGTGATTATACAAATACCTGTAATGCCTTTTTCGTGGCACTGGTCAATTGTTGATAATACAAATTTAGCGTTAACTACAATAATTGCAAGGTCAACTTCTCCCGGGACTTCCAGTACAGAAGTGTAAGCCTGAAGACCTTCGATTATTCCGCCTTTAGGGTTTACAGGATAAATTTTTCCGTTGAACTTGTATTCCTGTAATCTTTTCATAATATCCGAACCGATGGTGTGGTCTTTTGTTGACGCACCAATTACCGCTATTGATTTCGGTTTCATGATTTTGTCTAAATTACTCATTTTTTACGTCCTTTCTTCGTAATTTAAAGTTCTTAGTTTTATATTATTATGTAAATAAATTTTTTATTTTTTGCAATATAGTTTTGGGGGCTTTAATATTCAGTTCTTCTTCTATTTTTGCTAATTTGTTTCTATGGCTGTAACTTATAAGTTTTGCAGTACCTATAACAGCTTCGGGATGTGCAACCGTTTTCATTGATGTTACTTTTTGAGCTTCATATCTTTCTGTTTCTTTTGCATTGTTGGCAGCTGTTATTCTTGCATTATTACACCAGGTATCTTCAACAAAAATATCAAATTTGTTATTTTTTATAATATTCATTGTATTTAACTGTTTGACAGCCTGTTCTAATTTTTTGCTGCCGTAAGAATTACGATATTGGTTAATAAAAACAGCTTTGCCTTGAAAATTTGTTGATTGAATGTTTTGAACCTGCATAATAATCCTTTCTAATATCCGTTAACGATCCACTCTCTGACTCTGAATTTTGCACCTGAATCATTTGCGATTTTTTCGCATTTTTCAAGGTCAAGATGTCTTCCTTTGTAACCTTCAACAACGCTTGCCGTAACTGATATTCCTTCATCAGAGCAGGCTTTTATAAACTTTTTCATCTCTTCGTAAGCTTCCGTAAATTTTGGTCGGGAAAGTTCATCATATTCTTCTTTTGTAGCTCCGTTTAAGCTTACCGAAAATTCATCAACAAGGCCTTTTAATTCCGGAACGACATTTCTTTTGTAAACAAAATTGGCATGTCCGTTTGTATTAACTCGAATTTTTGTTTGGGGGTAATTGTCTTTTATATATTTTGCAGTTTCTTTCAAAACATCTAATTTCATCATCGGCTCGCCGTATCCGCAGAAGATTACTTCTTTGGTAAGTTCAAATTTTTTAAATTGTTGAATTACATCATCGGCAGTTGAATTTTCATTATCAAGCCATAGTTCCTGTCCTTTGACATCGCTTTTGTCTTTTCTAAGACAAAAGATGCAATCATTTGTACATCTGTTAGTAAGATTTATATAAATTTTCCCATCGAGTAAATATACTAAAGTGTTTGCCATGACTAGCCTTTCGATAACTAAATTATCGCACGGGCAAAATTTTTTTACAAGTAATTTGGCTTGAAAAATATTAAAAAATATATTATAATAAGAATATAAGTAATATATGAAAGGAGTGCTTTATGAGAGATTTGTTAAGAAGTATTAATCGGGGGGGGGGCATTCTCAGCTGACTTGTGGCGAGAAGGCTGTAAGTCAAGTCTTATACAGTAATGTCATTGAGCATTTATTGCGCAATACGGAATTTTTCATAAAAAGATCCTGCACCATGTGCGCGATAACGTGTCTTAATATTCAATTCCTCGCCCTTTGGAAGAGAGTGTCCGAAGGACAGGGGATGGGCTTGTTACAAAGAAGGATGTCCTTGTTTAATGACTCAAAAGAGTCTCGTTATGACATAGAAAGTTCATGCAAAACTGATGTTGCGGGTGCAGCGGCTACGCTGCGGAAACGAACTTATTCACCTGTTCACTTATTCTCTTATTCACTTTTCAAAAAATGCGCTTTTACGTTAGCTGAAGTCTTAATAACATTAGGAATTATCGGTGTTGTTGCAGCTTTGACAATGCCGTCTTTAATTCAAAACTACAGAGATAAGGAGCTTATAGTTAAAACTAAAAAGACTTATGCGGTTATTCAAAATGCTGTTCTGCTTGCAAAAAGTCAAAATGATATAACTGATGGCGATAATACATTTTTGTTTGATCCGTCAAAAACGAGTACTCAGGTCGCACAGGATTTTGCAAAATATTTTAATGCACCGAAATTATGTCTTAATAACAGTTCCAAATATTGCAAAGATTTATATTATGATATTCAATTTGCGACCAAAGAAGGAGTAATGTCAATTGGAAGTAATACTCCTAAAATTATTCTTAATGACGGAACTGTTCTAAGTATTATACAAATGTCTTCCTGCTATAGGGTTAAAAATAATGACTGCGTACAGGATGCTAACGGTAATTGTGTTACGGATGCAGATGGCAATACAACTCCTGCTACAACAATCCACACTGACTGTGCATACATATATTTTGATGTAAACGGTGCCAAATTGCCAAATCAGTTCGGGCGTGATAACTATCTTTTAAAGGTTTATACAAACTCTATAAAAGGAAGCGGCTGGGCGCCTGAAGGTGCTGAAAGTTTGGAAAATATTCTGACCGGAAAAGATAAACTTGAATATACCAAATTCTAAGCGTTTCTCTGGAAAAATCCTGCAATTTCTTTGTGCGTGAAGAATTTTACAATCGGACGTCCGTGAGGACAGGTGTACGGCATTTTTGTCGTACGCCATTTTTTGACTATTTCCTGCATCTGCCATGTTGAAAGCTTTTGTCCTGCTTTGACAGATGCTTTGCAGGCAGTTGTTATAAGGATTTTTTCTTCAAGTCTGTCAAGCTGCCCGTCAATGTTTTCTAAAATATCCGCTAAAATTTCTTTAGGATTTACTTTTGCAATCATTTGCGGAACTTTCCTGAAAATAAGTTCGTTATCTTTCAAAAATTCTATACCGTAGCCGAATTTTTCAAATTTTTCTAAATTTTCCTTTATCAGCTCTGCTTCTGTACTGGAAACAGGGACAACATCCGAGACAAAAAGCATCTGCGAAACTATATTTTTTTCAGCCATAAGTTTTTCATAAATATAGCGTTCTTCTGCTATATGCTGATCTATAATCTCAAGCCCGTCTTCTTTTTCTACGAGAATGTATGTATTTTTATACTGGCCGACAATGTTTTCTTCAGGTTCGGGAGTTTTTTCAACAGGAACAAAAAACTGCCGTTGTTCAGTGTTTTCTGATTGTTCAAATTTCTTTTCCTGCTGCTCCATTGCATTGTCCGAAACATATATTGTGTCTTCCTGTTTATTGAAGAAAGCTTCGCCTTTGCTTTCAAGACGCGGCTGGACAAAATCTATTACATTACTTGAGACTTGAGGCTGTTGTATTTGTCCGTCAGTGTTGAAACTCTGTCTTTCAACATAATTTGAAAGTCCTGCCTGAATTGATGTATAAATAAAATTAAACACCTGATTTGTATTTTTGTAGCGGACTTCTTTTTTTGTCGGATGAACGTTTACATCAACATCAGACGGCGGAATTTCTAAATTCAGCACAACAAAAGGATATTTGCCGTTCGCAATAAGAGCTTTATAAGCCGTATCAATCGCTTTCTGGAATATAGGACATTTTACCGTTCTTGAATTTATATAAATATGGTAGCTTTTTTTGCTTGAACGCGTGTAGTCAGGAGTGCTTACGTATCCGCTTATTTTAAGATGCGAGAGTTTATCTGTTTTCAAAACTTCTTTAAGATTTGAGGTAACATCAGATGAATAAACTTCTTTTATGGTCTGAAGCAGATTGTTTTGTGCTGATGTTTTGAGGATTGTTTTTCCGAATTTTTTCAATTCAAAAGAACATTGCGGATGCGCAAGCGCAATTGATTGAACAAGCTCCTGAATGTATGAAAATTCGGTATTCGGGCTTTTTAAAAATTTGAGACGCGCAGGGATGTTATAGAACAAATCTTTAATGTCCATAATTGTTCCGACTGCACACCCTGTCTCAACCTGTTTAACTTCTGAATTTTCACATTTTACTTTTGTTCCTGTTTCAAAATCTGTTGTTCTTGTTGTACATGTCAATTTTGAAATTGAAATTATACTTGCTAACGCTTCTCCTCTAAAGCCGAGAGTATGAATATCAAACAAATCGTTATCCGTTGCAATTTTACTTGTTGCGTGTTTTGAAAATGCAAGCATAATATCATCGGGATGAATACCTGAACCGTTATCCGCAACCCTTATATCACGGCAGTCATTGTTGATTTCAATGCTGATTTTTGTAGCGCCCGCGTCAACTGAATTTTCAACGAGTTCTTTAACAACCGATGCAGGACGTTCTATAACTTCTCCCGCTGCAATCTGGTTTATCAAATGTTTTGAAAGCTGTTTAATTCTTGCCATACTCTCTTCCCTCAATCTTTATCTCAATCTACATCAAACACAAATTCATCTAAATGTTTGATTACAAATTTGAAACATTTCTATAAGATAAAGGCGTTAGGGCAATAAGACTATAAGGCGCTAAGCTTTTTTAGGTTTTCGCCGGTAAGGGAGAAAAGACTTGGGAAACGCTGGAATTAACACAAAATTAAAACCTTCAAAAAAAGCTGATTTACAGGTAGTAAAACCTGTAAAAACTACACGCTACAGCGACATTGATTTGAATAACTGGAAAGCTTACGAGCATGTTAAAACCGATACTTTGTGGGAATTTCCCGCAAGATTGAGAGAAGGCGGGCATTCTAACGAATATCACGGGAATTATATCCCACAGATTGCACAGCAGCTGTATGAAAGATTTACCAAGAAAAATGATGTAGTGCTTGATTTATTCTTCGGCTCGGGAACCTCTGGAATTGAAGCCGTTAATATGGGCAGACGCTGTATTGGTGTTGAACTTAAAGATGAATTGGCAGAAAGCGTCTCTGAAAAATTTACCCCCAAACAACTTGTAACAGATGTCAGAATAATTTGTGCGGATTCAGCCTCTGAAGAAGCAAAAGAAAAAGTTCAGGCAAGTCTTGATATTATGCGAGAAGAAAAGGCGCAGTTCTTAATCCTTCATCCGCCGTATGATGATATTATCAAGTTCTCTGACAGAAAAGAAGATTTGTCTAATTGTGATACAACGGAAGAATTTTATGATCTGTTTGAAAAAGTTGCGAAAAACGGTTACGATATGCTTGAAAAAGGTCGTTTTGCCGCATTAATTATCGGCGACAGCTATAAAAATTCCGAAGTTCAGCCTCTTGGTTTTGAATGCATGGCAAGAATGATGAAACTCGGATTTCGTCTCAAAGGCATTATTGTAAAAGATATTCAGGGTAACGAACGTGCCAAAGGCAAAACCGCAAATCTGTGGCGCTACAGAGCACTTGCAGGAGGATTTTTTATCTTTAAACACGAATATGTTATGGTGTTTGAAAAGAAATAGTATTTAATAATCTATTTTCCCTGTGGTTAGAATGGTAATACCTCTGCCCCAGCCTGTTGGGTCATCTTCATTGCAGGTTGTATCTTCATGGCCTCTCGGTATAATCCCGTTTTGTGTAATATAGAAATCAAAAATGTCATAGCCTACAGTATTGGGCTTTTTTATACCGTTGACGTCAACACGAATTCTCCCGCACCCTATTGGTTTTTTGAGTTCAGTTGTTCCTGTACATCCGCTGTTAATGTGGTAAAATCGCAAAGTTGCACCGTCAGGAGTTGTAAGTGTTGAGCCTGTGTCAGTATTTATAACAGAACCGTTAAGATGCTTATAAGAATCAAGATAGCACCTTGTTACCTGTTCATTTATTCTGCAGACCTTAACATTTTTAATATATTTTGAAAAAACATCAATATAGTCATTATAAGATGTGAATACGCCTTCTAAAGAACCTCCGTTATCGTTTGATATCATTAAATATGCCTGTGAAATGACCGAATAGGCCTTTTTATATTGTGCTACAAGTTCTTTTTTCTGCGTGCCGTTAATTAATGACGGCATTGTCATTGTAGCTACAACGCCTATAATGCCTAAGGTTATTAAGACCTCGGCAAGAGTAAACGCGGCTCTTTTTTTTAGTGAAGTGTGAAAAGTGAAGCGTAAAGGACTTTCCCCTCTCCCCTTGCGGGAGAGGGTTAGGGTGAGGTTTTTTATCATATTCCGTGAATAAGTTCGTTTCGGCAGCGCAGCCGTTTTATCCAATACTTGAGGCTTGCATAAAATTTTTATGATACTTCCTACAGCCTTAGTGCCATAATATCTTATTATCTTCTTAAATCTTGAACCGCAATTCCTTACTATATCAGACTTTGCGGGGGGGGGGCGATTCTAAGCTCTTCTCTATTCATAACTTTACCTCCTAAATTTATTCTTATTATTTACTTTATTTCAAAATTTGTCAATATGATAGTTCTGATTTTTTTATTATGAAATTTCATGCGTTTAAAGGATAAAATCTAAAGAAATATAGTTTATTCTAATAATGTACATCAAGGGCATGCCCAAAAGTATAAAAGGCATGGCGTAAAAGAGACAATATTACAAAATATTAACCAAACTTGAAGAAATGTTAAAATCGCTCAAACCATGATGTCATCATGGTTTTCAGGGTAAAAATATCAGCGGGGAGAGGTTAGAAATAAAAAAGTTGTCCACACATGATGTATAGAGTACAATTAATACTATATTCAACTTCTTGTAGAGGTAGGATGATTATTTATGCAGGATACAGTTAAAAGCAATCTTTTACGGATACAGGAAGACATTGCACCTTATAAACCGAATATTATCGCAGTTACCAAGTATTTTGACGAAAGTGCAATAATCGAGGCATATAATGCAGGGTTACGGGATTTCGCGGAATCAAGGGTAATTGAGGCTGTCGCAAAGATTAATAATCTTCCGGAAGAAATCAAAAATAATTCAAGATTTCATTTTATAGGTCATCTTCAAACCAACAAGGTTAAAAAGGTTATCGGAATCTTTGATTATATTCATTCCGTTGATTCATACAAGCTTGCGAATGTTATATCTGACGAAGCTCAAAATGCAGGAAAAATCCAGAATGTTCTGCTTGAAATAAATATTGCGGGCGAGGAACAAAAATACGGTTTTTCCGAAAATGAAATTTTTGAAGTATTTTCTTTTTTAAAAGAGCTCCCTGGAATTAATATCGCTGGTTTGATGTGTATGACTCCTCTCGGGGCGTCTGAAAAAACTCAGGATGAAGTCTTCTCTGAAATCGTAAAATTGAAAAAAGATCTTGAAAACAGATTTGAATATCCGTTAAAAGAACTTTCAATGGGCATGAGTCAGGATTATATAGAGGCAGCTAAATACGGTGCAACAATGTTAAGAATTGGTAGAAAATTATTTATAAAGTAAGATAAACGGAGGAAAAACGGTGGCAGTAGTAACAGACAAAATTAAATCAGTGGTAGATTTTTTAGTAAAAGGTTTTGAACCGAGAGAAACAATATTTGACGAAATGGCTCAGGAAGTTGAAGATGACTATCCTGTTCAGGATAATTTAGCAATTGATCCGGCTTATACTTATCAGCCGGCACAGGACAAGCCAAGCGAATTGAAAGTTGTTAATCATCCTAATTTTAAAGGTTATGAAGTAAAAGTTATGGAACCGCGTTCTTTTGAAGATGCTGCCACTATTGTTCAACATCTTAGAAACAGAAAAACAATCGTTTTAAACCTTCATCTTTTAGATAAAGAGCAATCACAAAGAACAATTGACTTTGTCTGCGGTGCAGCTCATGCGCTTGACGGCAAACCTCAAAAAGTCGGAGATCTTGTATTTGTATTTACTCCGAGCAATGTTACTTTGTCTGTTGACGTAAATGCCAACCAGAATAAATTTAATGACTCGCTGTGGAGAGCTCCTTTGCAGTAATAAACTGTACTCTGCAGTGGTGTCTGTTATATTATGAGAAAGAGAGAGATAGTTGAATAGGAGGCATTTATTGCCTCTTTTTTTTATTTGCTTAAATCTTAAAATCGTGGTATATTTTCTACATTATGGAAATGAAGAGCATTGCAATCTGCTATAACCAAGAGATATCGCATTCAGTTGAAGTTAAGGATAAACTTGCACAAATCCTGTTGAACAAAGGAATTCAACCTGAAATCTTGAATATTGACGGTTTAAAAGAGGGGTTTGATTTTGTTTTTGTAATCGGCGGCGATGGTACGATTTTGAAAACTGCAAGGTTTTATGCAAAGTATAAAACGCCTATTTTCGGAATAAATCTGGGCAGGCTCGGTTTTCTTTCACAGTCTTCAAAAGAAGATATTGAAAAATCAGTGAACGAAATATTAAACGGCAGATTTGTCGTAGAAGACAGAATTATGCTTCAGAGCGGAAATTATACAGCTTTAAACGACTTTGTAATAAAATGCTGTGATACGGGCAGAACTTCAAGATTTTCATTGAAAATTAACAATAAGTATGTTTGTGATTATCTTGCTGACGGTATTATAATTTCTACACCGACTGGCTCCACTGCATACGGTTTGTCTGCTGGGGGACCAGTTTTAACCCCTTCTTTAAAAGCCTTTGTTATTGTTCCTATTTGCCCGCATACTCTTACTGCAAGGCCGATTGTTGTTCCGGATTGTGAAAAGATTACTGTTTGTACGGATGTAAAAAATAAATATGTTTTGTCGGCTGATGGACAGGAGTTTTATGAATTTGATTCTGAAATTAATATTGTAAAGTCGCGCTATAGTGCAAAACTTGCTCTTCTTGAGGGTGCAGAATTTTATTCGGTATTGACAGATAAACTTCATTGGGCAATGCCGCCAGCTTACATAAAATAAATTTAAGGCATGCCGTTTTTCTTAATATATGCTGATTTTACCGTATTATATTAAAATTTGTTCATAATTACCAAATAAATTATTGTACTTTTTTTCTATTTAAAATAGTATGTTATTATACTATTGTAGATAGACAACTATACAATTACATAAAAGAGGTAAAAAAGTGGAAAATTTCGTATCAGATATCTTTGCTAAAAAAGATGAAACAACAAGCAATGATCAAACTCAAAGGTCTCCAATAAATCCTACAAATATTAAAGTTATCGGTGTCGGCGGCGGCGGCGGTAATGCTGTTAATAGAATGATTAAAGCAGGACTTTCAGGTGTTGAGTTCTGGTTAATGAATACAGATTTACAAGTTTTGGAATACGGCCAGACTAAAAATAGAATTCAGTTAGGAGCAAAATCTACTAACGGTCTTGGTGCAGGCGGTGATCCTTCAGTAGGAGAAAAGGCTGCAGAAGAAGTTCAGCAGGAGATTACAGAAGCTTTAGACGGTGCTGATATGGTATTTATCACTGCAGGTATGGGTGGCGGTACCGGAACAGGTGCGGCTCCTGTTGTTGCAAAAATAGCTAAAGAATTAGGTATATTGACTATTGCAGTTGTTACAAAACCGTTCACCTGGGAAGGACGTAAAAGACTTAATCAGGCAAATCAAGGTTTAGAAAAACTCAGAGAAGCTGTTGATGCGGTAATTGTTGTTCCAAATGATAAATTGCTTCAAGTTGTTGACAGACAGGTTTCTTTAACTGAGGCATTTATTATAGTTGATGAAGTTCTATTAAGAGGTGTACAAGGTATTTCTGATATTATTACGGTTCCAGGCCTTATTAACGTTGACTTTGCTGATGTTAAATGTGTTATGCAAGCATCTGGCTCAGCTCTTATGGGTATCGGCCGCGGTCAGGGTGAAGGCAGAGCTGTTAAAGCTGCAGAAATTGCTATTAATTCACAACTTCTTGAATCTTCAATTAATGGTGCAACCGGTGTAATCGTTAATATTACAGGTGGTCCTGATATGACTCTTCATGAAATATCAGATGCTGCAAATATTATTCACGATGCGGTAAATGATGATGCTACCGTTATTATCGGTACGGCAGTAAATGAAAATATTCAGGGTGAAATCCAAATTACTGTTATTGCAACAGGTTTTGAAATGAAAAATCAACAGCCTGAAAAGAAAACAGATGTTAAACAGTTGAGTGCTTCTGATTTCTTTGCAGGTACATTCAATTCATCTGCAAAAACAGCACCTTCTCAACCTCAGCAAACAGTTAGAAGAACTTCAATGCCGGATGTTTCTCCAAGTTTTACAAACATTGAAATACCCGACTTTTTGAAAAAATAAATCACACTAACTCAGATGGAATATGAAAAAGATGGAAAGAGAACTGATAAAATCGGTTCTCTTTTTTATATTATTATAATTAAATTTAAATGTTAAGATATGTAAAAATAAGTTTAAAAGTGTCTGAAACCCTTTTATAATGCCTCATAGGATAGGATAGGATAGGATGTGGATGGGGAGCCTGTTGTAAATTTTTTATCCTGAAAATTTTTAATAAATACATAGGGGATTAATCTTTTATAGAGAAAAAGATTTAAAGAACGACAAAAATGATGATTTTTGCCATTCAAATAAACCTATAGAAAAATTTATTGAACGAGGAAAACAGAAAGGGGAAATTAAAATTATGTCCAGATGGCAACTTCAGGGAACAGGAGATTATTATGCAAGATACAGTGCATACGAAAAGTATTTACGCGCTAATGCAAAGGATTTGGGTTTATCAGAAGCTCAGGTAAACGAGCAACTTGGACGTTATTCAGCAGGTTTACAGCAAAAGTTACAGTATGAACCACAGAACAGAGCCGTTGGTAAAGATATTGCCAAAAATCCTGCAGAATATGGTATAAATCCAAATAATGTTACAACTGAATTGGAAAAAACACAAAAGCAATTAGAAGTTATGAAAAAAGACTTAGGGAAAGGAGCAACTTCTACAACATATTTTGGTACTCCGGAACAATTGAGGAATGCGGCTCCTTTGGGAAATATCGCTCCTGAAATTCCTGTAAAATCGGAGTTTGAAAAAGCTTTGGAAAAATCACAGCTTTTCAAATCAACAAATGGAAATTCAGTAGATAAATTAGGGAAAAGAAAGCAAAAACAAATTCTTGAAGAAATAGATAAATTAGGCAAGTTAGCCAAAACAGACGATGAAATAAATGAATTAAAAAGGCGTGTAGGCCTTTTTAGAGGAGGCAATGATTCTAAATTGTTTAATGAAGCTGTTGACAAACAAGCAGCAGAATTAGATAAAAAGGCTGTTAAGGCTGAGCAAAAATCCTCAGAACCTAAAACATGGGAAAAATACACCAAAGAGCACGGAACAAAATATAATGCACCGGAAACATTCGGTGGAGTTGAAGCTGATAGAAAAGCGCAGGAAATAATTGAGTCTAACAAGAATAAGTCGCAAGTAATTGTGGATGATCTTGCTGATGACGCAGCAAAGATGAAACCACAAGCAGAAGCAGTAGACGATATACTTGATGATGCGGCAAGAATGAAGCCACAAGCAGAAGCAGTCGATGATATATTTGACGATGCAGCAAGAATGAAGCCACAAGCAGAAACGGTAGATGATATACTTGATGATGCGGCTAAATTGAAACCGGAGGCCGAAGCAGCTTCTAAAGAATCCAAAGGCTTTATGAATTCTGTTAAAAATGCAGTAAAGGGTAAAAAAGGTAAAATTGCACTTGCTGCAGGTGCCTTGGCTGTAATTGGCGCAGGAGCTTATGCTTTGTTCGGTGGTAAAGGTGATGAAAAAGTTGAAACACCGGCTGCTGAAGATTCACCTGTACCTGTAAAAACTACAGAAAAACCTCAGCAGGAAAAAACTCAACAAGAATCAAAACCTGTAGCACCTTCAGATTCAATACCGGAAGAAGGGGATGTAACACCTGTAGTTCCGGCATCTGTAGGTGAAACTGAAGAACCGAAAGATACAGAAAAAACTGAAAAAGAGGAACCAGTTGTTCCGGCTGACGATGCTACAGAAACTGAAGAAGCTGAAGAAGGATCTGAACAGGTTAACAAAGAAGAATATGTAGTTAAGAAAGGCGACAGCTTCTGGAAATTAGCAGAAAAATATTTAATAGATGCTCATAAGGATGAACCGAATTACAAGCCGACTAATAAGGAAATTTATGATTTGACTATGAAATTCTTGAAAGATAATAATTATAAATTAGATGAAAATAATTACTATCCTAATCCGATGCTTCATCCTGGCGATAAATTAAACCTTGCAGCATAAGTGTTGCATAAATAATAAAAAAGACCGCAATTTGCGGTCTTTTTTTATGTTTAGAGCTAAGCTCCTAGTCTTTAGCATGGCCTGCAGTTCCAAGAACGTCGCGCATTTTGTGCATAACCATTTCTTTAACAGCAGTTCTGCCAGGTCCCATATATTCTCTCGGGTCGAATTTTTCAGGATGTTCAACAAAGAATTCTCTGATTGTTGAAGTCATAGCTAATCTCAAGTCTGTATCAATGTTAATTTTAGCAACACCGTGTTTAGAAGCGTAGTTAAGCATGTCTTCCGGAACACCTTGAGCATCAGGCAACTGACCGCCGAATTTATTACATTTAGCAACGAATTCAGCAGGAACAGATGAAGAACCGTGTAATACTAACGGATAATCATATCCAACAACTTCATTTACAGCTTTTTTAATTTCAGCAAGTCTTTCGAAATCAAGTTTAGCTTCGCCTTTGAATTTGTAAGCACCGTGAGAAGTACCGATAGCAACAGCCAAAGAATCACAACCTGTTTCTCTGACAAATCTAGCAGCTTCTTCAGGGTCAGTGTAAGTTGAATCTTTAGCGTGAACTTTAACATCATCTTCAACGCCTGCGAGTTTACCAAGTTCAGCTTCAACAGAAACTCCGCGTTCGTGAGCGTAATCAACAACCTGTTTAGTTAATTTGATGTTTTCTTCTAACGGGAATCTTGAACCGTCAATCATAACTGAAGAAAAACCGCCGTCAATACAAGCTTTACAAATATCAAAATCAGCACCGTGATCGAGGTGTAAAGCAATAGGAATAGTAGTTGTAGCCAAAGCAGCTTCAACCAATTTGATTAAATAAGTTTGGTTAGCATATTTTCTTGCACCGGCAGAAACCTGTAAAATGATAGGTGATTGAGTTTCTTCAGCAGCTTCTGCAATACCCTGCAAGATTTCCATGTTGTTAACGTTGTAAGCACCTATAGCATATTTTCCTGCGAGTGCTTTTTTGAACATTTCTCCTGTTCCAACTAATTTTCTTTCACTCATTTGAGTTCTCCTTCTTTTATACTAATTACTGACACCTGTCAGACTTATTTTTGAGAAAGCTTAAATACATTAATTTAAGTACACATGTAAAGTACAACAAACAAAAAAACGGCGCAAGTGTAAAGAAATATTAATATCGTATATACTATTTTACAAATCCGAAAATGAGTTGCTATAATAGGCTTGTAAGGGTTTAATGAAAAAAAAGAATAGCAAAAAAAATTTTTAGTTGCTTTAAAAAATTATATATGGTGAAAAATTAAGAAAACGGAGTTAAGACTATGACAATCAGACCAGTAACATCTGTAAATTTGACAAACAGTTACAATCAAGTGAATTTCAGCGGAAGAAGAAAAAATTTACCGGATAACTCGGAACCTTCAAGAATAACAGTTCCTCACCGTCTGGCAGTACCTTTGGCGGCAACGGTGCTCGCAATGTGTCCGATGGCAAATGCTTCCGCAGTTCAATCTGAAATGTCTGAATTTGATTCTCCTGCAAAGATTGTAATGGTTGAATCTCCGAATGTATCAGAAGGAAACGAAACAGTTGTTGCGTCAAAAACTTTTCCGTCTGTTAAGGGTCCAAAATTTGAAACAATAACTCCTAAGATAACTCTTATAAATACAAAAGGCGGTTCAGGTTTTGATAAGATAGTTTACTCTGAAAGTGTAAGTGAAGATGGCAGACATATAATGGACTTGGACTATAAGATATCTGCTTTAAACAGGGCAAATTATACTCTTTTTGGAGATGACGGCTCCAAAGCAAATACTTTGACTTTTTACGATATTGAATTGATAAATGAAAAATCTTTTGTCAAATCTGCCCCGATGTATTCAGATATTACCAGTGAAATGAAAAACTATATTGAGAATGCATTGAAATCGGTAGATAATAATGCTGATATAAAGATAAATACTTATGATGTCGGTTTGCGTCAGACTAATATGAGCTTGCAAAATGTCCCTAACGGAGATATTTTGAAAGATGCTCAACCGTTTGAAAATTTCGGGTCTTTGGAAGGCTCTTCAAGTATTACGACTAAAAACGGAACTTATACAATAGGTTTTTATTCAAAGGATAATAATCCGGATGACGCAGAACTTGTAACGGTTAAAAAAGAGGGGTATCCTGAACTTCAGGTCAAAGGGGTTTATGTAAATAATGCTTATTTTAATAAGAATGACAGTAATCCTCAAAAGCTTTTATACGGTTCTGTTTATTTATTAGGTAAAGATAATAACGGGCATCGTAAGCATTATTTCCTAATAGATGATGATTTGACTGCTAAGCTTATTGCTATTTTTGAACAGCCGGCATTTAAAAATGCTCTTGAATATGTTGATATGAGGAATAAAATTAATAATTATTCGGCTGTACCATTTAATAAATGTATATTAGCAAATTTAGATGATGAATAATAATTATTAACAATTGTAAATTTTTTATATCATGTTGAAATAGCCTGATTTTGCATGTTTTTACATGTGTAGTGAGAAAAGCAGAGAGTTTATAATGTCAATAATAGATAACAGCAGTAATATAAATAAACTTACAAGTAGTTCCTTGAACACTGCATCTGTGCCAAGCCAGCAAAGTAGTGCTTCTGCTTCTCCGCTTCCTTTGGTTGATACACAAAAGCAGGAATTATTAAAAAAATTAGGTATTACTCTTGAACAATATGAAGCTTTAAAAGCTCGGGTGCCTGATTTTGATACTTTTAGCTTGGATAAACAGGCTGAAATAATTACTTCTTTAAATACTGAAAAAGTAGAAACTGTTCAAAATACTTCTGAACAGGAAGAAGCTGCTCAACCTAAAACTGAAAAACAGATTTATAACGAAAAAAATCCTGATGCAAAAGTTGAAGATTGTTATTTGGCTTTTACAAAAAATACTTATATTTATGGAATAAAAGGCAAGAATGGGAATATTATAGCGCAGTCTCATTCTGAAGAAGATTGGAATAAGCTTTCAAATGCGGAAAAACAAGCAGAGATAGAAAAAATAAAAGCTTTTATTGATAAAGATGAAAGATTAAAGAATGTAAAAGATGTTTTTGTTTCTGCAACTGAAAAGAATAAAAATTTGAAAGAAGCTGCTGCTGATTCTGTTATGCGCGGAATCCAAACAGCAGAATTTAATGATGTTTCATATATTGAATTTTTGCAGAAAGATGAATATGAAAGATTAGATCTTGAAAATGAATATTTATTAGATCAAGAAAGTGTTAATAAAAATAACTTAAACGCATCTGACCGAGCACGAATGAAAGAATTTGTAACTCTTAAAGAACAGGTTGGCAAAATTGTTTCTGCAAAAATTGGTGAAGATGTTACAAATAATCTTGATATGTCTGATGTCGGCAAATACATGAGATATTACAATTTGGACAAAACAGAGCTTATGCGTAATGCGATTTTAGATAAACCGGCTGAATCAAGAACTGCCAAAGAAATAGATTTTATAAAGAATTTCCAAAATCTGGAAGTTACCCGTAATAAAACAAAAGCTCAAAAACTATTATCATTGCAAGATGAATTGGCTTCCTATGAAACAAAGCTCCAGAACGGGCAAGAATTGTCTACAGAAGAAAAGGCTGCTTATAATTCTATAAAACAATATTGTTCTGGTGCTGAGGCAAAATATTTGAAGGAGGTTGCAGCAAAAATTTTACCGCAGCCTAAAACGGATTATGAAAAATCAGTTGCTTCTGAGGTAGAAAATTTTCAATCACAGATTAAAGATTTTGCGAATGGCTCTGACCTGGAAACAGCTGCTGCACTCAGTTTTTTAGAGGCTAAAACTAAAGGAATGTCTCAAAAAGAAAAAGGAAAGTATATTGATACATTCTTGAAATATTATAATACAGATGCTTCTGTAAATGTCTACGGTTTTTATGCTAAACAGTATAAGAATTTATGGGATAATAACTGTCATTTGGATAAACAGGTTAACAATCTTATAAGTGCATCTCTTGAAGACCAGAAGAAAGTTGAAAATAATATAATAAAGTCTTTAGCTAATTCAAATGATCCTGTGTCTACGGAATATGCTGCAGTGTTAACTATAACAGGTAGTAATAATCTTGGAAAATCCTGCAATCCGGAAGATGATGATCATAAACTTAGTTGGAATAATCATTCATCGAAATTTAAGGATGCTGATGTTCAAATAGCATCTCAAAAAATGAATGAAACTATAGTTGATGAAGACAAACAAAATCAAGCAGTTATAACATTACAGAGCAGTGAAAATGCCACGGAAGAATTGCAGTTATATGCCTCTGATAATGCTGATAAGTTAAAAGGTAAAGCCCAATTAACTTCATTAGATATCGCAACGGGTAAATCTGATAACGCTCTTAAAAGAGCTGCTGAAAATGGTATTTTTTCAAGATTAGAGAAAGAAAACCAACAGCAGGCAATGGCTTTAGAACACCAAAGATTGGAAGAACGCTTAGATAAAGAAGAAGCTGTAAAATATTCAAATATGCTGGCTGATCAGATAAAGGATTGCCATAAAGATAACCAGCTTGCTATGCATAATGAAATGATGACTTCTAAATATTCGGAAGTTCAGGAACATGTTGCAGGTAATATCAAAGATTACGATCCTACAGTGCAGACCAAAGCTCTTGAAACAGTATTAGCATCCGGTAACGAAAAGGCTATAGAAGCGGCTGCAGAAAGTGTCAAGTATTCTCCTGACTGCGTTAAATCTGAAATGGCAGAAGTTATTGAAGCTTATGCTTCCGATAATGCAACTCAGGCAGACGGCGCTATACTTGAACAATTTGCTGATTTATTACCTTCGCAAGCAAAAACAATTCAGGAAAAGATTGCGAGCGGGCAGGTTTTATCAGAAAATGAACTTTCAACTCTTTCCGTTACTGAAAGAAGAAATTATTTCGCTTCATTCTTCAAAAAACTTCCGGTTGACAAAAAAATCAAACTGCTTGCTTCAATGCCCGATTCCCAGAAAAAGACAGTGTATACACTCATAGCAAGAACAGATTCGGCTTTATTCAATGCAATTATCAAGGATAAAGACAGAGCCGATCAATTGTTATCAATGGGGCTGCCGGAAGATGTAAATAACAAAATTAAAGGTGTTGTCAGCTTTTTAGCTGTATCTGATATAGGTTATCAAAATATCGCCGCAAAATATGATATTGCATACGATAATAATGATGAAGAAGCGGTGAATGATAAAAAATATGCGACAAAACCCGAAGATTTTGATACTAAAGAAATTTATAAAAAAGACAAAAAAGGTAATATCCTTGCATAAAAGGTTGAAATTGTAGTTTGTGAAAAACGAAAAGCCTCTTTTAAAGAGGCTTTTTTGTTCTTGATTTTTTGTCTTTTTTATATTTTAATATTCTTACAGCGATTTTGTTTTTTTGTCATTTTGAATTTGTTTCGGAATCTCAATAATATATCGCAAGTTCCATAGAAAGAAGACAATTTTAAATTGCCCGAAAAAATAGCAAAAGAAATTAAATTAGCCAGATATGCCGGTTTTTGTTACGGCGTGAAAAGAGCTGTAGAAACCGTTAAAAAGTTAAAGGCTGAAAACCCTGATAAAAATGTTTTTGTTTTGGGGGAACTTATTCATAACACCCATGTAATTCATGAACTTGAAAAACTCGGGATAAAAACTTTAACAGAAATTCCTGAACATGGAGACGGTATCTGTGTTATAAGAAGTCATGGCGAAAGCCCGCAGGTTATTGAAAAAATTAAGCAGGCGGGATTTGAACCTGTCGATTTGACCTGTCCTGACGTTAAAAAAGTGCAGCAGAAAGCAGTTGAACTTGCAAAAGAAGGATATTTTCTTGTAATAGTAGGTAAATCAGAGCATCCGGAAGTTATTGCAATAAGAGCGAATGCAGAATTGTGGAGTGAAAATGTTGTGGTTGCGGCATCCGTTGAACAGCTTAAAAGTTTTGAAGATCGCATAAAATCCCATAAACGTGTGGGGGTTGTTGTTCAAACAACTCAAAGATTGGCGACTTTAAATTCAATTGTTGAATATTTAACATCTGTTGCAAAGGAAATACATATTGCAAATACGATTTGCCAAAGCACTGCCATGCGTCAAAAAGAAGCTCATGAGCTTGCAGATGAAAGTGATTTGGTTATTGTTACAGGTTCTAAAAAAAGTGCTAATACAACGCATTTGGCGGAAATTTTAAAAGATATTACAAAGACAATTCATATTGAAAATGCAGAAGAATTGGATTTATACAAAGATTTCATTAACAATGCGCAAAAAATTGCGGTTACTGCAGGAGCTTCAACCCCGCAGGATATTATTGAAAAAGTTATAAATGTCTTAAAGTCATTCTGAACTTGGTTCGGAATCTGTTAATTAAAATTGAATTACGATTTTATAGAAAGGAAAAATAAAAAAATGACAGCAACATTAGAAAAAACAAACTTAGACGAATTTGAAAGATTGTTGGAAGAATCTTTTTCAAAATCTTATTCAGTAGCCGACATTGTAGAAGGTACGGTTATGAAAAAAGAAAGCGAAGGATATTTAATCAGTGTTAAAGGGGCTAAAACAGAAGCTTTCTTACCATCAAAAGAGATTTCATCTTCGGAAGGTGCAGACAATCTTGAAGTCGGCGATGAAAGAGAATTTTATGTATTAAAAGAAGAAAACGATGAAGAAGGTATGGTTCTTTCTCTTAAAAGACTCGCTAATGCTCAGGCATGGGCTCAGCTTAATGATGCAAAAGTTCAAGGAGATACTATACTTGCGAAAGTTGTTTCTATCGTTAAAGGCGGCGTGCTGGTTGACGTTGCAGATTTAAAAGGCTTTATTCCTTCTTCTCAATTGAGGACAGGTACACCTTTTGACGGTTTGATTGATACAAAAATCGAAGTTAAAGTTCTGGAAGCTGATCCGAAAAAGAACAAATTAATCTTGTCGCAAAGACAGGCTGTCGCAGAACAGAGAGATCAGGTTGTTGATAATATTCTTTCTGAACTTGAAGAAGACCAGATTGTAAAAGGTGAAGTCGTAAGAATTGCTGATTTTGGTGCATTTGTTGACATCAACGGTATTGACGGACTTCTTCCGATTTCCGAAATTTCATGGTCAAGAATTAAACACCCTTCTGATGTTATTTCTCTTGGCGAAACAATAGAAGTTAAAATTATCAAAATTGATAACGAATTAAAGAGAATTTCTCTGTCTTTAAAGAGAATGGGTGAAGATCCATGGCAGCAAATTGAAGGGCAGTTTGAAGAAGGCCAGATTATAACAGGTACTGTTAACAAGGTAACCGGTTTCGGTGCATTTATTAATATTTTCCCGGGAGTTGAGGCATTATTGCCTGTTTCTGAAATGGCAGAGGAAAATGTTAATCCTTTTAATGCGTTCAAAGTCGGCGACAGTGTAGAAGTTTTAATTAAGAAATTCACACCGCAGGAACACAGAATTGCATTGAGTATTAAAGATATTAACAAAGACGCTGAATAGCATTGGATTTTATAAGTAAAGCGGGCTTGAAAAGTCCGCTTTATTTTGTTATAATAAAAAAGGTATTCCGAAATGGAGGGAGCAGTATGGGATTGTTAAGAAGTATTAATCGGGGGGGGGGCACTCTCAGTTAGCAGAGGACAAGAAGTCAGGAAGTCAGGTTTTTTACATTAATGTCATTGCGCATTTATTGCGCAATCTGAAATTTATCATAAAAAGATCGCGCATCATGTGCGCGGTAACAGGTCTTAATATTCAATCACCAGGCCGGTATATTGTTTCCCTCTACCTTTGGGTATTGTTAACATTTCATTGATAGAATTTGATAATGAGTGTCCTCCCCTTGCGGGAGGACCGAAATCTTTGATTTCGAAGAGGGGTTTTGCAATGAAAAATTAACATTCCCATAGGAGAGGGAGTAAGCAATAGTCATCCCGAACTTGTTTGGGGATCTCATAAGATTCTGAAACACAGAGGTCAATCTGACGTTCAGCATGACGCTAATTCCCCGAAACGCACTTATTAACCTATTCTCTTATTCACTTCGTAAAATTACTCATATACCAAACGGGTTTGGCTGTACTCCTTATGCTGTCAAAAATCTTTGTCCTGATGACAATTCCAAGACATACTGGAAGTGTCTGACTTAAACAAAAAGGAGATTTAAAAAATCTCCTTTTTATTCTCCAAAATAGTTTTTCAAACCGACTGCAAGTTTTTTATTTTTGCAGAGTTTTTTTAGTTTTGCAATGGCTCTGTTTTCGATTTGCCTGATACGTTCTCTTGAGACACCGTATTGTGAGCCTATTTCATCAAGCGTTTTTTTTGTTCCGTTGCTGTCAAGCCCGTAACGTAAAATTAAAACGTCCCGTTCTTTCGGGCTTAATTGGTTTAGCATTTTTCTTATGTCATCGAACAAGTTTTCCTGAGAAACTCTGCTGTCAGGTGTAATTGATGCTTCATCAACTATGAAATCCGCAATTTTAGAAGAATCTTCGGATGAATTTGCAGGAGTTTCCATACTTATTGTGGATTGTGCAGATTTTATTATCTGAGTAAGTTTATTTACAGGAACTCCGAGGCGGTAAGCTATTTCCTGTTTGGTAGGTGTATGACCTAATTCTGTTGTTAAATCAATTGTTGCACGGCGGATTTTCCCGAGAGATTCTATCATGTGTATCGGAAGTCTTATAATCCTTGCCTTATCGGCAATTGCTCGGCTTATGGACTGTTGTATCCACCATGTTGCATAAGTTGAAAATTTATAGCCCTTTGTGTAATCAAATCTGCCGGCAGCTTTCATCAAACCCATATTTCCTTCCTGAATTAAGTCAAGAAATGAAAGTCCTCTGCCTATGTACTTTTTTGCAATGCTTACCACAAGTCTTAAATTCGCGTTTACAAGAAGGTTTTTGGAAAAATCGTCATGATCTTCAAATATTTTTTTCGCGAGTTCATGTTCCTGTTCCGCAGACAGAAGAGGAATTTTGCCTATCTGCTGGAGGTAAATTCTTACTCCGTCATCAGAGTTTACTGTTGAGAGATTTTCTTGAACTTTAGGATCTTCGACTGATTCCAGAACGTCTTCGTCATCTTCGGGAATTTCAAGCTCATGAAAATTTACATCTTCATCAGAAATATCATCTGTTAATATGCCGTATTTTTCTAGTTCTTTTTTCATCTCTCTCTCCTGTAATGCGAATGTAGCCGTCTGATAATTTTTATTCAGACTTTTACAAATCTATTATAATTAATTTTTCAACTTTTGTCTAACAGTTTCAAAAATGATTGCACTCAAGGCATTTGAAACATTCAAAGAATTAAATTCTTTCAGCATAGGAATTTTTACTATAAAGTCCGATGCTTTGAGAAGTGATTTTGACACTCCTGCGTGTTCGGCGCCCATAATGAGTGCAAAATTCATATTTTTATAGTCAACATCAAAATAATTATCTTTTGCATTTGCGTCTGCTGCAACTACCCACCAGTCGGAATTTTTTAATTTTTGAACCGCATTCACAAGACTGTTTACTTTTATAATAGGGATATGATTAATTGCGCCCGCACTTGTTTTTTCAACTGTAGCATTAACCTGTACATTTCGTCTTGAGGGGATAATTATGCCCGATACTCCTGCGCAGACACAGGTTCTGATTATTGCTCCGAGATTGTGCGAATCTTCTACCCCGTCAAGGATTACAAGTGATGAATTTTTATGCTTTTCTTCTAAAAATTCATCCAGATCCATATATTTTATAGGAGAAATTTGGGCAATTACTCCTTGATGATTGAATTCAGCGTACGGCAGGAATTTTTCTTTTGCCACAAATTGGAAGACAATTCCGTTTTCTTTCGCAAGCTCCTTAATTTTATTTAATTTGGCATCACTATGGATATTTTTTGAAATAAGTATTTTATTTATTTCTCTGTTGCCGGAGATTAGAGCTTCTAAAACTGAATTTTTTCCGAAAATTATATTTTCCTGCATTATTTTACTCCTGCTGATGACACATCAAGCATTCTTTGTATACATTTAAGTGCTTTTTCTGCGATTTCTTTATCAACATGTATTTCCGGAGTTTCGTCTTTTAATGCGTAATATATTTCCGGAATATTAATAAGTTTCATACTTTTGCATACGGCAGGTTTGTCGTCAATATTGCGGAAAAGCTTTTGCGGGTAATCTCTTTGCAGTCTTTCAATAACTCCGCTTTCAGTTGCAATAATAAATTCATCTTCAGAACTTTGCTTTACATAATTCATAATTCCTGTTGTACTGCCTACATAATCAGCTTTATCAAGAAACTCTGCTCTGCATTCAGGGTGTGCAAGAACTAAAGCTTTCGGATATTTATCTTTTGTTTTTTTTATGCTGTCGGGGCAATAGTTGTCATGTATCGGACAACAACCGTTATAAGTTATTACTTCAACGTTTTTTAGCTGTTTTTCAACCCATTTCCCAAGATTTTTATCCGGAAGAAATAAAACTTTTTCAGCATTCAGACTGTCAACAATTTGAACTGCATTTGAGCTGGTGCAGCAGATGTCGCATTCTGATTTTACTTCTGCCGTTGAATTTATATAGCATACGACAGGAGTTTCGGGATTTTTGCTTTTGAATTCTCTTAATTGTTTGAGATTAATCATATCGGCCATATCACATCCTGCATTAAGATTAGGCAGAATGACTTTTTTAGCGGGATTAAGTATTTTAGCTGTTTGAGCCATAAAATAAACCCCGGCAAATATAATAATATCCGCATCGGTTTTTGACGCCATACGGCTTAAATAAAGAGAATCCCCGACATAATCGGCAACTTCATCAACTTCAACATTCTGGTAGCAATGAGCGAGTATAACAGCGTTTTTTTCTTTTTTAAGCCTGTTTATTTCGGTTATGTAATTCATTCTACAGCTCGTCCTCCGTTTAGTGTAAATTTATGTTAAATTTGCAAACTTTATAAAATATATTGTATAATAAAAATGTAAGTGAGTAAATAAGTATAAGAAAAAGATAATAATTATGGATTTAAAAAATATTCTATCTCAATTAGGTGTTGGCAGCAAAGATACTGTTTATCTTTCCGTAACTCCCGGTGTGGGGCTTGAACTGATTCAGCTTGATTTACAGAGTCATACGGTAAAAAATTATTCGTACCGTCCTCTTGAGTATAACGAATCTTTAAGAGAGATTGCGGATATGGAAATGTTTAAAAATGCCGTGACGGAGCTTTTTGAAGAATTGAAAATTAACCCGAAATGCAGTGTCGTGCTGAACCTGCCTATGGTTTTATTCGGCAGCAAAGATTTACCTCTTTTGCTTGCAGATGATGCGGTACAGGAAGCGTTGACATCCGAAGTTGAACAGTCTTATATTTTTAAACGCTATGAACCTGTTGTAAGCTGGTGTGATTCAAATAACATGCAGGCAGGCGATTCAAGAAAACTTTTTTATTCGGCGGTGCAGAAAAATGTTATTGATGATATCAAAAATGCATTGACTGAACTCGGGATAACGCTTGCTGGTGTTGAAATTTCACTTACATCAATATTAAAGGCCATGGCGTTTTCCGGTTTAGCGGAAGAACAAATGAAGGATAATGTGTCTTGGAATTTGATGCTTATAACTCCTAGCGGTTATTCTATTTGTTCTCTTATCGGCAAAAATATTGTTGATTATTATGATGAACCGCTGGCTATTAAATCTTTTGAAGGTGATGAAATTTATAATGCAATTAATGCCTCCGCTCAGATTACTCTCATGAGTTACCCGGCAAATTATTTGTATATTGTTTCTGAAACTGATATGGTCAGTGCCGAATTGCTTGCAAAACGTCTTCAAACAGACAGTATTGTTAATTTTTTAGAAAATAACAGCTTTAAAAAACAGGATGTGCTGCCTGTAAGTTTGGAAGTTCTGGAAGATACCGCACATAAAATATCTCTGGAAGCAATAGGTATTGCAGTAGGGAATGCTGTCTCAATGCCGGTTAAATTTAATTTCCTGGTGTCAGGAACCGGCGGTGAGGGCTTAAAAGAAGATCCTAACGAACCGATTCATGTTGTTCTCGGTTCTTCGGAATTTGATATTTCTCCTAATGCTGCAAGGAATGTGTCGCTTTTGATTGCTGCAATTGCTGTTGTTCCTGTTCTCGCGGCTTTTTTAGGAATTCCTATGATTGCTAATAAGAAACAGGCTCAGCTGGATGAGCTTAATTCGCGTTTAGAACAGACGAATGCGGAAATAAAAAGAATTCAGGAAGAACAAAATAAACAAAATGACTTTGATGTAAATGCAGAAATAAAAAAGGTTATGTCCAATAACCGTTCAAAACTTATGGGATATACTGCTTTGGGAGAATCTGTTCCTAAAAAAGTATGGTTGACATATTTTACAGCAAAGGATGACGGCAAATTTGATATAAAAGGCGAATCTGATAATGTAGAAGATGTTTATCTTTTCTATAAAAATATGAAAGATTCTTTGATAAGCACAAAGCTCAGACTTCATAAACTTCAGATGAAAAGCGATTCTGTAGATGATGCGGTTACTATTGATCCGAATCAGCCTTCTGATTATGAGTTTGAGATTACAAATATGTCTAATTCCGAAATAAATATTATTGAAAAAGCTTTTGCTGAAAAGTTAAAGAAGGCTTCTGACGGCAAGGCTGATAAAAAGGATGATAAAAAGTAAGTTGGTTAGAATTTCAAGAAAGAAATACATCCGGGAGATTAAAAGTGGAAAAATACAGCATATATATAAAGAAATTCCAAATAGCTATAGGGATACTGGTTATTGCACTTATTGCAGTAATTGCGATGATTACTAAAACGGTGCCCGAAGTTCAGCGTATTATGCAAATTCAGGAAGAACATAAAACTCAGTCTGCCTCTCTTGCAGATGCTGAACGAAAACTCGCTGATTTAAAAGCTGAAGCTTTGCGTAAAGAAGCAGAGCAGGAAGATGTTGCAAAAATTTTCTTTAAACCAATTACTGAAGGGCTTGATTCTGAGGCTGCGATTTCTGATGAATTCGGGGAAATACTGCAGCTGATGAGAAACAATAAAATAAAAGTCCGTTCTGTTAATTATGATTATGATCCGAAAGATGACAATTTTGTAAAAAATATTCCTTTTAAATATCATGTATGCCGTATTACTGCTGAAATGGTTGCTAATTACGCAAGCTTTGCAAGTTTTTTAAGAGAGTTGTATAAACATGAACATTTTCTTGATATTGCAAAAATTGAGATTACTCCTTATGACAAAAATAAACGAATTTTGCTTGTCAGTGTAGAGATAAAGCTGTATGCTCAAAAAGACGAGGCTACTGCAGACAGAGAACAGGCTGCAGCAGAAGCGGTTGCAAAAGCTCAGGAACAGTCTTCAGATTCAGGCAGTGTTCCATCACCCCAACCTGCAGACGGCGGAGTATCTCCCGAAGCTTCTCAATAACAGGCTGACTATTCAAATAGTTTATAATTAATTCCGAATAATTTTTCTTTATTCTCTATGCATGTTACGCAGAAGGGTGTTTCAAGAGTATTGTGTCGTGCGAAATCATTGAAAGCTGAACCGCACCTGCCTCTGCTATCATTAGCAAGGAAAGGACAGCTGTAAACCCCTTTTGTTGTCAGAATTCTGCCATATTCACAGTCAAGGCTTTCCCATGAGAGTTTTGAACATTCTCGTTGTTCTTGGTTTTTATCATGATAAAGATTAATTGTAAAATTATTGTCTGATGCTTCAAAACCTGCTTTTGTACATACTTTTTTTAATTCGCTTAATAGCGTTTTTTTATCTTCATTATAATAATTCGTAACACATAATATGGGATTAAATCCGTATTTTACAAGACTTTTTACGGCATGAACAGTTTGTCTGTAGGAACCTCGTCCTCTTATATCATCATTTTTTACTTCATTATAATGATCTATGCTGAGTTTAAAAATAATTTCAAAAGCGCTTTCATCTTCAACACGTTTTAAAAAACGAACTTTTTTTTCATTGATAAATGTCCCGTTTGTAAAAATACATACATTTGATCTTTTAAGACAAAGCCTTAAAATTGAATTAAAGTCAGGATGTGTCATTGGCTCGGCACCGGTAAGGTAGATACATTCAATGTTTTCAGATTTTGTATCTGCTATGGCAGTTTTTATTGTGTCAACGGATATAAAATCTTTGATATTTTTACTCAGCGGAAAATCTATATAGCAGTGCCTGCAGTGCTGATTGCAATTTTTTGCTGTCAATTCTATAAATAGGTTATTAAGTTCTTTAAGTCTGCATGCAGGTGTTTGAAAAATAGCATTTGTCATATAATCTGAACTCCTTTTTTATTTAAGATTATTGTATTTTCTTAAAAATAAAAAAGAAATTCTCCTACAGGGTAATTATTATTTTTAGTTATTGAAATCTTCAGGTTTTTTATCCTCAAGCCATTTGCTCATTAAGTAGTGCTCGTAGCTGAGTGTGTAATTATAAAGGGCTTTTACAAGAACTCTACCGCTTTCTGACTTTCCGACAATCAGAAAATCTCCGGATTTGTTTTCGGCAAGCATAATTTCTCTGTGGACAATTTTATCAACATTATTTTTAGGATTTTTGTAAATTACGAGTTTTATCCAATCACATAGTATTTGCGTTCCTGTGGATTGTCCTGATGTTATGTCGTTATTTCTGCTTTGTAAATATTTTGAAAATTCGCTTAATATCATTTGTATTTATTCTTCAAACGGGGTTGTTGCGGCAAAGCATATAATATCATTAATGCCGTTTCTTTTCAACTCTTTAATCATGGCTTCGAAAGTTGAGCCTGTTGTGCAGATATCATCTATTAAAAGCAGTGTTTTTCCATGATATTTAGTTTTGTCAACTTCAAATGCATTTTCAAGATTTTTCATCCGTTCATTTCGTTTAAGCTTGTATTGCGGCTTTGTATCCTTGATCCTTTTTATCAATTCTGTATTAAGTGTATTGGATGTAATTCTGCAGAATTCTTCACCCGTAATATTCATGTGATTATATTTTCTTTTTTTCTCACGTTTCGGGAAAATAGGCACCGGAACAACTTCAAAATCTTTACTGTCAGTAATTTTTGAAAAATATTCTGACATAAATTTTGCAAGATAGTAGGCTAAATCTTTTTGATTGTGGTATTTTAAACCTCTGATAAGTTTTTGAAGATTTTTTGAATAAATTCCCGCACAGTAAACCTTTTTGCCTTCAACAATTCGGTTAATTTTCAATGGAAGAAAATCCATTTGCTCATAGCAATTTGAACACATTTTAACGGCTTCTTTTGAACTTCTGCAAAAGTAGCATTTCTTTTTATATATCCAGTCAAGCAAGCCTGTTAAATGTTGAAGCATACTAAAATTATACAACAAATTTGACTGTTTTACGGCAGATTATTAAAATAATCATTATCGATCAGCGCTTTTGCGGTACAACCTGTGCCGCTGCTACCGTATGAATTTAGTTTACTGCATCTGCTATCGTCATTATATTTAGAATTAATCCCTCCTGCAGGTATTACGGAGCCTGTTTCCGGAGCAATTTCAAAAACAAATAAGTCATGCCCAAATGCATTGGGATTTTTATTAATTCCGTTTATGTCGACCGTGAATAAAAATCTGTCGCTTACACAGGTGCCTTTATCAAAAATTATCAGCATAGAGTCATTAGTTGTAATAAAGCCGTCATCAAGACAGTTTTCAAATGAGCCGGTTCCGTTAATTACGTTGTTTTTAGGATAATTTTTGTAAGTCGTTATAATTTTATTAAATATTTCAGAACATTCTGATTTCGAACAATATGTTCCGCCGTTAAAATATTTAGATAAAGGCTTTAGAAAATCACTTTCGGGATTTGAGCAGTTTTGCGGGTTAGGGATTTGTTGTTCATCATTAATGAATTGTTGTGTAGCTTGGCTTAAAATAGAATATGCCTTTTTTAATTGCGTTTGTAAAACTTTTCCTCTGGCATTTTGTATAATAACAGGCATTGTCATTGCAGCTACCAAGCCTATGATGCCTAAGGTTATTAATACCTCGGCAAGAGTAAACGCGGCTCGTTTTTTAAGTGAAGAGTGAAAAGTGAAGCGTAAAGGACTTTTCCCTCTCCCCTTGCGGGAGAGGGTTAGGGTGAGGTTTTTTATCATATTCCGTGAATAAGTTCGTTTCGGCAGCGCAGCCGTTTCATCCAATACTTGAGGCTTGCATAAAATTTTTATGATACTTCCTACAGCCTTAGTGCCATAATATCTTATTATCTTCTTAAATCTTGGACCGCAATTCCTTACTATATCAGACTTTGCGGGGGGGGGGCGATTCTAAGCTCTCTTAAATTCATAATTTATGCCTCCTAAAAAATTAAAAACCATATTTCAATTATTTCTGATATTATACCTTTTGTCAAGGTTTTCACATTTAACACTTATAAATAAAAAATATCTGAATTCTTTATCCTAACTCGTTTCATCGGCCGACTGATGTGAGATGCTGTATCGGGATCAATAAGTTTCTTCATTTTTACATCGGCAGTTTTATGCAAAATTCTGTTCTTACGTTTTCTTCACTTTCAACCGTAATTTCTCCGCCGTGGGATTTGATAATCTGCTGCGAAAGATAGAGCCCTAGACCTGTTCCTATTTTGCGGAATTTTTTAGCGGCTGAATAGTATTTGTTAAATATAAGCTTTAATTCTTTGGCTGGAATTCCCTGTCCGTAATCAATTACGGAAATTGTAATATAGCCCGGGATTTCTCCTGTTGTAATATCAATTTTGTCTTTTGTATTGCTGTGTGAAATGGCGTTTGAAATTAAGTTTTTTATAACTCTTTCTAACTGCATTCTGTCAGCCGTAACTTTTATATCCCTTGATGGAGTAAAGTATATTGTAATCCCGGAATTGTTTGCAATCGGCTGGGTGCTGTCTACAATGTCAGCTATGAATTTATTGAGCATTATATTTTCTTTAAGAAGTTTTATACCGGTTTCTTTAATTTTGTATGTTTCAAGAATAATTTGAACAAGCTCAACAAGTTCCTCATTTGATTTTTTCATATTCAAAAGAGCAACCTGTTGTTTATCCGTAATATCTCCGAATGTTCCGTTAAGAAGAAAATTTATAATATTTGATTCCGCAACAATCGGAACTTTCAGGTCATGGGTCAGTGTCGCTACAAAATCTTCTTTAAGCGTTTCTATTTCTCTTTCATTTGTAACGTCTTTTATTAAAATTACGAATCGTTTTTTGTCATCATCGAGGGATAATTTTATGGTATGCATTACAAAATTGTTAGTCGGTGTATGTTTGATAAACACATCTTTGTTTTTAAGGCGTTCTAAAGGTGTATCATCGCTTATTTGTATGTAGTCAAATATGTTTGTGCCTATTATTTCCTGACCTTTTGCACCAAACCATTCGCTTACCTGAGGAGTTACCCGCAAAATATTATATTTATCGTTAATAATAAGAATACCGTCAGAGAGTGAATTAATTACGGATTCCAGAAGTTTGTTCTGGCGCATCAATTCTGCCTGATATTCAACAATCATTTTTTCTCTGTCATTCAGAGTTTCCACCATTCTGTTAATGCTGTCCGTTACATTTTGATATGTAGGGTGGTTAATTTCCTCTATCTTGGTTGAGAGGTTTCCGTATCTGACAGAATTTACCGTATTTGTTACCATGCCCAGATAATCATTGATTTTTGACCAGCGTTTGTTTGTCTGCCGTGTAATCAAAAACAGAATTATGAATACAATAATGATGCTTAAATTTAATAAATACCAGAGCATTTGTGTTCTCCCTCTTTTTTATGGTACAATTATAGCAGATAAGGGATTTTTTGTATATGGGAAAGTTAAAATTACCTGAAACAATTAAAATGGTGATAACTGATTTTGACGGAGTCGTTACCGATAACTGTGTTTATATCGGGGATGATTTTTCTATGTCAAGACGATTAAATTTTAAGGATATCATGGCTTTTTCTTTGTTAAGAAAAAATAACTATATGATAGGAATAATATCAGGTGAAAAAAATTCATCAATTGAAATTTTGTCAAAAAAATTTCAGGTTGAAGAAGTTCATCAAAATATTCGTATAAAAATAGATGTTTTAAAAAGTATTATAGAAAAATACGGACTTTCAAAAGAAGAATTTTTATATATCGGCGATGACGTTAACGATATAGAATGTCTTGAGTATGCAAAATACAAGGTAACTGTACCGCATGCCGTTCAAAAGGTAAAGGATATAAAAGATATTCAGGTTACGGAAAGTCCTGCAGGAAACGGGGCTTTCAGAGAGGTGGCAGATTGTCTGATTGGTTAAAAAATGTTGTTGAAAAAATAAAACATTTGAGCAGTTCTATCGATAAATTTAAGGAAGAAACGGTAATTCAATCCCTTCCTTCATATACTTACGTTAACAGAGCAAAGGTGTTGATTGAAAAAAACAGGTATGAAGACGCAAAAAAAATTCTTCTTGAAGCTCTTGAACTCCCGCAAAAAGATGCGCTTGTTTATAAATACCTCGGTTCCGTATACGAAAAACTCGGGGATTTTGAAAACAGTGTAGAAGCTTATCAGACATCTGCGGACTTAAACCCTCAGGATAAAATAATCTGGCAGAGGCTCGGGTTTGCACTGATGTCCGTTAAAAAATATGATAATGCAGAGAAATCTTTTGAAAATGCTAATAAAATACAGAGCGGCAACAGTGATACATATACAGGCTGGGGCATGGCTTTAATGAAACTTAACAAATATTCTGAGGCTCATGACAAATTTATTGAAGCCGCCAAACATAATAAATACAATTTTACGGCAATATTTCTCTGCGCTGTTATGGAGATTAAGCTCGGTATGTATGACAAAGCAGAGATGAAGCTTACATTCCTTGCCAATGTCAGTCCGAATGCCAATAATACCTTTGAATTTGCAAGACTCAAAGCCATAAAAAATGACTTTGACAGCGCAATTCATTATGCTAAAAAATCTCTGGATTTTAATAAAAAAATGCTTCCCGCATATATTCTTCTGGGGGAAATTTATACTACAAAATATGATTTTGAAAATTCCCGGAAAAGCTTTTTAATGGCACAGGAAGAGGGACTTGAAAACTCTTCACTTTATCTTGAATGGGGAAAATCACTCGAAAAATTCGGGAAATATGACGATGCAAAAGCTAAATTGTTAAAATCTGCGGAAATGGAGCCGGAGAATATTGAAACACTTGCGCATTTAGGACTTTGTTGTGTTTCAAGAAATGAATTTGAAGAAGCAAAACCATTGCTGCAGAAGGTTATAGATAAAGAGCCCGACAATAAAACGGTAAAACAGACTCTTGCAGTCATTGCTTATCACGATAACGACACGGCAAAAGCTATGGAGCTTTTAAGGTCTGATGATGAAGACCCAGTAAATGAATATTACCTCGCAAAATGTTATGAAAGACTGGGAAATGATACAAAGGTCAGAGACAGCTATGAAAATGCCGTAAGATTAAATCCTAATTATGTTCAGGCATTTTTATCTTACGCAAAATATCTGATTTCAAAAGAAGAATACGCAGACGCTCAGCGAAAATTGCGCAAAGCTCTGAAAGCGGAAAGCGAAAATATTGAATTATTAAATTTGATGTTTTATGTAAGTTACATACTTGTCAAAAATAACGTTTATGAATATAATGTAAAAGAAACACTTTCGGTTGCTGAAAAGATAGAAAAAATCAATCCGGATTTGTTTGAGTACCCTGAACAAAAGCACGAATTAACAATGCTTTTGAAGCATACTACAGAAAGAAAATAGAACTTGAGAAAAGTTATTGTTCAAAAATTCGGCGGTACATCTGTTGCCGATACGGATAAAATAAAAAATGTCGCAAAGACTGTAATTAGGGAAAAAGAAAAAGGAAATGATGTTGTGGTGGTAGTTTCCGCAATGGGACACACTACTGATTACCTTGTTAAAATGGCAAAAGATTTGTCTCCCAATCCGTCAGCAAGAGAAATGGACATGCTTTTATCAACCGGAGAATGCGTTTCTATTGCTCTTTTAACAATGGCTATTCAGGCTCAAGGCTATGATGCAGTCAGTTTTAATGCCATGCAGATAGGTATTATGACTGAAAATATTCACTCAAAAGCAAGAATTATTGATATAAAAACAGATAAATTAAAGAAAAATTTAAAAGAAGGTAAAATTATTGTTGTTGCAGGTTTTCAGGGGGTAACCGAGGACGGTGAGATTACAACGCTTGGCAGAGGCGGTTCAGATACATCGGCTGTAGCTCTCGCAGCGGCTTTGAATGCCGAAAGATGCGATATTTATACTGATGTTGAGGGCGTTTATACAACAGATCCAAGAGTTGTTCCCAATGCTTCAAGACTTGATGAAATTTCTTATGAAGAAATGCTTGAACTTGCTCATGCTGGCGCAAATGTTCTTCATCCGCGAAGTGTTGAGACCGCAAAGATTTACAATGTACCGATGCGTGTAAGAAGCAGCTTTAAACTTGATAATTACGGTACTTTAATAGTAGGAGTTGACAAAATGGAAATTAACAAACCTGTAGCAGGCGTTGCTGAAGATTTGTCGCAGGCAAGAATTGTAGTATGCGATGTCCCTGATAAACCCGGTGTCGCCGCTAAACTTTTCAGCAGGCTGGCTAAAGAAAATATATCTGTTGACATGATTATTCAATCATACGCAAGAAAAGTTTCGAACACAAATGATATTGCTTTTACCGTTGATGCATCTGATTTAGCCAAAACTGTAGAAACTTTAAAAGCTTTGAAAGACGAAATTAATGCTCAAGGTGAAATTCAGGTGGATGAAAATATTGCAAAAGTTTCAATTGTCGGTGCCGGCATGATTGACCGTCCCGGTGTTGCATCTGCCATGTTTGAAACGCTGGCTGATCTTGGCGTTAACATCAGAATGATATCGACAAGTGAAATTAAAATCAGCTGTCTTGTTGATAAATCCGATGCCGAACGTGCAGTCAAAGCTTTGCACAAAGTTTTCGGGCTTGACGGTAATGAAGTAGCTGACGTTAAAGGCGATTTACCGAATTTATAATTTTTTTAAATAAGATACTACGACACTAAGGCAGCAGGAAGTATCATAAAAATTCCATCTCCCGGGAGAGGGAGCAAGGAAGAGGGTTTATTTAGCTTATACATAGTTTTATCGGTGCTGCGCACTATAAACTTAATATGAGTACATATGCACAACAAAAAAAAGGAGCCGCAACTTCGGGAATTTATCTCAAAGCCGTAAGCTCCGTTGGAATTAAGAATAGCTGGAAGTATG
>CASDVM010000014.1 GCA_949284415.1 uncultured bacterium | reverse complement strand
CCTCGTATCCTTCCCTAATAAGGGAAGGAAGAATTTAACAAAATTTCCTACTACCTTAGTGCCATAGTATCTTAGTATCTTCTTAAATTTAAAATCGCAATCCCTTGTTATAACAAGTTTTTCGGGGGGGGGGCGATTCTCGGCTTTTCTCTATCCATAACTTTTGCCTCCTAAAATTTAAAAACCGTATATTTATTATTTCCGATTTTTTAGAATTTGTCAAGATAAAGATTGTACGGCTGTTTTATTATTATTTATATAATTAACAAGAGCCTTAAATACGAACGGATGCAGTTTCCCGTCTTTTACATCCTGATAAATTATAGTAAGAGCCTGTTTGGGAGACATTTCTTTTTTATAGGTTCGTTTTTCTGTCAGCGCTGAATATTTATCTGCCGCAGATAAAATTTGTAAATTAATATCCGCATTAAAATCTTTATTTACCCATGGATAGCCTGTTTTTTTAGCATTTTGATGGTGATTTCTTATAAGATTCAGTGTTTTTTCATCGAGCTTTGTTGTTTTTAAAAGTTCATAGCCGAGCTCTGAATGTTTATGCATAATTTCAGATTCAAGCTCTGTTAATTTATCAGGCTTGTTTAATATTTCCGCAGGGATAAGAACTTTCCCGATATCATGGAGATATGATGCGTTTTCCACTGATTTTATATCAACTCTGTTCTTCAAAGAAAACGGTAAATTATCTGTAATTCCCTTTACTATTTCTTGAGTGTCTTTCATGTGGTTTTGTTTAAGATCATTCAGCTCTTTAATGTTAAGTTTTAAATCAGGGTTAAAATCTTTTACCATTTTTTTTATTTTTGGATTTGAGTTAATCATTTTTTGTATATATGCTTCTGAAATGTAGCGTTCAAGAGATGTGCTTTCAAATTTGTCCGCCGTAATTTCATGCCCGAATGTAATATATCTGTTCGGATTAACATAAATATTCGGTTGTATTGCGCCCACACCAAGCGCATTGGTTATTTCCAATCCCATCTGATTTTACACACTATAAATTAAACTACCACATATAAAATAAAGTATTTTTTTATTGCAAAATTGCGTTAAATATAGCCCATGTGTACAATTTTTAACAATTATGCATTAAGGATATGTAAAGAATGAAAAAATTTTTTATTTTGCGTGATATCATAAAAATATGAGAGATATAAAAAATGTTTTAATATGCGGAATAGGTGCTGTAGGCAGTATTTATGCAGATAAAATTCAAAATTACGATCCGCAGAGTTTACGGGTTTTAGTTGATGAAGAGAGATACCGTAAATATATTAAAAATCCGATAGTTTTTAACGGCAGAGAGCTTAACTTTAATTATATTCTGCCTGATGATAAGAATTTTAAAGCTGATTTAATTATTATTGCAACAAAATATGACGGGCTTAAAGATGTAATAAACAGTATAAAAAATTTTGTTTATGATGATACTGTAATTTTATCTCTTTTAAACGGCGTAACAAGCGAAAAAATAATAGCCGAAACTTACGGCAGAGACAAACTCCTGTATTCATATTTTATAGGGCACAGTGCTGTCAGAACAGGAAGAACTGTTGTTCATGATGACGTGAACACTATAGTTTACGGATCGGAAAATTCTGATGATTTTGAAAATGTTAAAAGGGTTAAAGAATATTTTGAACGTACAATAATTAATTATGATATTCCTGATGATATAATACATTCTCTGTGGTTAAAATATATGCTAAACGTTTCTGCAAATCAAACTACGGCAATTTTAAGGCTGACTTTCGGTGAAATGCTTGCAAATGATAGATGTATGGAATTCGCAATTAATTTGATGAAAGAAGTTCAGGCTGTAGCAAAAGCTGAAGGTGTCAGAAATCCTGATATAATGATTGATGAAACTGTTGAAAATTTGCACAAAATGATTCCTGAAGGTAAAACTTCAATGCTTCAGGATGTTGAAGCCGGCAGAAAAACAGAAGTTGATATGTTTGCAGGCACTATGACAGAACTGGGGTTAAAGTACGGTATTCCTACGCCTTATAACAAAATAGTAAAAGAATTGATAGAAATTATTCACAGGCAGCAAGAGATTAATAAATCAAAACAGCTCATCGGGGCTGTGTAATTTTTTATAAATATATGTAGCAGGTTTAATAATTTTCCTGCTGAAATTGTCTGTTGTAATCAATTGTCTGCCGGCGCATGTTTTGTATTTCTTCAACCTGGCGGTCAACATGTTCTTCAACACTTTCGCTGTTAACTGCTGAGCCGTTCAGTTTTAAGGAAGAAATACCTTTTAACGCATTCATGCTTATCATAAATATTACAGCTGTTATTACCAGTCCTATTAATAAATCAATTGCACCGAATGCCTGTTTTTTCATAATTTTATAACCTTAATTTAACCTGTTTTTATTTATAAAAAATTTTATTGCATCTTCTGTATTTTTTGGAGTTTTAAGAATTTCATCTTTTATTATATCGGGATTTTTCCCTTCCATAAAAAATTTTTTATAAAGTTTTAAACCGAAAAATATTATAATTGCAGATAGAATTACTCCGCCCATAGAAAGAGCAAATTTAACCGGTGCATTTTGCATAACGGCAGAGCGGGTCTGTTCACACAAGCCCGCATTTGCCGTTAAAAATAAAAGTGCAAAAATTGTATTAAAGATTTTATTCTTCAACTTTTTCCTCGTTTGTTTCTTTAGCCTTTTTGGAACGCGGTTTTCGTGTTTTAGAAGTCCCGCGGTTCGGTCTCCTTGTTTTTTTAGGCTTTTCCTCGGTTTGTTCAGCCTGTTGAACTTCTTCCGTTGCAGGCTGTTCAGCCGTTTCAACAGCAGATTCCGCCGTTTCAATCGCAGGTTTAATTTCTTCATTCGGTTTTAGAACTGTTTCTGCCGTTTCTATTGACGGTTCAATTATATCCTGCTGTTCTTGTTTCTTTTCGAATTTATTTTTTCTGCCGCCGCGTTTTCTTTTATTTTCGCGTTTTTCAGTTTCCTGAACGGCAGCTGTTGACGGATTTTCAACTTCAATCTCAGGTATCGTTTGCTGTTGAATTTCTGTCTGTTCAGCCTGCTGAGTTTCCTGTTGAGGCTGATTGTTTTTATTTTTGTTCTTTTTAAAGTTATTTACGGGCAGTTTCATTTTAGCTGCTTTTGCTCTGTATTCACCTTCTGCTGTCGGAGTTGCGAAATTAAATTCGTTCATAAAGTAACCTGTTCCCTGGCAGTGCGGACATTTTCTCGTAAATATTTCGGATAGAGACTGCCCCTGTCTGTGTCTTGTGAGTTCTACAAGTCCTAAATCGGAAATTTGTCCGACCTGCGGTTTTGCTTTATCAGGTTCAAGAGCTATTTCAAGTTCTTCCAGCATTGCAAGTTTATCGGCTCTTGACATCATATCAATGAAGTCAACGATAATCATACCGCCTATATTTCTTAATCTGAGCTGGCGTGCAATTTCATGAACAGCCTCGATGTTTGTTTTCAAAATTGTTTCATCCTGAGTCGATGAACTTGTAAATTTACCGCTGTTAACATCAATTACTGTCAATGCTTCGGTCTGCTGAATGAACAGGTAACCGCCTGAAGGCATATTTACTTTCACATTCAGCGCCGCTTTAATTTCTTTATGAATATCTTCTGCCACAAGCAATGGTTCGGTGCCTTTATATAAAGTAACCTGAACATTTTTATTCATATGCCAGTTTTGTAAGATATTTTGAACTCTCTGCATTGCAAAAGGTGTATCTACAACTATTTCTTTAACGTCTTCCGTGCAGGCTTCTCTTATTGTTCTATAAAGTAAGTCCTGATCTCTGTAAAGAAGAGTCGGAGGGGTCATTGTTTCAGCAGCTGTGATAATGTTATTCCATTTTTCAAGAAGAATTTCCAAATCTTCCTGAATATCTGCTTCTGACTGACCTTCTGCTTCGGTACGGATGATAACACCGACACCTACCGGCTTAATAAGGCTTACTACCGATTTTAGCCTTGCTCTTTCTTTAGAGTTTTCAATTTTTTTACTGATGCTTATACCGGGTTCGTTCGGCATCAACACCAGAAATCTTCCGGGTAAGCTTATTTCTGTTGTAACTCTGGGGCCTTTGTGCCCTGTAGGTTCTTTTACTACCTGAACTATAAGCTTTTGTTTAGGAGAAAGTTTATCTTTTAAAGCGCCTTTTCCCATTACATCCTGAGCATGCAGAAATCCCATTTTGTCTGTACCGACATTTACAAATGCCGCATCAATGCTCGGAAGAATGTTATCAACAGTTGCAAGATAAACATCTCCCAGTATTACTTCTCCTCTTGAAATAAAAAAGTCGGTAACTTTACCATTTTCCATTACTGCGGCAATGTTGTCGCGTTCTGCGATGATAATCCGTTTTTCAACATTTCCGTTTTTGTTGTGTTTGTCATTTGCCATAAATAAAATCCTTTACTATAATTTTTTTAAATCTTTGTCAAAAAAGCGTGTACGCTTTATATCAAAGGTTACATCCGGTGCAATTAAATTCATCAGAACATCTGCTCTCAATGCCGGAATTCCTTCTTCTGCAGTCCCGTCTTTTCTGTTAATTGCGGATTGACCGCTTTTAAGCACTATGAACAGACTTTCGTCTTCAAATCTGTATGATTTAATTGATTTTTTAATATCTGTTTTTTTGATTAAACCTTTTTTGTTTTTCTTCTCGATAAAAATTTCTTGAGAAGATAAAACTCTGTCTGTATTATATCTTAAAGTTTCAAAATCGTAAAGTGATTTATTAAAAATATCAATTTTATATTCTGCCCATTGTGCTGTCATATCAATTGCGGGAGCATTTTTTTCTATTTTTACAATACTTATAATTTTTGATTGCACCGGCAGAACTTTCTCCAACTTTAGTTTTAGTTCATCAGGTGTCAGGTTGTCAAAAAGTTCTATGTCAATGAGTTCGCATTCGCTTTCGGCAAACAGAGGCAGAGCAATTCCCATTGATACTTTCATTGAAGGATTGTAGCCGAGTGAATATACTACATTCAAATCTGTTCTTGCAAGTGCTTTAAAAAACGTATTCTGCCAGTCAAGATGTGAAAAATATTTTAAAATTCCTGTTTTTGTAAGCTTAATTCTATATTTATAAATTTCTCTGTCATAGCCCTGACAGGTTTGCGGATCTTTTATTTCTATTTTTAAATTATGAGCTTTTTCGCTTGCTTTAAACGGTTTGGCAAGAATTTTTCGTGTTTTTAAATTTTTGCAGGCTCCGCAATTCACGCAGGCAGTTTCGCACGTTGGTTTTGAATTCGAATCATTAAATTCCTGTATGAACCAATTTTTATCAATACCTGTATTTATAAAGTCCCATGGGAGTGCATCAGCTGTGGAATATTGTTTTTGGGCAAGTTCTGCAAGATTGATTCCCAGTTCTTGTGCTGTTTCGTGCCAGATATCTTTGTTGAAGTATTCACCCCACGCATCTAAATAGCAGCCTTTTTTATAAAGTGCTTCAATATATTTGCAAAGGCTTTTATCTCCGCGTGTTAATACCGCTTCAATTTGAGATATGGTATCTTCGTGATAGTTAATTTTCAGGCCTTTTATGTGTTTTGTTTTTTCTTTTAAATAGCGAATATGTTCGTCAACTTTTTCAAGGCTCATTTGTCCGTGCCATTGAAACGGCGTAAAAGGCTTGGGAACAAAAATTGAGAGGGTGCATGTTATATCAAGTCCGTGATTTAAACCTTTTTCTCTCTTAATTTGTCTGCACCTGTACTTGATTTTTTCCAGAAGCTCTGCCATTTCATCCATATCTTCAAGCGTTTCTGTCGGAAGTCCGCAGATGAAGTAGAATTTAACTTTAGACCAGCCGTTTTCATACAATGTCAGAACAGCATTTAAGATTTGTTCTTCCGAAATATTCTTTTTGATTTTGTCGCGTAATCTTTGGCTTCCTGCTTCCGGGGCAAGTGTCATTGTGGATTTTCTGACGCTCTGGACAAGGTTTGCCAGTTCAAGGTTAAAACCGTCAATACGCTGGCTGGGCAATGACACAGATACTTTTTTCTCATTAAAATCAACAGCGAGTTCTTTTATTACTTCATTAATATTTTTATAATCGTTAGAAGACAGAGAAAGCAGAGAATATTCATCATAGCCGGTGTTTGTAACAAGTTCTTTTGCAATTTTAATTATATCTTCAGCAGAACGTTCTCTTATCGGTAATGTTACGTGCCCCGGCTGGCAGAATCGGCACATTCTGCCGCAGCCCCGTCTGATTTCAACGACAGCTCTGTCCTGTACGGATGTAGAAAACGGTATCGGATATGATTTTAATGCCGTATCATAAGTTAATTGTGCAATACGTTTTGTAACGGTTCCGCCGGTTAATGCCGACCAGCGGCCGCAGGCGGAAGCTCGGAGGGCAAGAGGCGATGAGGGCAAGCTTTTTTCATTTGAAATTAGCATGTCTTCCTGTTTTCTTGTCTTCTGTGCCTCTGTATCATATCCGCATAATGCTTTAATTCTCTCAGCTCTTGGCATTCCCTTTGTTTTTTCTAAAATTTCGCAGACTTCAATAATACTGTCTTCACCGTCTCCTATCATAAAAACATCTATAAAATCCGCAACAGGTAACGGATTAAAAGCACAAGGACCGCCTGCAATTATAATCGGATCTTTATCGCTTCTCATATCGTTGCGGTAAGGAATGCCAGCCATTTCAAGCATTTTTAAAACAGTCGGATATGACATTTCATATTGAAGCGAAAAACCTACAGCATCAAAATCTTTGATATCGCGTTTGCTTTCAAGTCCATATAAAAGTTTTGGCTGAAAATCTTTTTCTGGTGCATAAACTCTGTCTGCCATATAACGAGGGTGTTTATTTACCAGATCGTATAAAATTCTTAATCCGAGATTGCTGATACCTATTTCGTATTTGTCAGGAAATGCAAAGGCAAATTTGACTTTAGCAGAATCGAAATCTTTATTGTAAGACAGAAATTCTCCGCCGACATACTGGTATGGTTTATTGCATTTATATAAGGCTTCGCGGTTTTCTCTAAAAAAACAGTTCAAGTTTCCCTCCCTGAAAATTATGCCAGATCCTCCGGAAAATATTTATCAATTTCAATGATTGTACCGTCAAGAGTGTTTTCTTCAAAAGATTTCATAAATTTAAAAAGACTGCCGTTCGGAACATCATAATTGTAAAGGAAAGTTTCTCCTTTATATTCTCGCATTACCCGTACTATGTAATGGCATTTTTCTGCGTATTTTAAGAGATGTTCAGAATTAAATTTGTTGCCGTTATGGTCTTTATCAATTCTAACATAGCTGAATCCTGCATAATATTTAACTTTTTCTTTAGTTTCTTCCGGAAGATTGCTATTATGCTTAGAAAATATGTCTATAACTTTTTTATTTATTTCATCACTCATATTTATATTTAACTATATTTATACAAGGCATGGCTATAATGTTAACATTTTGTGATATAATAGGTGAAAGCATAGGAGATTTAATCGTGTTTATTAAGAAAAATAAGCTTACCGGAAGATTAATAATAAACTTATTCGGTCTGCGCTTAAAGTTTCGTCTGCCGGTAAAAAATACGCATGCGGATGAAAAACTTGCTAATTTAATTTATGAGCTTGCTGATCCGAGAACTCTACAAAATGTAAAAATTCCGAAGGTGCTGAATCTTTACGATACGTTGTATGCTCTCATTGATTCCGATAAATCTCTGGCTCGTTTCGGAGACGGAGAGTTTAAAATTATGATGGGTGAAAGTATAAATTTTCAAAAATATGATGCAAAACTTGCTAAACGCCTGTGTGAAATTATTGAAAATAATTTAGACAGCTTAATTGTAGGGCTTCCTGATGTTTTCGGCTATTGTCCGAGTGATTATTTCAGACGAGTTCTGATATCAAGCAGAGATTTTTTGTATAAGTATATTAATTTTGAAAAACCTTACGGGGATGCTTTTTTAACGCGTCAGTCAAAATTCAGCTCTGAAACAAAGGGTAATGACTATTATAAAAGTTTAAAGAGATTGTGGGAAAACAAAGATATTGTTATAGTAGAGGGTGAAGGCAGCAGACTGGGAATCGGAAATGATTTATTCTCTAATGCAAAATCTATAAGACGTATTCTCTGTCCCATAAAGGATGCGTTTTCAAAATATGATGAAATTATAAATGCTTGCAAAAATTCGGGGGGGGGGCTGTTTATAGCTGCACTCGGACCTACAGCTACAGTTCTCGCTTATGATCTCGCAAAAGCAGGATACAGGGCGCTTGATGTCGGGCACGTGGATACAATGTATGAGTGGTTTTTAAGAAAAGCAACGAAAAGTATCCCGATTGAAGGTAAAATTGTCTTTAATGAAGAAAGAAATAAAAATTCTATCAAACCCTGTAAAGATAAGCATTATTACGAGCAAATAATAACGACAATCGAGTAATCGCGAACGCGAAAATATTGCACGAACGGAGGATTTAATTTATTTTAGTTTCCGATTATAATTAATTATTATATCTGTCAGCATAACAGGTAAACTAAAAAATAGCCGTTTGGTTAGTATACTTATTTACCGGACTGATGTAATAATTAGGCTATATAATACAGGATTAAGAAATTGAGAATTTTTGAAAAAGGGACGGCAGAACATTCATATAGAATTAATATTTTAGGATTAAGAATTCGATTCAGGAACAGGTTTGCTTTTAAAAACAACCGTATAATTCTTGTTGATAAAGATGGAAAAGAATCAATCATAAAAAAATTAAACGGATTGAAAGTTAATTTTTTAGGTGCAAATGCTGTTGTAAAAATTTACACTCCGGTTCCCAAATTTGAAAATACAACAATTATTTGTGCAGATAATGTTAATATTTCAATAGGTTCTTCCTCTTATAAGATAGCAAATTCATGTATTCAGGTTTCGTCTGCTAATTCTTGTGTAAATATCGGAAAAAATAACTTTATTAGAGGTGTTTTTATTGTGCTGTCCGATAAAGCGGGATTATCCGTTAATATAGGCGATAACTGTCTGATTGCAAGTAATGTAAGACTGCAGACTACGGATTTTCATACCGTTATTGATGCTTCAACAAAAAAACTGCTTAATCCGCCGTCAGATATTAATATAGGAAATCATTGCTGGCTTTGTGAAGATGTTACAATAACAAAAGGTGTTACTTTGCCTGATGAAACTATTGTTGCGGCAAAAGGCTATGTAACCAGATCTTTTTCAAAAACAAATACTATAATAGGAGGAATTCCTGCAAAAATTATAAAAGATCAAAATACAAGCTGGGCATTAGAACCGTACTGGCAGTATTTACAAAAATCTAATTGAATTTTTTTTCGTAATCTTTATATTCTTTTATAAAGTCAATTATTTCCAGCGCTAATTGCTTTCTTATATCAATAGGAGCATTTTTTAAATATTCCATGGCATGCGATACTTTAATATTTTTGTCATACCATCTGCGCATAATATAATTATATTGATCATCAAGCGACATTTCAATATTAAAATCAATATCTTTTAATTTATCAATAATAAAATCAGCACAACGAACCTGAATGTATTCTTCAGCTTTTTCAAGCTGTGCAACAGCTCTGCTTACCGTAGGATCAATATCATACCAGCGCTTTTTCATACATTCATAATACTGATTTTTTCATTTGTTGTCAAGCGTTTATGCAATAGCTGAATTCATAAATGCAAGTACAGACAGTGATACATCTTTTTGTATTTCTTTTGTTGTTTCTTTTAAATAAGAAAAAGCCCTTGAGACGGTTTCGTTTTTGTCGTACCATCTGCTGTGCCTGTTAGAAAGATTGGTTTTTGTAATATTTTTGATGTAATCAAAATCTTTGTCTTTTTCTTTTACGAGTTTAATAATATACTCTGCATATTCCACCTGTGCATTAGGCGGTGCACACTCAATCATACTTATAGCCATGCAAACATCAGGCTCCAGGTCATACCAACGCATTCAGCTTCCTCCCTTTCATTTACAAATTTATTATACCCTTATTTTTATAAAACCAAACATACTGTAAATTTTTGTTATTTTTTATATTTTTTTGAATTAATTGTATAAGTGTTGTATAATTCAATTATGAAAAGATTTGCTGCTTTGTTCATATTACTTTCATTTTTAACGTGTAATACTTCCGTTTACGCAGAAGTACTGGAAGGTCATGCGGAAAAGACTGATATATATGAACAGCAGATGCAGCAGGAATTGTTTACGGGAAAAGTTGAACACCTTGAGAGAAAAGATGTCATAAATATGACAGTTTCGCAGGTTCTTGACAGTAATATAAACATGGAAGGCGATGAATTTTTCGCGGAAGTTACGGACGAAGTAAAAGGCGATACAGGGGTAATTATCCCGAAAGGCACAATTGCTCATGGAAGAATTTCTCAGACAGGCGATGCAAAACGTCTGGGCAGGCAGGCTTGGATTTCTCTTGATTTTGATTATCTTGTAACTCCTGACGGACGTGAAATTCCAATTGAAGGAAAGATGTCGACCAAACTTCACCCTGTTGCGGAAGCTTCTAAAATTGTTGCGCAGGATGTAGGTTACACTCTTGCAGGCGGTGCAGTCGGCGGTTTTATGGCTTTAAACTGGCTTGGACTTGAAGCAGCTATTGCATCTCAAGGGTATACCGTTGCAGGCGGTGCTGCAATAGGCGGAGCAATAGGGCTTGGTATGGCTTTGATAAGAAAAGGTCATGATGTTTTGATTGCTCCCGGAGATGAAATAAGAGTTAAGATAAATACGTCTGTTCCTCTGCCTGTTTACAAAGAATCGGCTCTTATGCAGCATGAAATGTTTTATCCGGGGTTAGATATCAATATAAGTGATATAAAGCATGAAACGGATCCCTTCGGAGAAGTTAATACGATTACTTTAACGGTTATGATTTCAAATATGTCCGATAAAACGTTTTCAGGACTTGATATGGCGTTAGTAAACGATTATAATTCGGTTTTCAGACCGTCAATTTTCGGTGATACAAAATTAATGTTTAAGCAGATACGCCCGGGGGATAAATTTGCGGGACGTGTTTCTTTTGCAGTTGACAATGTCAATAGAAGCTTCTGGCTGACTTTTTATGACAGGCGTAAAGGTACAGCATTAACAAAAATTTCGCTAGATAATGCGTATCGAAATGTTTCGGAAAAAACTAAAAAGAAAAATTTGAAACTGCGCAAACGTAAAACAAATTTCAAAAAAGAAGAAGACTTGCTTAATATCCGCTAATTGTAACATTTTATTGATAATCAGCTTGAAATAAAATTATTTTATGTTACAATATTAGTAATTGATAAAGGTACAAAGAAAGTAGAGGAATATATGGTGTGCGGTAAATTGGAAATTGACATTTTAAATTCGTTCTGGAAACTTGCTTCAAGAGACGAAGATCGAGATATTTCCATTCAAGATATAGTTAACGATTTATCGGCAAACGGAGTGAAAAGAGCTTATACAACCATAAAGACCGTTATGGACAGACTTACCGTGAAATCAGTTCTCGTGCGCTATAAGGTTGGCAAAAAGTTTTATTATAAAGCAGCAATGAATAAAAACGAAATGGCGCTTGATGCTGTAAAAACAGTTGCAACTCAATTTTTTGACGGTAATTTCTCAAATATGATAAAATTTGTAGAAGAAAATATTCAAGACGTGTTAGTGTAAAAATGGAATTGTCAAAAGACAGAAAAATTGTCGCAGAGCTGATACGTCAGGTGTTAATTTCTCGTATGTGTGTAAGGGAAGCGATATTAAAATTCCCGCGTGATACCGAAGATAAAAGTATTCATGCGGCTTATCATGCTCTTGTGCATTATGAGGCAGATGAGGATTTACGCGCACGTGATGAGCTTTATCGAGATGAGCAGAATGATTATTTGGAATTTATTTCAAATTTACTTGACCGAGGAGAAAATTTGCCCGAAAATATTATTGAGAACTATGAAAAATATTACGCTTGTGCTAATATTCCTCATGAAAAGAATGCAAAAGGTTTCTTAAAAGGTTTTTTGAGATTTTTGAACATAAAATAGCGATTTAGTAAAAATAAGGAGAAAAGATGAAAAAGTTACTGGTATTATTCTGTATTTTACTGCTTGCCGGCGGATGTGCAATGGCAAGAGCCGACAGAAATTTGGAGGTTCTGCCTCTGTTATCTTCGAAATCAGAGCAGGCAAACAGAGTCTGGGTTGGTACATTCCAGCTTGTATGGAATGATTTGATGGACGGGATTGTGAAAGGTCCCGTAAAATTTGAAGATTATAAATCTCCGCTTGCAAAACAGCTCAACAAACAAAAATTTAAAGCGGATCAATTGTCGGAAGATTCTTATTACAAAACGTACGGAGAAACTTCACCCGAGTTAAAAGCACAGATTGAAACAGCGATTAAAGAAAAATTTAATGAAACAAGCGATATTTTGAATTCTTTTGACTGGACTCCTGCCCCCGGAAAATATTTTATTTATGCAATGCTTAAAAAAGATTTTAAATTCTTAACGGCATTTGATAAACTTAAGCCTGCAAGATTTGCGCATTCTTTTAGAAAAGTTGATTACTTCGGAATCGATGAAAACAGCGACAAAAATTTAGATAATATGATAAATGTATTGTTCTACAATTCTAAAGACGATTTTGCTGTTGCAATAAGAACTGATGGTAATGATATAGTTTATCTTTATAGAACAGATGATGACAAAACTTTTGACAAACTGTATTCAGATATGTTTATGAAAAAGGTCTACTATGAAGGCCCGTCAAAATTCAATTCTGATGATGAATTGAAAGTTCCGAATATTAGTTTATACAGAGAAAAATCATTTGATGAGCTTTGTAATCATAAAATTAAAGGAACTGATTTGATAATCAGCCAGGCGCTTGAGACAATTGATTTCAAAATGGATAATGAAGGTGTTAAGTTGAAATCAGAAGCTGCAATTGCGGTCAAGATGTCTGCACTCGTTCCTGAAAAGTTAGAGCCGCGTAAATTCTATTTTGACGACACATTTGTTTTATTCTTGCAAGAAGCAGATAAAATGAAGCCTTATTTTGCATTAAGAGTAGATGATGTATCTTTAATAAATAAAACAGACAGGAAGTAAGAATGAAAGGCGGTTTTTAAAACCGCCTTTTATATAATAGAATTTCATAAGATATGTTATTATAAGAGAATAACTGAATAGGTAAATAAGAGAATAAGTCTTTACGTTGCGCAAAAGCATACAAAAAATTATTTTTTCTCTCGCCCCTTTGGGGAGAGAGTTAGAGAGAGGGGCTAATAACAATTACTGTTTAACGAAACAACATCATAACGAGTGCTGTTTGAATGGTAAAGAGATTAGATTCTTAAATAAGTTTCGCATGACCAATAAGCGAGTTTAGTCGGCTTAAGTTGAGCAATTACAATTGATCAGTGAACGAAGTGAAAGCCGGGAGCTTCTTTGCGGTACTTTTGCTTGGTTGTTCGCGTTTAGCGTTTTTGCTTGTCAATTGCTCAGCGCATCCGCCACTCCAGCCTCAGCTCGCAATCCGCTTGTCGCTACTTTCTTTTACCGACAAGGTATCTTCATCAGATTGTTTCACTTCCAATAACATATCTTATGTTCCGATTTTGTTTATTGTATAATCAATTTATGGCAAAAGTAAAATCTAAATGGGTATGTACGGAATGCGGGTATGAAACGGCAGGTTACCTCGGCAAATGCCCCGAATGCGGCGCGTGGGGGACTCTTGTTGAAGAGATGCAGTTTAGTACAAAATCAGTGTTGAATTCTCCACATGATGAATTTATAAATAAAGAAAAACCTGAACTTTTAAAAGATATTCATATAGGTGAAGAAGTCAGAGTTTCAACAAATATTTCGGAGTTTGACAGAATTTTAGGCGGTGGCCTGGTTCAGGGTTCGCTTGTGTTAATTGCGGGAGATCCCGGGATAGGCAAATCAACCATTCTTTTACAGACAAGCGGTGAACTATGCAAAAGTAACAGGAAAGTTTTGTATGTGTCGGCTGAAGAAAGCGCAAGTCAGCTGAAACTCCGCTCGCAAAGGCTTTCTATAGATGCTGATAATTTATATATTTATCCCCAGACTTCTATGGAAAATATTAAATCACAAATTGAAGATTTGGTGCCTGATGTCGTTGTTATTGACAGTATTCAGGCTATTTATTCCCAAAATGTTGCAAGCTCTGCAGGCAGCGTGTCGCAAATCAGAGAATGTACAAATCTTTTAATGCATATCGCAAAATCAAAGAATATAACAATTATTGTAATAGGTCATGTTACAAAAGACGGGAATATTGCAGGCCCTAAGGTTTTAGAGCACATGGTGGACACGGTTATTTATTTTGAAGGCGACAAATATAAATCTTACAGAATGCTGAGAGCAATGAAAAACCGTTTCGGAAACACATCTGAAGTCGGCATATTTGAAATGGGAACAGACGGGCTTAAATGTGTTACAAATCCGAATGAACTTTTTTTAAATGAGCGTTCGCAGGTGTCAGTTCCCGGAAGCGCAATTGTTGTAACAAATGAGGGGACACGTCCGCTTTTAGTTGAAATTCAGGCACTTGTAGGTACAACTCCTTACCCGACCCCGAGACGAGTTACAAACGGTGTTGATACCGGCAGGGTTTTGCAAATTCTTGCAGTATTAGAAAAAAGAGTAGGGCTTAATCTTTCAAAGCAGGATGTTTATGTAAATGTAATGGGCGGAATAGATGTTTATGAACCTTCCGCAGATTTGGGCATTGCACTTGCTGTTGCAACATGTGCGCGTGATGTTGTCGTTGATCCGCAGACTGTCATAATCGGTGAAATCGGTCTGTCAGGAGAAATTCATCCCGTAAATAATATTGAAAAACGTTTGAATGAAGCTGTAATGACAGGTTTTAAAAAAGCGATTGTGCCTTACGCAAACAAAATTGAAGATAAGCGTATTGAGATAGTTCCTGTAAAGCGCTTGACAGATGCAATTATAGCCTGCGTATCCGCTCAGTAATTTATCTAAAATGTTTCATTTTGTCATGCTGAATTTATTTCAGCATTCCATATCAGTTAGACCCTGAAACAAGTTCAGGGTGACAATTTAGATATTGTTTGGTGTAAACTGCGATATAAGTTCCTTTTTTTATTTATTTTTAGCCACTCCCGGTGCATCTTTTATAATAAAAGGTCTTACAAACGCATAAGTTCCGTATAGTGAAGTTAAAAGTCCTGCAGCCATTGTACCTTTAAAAAGTTTCGGATGCTTTGTTTTATTTACTAATCCGCCTAATGTTACAAGTGTTGTACCTGTCATAATCCCGAGATAACCTTTAAAAATGGTTCTGGGTACAAGAATTGTGTCCGTCATATCTGCGGAATTTTTTGTGCAGGAATGGAATTTTTCTAAAAATGTTTCTTTTTTACCATTAGATACTCCGTTAAAACACGGGCTGTTTGTGATTTTTGCTATTCTCATTGATGTTTTCCCTAATCTTTGTCCGGAACATGTTCAAATATATCTTGAACTCTACAATTTAAAGCATTACACAATTTGTCTAAAGTTTCAAGTTCTATTGTTTTTGTTTTTTCATGGTAAATTCTAAAGACTGTAACATGAGTCAAGCCTGCTTCTCTTGCAACTTCTGCCATGTTCATTCGTCTTCTTCCCATAATTTCAGATAATTTATTCTTAATCATAAGAATTATTTATCATTTTATGCAAAGACTTGCAAAATATATTATATATTCATATAATAATATTATATAATTGTATAATATTATTTAACTATTGTTTATAAAAGGAGGATTTATGAAAAAAGGTTTTACTCTGGCAGAAGTATTAATAACTCTTGGAATTATAGGAATTGTTGCTGCTTTAACTCTGCCGGCATTAATTTCTAATTATAGAAAAAATCTTGTTGTTGAACGTTTGAAAAAGTTTTATACAGTTATGAATCAGGCTGTTTTACAGGCAACTGAGGAATATGGAGATTGGCAGCAATGGGATGTGTCAGAAGAAAATCCTTTAATAGAAAATTATTTAAAAAAATATTTAAAACTTCTTAAAACAGAGCACCAAAATAACAAAAATTATTATTATTTTCCTGATGGAAGTATGTTCTATCCTGTTTATCCAGAGTCAGATATAAGAAACAGTACAGAATTTGTTTTTTGTCCTGTTGCGTCAAAATGTGAAAAACGCGGGGTTGAAAAATTTAATTTTGTTTTTAATACTGTATCATATGATATTAATTTAACGCCTTTTAAGAATCCGATTGAGCCTTATGCATGGCAATGGACTGGAAAGAGAGAGGATTTGTTTAAAGGATCTTTTGGGTGTGCCGCGGAAACTTCTGATGGAAATGATTATTGTGCTGCTCTAATAATGATTGACGGCTGGCGGATTTCGAAAGATTATCCGTTTAGATTCTAGTGTAATTTTAATAAAATAATTAACCTTTTTTTAATATTTCAAACGGCTCTCCCTACTTGATTAGTTTTTTTGTTGATGATATAAATTCCATGTGAGAGTTTTACAAAAGAAAGGAAAACACTTATGGTAAATGTAGCAATTAACGGTTTTGGTAGAATTGGCCGTAACACATTACGTGCCGCTATCAGAGAAGGTATTTTTGACAAAATTAATTATGTAGCAATTAATGACCCGGGTTTAAAACCTGCTGATGCTGCAAGACTTTTCAAATATGACTCTGTAATGGGTAAATTTGACGGTGAAGTTGAAGCTTACGATGAAGGTATTATCGTAAATGGTAAAAAAATTAAATTCTTTGCAGAAAAAGATCCTGCTCAATTACCTTGGAAAGATTTAGGTGTTGAAGTTGTTGTTGAATCAACAGGTTTCTTCACAGATGCAACTAAAGCTCATGCTCATATTGATGCGGGTGCTAAAAAAGTTATCATTTCAGCTCCTGCTACAAATGAAGATATTACAATTGTATTAGGCGTTAACGATAAAGAATACGATCCTGCAAAACACAATGTAATTTCTATGGCTTCTTGCACAACTAACTGTCTGGCTCCTGTAGCTAAAGTTATTGATGAAAAATTCGGTATTGTTAAAGGTTTGATGACAACTGTTCACTCATACACTGGCGATCAGAGAATCTTAGATGCAGGCCACAAAGATCCCAGAAGAGCAAGAGCAGGCGCTTTGAACATCGTTCCTACAAAAACCGGTGCTGCAAAAGCTGTTGCTCTTGTATTACCTCAATTGAAAGGTAAATTGGACGGTTTTGCTATGAGAGTTCCTACTCCTGACGTTTCTTTAGTAGACGTTGTATTCGAACTTTCAAAAGACGTTACTGTTGAAGAAGTTAATGCAGCATTAAAAGAAGGTGCTGACGGACATGTTCTTTGCTACACAGAAGAACCGCTCGTATCTTCTGACTATGTAGGTACTTCTCAATCATCAACCGTTGACGCTTTATTAACTCGTGTAATGGGCGGAAATCAGGTTAAAATCATTTCTTGGTATGATAACGAAATGGGTTATTCTACAAGATTGGCTGAAACTACTTTGATGGTTGCTTCTAAATTATAATTTGTTAGAAAATTATAGTCATAAAAAGAGTCTGATATTTTTCAGGCTCTTTTTTTATTGCCGTATTTACCTATTTAATAATTTTTACTTTCAGGTGAAGATAATTTGTGAAAGTGAGGTAAATTATGCAGGTTGTAAAAATTATCAGCTATATTTTGGTTTTAATAGGGGCTTTGAACTGGGGGCTTGTTGGATTTTTTAATATTGATCTAGTAGCTTTAATTTTCGGCGATATGACTGTCATGTCAAGAATTGTTTACGGGCTTGTCGGTATCAGTGCAATTTTTTATGCTATTACTTCATATCGGGATGTTTTTGAAAATAATTAACACTATTGTTAATCAAACTTGTGAAAGGGCAGGCTTTTTTATTTTAAGCTTGTCTTTTCTTGTGCAATATGTTATTATCATTAATAGTTTTTCGAAAGGATTTTGTATGAAAAAGATTTGTGTATGTTTATTTGCATTATTTATGGTTTCATCATCTGCAGTTTTTGCACGTTCTTATCTTGGAACAGAACTTCCGCTGGCCGGTAAAACACAGCTTCCTCAAAATATGCAGGCTGTAGTTTTAGGTTATGTTTATTCTAAAACTGCAAGAGCGATAAGCGGCTGTAAAAAATTTATGTTGTCCGATACAAAAGTAACCAAAGAAAAAGCAAATATTGAATATGGCAGAAACGGTAAGGAAATTGGCGGTACTTGGTCTGAAGAGTGGACTATTGATGCCTGCGGAATTGATGTTGTAATTCCAATAGATTTTACTACAACGGGTCATGGGGTAAAATATGATATCAAAGATCCTAAGCAGTAAGTTTAATTTAGGAGTAAATATGAAAAAATATTTTTTATCATCTTTAATTTTAACATTACTCTTTTTGGTATCTTGTAATGTTTATGCTCGTGAAAATGGCGGAAGGTATCCTGGAGATTCGATTGCAAGTCAGTTATTGCAAAGAGATGCCACTATGTCAGTATTCGCTGCTGTTTCAGTTCAAATAAAAAATTGTACTGATTTGTCTGTAACTGATACAAAGCTTGAAAAAATGCCGGAATTTAACAGGATATATAACGGGCAAAGATATGCCAGTTCTCCATGGAAAGAAGTTTGGACAGTTAATGCATGCGGTAAATATGTTTATGTACCTGTAACATTCATCCCTGACGATAACGGTACGGGAACTTCTTTTGCGGTATCTCCTAATGATATCAGATTAAAGTAATTTTAGACATTATTTTGTCAGAGAAGCTAAAAATTCTTTATTTGCATTAAGGGTGTCTTCTGTTGCAACTATTGAGTAAGTAGGTTTGCCTGAAAAAATGTAGTTTGCTGTATTATAAATATCGTCTGCAGTAATCTTATCTATTTCATTATATAACCGGTTTTCTCTGTTTATTCCGTAAGGTGATTCAAGCCCCTGCAAAAGGCTGATTGTTCTCCCGAACGGTGTATTATTTGAATTTAGCAGAGTATTTTTCAGGCTTAATTTTGCATTATTTAATTCATCTTGCGAAACTTTTTCTTTTTTCAGTTTTTCTATATGTTTATTAAAGCCTGTAATTGCTTTTTGAACATTGTCAAAGCTTTGTTCGCCCGTTTCTTTGTTATCTGTAGTTGTACCGATTTTTAATGTTAAAAGTCCGATATTATTGTAAGTTTCAAGGTTTGAGCTTACATGATAAGCTAGTTTTTGCTGTTCTCTCAGGTCGCTGAACAGTCTGGAAGAAGGGTTGCCTCCTAAAATTGTGCTCAAAAGCTCAAGAGCTATGCGGTCTTTAATATTTTCGTTTACCTGAAATTTGTATGCTTCAACTATTTCAGCCTGATTCTTAAAATCAGTATCCGTTAAAACTTTTGTTTGTTCTGACGGTTTATAAATTTCCTGTAAAACTTTCGGATTATACGGCTGAACTGATTTAAAGCCTGCAACAGTGTTAAAGATTTGCTGATTTAATTCAGGCTTTTTGTCAAACGGCGCCGAGATTGCAATTTCGCTTTTGCCGTTTTTCATAGTGTAATCATAAAGAGCTTTAACATCATCAAGTTTTAATGTCTCCAGATCTTTAAGTATCTCCTCTTTGGAATAACCTGCCGGCAGTCCTTTATAGATTTCATTTTCAAGTTTATCAAATGCTGATTTATCAGATGTCAGAATAGCTTCTTTTATATCAGCTTTAGCATGTTCAAATTCAGAATCTGTAAATCTCGGGTTTTCAACAACTTCCTGCAAGTTTTTTAAGGCTTTGATTACATCTTCACTGTTACATGTTACTGCTGCTGATATTGAATCGTATCCTGCGCCAATTGAACTTGTGATTCCGTTTTTTGCCAAATCTGTTTGAAAATCCTCTTGATTTCTCTGCATAGAACCTTCATCGAGAATTTTATCAAGCACAAGCCGTGCTGAGGGGCTGCCGTTATAAGTTTCATCCGTTGATATGCGGAAATTTATTTTAACATTGTCTGTTCTTGAATTTATTGTTGCAATACGGTAGTTGTTAGGCATATTGTATTCTTTAACATCGGCCATATTTATTGCTTCTTTTTTTGCACCCGTAAATGATACATTTTTATAATTTTTCCGAATACTTTCTGCATTAGCGGATGACGGGTGCACTACAGCTACAGAGGCTTTGTTTATGTCAAGATATTTTTTGGCTGTATTAACAAGATCTTCTGCAGTCATTGATTTTACTATTTGTTCAAAGTTATTTAGATAATCTTCGTTATTTTCTAATACTGATGTTCCAATTGCATTATTTGTCCCGAATGAATTTTCAAATAAGAGTGAAAAATTGTTAAGCATTCTTTTTTTTACTATCTGCATTTCATCATCAGTTGGCGGGTTATTTGCGATATTTCCGATTTCATTGAAGATGTTTTTCAATACTTTTTCAGAATTTTCATCAGAGCATTCTGATGTAATCATCAGCAAACGGCCGTCTTTGTTATTTGTGCTGATTTTTTCATCTTCTGCACGTGTTCCGGTATTATACGGCTTAATTTTTTTATCTATACGCGAAGTCGGTGATGCTGAAAGAAGATACAATAAAGCTTTTGTATAAATTCGGTCTTTTGTATTATCTGATGTTGGTCCGTTAAAACCTACAACTATTGATGAAGCATTTGCTTTATCAGAGATTAAATCTTCTCTTACGGTTTTTTGTATAGGGTTAAATTTTTCAATATGTCTTTGTGTTTGCGGTTGTTTTTTTGATGTAAAGTATTTTGAGATAAGCTTTATTGTCTCATCAGGTTTTACATCTCCTGTAATTACTGTTACCATATTTGCAGGATAGTAATTGTTATTAAAATAATTTACAACATCTTCTCTTGTAAGGTTAGTAATGTTATCGGTTGTTCCGCCTATCATGTCTGTAGATGTTGATTTAATCCCGTAAAGATTTTTTATCATCTTATTGATTGCCAAATTTTCCGGATCTGAAGTTATCATATTTATTTCGGAATTTACAATATCTTTTTCTTTTTCCAGTTTTTCCAGGGCAAAAATTGGAGTTTCAAGCATTGATGAGTGAAGTTTGATCTTTGTTTCCAGATCACTGTCATTTAAAAGGTTAGAGCTTATGTAATAATTTGTTTCCGCAAAGCCTGTAGAGGCGTTTGTAGATGCTCCCATTTTATCAACCTGTTTAAAAAAGTCGCCGTTTTCAATCCCCTGAGATCCGTTAAATAAATTATGTTCTATATAGTGGCTGATTCCGCGAAGTTTATCAGGTTCATTCATTGATCCTGTATTGACGTAAGTACGCAAAACGGTTTCACCTTCCTGCGGGACAATAATTACCTTTTGACCGTTTGAAAGTTTGTAACAGTAAGCTTTCGTATCATAAGGAAAATTTATTTCGCCTGTTTTAATATATGAAATTGGAGCTTTAACAGCATAATCAGGCTGAATATCAGGCAATTGTCCAATCTGCGGATTTGTTTGAACTTCTCTGCCTTTGAATGCAGGCTTGTTATTTATATTGTAATTATTTACACCATTAATTGAATTTATTCTAACCACATGTATATTAAAACATGAAGAATAGAAAAATTGCTAATCCGTTTCATCTTCTGTCAAAATTTGATTCCATGGATAATCTTTTCTGATTTCCCATCCATCAACTTGAATTAATCTTGCACAATCGTGGCGTCTGTCTTTACCGTTTCCAACTTTACATTTTTTAATTAATTCATCTCTTGTTAAATTATCAGATGCAGGGTAAGATGTAATAAATTTGCCCTTATATAATGTAAACAAAAATGTCCTTTTACCGTCATAGGATTCATATCTGCAGTATTTATATTCTGTGCAGTAAAAGAAATATACCACAGGTTCTAAAGCTCCATACCTGCCGATATACGCAGAAAATCCGCTTCCGTCTGCAAAGGCCACTTTATAATATTTCCCGTGTTCATCTTCATCGGTTATTGTTTTTATATATTTGCCAATGCCGTTATTAAACCAGTTTTTCAATTTTTCAAGATTATTAACATCTTCCAGAGTGAACATACTATCACCGGTAATAATTCCTTCATCATTCTGCCATTGAAGAACTGCCTGACTCATTATGGAATAAAACTTTTCCAGTCTCACTGCAGTTTGTCTTTTCTGGTAATTCTGAATTAAAGACGGCATAGTCATCGCAGCCACAACACCGATAATTCCGAGAGTAATTAAAACTTCTGCCAGAGTAAACCCAAAATATTTATTTAAGTGATGTTCCATATCACTATTATGGCATAAATTTTTAAATATGTAAATACATTGCTTCAAGATCCTTGTTATATTTGCGTTTTGCGGGGGGGGGGTACTCTCAAAGCTTTGTTATTACTCATTTTTAAACTCCTCTTTCTGCTTCCAACACTTTTATTATTTACGATTTTTTTGTGTTTGTCAAGCTTATTACTTGAAAATAGTCTGTTCTCTGTCAGGTCCTACACTTACGATAGAAATTGGGACTTCAAGTAATTCTTCCAGTCTTGCAAGATATTTTTTAGCATTTTCAGGGAGTTCGTTAAAATCAGTAATCCCTGTAATATCTTGCCCCCAGCCTTTATGAGTTTCATAAACAGGCTCTAAGTATTTGTGTATAAATACATCCGTAGGGTAGCTTGTGTAAAGTCTGCCGTTTCGTTTATCTTTGTAAGCTGTGCAGATTTTTATTTCATCAAAAGTATCAAATACATCGATTTTCGTGAGTGCAACAGATGTTAAACCGCCGACTAAAACGGCATATTTCATAGTAACCGTATCAAACCAGCCGCAGCGTCTGGGTCTGCCGGTTGTAACACCGTATTCATGACCTGTTTCACGGATTTTATCTCCTGTTTCATCCGTTAATTCAGTTACAAAAGGTCCTTCTCCGACTCTTGTTACATAAGCTTTTGCAACACCAATAACTTCATCAATCATTGTCGGTCCGTAGCCTGAGCCTGTTGCAGCTCCTCCGCCTATCGGATTGGATGAGGTTACAAAAGGATAAGTTCCGTAGTCTATATCAAGCATAACACCCTGTGCGCCTTCAAAAAGAATTGCTTTTTTATCGCGTTTTGCATCTTCAAGAACTTTTTGCCAGTCAAAGCAGACATAGGGTCTGAAAATTTCAGCATATTTACGACATAAATCCAAAATTTCCTCTTTTGTATAAGTTTTCAGTCCGTAAACTTCTTTCAAAGTTTTATTTTTTAAAGGTAAAATAATATCAAGTTTTTCAGACAATGCATCTTCGGAATACAAATCTTCTACCTTTAGGCCGATTCTTGCCATTTTGTCGGTATATGTCGGGCCGATTCCTTTTTTGGTTGTCCCGATTTTTCCTTTCGTTGCAGTGTTTTCGGAATATCCGTCAACTTCCGTATGATAAGGCATTGTAATTGATGCAAGCGGATTAATTTTAAGTCCTGTTACGTCAATACCTTCTTTTATAAGCCCATTAATTTCTTCTTCAAAGTATTCTGGTAAGATAACGGTTCCTGCACCAATAAAACAGGTTTTGCCTTTATACAAAATTCCTGATGGTATAAGGTGAAATTTAAAGGTTTTGTTATGCGCTACAACTGTATGTCCTGCATTGCATCCCCCCTGATATCTGATAATCAAATCAGCATCCTGTGCAAGTAAATCAGTAATTTTAGCTTTTCCTTCATCGCCCCATTGAGCGCCGACTACAACCTTATTCATATCCCTTATCCTTTCTTTGAAAAACAGGTCAATTACTTATTTATTTTAGCACAAAAAGATTATAAAATATTGAGCTTTTCGATTTCTTTTAAATTTTCAAGCATAAGCTTGGATGCATTATACAAAGATGCTTGCGCCCAGCCAAGCGGAGTGTGTGTTCCGGGGACAAAAATAATTTCATCTTTTGAATTTGTTACTGCCTGATATGCTTCCGGAATTTGGAAAGGAGGACATTCTTTGCCGTTGGCTTTGTATGAATTTTTCCCTGTTATACGTGCATATGCACGGTTTATATATTCAGTTTCTTTTTTTATTGCTTTGGCTAAAAGCTGTGTTGCTTTTTTGTCAGTTTTGCCATCGTGTGAAATTTTTTCTAATAGTCTTTTTACGGCTATTCCATAACTTCTTGAAATGTCGCTTGACATAAACCATTGAGCTTCTGTACCGAGCGGAGTAAGATTAGAGTTATTAACTTTATGCCCTGATGTCATATTCAAATACCTGTCGCCTTCGTAACGTATAACTCCGTTTGATCTCACAATTTTACCGCGTTCAAGGTAATTCATTCTGTTCATAATTTCAAGAGCATCTTTATATGCATCATCATCAAATTTTTCGGTATGAGGAATAAAACTCAGTGCTCCGTCAAAAATTCTTTCAAATCTGGACGGAACTTCTTCCGTACTATTTGATTTAATACGGTATTCTCCAATTTTCAGCATATTTTTCAATTTGTTTTCATCTTCAAATATTTTGCCGTTTTTTGCAGATAGAAGCCGTTTGCGTACTTTTAAAATTTCTGTGTTATCACTTGGAGAATACATTAAATCTATTATTTTTCTAAACCCTTCATTAATTACCGCAGTATCGCTTGAGGGTGTTATGTTAAATGTTTTTTCTTCCCACGGTCCTGTTGATTTACTGTAGGGATAAACAATTTTTTCGAGATAGGCAGTAATATTTGTAACTGCATCAATGGTGTTTTGGGAAATATCAGAGGCTTTTTTATATCCGTATTCAGCTCCGTTTAATCCGTCTTTAATCAACTCTGTCATTGTTTTTAAATACAGCCCTGCCGATTCAAGTCTTGTATGGGGAAACCATTTATGCGTTCTCATATTTGCAGGGTTAAATACATGTCCGATACCAAATTTTGCCGTAGATGCCCAATCATGGTTTAATTCATACCCCAGCGGGTTATGTATAACTTTATTAAAATATCTTTCCTGTTTCTTATAAAATTTTGAGATATTTTCCATTAAGGGTACTGCATTTTGCGGGTATTTATCTTTTAAAACAGGCATGTAATTACAGCTGTCCGTAACCCATACCAGTTTACTCATAAGAGGATTTTCCGCCTGCGATATCAAACTTGTTTTTACATAATGTGTATCAGGGTTAATATCCAGTTTAAACACACCATTTTTTTCTGCAAAATTAAACAGGTTTTTAAATGTTTTGAAAGTATATGATTGTGAAAGTTTTTTTGCTATTTCTTTATTGTGAATGGTAATTTCGTAATTCTCAAATAATTTGTGAACGGGTTTATATTTGTCAAAAACATTTTTGCCTGGGAGTTTTCCGCTGAAAGATACAGTGTCATAAGAACGCTGATTGTCTGCATTCAAAGAGATTAATGCTCTGTTATCTTTTCTGTAATTCGCATACGGTTTGAAATTAAGCACGGTTCCATTCAGCGCTGATATAAACATTTATATTTTCTCCTTTTTATTATTAAGCTTTAAAAAACGACAATAAGATTATTTGCTATTTGGATCAATATTTTTTACAGTTTGTAACTAAATCATATTAACATCAGGAGTTTCGTTTCCCCCGGAATTTTTGATTATTTTAATTAATTCTGGAATTACTTCAAATACATCGCCGACAATTCCACAGTCGCTTACTTCAAATATCGGAGCTTTCTGGTCATTATTAATTGCGATAATTTTATCGCTTTCCTGCATTCCGACAATGTGCTGAATTGCGCCTGAAATTCCGCAGGCAATATATAATTTGGGAGTAACTGTTTTACCTGTTTGTCCTATTTGAATATCAGGAGATGCAAGCCCCATATCAACAGCACCTCTGCTGGCTCCGACACAGCCGCCCAGACATTCCGCAAAGTTTTTCAAAAGTTCAAATCCTGCTTCATTTTTCATTCCCTTGCCGCCTGCCACAATAATTTCTGCACTGTCAAGTTCATTGATTGCGGTATTCAGGCCTTTTACAAATTCAATAAATTCTACTTTTTTTTGAATATTGTCAATTTCGGGCTTTATGTAAATAAATTTAGTATCTTTTACAATGTTTTCAGGCGCTGGTTTAAAAACTTTCGGTCTTACAGTTGCCATTTGAGGTAAAGTTTTGCATAAAATCGTAGCCATTAATTTCCCGCCGAATGTCGGACGGGTTGCTGCCAGCTGCCCTTTTTCATTAATATCAAGCCCTATACAGTCTGCTGTTAATCCTGTATGGAGAGATGATGAAATTCTCGGTGCCAGATCTCTTCCCTGAGTTGTTGCTCCGACAAGTATAATATCGGGTTTGACTTCTCTTATAATGTCAACAGCAATTTTTGAATACAATTCTGTCGAATAATGGGTTAGTCTGTTACTTTCTGCAATATAGACAAAATCAAAACCTGAATTTATAAATGCTTCTTTAAAATTTTCCGCCAATCCTGTTTTACATATTAAAAGAGCCGAAACGGATGCGTTATCAAGTTTTTTGGAAAGTTCCTGCGCTTTATATGCAAGCTCAAACATTACTGTATGGAGGTAATTCTCTTTTGTAACCTCTGCATATAACATAATATTACTCATTTAAAATTCCTCCGAATTCTTTTATTTTTTCCGCTAAAGAATTGCAATCCCGGCATATTTCACATTCTCCCCTGTTATGTTCAGGGCGGAATGCACGGCTTACGTATGTAGGGGAACCTTTAATGCCTGTTTCTTCGGGGGTTAAACAGATATCTTCCATAGAATATATTGTAATTTCAGTATTCTGTGCCTTTATAATTCCGTTAATTCTCGGTCGGGTTGGTTCTTCCATTCCTTTTAATATACAAATGAGTGCAGGAAATTCGGCTTTAACTGTTTCAAGACCTTCTTCAATTTCTCGCACTGCATAGATGCATTTACCATCACATTTTTTCAGTTTTCTTGCATATGTAACCTGTGGAATACCGAGCTGATTTGCAATACTCGGACCTGTTTGAGCAGTATCCCCGTCAACAGCGAATTGACCGCATAAAATTAAATCATAATCTGATAATTTATTCTTAATTGCTGCAGCTATAGTTTTCCCTGTCGCATAAGTGTCAGCGCCTGCAAATTTTTTATCTGAAATCAACACAGCGTTATCACATCCGACAGCTATTGCTTTTTTGAGGATTTCTTCAGCCTGCAGAGGCCCCATTGTAAGAACTGTAATTTCAACGTTTTCAAGAGTTCTTTTCAGCTTTAGAGCTTCCTCAATTGCGTATAAATCATAAGGATTTATGACGCTTTCCACGCCTTCTCTCCGAATAGTATTATTTTCTGTCCATTTGATATCTGTAGTATCAGGAACCTGTTTTATGCAGACAATTATTTTCATGAAAAATCCTATCTGTGCTGTTGTGAAGCTTTTTGTCTTGCATTTGTTTCAATCAAAGCGTTATAGGCAAGCATATACATTGCACATTTTCTAACGCTTGGAAGATACCAGGCACAGCTTTCCAGTGTACAAACTTTATCGATATCAGAGCCTGCGCTCATCAGCGGACAATATGGTATGTCTTTTGCCATTTTTATCTCCTTACTATTTATTTGTTATTTCTGCTGCCTTTTTTAAGAGATTACAGTTTTCATCGCGTTTTCTTTCCTGATCTTTATAGATTTTTGTTCTGTTGATAACTTCATCAAAGTCGATTTTATGAGCATCAAAATCAGGTCCGTCAACACAAGCAAATTTAGTCTCTCCGCCGACCGTAATTCGGCAGGCTCCGCACATTCCTGTGCCGTCAACCATAATCGGATTCATACTTGCTTCAGTATAAATTCCTTTATCTCTGGTTAAATCCGCCACCGCGCGCATCATAGGCATTGGTCCCACAGCTATTGCGTAATCTACTTTTTCCTGTTTAATAATTCTATCTAATACCTGTGTTACAAATCCTTTTTCACCCAGAGTTCCGTCATCTGTGGTTATGAAAAGTTCAGTGCAGGCATCTTTCATCTTATCCTGCCAGAATATTAAGTCTTTATTTCTTGCTCCCATAATCATATAAACTTTGTTGCCTGCTTCTTTAAAAGCTTTTGCAATCAAATAGCACGGAGCTGCACCGTATCCTCCTGCCAGACAAACAACAGTTCCGTATTTTTTTATATGTGTCGGCTGCCCGAGAGGTCCGACAACATCATGGATTTCATCTCCGACATTTAAAGCTGCAAGCTGCTTTGTTGAATATCCGACAGCCATAAATACAAGAGTAAGTTCGCCTTTATCTTTGTTAACATCGGCAATAGTAAGCGGAACGCGTTCACTGTTCGCATTTGCTCTGAATATTATAAATTGTCCGGCTTTTGCATTCCTTACAACATAGGGCGCATATACCGTGATTTCAAACTGATTGGGACAAAGTTCTTTTTTTGATAAAATTTTATATCCCATAATTTTCTCCTTCTTATACAAAATATTATACTATAAAATGTGAAAATTAAAATAGTTATAAAAAATTAATATGCTAAGGGAAATCGGTTATCAAGATAAGGTAATTTTTATAAAATTATATTACTTTATTATCGGGTATTTCCCGTAAAATTTATCAAGGTGAAATATGGAAAATTCAAATGCTAATTTTAAATCTACAGTTGACAGTATGAAATTATTTTATGAGCGGACAAGATGTAAAGCTTTATGTCATAAATATAATTCGATTTCGCCTGATATGCTGGGTGTGCGTCTTGAATTGTTAAAAAATATTCTTGCTAAAACAAAATCTGTATTTTTATTGGAACAGCCGTTTATGTGCGACTATGGCTACAATATTGAGATAGGTGAAAATTTTTATTCAAATCATAATCTTATAATTCTTGATGCTGATAAAGTTATAATAGGCGATAATGTTTTAATCGGTCCAAACTGTGCGATTTATACAAGCACGCATCCGTTTAATTCGGAATTAAGAGAAAAAGGAGTGATTTATACAAAGCCTGTTTCTATAGGTAATAATGTCTGGATATGCGGGAATGTTACAATACTGCCCGGTGTTGCAATCGGTGATAATTCTGTGATAGGGGCCGGAAGTGTTGTAAGTAAAAATGTTCCCGCGAACGTTCTTGCCGCAGGAACACCATGTAAAATTTTAAAATATCTGAATTAAATTTTTATTCGTCAATTTTATAAGTGTATTCAGGTTTTGCCTGTAATCTTTTTTCTATTTCTTCAAAAGTTAAAAGTCCCTGAGTCGCTCCAAAAGCAGATACAACTCCTGCGGAGTTTACAGATGCGTACATCAAAGCTCTACCTATATCTAATTTAGTTTTGCCGAGTGCCGCACAAAATGTTGAAGCAAATGCATCACCGGCACCTAATGTTGATACAACAGGTCCGTCAAAAACAGGACAGTAATAATATTTTTTGCCGTCATACGCATAAGCTCCGCGTCCGCCGTCTGTTATTACAATTACCTGATAATCTCTGACTTTCAATTTTTTGAACATATCTTTAATATCAGGATGGATAAGGGCTTCAGAAAATTTTTCCTCTCTTGTGTCAGGTCTGACTTGAATTTGTGTAGCCATAGATGCTTCTTCTTTGTTCATTACAACAATATGAGCATCTTCAAGTATTTGTTTAAGGTAGTTAAAACCTTTTTTAAGGCTTGAAGAGCCGGCATTAAAGCACACTTTTACATGATTTTCTTTTGCGAAATTTACAATATCGTCAAGAACTTTTGTACTGTCGCCGTTGAGAGGTGCAATATATAGAAATTTAGCTTTTTTTATTGCGTCAAAATTTATATCTTCTTTTTTAATTGAAGCATTTGCCCCACGGTGTGCAAGAACGGTTCTGTCTCCCTGAAAGCTTACAAGAATTATTGAAAAACCTGTGCTTTCTTGTGGATTTTGAATTATATTTGATAAATCAACGTTTTTATTTTTAAAAGATTCAAGAATTCCTTCCGAATAAATGTCATTCCCGATTTTGAATATAGCACTTGTTTTAAATCCCAGATTTGCAAAATTGCATGCGGTATTTATACCGCCGCCGCCAACCTGTGAGGTAAAGTCTGTAATCTCCACTTTTGCACCATACGGATAGCTCATAAATTCGGATTTTTTGTTTTTTGTTGAAACAGAAACGATATTGGCATCATCGCTTTCAACAAATACATCCATTGTTGCACTTCCAATTGTTATAACATCGCACATTTTTAATTCCTCCGGTTGATTTCAGCTTAGCACAAAATAATATAAAAAAATACCAGTTTGTCTAAACTTACGCTCTGAATCGATTTTTGAAACGTGTCCGAAATCCATCAAAGTTTAACATGCCAAACCGGTATTCTTTTGTTTCTATTTAGTTTATTTAGTTAAATTGAGCTTTTTCTTCTTCGGTTACCCCTTTGATTGTAAGGTTAACTCTGCCTTTATCGTCAATTTTGATTACTTTAACGATAACTTCATCTCCGATATGAAGATGCGGTTCAATTGTGTCTATTCTCTCATTGCAAACTTGAGAAATATGAACCATGCCGTCTTTGCCTGGTGCGAGTTCTACAAATGCACCGATAGGTATAATTCTTACAACTTTACCTTTTACAACCATTCCTGGTTCTGCCTTGAATGTTAATTCTTTAATCATTCTCTGAGCGATTTCAGCTCCTTCCTGATCGTTAGAGGTAATTGTAACAACACCCGAATCCTGAATATCAATTTCGGCACCTGAAGCGTCAATGATTGCTCTGATTTGTTTTCCGCCGGGTCCGATTACAGTTCCGATATCTTCAACAGGAATTGTCATGGTTGTAATGCTTGGAGCATACGGAGACAAGTGATCAGCAGGTGCAGATATTACTTCTCTCATTTTACCTAATATATGAAGTCTGCCTTCTTTTGCCTGTGCTAATGCGCGGCGGAGTGTTTCGTTTGCAATACCTTTTGCTTTCATATCCATTTGAAGAGCTGTAATTCCGGTATCGTTTCCCGTAACTTTAAAGTCCATATCGCCTAAAAAGTCTTCGATGCCTTGAATATCGGTTAATACAACGGGTTCTTTGCCTTCTTCCGTTATCATACCCATTGCAACACCGCCAATCATGCATTTTACGGGAACGCCTGCGTTCATCAATGCCATAGAAGAACCGCAGGTTGATGCCATTGATGTTGAACCGTTTGATTCAAGAACATCTGATGTTACGCGGATTGTGTAGCCGAATTCTTCTTGAGACGGAAGTGCGGGGATGTTTGCTCTTTCTGCTAAATTCCCGTGTCCGACTTCACGTCTGCCCGGTCCTCTTAAGGGTTTTACTTCACCTACGGAAAATCCGGGGAATATATATTTGTGCATATAAGTTTTTTCTGTCTGCGGATCAACTCCGTCAAGCTCCTGTTTCATACCGGGGCCTGCAAGAGTTGCAACAGATAATACCTGTGTTTGTCCTCTTGTAAATACTGCAGAACCATGAGCTCTCGGCAATACACCTACTTCGCACCAGATAGGACGTACTTCATTAGGTTTTCTGCCGTCAGCTCTGACGCCTTCATCAAGAATCATTGAACGCATAATGTGTTTTTCGGCATTTTTGAATTCTTCTGCAACAAAGTCGATGCCTGTTTCTTCCATAATTTTTTTGATGTAGTCATCTTCAGGAAGAGCATCAATTTTTTCTTTGACAAGTTTTTTAGCTTCTTCAAGTTTATTCTGTCTGTACTCTCTGTCAAAATTGTGGTAAGCATCAAAAATCATATCGTGAGCCGTTTCATCAATAATTTTTTTGATTTCCGAAGTATCGTAAGGATTTACGAATTCTTCTTTTTCAACTCCGCATTCTTTCATAAATGCTACCTGTGCATCGCATTGTTTTCTGATTTCAGCTTGTGCAAATTCTACTGCATTCATAATATCGTCTTCCGTAACGAATTTACATCCTGCTTCAACCATAATTACAGAATCATGCGTACCTGCAACTACAATATCTAAATCTGATTTGTCAGCCTGCTGGTGTGTAGGGTTGGCAATCATATTACCGTTTTCATCACGAGATACTCTGACCGCACCTATCGGGCCTTCAAAAGGAGCTCCTGAAAGCATTAAAGCGCAAGATGCCCCCAGCATTGCAAGAGTATCAGGCTGATTTTGCTGATCGTAGCTGAATAACTGTGCTACGATTTGTATATCATTTCTGTAACCTTTAGGAAACAGCGGTCTTATTGGTCTGTCAATAAGTCTTGAAATAAGAATTGCCTTATCTCCGGCTTTCCCTTCCGAACGGTTGTAACCGCCGGGGATACGGCCGATAGATGACATTCTTTCTTCATAATCAATTAACAGCGGGAAAAAATCAATTCCGACTCTCGGTTCTTTTGAAACACAGCAGTGAACAAAAAGCATTGTATCACCGCATCTTACCGTAACTGAACCGTTTGCGGATTGTGCATATTTCCCTGTTTCAACGGTAACCGTTTTACCGCCGATTTCAATTTCAAATTTCTTTGTTTCAGGTACCATAATTTTCCTTTCCTGCCCGTGGCGAACTTTCCGCGGGCTTTGCGCTTTTCTGGCGCATTTAGTTATACACTTCCATTGTTCTCTTTTATTATACCTCAAACAAGAAAAAGATAAGATTTTTCTTTAAAACAGTATAACGAATTTTACCAAGGATAGTCCTCTTTTATTTCCCAGCCATCAAACATAATTAATGCTGCACACCATATTCCGTCTTTTTCTTTGTTACAGCTTCTTGAATTTCCTGTTCCTGTTATCTTATCTCTGTCTATACTGTCTCCAAAGCTTCCGATTACTTCTCCGGTATCTGAAGATATAAGGCCTGTGTATAATCCGTACGGTACAAACCCTTTCCCTTTTACTACCGAAAATGCAAAAATATCTCTGCCCCAACGGTTTGGATGTGAGTATCCATTCAAATTTACAACTACCGAATAAGAATTATCACTGGATTTTAATATAGTAAAAAATGTTCCATCATTAAGAAATACTTTTGGATTAGAAGTGACTTCATGTCCGCCGGCAGCGTTGTTTATACCTCCATTAAGAGTATGATAATCCATATCCCTGGGTAATGGTTTATCAATATATTCATTGCCTGCATTCAGATACTGCTTAAGATATTTGGTATAAAATTCTTTTGAACTTAAAGTAAAATCCCAATATTCAGTTTCTCCTTCATTTAATTCTGCTTGTTTAACAACCTGACTGAAAATTGAATAAGTTTTTTTTAGTTTGCTCAAAGTTTCTTTTTTTTGATAATTGGCAATTAACGAAGGCATTGTCATTGCAGCTACTACACCGATAATTCCTAAGGTAATCAACACCTCTGCCAAAGTAAACGCGGCTCGTTTTTTTAATGAAGTGTGAAAAGCGAAGCGTGAAGAACTTTTCCCTCTCTCCTTGCGGGCGAGGGGGAACGTAGCCGTTCCATCCGATACCTTAGTTTTGCATAAAAATATTTCCGGACTTCCTACTGCCTTAGAGCTACAGTATCTTACTAACTTTTTAAATTCTAAATCGCAATCCCTTGCTATACCAATCTTTTCGGGGGGGGGGCGATTCTCAGCTCTTCTCTATTCATAACTTTTGCCTCCTAAAAAATTAAAAACCGTATATTTATTATTTCCGATTTTCCGGGTTTTGTCAATACGTTAAAAAAGCCCTTTAGGGGCTTTTCTATTGCATATATAGACAAATAAGAATAAATTCAGATTTTAGTTTATTGCATCTCTTATGCTTATGCGTGGTCGGTTAGAAATGCATATCAAATGATGATGGCATTCCGTTAATTTTTTCATCCTCTATTCTCATTGCAGAGCCTATTGTAAAGCTTTCTGCATACAGTTTATTTATTTTGTAATTAATATCTCCCGTGAAAACTTCTTCATTATCTTCAAGAAATTTAAAAAGCGGCTCGGTCGGATTTTTTACGATATTGCCTAATGTTCCGCCCGCAAGCTTTAATGTCTTTTCCCCTATTTCCGGGACTTTTACGTTCATCCCGAAAGGTTTATACGGTCTGTTAAATGAAGCTCCTGTGTCTGCCATTTTAGAAAATTCCTTATTAACTAAGTCCATTTTGTTAATCGGAATTTTTATGGAAAAAGTTTAATTTTTTTCGGATTTTATTTTACAATTTGTAATAATTTATTCGCGGGTGTATTTCATACCCTTTAATTTTATTCTTATACCTGTTTGTTCAAAGTAATTTTTTGCCATAGCAATAACGGATTCTGCAGAAAGCAAGCCGTTATTGACATCTTTAACAAGGGTTTTAAAATATTTTATGCCTGCTTCTTTGCTGAACGGAAAATTTTCATTTTTTATATTTTTACTTCCGTGGAGACAGTTGCACCAGCTGTGAGCAAGAGCCCAGTTGCCTATATTGTCTGTGCCTCTTTTAATACGTGCATTTTTTGCAAGATCTTTATTACGTATTTTGATTTCTTTGTCAGATGTATTTCGGAGAATCGGGGTTATATGTTCAAGTGTTACAAGAGAATCCGCCAGCAGTTTTGAAATTATTGTATCAGTTGAGTCATTTTTATACTTTACGATAAAGGCATCTTTGTTATCAAGTGATGTTGGCAGTTTGCTCACTATCTTATTGAAATTTTCTATTAATTCCTTATTTTCTATGTTTTCAATAATTTCATGCAGTTTAAAGTTAAATGCCTTGTTACTGAACTGGACGCTAGCAGGTTTGCCAAGAACTTTGTTTTTAGTAATATTGCATAGTTTTGTAATAGCAGTGTTGTTATTATCACTTGCAATTTTATTAATTTTGTTTAAAATAAGCAGTTTAGCTTTATCTTTTGCATTGTTGTCAAAAGGAGATATGTAATTTCCTTTTGTATTGGGTGCAATTTTCGTTTGTTTATAAAAACGTTTCAGCCATTTTTCGGGAAGCCTGCCGCCTGATTCTTTGAATATCGGATGAGTCAATATTTGAGCCATATTTAAAATTTCTTCTTTTCGCGGTGGGGGTAGTGTCTTAGATAAGTTGCCCAGCTGGTAATAAAATTCTTTTCCGCTGTATTCACTTACATAAGGTGTGCCGAGAATTCTGTATTTGCTGTGTTCCATAAGAATATCAAAATCTTTATGTAATTCTACAGGAAGCTGCGGTTTCAATTGCTTAAGTTTGTGCAGGATAAAAAACTGCTTTCCTATCAATCGTTTTTCTGCATAGGGAGTCATTTTATTTAAAATAAATTTTAAATTCTGTTCAGGATAAGCTATGTTGTAACATGAAATATTTTTAATCAAGTTTACTCTTTCTTCAGGCAGATAATCTTTAAAATGCAACATTACTCTTGCAAACAGTTCGCTGTTTGATGCAAGTCGTTTTGAAAAATGCTGGAATGCGTCAAGCTCGCTCTGCATAAACATTGAACCTCCGCACCAGATACAGCTCAGATGTCCGTTCTTTGCCAATTTTTTTAAATCATTTTTACCGTTAATAAAGTTAGGAATATTCCCGTTGAAATTTATATCTTTTTTATTTGATGTAAATGTATCACAGGTATTATCTGCGGCTAAATAAGCGGAAATATTCGTATTATGCAATTTTAAACCGTTTGCAGAAAATTGATTTTTTATTCCGAATGTAACCGGCAAAACTTTCATAAAATTACAATATACCTGAATATATTTTTTTGCCAGTTTGTAAATAACTGTAACATTACACATCAAGTTTGCTGATATCAAGATGTATAATATCGTCTGAAAGATTTTGCAGTACTGTTTTCAGATTTTTTATATATTCTTTTTTACACAAACCTTTTTTGCACAATGAAATAAGTTTATCTGCCTGAATTTGTGCATTTTGAGGCATATAAGGATTTTCTTCAATTTGTACGGTTATAGGGTAATGATGTCTTGAGTTGTTGCAGTATGAGCATTCTAGAGCAAAATTCAGCGAATTGTTCATCCCCTTCATACATTTTGGCATAAGATGTTCAAATGTTCCGACAGACGGATGTATAAGATTAAGTGCGATGACGTTGGCGTGTTTTCTTGCATTTTTTACAACAAATGCACAGACTTCATCGCTTGAACGTGGAAGTCTGCGGGCAATTTCAATTATTTCTTCCTTTAATTTACGACTTTCCAGATTTTTTAGTATATTTTTTAATTTGTGAATAAAAATTCTTCTTGAAAAAGGTTTGTGCGGCTCAGGATCGAAGATTATATCATTCGTTTTTATCATAAGTTTTCTTAATTGCCTTGCTGTTTTTTTAGGCAAAATCCGTCTGTAAAAACTTATTTTATTGAAGATTATGCTTTGAATTCTTACGAGTGCCAGTTCGTGGACATCTTTTTTCATCTGTAAAAGTTCTTTAAAATTTTTGTCGGGATATTTAACAGACATGCTCTTAAACATATTAAACACCTGCCTTTCAACAGGATGCATAATCTTTTCAAAAGGTTCGATTATTTTTATTGCATTCTGTGCGGCTCCTGATAATTCCGTCATGTCAAGTAATTTTGCGTAAATATCGGGATGGAGCATTTCCATACCGCAGCAAAGGCATGGAATGCGGTAGTTGAGCAAGTTTTTTAATTCTTTCCTTGTCAGCGGAATTTCGGGGATTTTAAATGAGATATTTTCTGTTTTTTTTACTTTTTTCTCCATATTTTACCATCGGGATTAATGTTCAATTATATTATTCCCCAATTTTCACTTTTTTAAAGCAGATGATTTAAAATAATTTCTCTTGCGCTGAGAATTTCTGTTCTTCTGATTGTTACCCTCTCCCCAGCCCTACTACGAGGGAAGGAGTATGTGTTGAGTGGAGTGGTACGCTTTCTTACAGTGACAGAATAAATTCATGCAATTCTCAGATGACGGATGGAAAGGCTACGTTCCCCTCCCTTGAGGAGAGAAAATTCAGAATTTATCCCTCTCCCCTTGGGGAGAGGGTGTCTGAAGGACAGGAGAGGGGCTTAGCAAATGTCAGGAAGAGCGGAAGTCCTGATGTCAAGCTATTATCGGTGCTGCGCACAAAAAAGACCTTCTGTAATTAACCTGCCTTCTTGCCCTCTGTTCTTTCTGTTTGCACCCCACACTATCCCTCCCCGTTTGGGGAGGGAATAAAAAACTTTTGTGGGAATGCTTTGCTTATCCCAACCTACCTGTTACTAAATGTGTGGGGTGGAGCGGCTACGCTCCCATTGGAGGCGGCTGGATATAAAGCGGTTTTAGTTTTCGCCAGTTCCCTTCATCATCTTTTTTTTCTGCAAGGTTTGCAAGAATTTCTCCGAGTGCATAATTATGTGCCTGATATGAAGTCCCGCCGAGCAGAGGCTGCAATTTATCATCTGTAATTACGGTATAATCCCCTGATTTTATAATCTCCCGAACATCTTCCAATTGTACAGCACCTTTAATTTCACCGCCGTAATAAAGGTATGCACAATTTTTTCTTGCATCAAGAGCAACCAGAGGATTTTTTGGGGCAAGCTGCGCAAGAATTTCAAGCGATGATATTCCGACTGCTTTGCAATTCAACTGCTGAGCCATTACTCTTGCAACTGTTACACAGGCACGTATTCCCGTAAAACTGCCTGGACCGATATTTACGGCAATTAAACTTATATCCTGCGGTTTAACGTTATTTTTGCTCATTATTTCCTGTAATGTTGAAATCAAAAATGCCGAATGATATTTGTTATCTTTGTTTTCTACAATGCGGGAAGCCAGAACTTCTCCATCCCGTTTTAAAACTGTATACATTTTGTCTAAGCATGTATCAAATGCGAGTGTTATCATAATCCCTCCACCGCCTGCGCGGTTCCTCTCCCTTTACAAGGGAGGTATTTTTACTAACATCCACCGTTTGTGCGGATTTCTTCCCTATAACAAAGGTGGCGCGTAATTGCTTTATTAAAGAATGCTGAGCTTTTCAATAATCTCATCTTTTCCTGCCGATTCAAATTCATAAATTCTTGAATCATCATCGTTATATTTTACATTAATTTTTATATGGTTAAACGGAGCTTCATTTTGATTAAATTCTGCCCATTCTACAAAAGTTACGCATCTGCCTTCGGAATATTCACGCAATTCGTCATAAATTGTTTTAATTCCTTCATTTTCTAATCTGTATAAATCGAAATGGTAAATCGGAATTGAGCCGGTGTGATATTCGTTAAGGATTACAAAACTCGGGCTTGTAACTTTTTCTTTGACATCCAGTGCATCGGCAACAAGTTTTACAAATGCGGTTTTCCCTGCGCCTATTTCTCCATACAGGTTTATAAAGCATCCGTCTTTTAAAAGCGGTGCAAATTTTTGTGCAAGTTTTTTTGTATCATCAAGGTTACGGCAAATTTGTTGAAATTTTTTCATATACTTCTGCTTTGTTCCTTCCGTTTTCTTTTGCTTTATACAGTGCTTTATCTGCTTTTTGCAATAAAGATTTTTCATCATCTCCGTTTTTGTATTCACAAACCCCGAGACTTATTGTAACATTAATATTTTTTTTCTGCACATCAGGGTTTACTTTTGAAATATCAATATTAGTATTTTCAACTGCTTTTCTAAGTCTTTGGGCAACCATTTCAGCTTCTTCTAATTTTGTAAACGGAAGAATTATGACAAATTCTTCCCCTCCGTAACGGCCTGCAATGTCATAATCCCTGAGCTGATGTTTTATTACATTTGATACTGTTTTTAAAACTAAATCGCCTGATGCATGTCCGTAAGTATCATTTACGTTTTTAAAATAATCAACATCAGTCATAATTGTGCATAAGCTCCGATGCTGGCGTTTTGCTCCGGAGACTTCCTGCTTTATACGTTCTTCAAGCTGATGTCTGTTGTAAAGTCCGGTGAGCGCATCAAGTGTTGCGTGTTTTAAGATTTCAGCATAGACATTTGCTCTGTTAATTGTCGTTGCTGCCTGATTTGTAAGCTGTTCTATATAGCTTATTTCTTTTTCGCTCAAAACATTATCTGTACTTTTGGTTACGATACAGCCTAAGAGTTTATTTTCGCTTATCAGCGGGAAAAGACCGATTTTTTTATCCGGAGTTAAAACATATTCTGATTTATTTGTTATGCATTTCAGAAGTTCAAATATTTTGTTATCTTTACAGGCAGAAGGCCATATAAGTTTATTATTTATAAATATATAAATTAAATGTTCGGATACAAATTTATCAATCATTTCACCTATAATAGGTATAATATAGCCGGTTTCATACTGTGTTTCTATTATTTTTGCAATATTTTTCATTGCATCATGAAAATCTATATTTCTTTGCATCCGTTCCAGAAGAATAACATTTTGAATTTTTAATGAAATTAAATATGATGTTGTTTTAAAAAGCGCAAAATTCTCTTTATTCGGAATACTGTCGAATTTAATCATTCCAATCAGCTTTTGTCCCTGATAAAGTCCATAAAAAAGACAGTCATTTTCTTCCGTACAGGTAATATTTTTTAGTTTTTCAAAAACTCTATATAATTTTTTTGTCTGATCTTTATGTCCGAATTCATCAATAGAAATCCAGCTTCTGGAAAAATCGCGTAAAGTTTCTGATGTCGAATCGTAAATGTATATGTGTACTGATGAAAAAATTTCCTCAAGTACACGTGTAATACCTGCTGCATTACACGTGTCATTAAGTTTTTTCGATAAATTTTCAATATCTTCTAATTGCGGCATTATGCTTCCAGTTTTTGCAAAATATCATCTGAAATATCAAAGTTTGCATAGACATTTTGAACATCATCGTGTTCTTCAAGTTTATCCAATAGTTTCAATATCTGATCTGCTGTTTTTTCATCAGTAATTTCTATAGTATTTTGCGGAATTCTTGTCAGCTCTGCCGATAAACTTTTGAATCCTTCTGCTTCAAGGCCTTCAACAACAGATTGAAAATTTTCAGGCGATGTTATAACTTTATACTGCCCGTCTTCTTCTGTTACATCAAGAGCATCAAGACCTATTGATGCTTCAAAAAGTTTATCAAAGTCCGTACTTTCATCAAAAGTAATAACTCCGCGCTGGTCAAACATCCAGCCTACGCATCCTGTTGCGCCTAAGCTTCCGTTGTATTTAGTAAAAAAGCTTCTTATATCGCCTGCGGTTCTGTTCCTGTTATCGGTCATTGCTTCTATTACAACAGCAACACCTCCTGGTGCATAACCTTCATATATTAATTCTTCGTAATTATCTGCCGAACCTGCACCTGCACCTTTTTCAATTGCACGTTTTATATTGTCATTTGGCAGACCTGCTGCTTTAGCTTTTTCAATAGCTGTTCTTAAACGGAAATTTCCTGCAGGATCAGGACCTCCGAGTCTTGCTGAAACAATTAACTCTCTTGAATATTTTTGAAACACAACAGCACGTTGTGAGTCTACTTTTGCTTTTTTATGTTTAATGGTTGACCATTTTGAGTGTCCTGACATATTTTTTCCCTCTTTTTAATCTTATACTCTGTATTTATATTTTAGCACAAAAAAGTTTAATTGTTTTTATTAGTGTGTTAAGATAATTTTTATGGAAGATAAAAAAGATATATATTATAAATATTTTGATGAAAAAATATTACCGCAAATCGTGATATTGGAAAGTGAACGAATTCATATAGTAAAAAAAGTTGTACTTTCATCATCTTTGTACTTTTTAGCTGGTTTATTTCTTGCATTTATTGTAATGTTTGTAAACTTCAGCCCTATTTATAAGTTTATTCTTATTCCTTTAATTTTATTTTTGATGTATGCGTGTATATTAAAAAGTATAGTTAATTTTATTATTGCCGGAAAAGATTTTCAGGCTTTGCTTTATGAAAAAGTTCTTCCGTTATTTCTTCCTCCCTTTGCAAATTTTAAAAAGTGGCCAAAAAATCATAATACTGATGTAATTATTGATTCTCAGTTATTTCATAATTTTGATACTCAGGAAGATGTATCAAGTTTTTTCGGCTTTTATAACGGTACTAACATTATAATCTCGGATTCAAGATTAAAAATGCCTGTTAAGGGAGTTAATAAACCTGATATGTTCAAAGGAACTCTAATTGAGCTTGAACTTGGAAAAAGTATTGATAACCATGTAATAATGTTTTCTAAAAACGAGAAAAAATTTAATAATTTCAGACAAATAAATCCGCATATTGAAGAAATTAATAAATATCTGTATATATTTGCAAAGAATAATAAAAATTTGGAATTCATCAGTGAAGCTTTCTGGAATACGGTAAAAAGATTCGGGGAAGTTTATACTGCCAAAGGGTTTGAATTATCTTACAAAGATAATGTTGTTTTGATTGCTATCAGGCAGAAAAAACCGATGCTTTTCGGATTTCTGTTCAGGTCATTATTAAAAGCAAAAAATTACGATGACCTTATCGAAAGATTCATCGTAATTTTTGATTTAGTTGATATTTTAAATTCTTGATATTTTAAGCTGCTTTATCGAGCTTTGGCTTGTCTGCCGTGTTGTTTTCTGCAGGCGGTTGTGTCGTGTTTGTATTTTCAGCCTGCTTATCGGACTTTTTCCCGCGTTTCATATACGCATAAGCTGCAGTTCCGACAGCAGCAATACCGATGCCGGCTCCGATAATAATTTTTGTCCATTTGTTTCTGATTTTTGAAGCGCCTTCTTTCAGAGCATCTGCTATACCGAATTTTTCACCGACCATACGACCCATTTTTGACTTATTACGTGCAGCCATGCCTTTGTCTACTTCAAATACTTCTGTCATATAGCGTTCATTTGCAGTTTTACCGCCGTTGTACTCTGCATTTTCATGCCAGTCAATTTTTTGCTGCAGACCGTTTCTTACCATTTCTGCAAATTTTGAAAGTTTGCCTTCTTCAGGTTTGATGTTGTAATCAGATACGGCATCTTTTATACACTCTTTTATTTCTGCGGCATTTCTTTGCATTCTTTCCGCATCAATGGCATTGCCCAGTTCTTCGCCTGATAAATTCGAGAATTTAGATGCATCTATGTTGATGAGGTAAGGATTTTTGGTTAAATAGCCCCTTGCCGAAGTGATAAAATCAGGTGCTCCGCCTGTTTTTGTACTTATAACAGGTGTACCTGCCGCAAACGATTCAAGCGGAGTTATTCCGCAGGGTTCAAATCTTGATGTAAAGATTGAATATGTAGCGCAGCCGACAAGTCTGTTCGGGAAGAAGCCGTTAACATAGCAGGCATTGCCTTTATATATTCCGCCGTCAAGTTCTTCAATTTGTCTTATTATATCCTGTACCCACTTGAAGTCTTTTGCCTCTTTTTCCCATACGCCTGCTCCGACAAGCAGTTTACAATGTTTTTTAGTTTCTTTATCAACATTCGGGTCTTTTAAGAAATTTAAGAAAGCCTGGAAAGTTGACGGATAACCTTTTTGAGGGTCAGGTCTTCCCCAGCCCATAAACAGTATATCGCCTTCATTATATTTGGATAAATGTCCTATCACGCCTGCACCATCTCCCGAAATCTGGCTTTCGGTAAAGAACATACGTGTTAATCCGTTGATATTGCCATTCTCAAAAGCTTCCCCGAGTGTATCAAGAAGCCATTTTGTATTTGATTTTTTAGCCTTTAATACTTCTTCAAGGTTATCTGATACAATTTTTCCGTTTTCAACATCTGGTTTGTATTCATAAGTTGTAGAACCAGTTTTCTTTCTGGTTAAGCCGTTTATAAAATTACCTCTGCAGAAGTTTGCTGTCGAGTCGTTCAATTTTAAGTTTGCCGCAGTGCTTCTGTTTTCAACAACAGGTTTGTATTCATAAGTTGTAAAACCGGCTTTCTTTTTGGTTAAGCCGTTTATAAAATTACCTCTGCAGAAGTTCGCTGTCGGATCATTCAGTTTTAAATTTGCCGGAGTGCTTCCGTTTGTAATATCTTTAGTTTCAATTTCTGCAAGTTTGGTTGTCATAAACTGTGCAATATCGGGAGTCTCAAGAGATTTCATTTCTTTCCCGTAATTTCTGGATACCGTACCGCAGCTTATATTTTTACCGTTAACTTTAGTACCTGCGACAGGAACCATAGATAAATTATAGGTGCGGACTTCATTTGCGGTATCTATATAATCATCGCGGAAATTTGCCATAAACGGTTCAAAAATTTGATATGCAAATTTCCGTTCTTCTTTAGAAGCTCTTGACCAGTTTGCTTCAATTTCACGCAGTTTTGCAATTTGTGCATGTTTGTTTAATGCATCAACATCTTCTTTTCTTGCTATCATTCTAAAGAAATCAAAAGGATTGCTTTCTGCACCCTGATAGCTTCTTCCGGGGTTATGGAAACGTCCGTCTGCTTTGACTCCGTTCCAGTAATTATTTCCGAAATGAGATTCATCAGCTATATAATTCATTGTCATAAAGCCGGGTCTGTCGTGAAGCCAGATATTTGCAGGATTGTAATAACCGTGTTTTTCCGTATTCATTTTAGGCAGCAAATCTACAAATGCTCTATTGCTGTCGGAATAAGCAAGATCAGTTTTTATTTCCTGAAGTTTTCCGTTAACTTTTACTTTTGCACTTCTTGAATAATACGCTTTATCATTTCCGTAAGGTGATTCAAATCTTGCAAGACCTTCTGTATGTATGAAGTATGCAGAGTTTCTTCCGGCCTTATACGGAGCTGCTTTGGCGTTTATATCATCAATATATTTTTTTACTTCAGGAGTTTCCAGTTTCTTTGTAAATTCTTCTTTTAATTCTTTATCATCATTAACGAGTTTTTCAACTTCTTTTTTGATTTTAGCTTCTACTTTTTCTCTTTCTTCTTTGTAGTCATGTAATGTATAATTTATTTTAGGATTATTTTTCTTTTTAATTTCCAGTTCTTTTTTAGCCTGTTCTAAAAATCCGTTATCTTTCTTTTCAGCTTCGGCATATTCATCTCTATATTTTTCGCGGACCTGTGCATTATATTTTTCTACATAAGGTTTTTTGAGTTCATTAAAAACTTTTTGTTTATATTTATCAATCGCTTCATCAACCGTATCTGCAACGCTCAGAGCTCTGAAAACCCTATATGGAATTATTTCCATTTTTGAAACTGAATTTGTTGAAGGTCTTGAAACTTTACCTTTTAAATCTTCTGCTTCTTCAAGAACAATTACATTTGACATCCCTTTGTCATTAGGTTTTCTCTGTATTACAAATCTGAATTCTTCGCCGTCTTTAAGCTGAATTTTTTCTCTCTGCATTAATTGTTCTAAGGATTCATCAGGGTTTGCATGGTAAAAGTCTTTTGCGTTATATGATGTAATATATTTACCGTTAGCATCTTTCCTTACCTTCACGGCTTTAACTCCGCCGTCTCCGTTGTCATAAGCGTGATAAGGCGCAAAATCTCTTATGTCTGCGTTTTCGTGTAATCTCCAGCTTACAGGAGCTTCCTGCGTAACAACGCCCAGACCGCCTGCATCGTAGCCGAACCTTTTATTTTCCGGCGCATAGGATGCAAATTCTTTTATATGTTTTTCATCATTTCCGGTAAAAGTTAATAAAGTGCCTGACATAGTCCGGGGGGGGGGCACACTCATTGCAACCGGCATGGTTTGATTATCTGACTGTACTCTGTCGTTTCTTTTGATACTTTTTGCCTGATAATTCGGCATAACTGAATAAACACGCATATTTACACCCTTTTCAATTTATAAAATATATACACAATTCTTTATAGTTTGCAGAAAATTTCTTCCCCGCCTTATATAGTAAAATGCTGACATGTTTTTTTTCAATAGCAGACTGTTATTTTATGAAGAAATATTAAGTAAAGTTTTTTTTAATAATTAGAGTTTTTTATATTATTTTTAAGTAAAATTGAATAAAAAGTATATAAAAAGGTAAAAATATGAGCAGATTTTTTGGATTATTGGGAATTATTTTGATATTCGGTATAGCTTATTTAATGTCTAATAATAAAAAGGCGATAAATTATAAAACTGTCGGAACAGGTTTTTTACTGCAGGTTTTGCTGGCTCTGTTTATTTTTAAAGTTCCTTTGGGACGTGCAATATTTTATAATCTCGGGTTATTTATTCAAAAAATCCTTGAATTTGCAAAGGAAGGCGGTTCGTTTGTATTTGGACCTTTGATGACCGAACATAAAATTACTGCTGTATTTGGTGAAGGAGCTCAGGTTTTTGCACTGCAATTAGTTGCCTCTTTAATATTTATGATGATTCTTGTTAATATCCTGTATTATTACGGAATAATGCAGAGAATAGTTCCGCTTTTCGGCAAAGCAATGAACAAATTAATGAATGTGAGCGGAGCTGAGGCTTTATCAAATGTGGCCAGTGCATTTGTCGGGCAGATAGCGGCACAAATTATGATCAGACCATATCTTGCAAAGCTGACGCGTTCGGAATTACTTGCCTCAATGGCCGGAAGCATGGCCTGTATATCGGGCGCTACAATGCCTATTTATATAGGTATGGGAATTCCCGCCCAATATCTCCTTGCGGCCTCTATTATGGCAGCTCCGGGTGCGCTTGTAATTTCTAAAATAGTATATCCGGAAACGGGCACTCCTGAAACCGGCGATGATATTAAAATAACTTACAGCAAACGAAAAAAGCCTTATATAAACATTTTTGATGCAATTTCTTCGGGCGCATCTGAGGGTATGAAGGTAGCAATAAATGTTATTGCCATGATTTTAGCCCTTGTTGCCCTTGTCGCCATGATTGACTGGTTTTTGGGACATTTAGGAGTGTTTATTGTAAAATATCTCCATATAAATTTTGTATCTTTTGACTTAAATCATCTTTCTTTAAAGCTAATATTAGGCAAAATATTTGCGGTATTTGCATATTTTATGGGAGTTCCGATGAGTGAAGCAACAACGGTAGGCTCTCTTATGGGAACGAAACTTGTTTTAAACGAAATGGTTGCATATTTTGACATGACGCATCTTCCGCAGGCTTTATCGGATAAAAGCTTTTTAATTGCAAGTTTTGCTTTATGCAGTTTCGGGAATTTCGGTTCTATTGCAATACAATTAGGCGGTATCGGGGAACTTGCGCCAAACCAGAGAAAAAATCTTGCAAGACTCGGTGTCAGAGCTTTGATTTGCGGAACATTAACCTGCTACATGTCTGCCGCTATTGCAGGGGTTTTATTTAATTAAATAATTTAAAATATGCCTAAGGATTATTTTATTGCGGCAGATGTTTCTGCCAGTCGCCTTCCAGACTCCGGATGAATCGGTGTGCATCAATTACATCATCATAATTTATTGGTTCGGGACCTTCCTGTACTTCTAAAGGCTCATAATTTTTAATATCAATATCATTAAAACCTAAAAAAGCTACTCCAAAATTTTTCCCGCAGTGCCTGCATTCAAGGCTAATTACGGTTAATCCTTCTTCTTCCCGCTTAATCGTTATGGAATTTTCGTCAAAACTGTTCTTGCATTGCGAGCAGCACAGGTTATTAAATAATTTTTCTATTTTCTTTTTCATATAAGTCCTCACTATTATTATAAATAAAATTTTATTAAAAAATGTTAATTTTTTGCAGGGCATGGGT
>CASDVM010000013.1 GCA_949284415.1 uncultured bacterium | reverse complement strand
GGTTAGCTCACGTACTTCGGGCGTGGTCGACTTCCATGGTGTGACGGGCGGTGTGTACAAGACCCGGGAACGTATTCAACGCAGCGTGCTGATCTGCGTTTACTAGCGATTCCGACTTCATGCACTCGAGTTGCAGAGTGCAATCCGAACTGAGACTGGTTTTTAGAGATTTGCTCACTCTCGCGAGTTGGCGGCTCGTTGTACCGGCCATTGTAACACGTGTGTAGCCCAGAGCATAAGGGGCATGATGATTTGACGTCGTCCCCACCTTCCTCCGGTTTATCACCGGCAGTCTCGCTAGAGAGATATTTGTCAGTGTACCAACAATACCAACTAACGACGAGGGTTGCGCTCGTTGCGGGACTTAACCCAACATCTCACGACACGAGCTGACGACAACCGTGCACCACCTGTCTTGACGCTCTCCGAAGAGCACCCCAAACTTTCATTTAGGTTCGTCAGATGTCAAGCCCTGGTAAGGTTCTTCGCGTTGCTTCGAATTAAACCACATGTTCCACCGCTTGTGCGGGTCCCCGTCAATTCCTTTGAGTTTCACACTTGCGTGCGTACTCCCCAGGCGGGATACTTAACGCGTTAGCTGCGGCACTGCAGGGGTCGATACCCGCAACACCTAGTATCCATCGTTTACGGCCGGGACTACTGGGGTATCTAATCCCATTTGCTACCCCGGCTTTCGTTCCTCAGTGTCAATTACGGCCCAGTAAAGCGCTTACGCCACCGATGTTCCTCCTGATATCTACGCATTTCACCGCTACACCAGGAATTCCCTTTACCTCTACCGCATTCCAGCTTGCAAGTATCCAGTGCCGAACAGAAGTTGAGCTTCTGCATTTAACACCGGACTTAACATACCACCTACGAACTCTTTACGCCCAATGATTCCGGACAACGCTTGCACCCCCCGTATTACCGCGGCTGCTGGCACGGAGTTAGCCGGTGCTTCCTCTGTAGGTACCGTCATCTTTCGTCCCTACTGACAGATCTTTACACCCCGAAGGGCTTCATCAATCACGCGGCGTTGCTGCGTCAGGCTTTCGCCCATTGCGCAAAATTCCCTACTGCTGCCTCCCGTAGGAGTATGGGCCGTGTCTCAGTCCCATTGTGGCTGATCATCCTCTCAAACCAGCTACTGATCGTCGCCTTGGTGGTCCATTACACCGCCAACTAGCTAATCAGATGCAGACTCATCCTTGAGCACCGGAGTTTTCAAGATTAGCATTTCAGCTAAGCTCATATGGGGTATTAGCAGAAGTTTCCCTCTGTTGTCCCCCGCTCAAGGGCAGATTCTCTACATATTACTCACCCGTCCGCCACTTTCCACTGACCGAAGTCAGCTTCTCGTTCGACTTGCATGTATGAAGCACGCCGCCAGCGTTCGTCCTGAGCCAGGATCAAACTCTCCATTGTCAGAAAGTTATTAGTATCTGCTTCAATTGAAGCAGTTTCTAGCTCATTAGTTTTGTTTAGTTACCTAAACTGTCCGTTATCATTCGTTTTTAGAATTAACAAAGTATTGTTTTCTCGCGCTCGCTTTCAACGGGTACGCTTACGCTCTCACCCTCAGCTCGCGCGGTTCAGCTATTCTGTTGTCAAAGTGCGGAGTAAACTTTTTCGACCGCTTCTTAAGAAGCCCTGCTGATTGCAGGCACAATTTCAATTTTAAACTTGAATTGGGGTTTACTTCCTTTATTATTATAAAATCAGATGCATTCGTATTTATTATTTGCTAGTGTCATCTGCATTTCTTATCTTACATCGTCAATTTTTAATGTCAAGTGGTTTGTTTTAAATTCTTTAAAATTTCTTAACGTTTACTCAACGATGTATTGATTTTTAAAGGTTCGCTGTGCACTGGGCACGTCTTTGATTGTATGCAAAAGAAATTTTAAAGTCAAGCACTTTTTTTCATGTTTTTTTAAATAATTTTTATAAATTTTCTTAAAACCTTTGTGTTACAAGCGATTTAGTTATTTACAAAAGTTAATAATCCCTCACACACATGGTTTCAGACGTGCATATTAACAAAATGTTCCTGCAATTTTTCATTTTTTTGAATGAGTTTTTTTGAACTGACATAATATAAACTATAAATATATAATTGTCTTATTATATAAAAATAATTTAATAAAGGAGAATTTGTCATGAAAAAAACTTTAAGAAACTCTGTTTTGACTCTATCGATTGTAATGGCATGCGCATGCCAGGCTTTTGCTGACGGCAATGCTTTTACGCCTCTTAACTTTGACGATGCATCATATACTCTCGCACCCGTAAACACATCTTCCGTATCTTCGGCGAAACCTGTAACTATTGCTGCAGCGCAAACAACTGCAGCAGAGGAACCGGCTGGAAATGCAAAAATGCAAAATGCTATTATTCAACTTGATAATGCACAGGTTGATGTCAGAAACGAACTTTTAAACTATAAATCAAAATATGCAGATGTTGACGCACAATACACTGCAGTTAAAGCTGAAAGAAAAGCTTTAGATAAACAGATTAAAACACTGGAAAAAAGAATTAAAAAAATTGACAAACAAAAAGAAAATATCAGAAAAAACATGATATAAGCATGATTTAATAAAAAAAGGCCTGATATAAAATCAGGTCTTTTTTTTATTATTTTATCCGTACATGAGATCCGAGCTTACAGCCATCCGTCAACCTTAACAAAACTCTCTCCCTTTATCCGCCTCCGGAGGAGAGGAGACAATATAATGATAGCTCCTGCGGACTTGCTGCCGCAATAACTTAGTATCTTAATAAATGCCTGAATTATAAGAAACCATCTTCCCGAGTGGAGGGAAAAACGGTTAATCATTCCCGTTATATATTCTTATATAGTTCCAGTAGCTTGCAAAAACCTTTTTTACATAATTTTTTGTCTCAGGATACGGAATTTGTTCTACAAATTCGTCAGTATCATTGTATGTTAACGATGTTTTCCATCTCTGCAACGAACCTATCCCTCCGTTATACGCCGCAACCGAAGATATGTCATGCCCTTCAAGGTTATTCCGCAAAAATTCATAGTAATAATTGCCGATTTTTATATTCTGATACGGATTAAACAATGATGAAGGAATAAGCATGCCTAAGTTAAATTTACGGTTAATTTCATTTGCTGTAGAAGGCATCAGCTGCATAAGACCGCTTGCACCTGCAATACTTTGAGCAAGAGGGTCAAAATAACTTTCCTCGCGGGTCAATGCAAGCATTAAAGGCGGATTGTTACCTGTTTCTTCCGCAAAATTCTTAATATCATCATAAAAAATTACAGGGTATACAAGACGCCAGCGTAAATCATATTTATCAGGCTTGTCTTTAAGTTTTGCCATGGCTTCACGCGCAGTAAGCATGGAATTTGAATAATCACCTTTTTTAAACAACACCCAGCTTTTTATAAATTCATCGTCTCCGCCTATTTCATTAACTATATCATAGTCTTTTAAGTCAACAAGCTTTACTATAATATTATTACGCTTATATTTGTAAGGATAGACAACAGGTTTCGGATCTATAAAATCCGTAATTAAAGGTCCTCTCATACGTGTCAGTTTCAAATAAGCACGGTATGCATAGTATGAATCAGGGAATTTGTTAATTACATTTTCGTAAAAATTTGTATATTCTGCATAATTATTCGTTTTTTCAGCCAGCTTTCCGAGCCAGAACATGACCATAGGGGCAGAATTTGCATCAGGAAATTTTCTTAAATGATCCATGCCAATCTTTTTTGCATTTTCATAATCCCCTGATTTTATTTTTGCAAAAAATATATTTGCAAGGGCATCTGCGGAGAATTTCCCATCAGGATATTTTAAGTATAAATTACTGTAGCATGCCAGCTTGTCTTTTTGCTGAACGTTACCGCACTTCAAACTCGTAAGGTAATCTCTGCCTTTGCCTTGCGAAAGTGCAAGAAGCCTTTCAACAGCTTTTGAATTTGAATCCGATAATTTCAAATAAATATCTACAGCATCTATTATACTGTCTTCTGAAACATATTGAGAACGTTTTTGAAGTCCGTTTTCAGTCAAAAATTTTGCTCTTGCAAAATTATTCATAGCATATGAAATTTTTACATCCAGAGTCCAGTTCTCTGCAATATCTGTTTTTTGCAAAATTTCGCGTGCTTTTTCATATTCTCCGAAAAGATAGCAGGTCTTTGCCATGAGCAAATAATCATCTTTTGAAATTTCACCTGAAATTTCAAGCCAGTTATTCACTGCATTCATAGCAAGTTTCCCTGACGGAGCCTTTTCAAGATAATGTCTGAAATGATTTTGAATATCATCTTTAACAGACTGCGGAATAATTGCGGCATCTTTATATTTATTTTTCAAAATTACCCCGAGATAATATTCTGAAGCTATTGCATAATCGGTATCAGGCGAATTGTGAATTATATTTTCAAAATACTTTTTAGCAAGCTGAGGTCTTGACTCAACAAGCTTTTGTCCCGCAAGATAACGGGAACGAGTACTTAATTTATGGTTAGGATAATTATTAAAAAGGAGTTGATATTGCTTAAGCTCGGATTTATCATCCTCAAGCATTCTTGCACATTCAGCCCTGTGATAAATCGCGGCAGGCTTCAAATTTGAAAACAGTGAGACTTTTGAAAAAAGATAATAAGCATTCTGATAGTTTCCCTTAGAAAAATCTTCCAGAGCAGAAGAATAAATTTCATCGGTTTTTTCAGACGGCTGATACAGTTTTGCAAAAATTCCTCCGGTACATAAGACCGAAACTGCAAGAAAAGCTATTACTCTCTTTTTCATATCCCAATTAATCATCTGATAATACTTTAACAAAAAATCATTTATTATTCAAGAAACAATACAGTGCTTAACAAATCTGATAAAAATAAGTTTTTATAGTATAATTAATTTATATGAGGAGGATAAGATGTACGGAATTATACTGGCAGGCGGATCAGGAAGCAGACTATGGCCTTTATCAAGAGAGCTTTATCCAAAACAGTTATTAAATTTAAACTCGGATAAAAGTCTTTTACAATCAACTTTTGAAAGACTTAAAAACTGCATGCCCGAAAAAAATATTATAAGCATTACAAATACAAAACATGCATCAAATGTCCGCATGCAATTGTCAGATATGTCTGAAAATCCGGTTATATTATCAGAACCAACAGCCAAAAATACTGCTCCGGCAATAGTTTTAGCTGTAAAGTACATAATCCGGAAATCAAACACCGATCCTGTTATCTTAGTCGTACCGTCTGATCATTTAATTAAAGATAACGAAAAGTTTCTTTCTACCGTGCAAAAAGGAGAAAAACTTGCTCAACAAGGATATATCGTAACTTTCGGCATTAAACCTCAGTATCCGGAAACAGGCTACGGTTATATTAATACAGCCCAAACAGTTGATGACGGATATAAGGTAAAAGAATTTATAGAAAAACCTGACCATGAAACAGCTCAAAAATATTTGAAAGAAGGAACATATTTCTGGAACAGCGGAATTTTTATGTTCAAAGCATCTACTCTTTTAAAAGAAACTGAAAAGCATGCACTTGATATAGCCAAAATTGCAGAAGAATTTGATTTTTCAAAATCAGATGAAATTCCTTTCATTACCTTTGACAAAATGCCGAATATTTCAATCGATTATGCGGTTATGGAAAAATCAGATAAAATAGCCCTTGTAAAACTTGAAAGCGATTGGAATGATCTCGGTTCCTGGCAGTCTATTTATGATGTCAGCCGGAAAGATTTAAACGGAAATGTTTTTATAGGTCATGTGCTGGATAAAGATTCTAAAAATTCTTTTGTTTACGCATCATCAAAACTTGTCGCAACAATCGGACTTGAAGACACCGTAATCGTTGAAACAGAAGATGCAATTCTTGCCTGCAAAAAAGACCGCACGCAAAACGTTAAACATATATATGAAACTTTGAAAAAACAGAATGATAACACACACCTGATACACAAGACTGTCTACCGCCCGTGGGGATTTTATACAGTAATTGCTCAAGGACAGGGATTTTTGACAAAAATAATACATGTTAATACGGGACAAAAATTATCCGTACAATCACATAATTTCAGAAGCGAGCACTGGGTTGTACTTACAGGAAAAGCAAAAGTTGTTCTTGAAGGAAAAGAACTTATTCTTTCTCCAGGACACAGCGTTGATATTCCGGTTAAAGCAATACATTCTCTGCAAAATCCTTTTGACGAAGGGCTTGAAATCATTGAAGTACAAAAAGGCGACCCGCTGATTGAAGAAGATATTATTCGTTACGAAGATATGTACGGACGTGTATAAAAAACTTAACAATAAACGCAATAAATAAGATTTACATGTTTTACCGAAAATATGCAAATCTTGTATCATAAAAATTATAATCCCGCGTTTAGTTCTACTATGAGAACATTCAGGACAAAAAACGGAAAAGAAATAGGCAACGATACTTATTTATTCCGTGATGATATTGACTGGAAACAATTTTCTAAATATGAAACCGAACACTTTAAAGATAAAAATAAAGTAAATATAATCCAATTTGCATCATCTGACGGCTCGGAAGCTTACACGCAGGTAATGGCAATTCTCACAAGAGATAAAACAAAAGCCGAAAAATTTTTTCCAATACATGCTTACGATATAGATAAAGAAATGGTAAAAAGCTCAAAAAGCGGGTTCTTAAATATTACACTTCAAGATATTAACAGAATGCGTGGTCATTCCATTGATTATAAAAAATACTTTAAAATTCCCGCACCGCAGCACAGAACAATGGAAACATTAGAAAGTATGTGCGCTTATATGAGTTATCCCGAGCTTTTAGAGTCAGTGCCAAGAGTTTATTCTGTTTCAGAAGATCTGACTAAAAGAGTTAAATTTCATCAAAATGACATGTTTAAAATTCTTAAAAACCTTAAAGATAATTCAAATACAATCCTTATGTGCAGAAATATTTTAGGCTACTTTTCAAATAACGAAATATATAAATTTATAACTTTATTGTCGCAAAAACTTAAATCCAACAGCTTATTTGTAATAGGTTCATTTGATAGTAATAACAGCAAGATTGAAAAATATTTAAAACAAAACGGATTTCAATCTGTTTTTAAAAATGTTTACAAGAAGATATAATTGTTGAAAGCTCCATATAATAACCTGAATTAAGCAATTCATAAAATCTTTGCGTAACATTCGGAGCAATTGCTTCAACCCGTTCACAATCAATATAAATCCCCTCAACCAGTCTTGCAAAAAGTTCTGCCGGTTTTTCATAATATTTTTTGTAACGGTTAATTCTTGAAGAAATCCTTGACTGCTTTTTCTGATACGATTTTAGCCTTATATATGCGCTAAAAGCCTGAGGCATGTCCGAAAAATCATTCTCAATATTATCAATAGTATATAATTTTACATCTTTCTTGAAAAATCCGCCTTTAATCAGCTTAACCCTGTCATATTTTAATAGATAACGCGCATCGGATTTTTTTATATATTTATCAAATTCTCTGAATTTTTTAGAACGCTGAAATTTCGGATAATAAATTTTTATAATATCTTCGTACTCTTTTATTTTCGTTTTAACTCTGTCTTTATGTTCATAAAGGCGTATACACAAAGAATTCGGGTCAACAAAATTTGTAACTTTTATCAATTCTTCCGGGAAAATAGGATTGTCAGATTTAAAAAGCATGCTCAAAGTTCCGCCTGTCTTATTCATATCAGGTTCTATTTTTGAGTGGATATAATGTGCAAATTCATGCAAAAGAGTCGGAACAACTCTATCATCAGGAGTATTTCTTGAAATATCAATTCTGTTTTTAAGAAAAAATCCCTGATGCCCGCGCGCCTTAGTTGTTGTGTGAACGGTTAATCCAAGCGATTTAAAATATTTTACAAGCTCTTTTCTGTCAAATCCCGTATTCATAAGAATATTATACACTAACT
>CASDVM010000012.1 GCA_949284415.1 uncultured bacterium | reverse complement strand
CATACTTCCAGCTATTCTTAATTCCAACGGAGCTTACGGCTTTGAGATAAATTCCCGAAGTTGCGGCTCCTTTTTTTTGTTGTGCATATGTACTCATATTAAGTTTATAGTGCGCAGCACCGATAAAACTATGTATAAGCTTCTTGAGATCTGATAAACCCATCTCTTGTCCTTTGGACACCCTCTCCCCAAGGGTGAGAGGGAAGGAAAAAGAAAATCAATTTTTAATAAAAACGGCTTACCTTGATTCTATCAGAAGTTTACCCATAAACAGGATATTTGTATTTCCTCGTAAGGGCAATTGAATAATTTTTAATATTTTTGTGTTAATATTATAAAAAATATGAAAGGGTGTTTATGAAAAAAATAATTTTAACTTTGGGTCTTTTAATGCTGTGTTCTCCTGTGTTTGCAGATAATATGAAACCTGTTTTGAATTCAACTCAGCTTTTGTATTCGCCGAAAAGTGCAGCTTTTTCTGTCGGCGCTCCTGTTGACGATATGATTTCCCTTTCTAAAAGAACATCTACAGGTACAGGAAATTATTCTATTTATTCATATAACGATAACGAGGTTATGCTGGGTTCAGACTATGAATTTTTGTATAACGGCCGTCTGATATCCTGCCACAATGCGGATTTAAAGTTTTTCGAACTCGTTTATAACGGAAAAATTTTCGAAGAAAAGGAACTGACACAGGGGCAGGTTAAAGAAATTTTTCCTGATGCTGAAATTTTATTAATTTCACATTTCATCGACAACAAAACAACTGTCAGAAAACCTGCATTTGAAAAAAAAGACTTTCTTCTCTTAAATGATACAGACAAATATTTCTATAAATATTCATTCCGTCCGCAAAGTGTTAAATATTCCCCTGTTGCAGGACTTTTTAAAGCTTCGTCAATCGGTAAAATTACATTTTCGCACTTCGGTCAGGATAAATATACAATTTATGTAAAAAATAATTTCAGAAAACAAAAATAGTTATAATTAAAATTTAATTTTAATTATGAGTATCAAGCTATGCTCCGTATAATTCCTGACGTTTTTTTAGCACAACGGGATTTTTAAGATATTCGTCATATTTGTTGCGCATATTTATGTAACCTTTTGGAGAAATTTCGATTATTCTGTCGGCAACGGTTTGAATCAGTTGATAATCCTGCGATGTAAAAAGAATTGTCCCCGGGAAATCTATCATTGCATTATTCAGAGCGGTAATTGCTTCTAAATCGAGATGGTTTGTAGGTTCGTCAAAAATCATTACGTTTGCTTCAGCTATCATCATTTTCGCAAACAGACAGCGGACTTTTTCGCCGCCTGAAAGAACATTAACCTTCTTATCCGCATCATCACCAGAAAACAGCATTCTGCCCAAATACCCGCGTAAAAAATTTACGTGCTGATCAGGTGAATACTGCGCAAGCCACTGCATTATGGTCATGTTGTTTTCAAAATAGAAATTGTTGTCTTTCGGGAAATATGAATGCGTAGCCGTTACACCCCAGATAACTTCTCCGCTGTCAGGCTTTACACGGTCTTCTAAAATATCAAAAAGATTTGTAATAATAAACGGATCGCGTGCAATAAATGCTACTTTTTCTCCCTGATTAATTTCAAAGCTCAAATTTTTGATTAAAAGCTCGCCGTCAACGGTTTTATAAAGATTTTTGACCTGAAGAACATCCTTGCCGGGGATTTTGTTGTAGGTAAACCTGATTCTCGGGTATTGTCTTGATGATGGTTTAATTTCTTCAAGCGACAATTTATCAAGCATATTTTTTCTGGAAGTTGCCTGTTTGGCTTTAGAGGCGTTTGCACTGAAACGGGCAATAAAGGCTTTTAATTCTTCCATTTTTTCTTCGGTTTTCTTATTCTGTTCTTCTTTTTGTTTTTTAATCAGCTGGCTTGCCTGCGACCAGAAAGAGTAGTTGCCTGTGTATAGCTGAATATTTTTGTAATCAATATCTGCCATGTGTGTGCAGACATTGTCAAGAAATTTTCTGTCATGGGAAACTACGATAACAAGGTTTTGGAAATTTATTAAAAATTCTTCAAGCCACGAGATTGTGTTTAAATCAAGATGGTTTGTCGGTTCATCCAGCAAAAGTATATCAGGATTTCCAAATAATGCCTGCGCTAATAATACACGCACTTTTTCGCTTCCTGCAAGTTCTGACATCTGCTCGTAGTGAAGCTCATCGGGAATTCCCAAATCAGATAACAAAGACGCAGCCATAGCTTCTGCCTGCCAGCCGTCAAGAGCGGCAAATTCTTCTTCGAGATGCGCAACTTTTATGCCGTCTTCATCCGAAAAATCAGGCTTTGAATATAATGCATCGCGTTCCTGCATAATGTCGTATAACTTTTTGTGTCCCATTATTACGGTATCAATGACTTTGTAATTATCAAAAGCAAAATGATCCTGACGCAAAACCGCAATTCTCTGCCCTTTTGAAATATGGACTTCTCCCGATGTAGGTTCAATATCGCCTGCTATAACTTTCAACAGCGTACTTTTCCCTGCTCCGTTTGCGCCTATAACACCGTAGCAGTTGCCTGGGGTAAATTTAATGCTTACATTCTCAAATAATGTCTGCGAACCGAATCTGACGGTCAATTTATCTGTTGTTATCATACTTTTCCCTATTTATATTAATCAGCCTGATTTTCATTATAGTACAAAAATACAAAAATTTCTGCTCTTTTGTCTAATGTTTTTATTCACAAAAGGTAAGAAAATACTTGTATGAAAGTACCGCCCGTAAGAATTCAAACATCAGATTCAAAAATAGTACCGCAGGTAAAAAAGCCGACACCTGTCAAAGATGCGCTTGTTGTATCGGGTTACTGCAGTCTGCCTATAGTCTTTTATGAAGCTGCCTGCCTGATTTCCAAAAAGGTTAACAAAAAAATGGAATAATAATACCATAACTGCTGATAACTAGCTTGTAGGGTGGGAAAACAAAATTATATTCTTTTGAAAATCAATGACGTATTAATGCCGCCGAAGGCAAAGTTGTTTGACATTACATAATCAGTTTTTATTTCTCTGCCTTTTCCTGTTATGTAATCAAGTTTTCCGCATTCGGGATCGATTTCCGTTAAATTCAAAGTCGGATGGAACCAGCCTCTGTTCATCATTTCTATGCTCAAAATCGCTTCAATTGCACCGCATGCGCCAAGCGTGTGGCCTGTGTAACTTTTTGTGGAACTTACAGGTACAGGACGTTTAAATACCTGTTCTGTCGCCCATGTTTCCGCCAGATCTCCCTGAATTGTTCCTGTACCGTGTGCGTTTACGTAACCTATTTTGTCAGGTGTAAGGTTTGCGTCTTTAAGTGCAAGCTCAAGAGCAATTTTCATTGTTTCTCTGTTTGGATTTGTGATATGTGTTCCGTCAGTGTTTGTGCCGAAACCTATGATTTCTGCATATATTTTTGCCCCGCGTTTTTTTGCGTGTTCATATTCTTCAAGAATTACTGTTCCTGCACCTTCGCCGAGCACAAGCCCATCTCGTTTTTTGTCAAAAGGTGAGGGAGTTAATTTCGGGGTATCGTTTTTCAAACTTGTTGCATACAATGTGTCAAAGATTGCAATTTCCGTTGCATGAAGTTCTTCACCGCCGCCTGCAATCATTACTGTTTCATAACCGTTTTTGATTGTTTCATAAGCATAGCCTATACCCATTGAACCTGAAGTGCACGCAGTTGAACATGGTACAAGCCGCCCTGTGGTTTTTAAGTAAAGCGAAATATTTACAGGAGCAGTCTGGGGCATCATTTTTACATATGAACCTGAATTCAGGCCCCTTACCACCTTATCAACCTGCATTCCGTAAAAATCTATTATTGCATCAAGAGAGCCTGATGATGAACCGTAGCTTACACCTGTCTGTCCGTTTGTAATAATTTCATCACCAAGAAGTCCTGCATCTTCAAGCGCCTGTTCAGCTGTTCTAACTGCCATTATTGACAGAGGTCCCATTGTGCGGGTAACTTTTCTGTTATAAGACGGCGGAATTTCAAAACCTTTTACGCGTGCAGAGAGCCGTGTATTCAGTTTTTGATACCGGTCAAGGTCTTTGTTATATTCAACACAGTTTTCAAGTTTTTGAAGGCTTTCAAATGCAGTATTTATATCGCTTCCTAAAGGGCTTGTGAACGCCATTCCCGTAACAACTACACGTTTTGTCATAAGTAAAGCCCTCCGTTTACGGAAATTACCTGTCCGGTAATGTATGATGCGTCTTCGCTCATAAGATAATTTACAAGGCTTGCAACCTCTTTAGCCTCACCTGATCTTTTCATCGGAATTAATTTTTTGACCTCATCCAGCGGAACATCTTTTATCATATCGGTATTAATTACCCCCGGGGCAATACAGTTTACTGTAATTCCCCGCTTTGCAAGCTCAAGCGCAAGAGATTTTACGGCACCTATAATTCCCGCTTTTGATGCGGAATAATTTACCTGCCCCCGATTGCCCGAAAGTGCGGCAACAGAAGACATCGCAATAATTCTTCCCTTAATTCTGTTTGAAATCATCGGCATTACAAGAGGTTTCAGGACATTATAAAATCCCGTCAGGTTTGTTGAAATAACTTCGTCCCACTCATCACCTTCCATAGCCGGGAAAACATTATCCCTTGCAATTCCCGCATTCAAAACAATTCCGTAGTAAAGTTTGCCATCAAGGGCGGACGCGCATTCTTCTCTGTTTTTTATATCAAATTTCAAAATTTCCGCATTCCGTCCCAGAGTTTTTATTTCATCGGCGGTTTCTTTTGCCTTTGCTTCATTTCCCGCATAGTGAACATCAATATCAAAACCGTTTTTTGCGAGGTAAAGCGCAGTTTCCTTTCCTATACCCCTGCTTGAACCCGTAACTAAAACTCTTTTCAAATTATTCTCACCCATCATAATTCCTTTAAATATGCTTTGGCATCAGCAGGCTGGAATGCGTTAACTGTTGCCTTTGCCACCTCTTTGTTTTCATTATAAATTAAACATTCAAATGAAACAAGTTCATTGTCTGTGTAAATTTCCTGTGCGGTAATAATGTATGTTTTGCCGTTTTCAAATTTTTCCAAATTATTTTCATACAGTCTTGTACCGAGAAGAAAACCGATTTCAGGAATTTTTTCTCCGTTTTTGTAATAAGAATAGCAGCCGATTGTTTGCGCCATAAATTCTATCCCCGCAAGCGGAGAAATACCGTTGATTTCTTTATCAAAAAATATTTTATCTTCACCTATTGTAACAGATGTTTTGACAAATTTTTTATCTGTATCGACTTCTAAAATTTTGTCAATCAAAATCATCGGCCTGTCATGTGGCAATATTGTTTCCAGATCAATTTCCTGTAAATCGCTTACGCTCATATCTGCCCTCTTACCTTCCCTAAAATCACAACCGCATTTGTTCCGCCAAACCCGAATGAGGTGCACATACAGGTATTTATATTTTTCTGCGGAGTATCTTTGTTAACAAGATTGATTTTCGGCAGAGTTTCATCGTATTCTCCGTCAAATTCCTGGATTGGCAAAGCCCTTTTACCTTTTAAAATTTCATAGCAAATATAAGCTTCAACGCTTGCAGCAGCTCCCAGACAATGTCCCGTCAAAGGTTTTGTGGTACTTGCAGGAACTTTATTGCCGAAAATTTTGTAAATTGCATTTGCTTCCATTAAATCGTTTGAAATAGTTCCTGTACCGTGAAGATTTATGTAATCTATGTCATCAGCTTTTAATCCTGCATTATCAAGTGCCTCTCGAATTGCAATTGCTGCCTGAGTACCTTCAGGGTCAGGAGTTGCCGAATGATATGCGTCTGATGTTTCGCCGATACCGAGAATTTCGATACAGCCTGCCCTCTTGCATTTCTGTAGTTCTGTATGTCCCTCACCCAAAATACTAAACTCACTTTGTTCGTTAAATATTTTTCTCCTCTTCCCTAAGGGGTGAGAGGAAAGTTTATCAGGTTGTGTGAGTAAAAACAATGCTCCGCCTTCACCCAGACTTATTCCGGAACGGTTTTTGGAAAACGGATTTGTTTTTTCATGCGAAAGAACCTCTAACGCGTGAAACCCGTAAGACGGCATCGGTGCAATTGTATCAACACCGCCTGCAATTACGACTTTGCAGACGTTGTTTTCAAGAAGCTTTACGGCTGTTGAAAAAGCTTTTATCCCTGATGTGCAGGCTGTAGATACTCCTGCCGCGTAATTTGTTGTACCGAGATACCATTTCAAAAATTCAGCGGGATTGCCAAGTTCTGCATGATGTTTGTTTTCGGTAGCTTCAAATTCTCCTATGCCTGAATTTGTAGTGCCGATAACTATTCCTATTTCATTTTTCTCAAACCCCGTTAAATCGAGTTTATCAACAAGATATTTTAAAATTCTGTTACAGCGCAGGTCGTATTTTGGTTCATTTATCGGAGGAAAATCTTTTTCAATTTTTCCGAAATAAAATTTATTTCCCTTAACTATAGTGTCATCAGGAGTTAAATGGTCTGCAAAAATTCCGCTTGCATCTGTAATAAAAGTTCCGTTCATGATAATATGTTACCATGAATACGCTGGAATTTTGTATAAAAAAAATTGCCTGTTCATCGGGTGAAAATCTTGATTTGTCGCAAATTCCAATGATGATGCGCAGAAAATTATCGCCTGTCGGAAAAATTGCCTTGAGTACAATTTTGCAATGTTTTGACGGCGAAGATGTGAGATTGGTATATGCTTCCCGATACGGTGAATTGGAACGTGTTGTAAAACTTATCGGGCAGGAACATGAAGATAATGAAATTTCTCCGGCAGGTTTTAGTTTTTCCGTTCACAATTCAACTATAGGACTTTTTTCGCTTATAAATAATCTGCATTCTTCATATAATTCTATTGCTGCAGGTGAGGAAAGCTTTTCAGCGGGGCTTTTAGACGCTGTTATGAATAAGGAAAAAACTCTTTTTTGTTTTGCTGAATCAGTTGACAGGTTTGAAAGTATTTCAATGCTGATTGATTTTGAACAGGGCGAACATGTGAGAATTCTGCCTAATTGTGAAAATCTGCCTTCTAACAGTTTTAACGAATTTTTAAAAGGCGGACGCTATATCTGCCCGCTTTATATTCTGGAGAGGGTGAATGATTAGATTTTTCCGCGGATTTCTGGTTGTAATGCTTTTTGTAATATTCGGGCTGGGTTCATTAATTTTGAGCTTTGTATTCTTGCCTGTCGGCGGTATATTTTTAAAAGGCGGAAAGAAAAGAGAATTTTTTTCACATATAATTCATAAACTGTGGCATATTTACACACATCTTTTCATAATATTTGGTTTAATAAAATTAGATTTGAGAAATATTGAACAGATGAAAGGCAAAATTATTGTATCTACACACCCTTCTTTTATTGATATTCTGATTTTGATAGGACTTTACGACAACTCTCTATGCCTTGCAAAAAAAGAAATACTGAATAATATTTTTATGAAAAATATAGTAAAAAATGTTTATATCCCGAACAATGCAGAGCTTGATGAATTTAAAGAAATTTGCAAAGAAGCATTGAATGACGGGTATAACATAATAATTTTTCCGACAGGTACAAGAACAGTTGAGGGGGAGAATTTAAAAATTCATAAAGGTGCAGCGGCTTTACAGATAAATTCCGGTGCAGATATTGTTCCCGTCAGAATTGAATGTGATTACCATTTTTTACAGAAAAACAAACCGATTTATGATGCGGGGAAAAGTGTTATAACTTATACAATAACCCAGCTTGAGCCAATAAAACTTTCCGAGTTTTCCGAGAAATCGGAGATTAAATTACGAAAAGCAATTTCTGATAGAATAAAAAAAGATTTTTTGGGACTGTAAGTGTACTTTTATATAAAAAAAACGGATCCGGCAGTCTTAGCCAAATCCGTTTTTCATGAAAAGTTTTATAAAATTATTTTTCAGACGGTGCAGGTGTTTGTTCGGGAGTATTTTTTTGAGTTTCCTGCTGTAGTTTTTGCTGTTTTTTTATTAATTTTTCCATTTTTTTGAGAGCTTTAACTTCTCCTGCAGGTTTGTTAAACGGTTCTGCATTCAGAGTTATCATTTTTTCCCAGCAGCCCGGAACATTTGATTTTTCCCCGCAGATGCAGTTTCTCCAAGTTTCGCCTGTTTTTTTGTCGACAAGAATTGTCATCATATTACTGCCGGTTACGACTTCATATCTGTTTTTTGTGTTTGCGATTTGAAACCACATTGTTGCAAGAATAAGCACTGCAAGCGTAATTAAAATATTTTCTTTCATAAAATAAATCTCCTTTTTTTATGCGTTTTATTATACACGGAAAGTTTAGTATTAGCAAGTGAGATATTATACTTTGCGGCAATGAAAAGGTCAGTTTAAAATTTTAAAATATTTATGTAGAAAGGAAATGTATATGGTTTTAATTGTAAGGTGGATATTATTTACGCTGGCAATAATATTTGTAGCGTGGCTTGTGCCGGGAATTAATGTTGACAATTTTCAGAGTGCAATGCTTATAACTGTAATTATGGCTCTTATAAATATATTTATAAGACCTTTGATAGTTTTTATCACACTGCCTATTAATATTTTGACGCTCGGGCTTTTCACTCTTGTTATAAATGCTCTGTTGTTTATGCTTGCGGGTTATGTAGCCCCCGGCGTGGAAATTGACGGTTTTTTGGCTGCGTTTCTCGGTTCTGTCGTTCTGGCATTTCTCGGTCTTATTATTAATATGGTTACTATTCCCGGTGAAGATTAGAAGCCGTAAAAAGGCGTTATATTGCTACGGTCATTCTGAAATTGTTTCAGAATCCGGTTAAGCCGCTGAATTAAATCAGCACGACAATATAACGCTTTTTTTGTGCTAAACTTTTTTTATGAAAGCTTTAGTCTGTGAAAACGGAAAAATCGAAATGGTTGAAAAGCCGTTTCCAAAAATTCAAAACAATACTGATGCAATTGTTAAAGTCGCTTTATCATCTATCTGTACAAGTGATTTGCATATAATAAGAGGGTGTGTTCCCGCCGCAAAAAACGGTGTTGTGCTCGGGCATGAATTTGTCGGAGAGGTTGTGGAAAACGGAGACTGTGTTAAAAATTTTAAAAAAGGGGACAGAGTTGCGGTTAATTGTGAAACCTTCTGCGGGGTATGCGATTTTTGCAAAAGAGGTTTTGTGAATAACTGTGTTGAAGGCGGCTGGGAACTGGGATGCAGAATTGACGGCTGTCAGGCTGAATATGTCAGAGTGCCTTATGCAGATAACGGATTAACAAAACTGCCTGATAACGTGAGTTTTGAAAATGCTTTATTTGTCGGAGATATTTTATCAAGCGGATACTGGGGTGCGGAACTTTGCGAAATTAAAGCAGGCGATACTGTTGCCGTAATCGGGGCAGGGCCTGTGGGGCTTTGTGCTATGCAGTGTGCAAAATATCTCGGTGCAGAAAAAGTTATTGCAATAGATATAGATGAAAAACGATTGGAACTTGCCAAAAAATTAGGGTTTGCGGATTTTGTTCTGACAGGTGGAAACTGCGAAGAAAAAGTTAAAGAGATTGTAAAATACGGAGCAGATGCCGTAATTGAATGCGCAGGCGCAGAGGATACGTTTGAGCTTGCATATAAAATTGCACGACCTAACGCGGTTATAGCAATCGTTGCAATGTATGAAAAAAATCAAATTCTTCCGCTTCCTCAAATGTACGGCAAGAATTTGACTTTTAAAACAGGCGGTGTTGACGCTGTTCATTGTAAAGAGCTTGTGGATTTAATTTCAAAAGGTAAAATTTCTACGGATTTTCTGATTACGCACAAGTTTGCTTTTGATGATATAAAAAAAGCTTATGAAATTTTTGAACACAAACAGGACGGCTGTTTAAAAATTGCGATTGAATATTAATGCGAAATGTGTTGTGAATAATCACATGTAACTAAATGTAAAGACAGGTTTAAAAAGTCTGAAACCCTTGATATAATCCTCATAGGATAGGATAGGATAGGATGTATTGCGCCTGTAGCAATTTTTTACGTCCTTTTGGTTTAATAAAATTATAGGGAAAAATTGAAAGGGAAAAAGTTTATGTCTATAGATAAAATAGCATTTCAAAGTTTAGAACAGTCTCAACAATTACCTCCGGCAAAGAAAGAAGAGGTTAAGAATGTTCCTGATAATGAATTATCTGCAGAGGATAAAGAAAAAGCCAATGCTTCCAAATATATGATAGGCGCGGCTGCTTTAGCAGGTGTAATTGCTCTTGGGATAATCGGTCATAAAAATAACTGGTGGCGCAGAGCTCAAGATATTGGAGAAGATATAGCCAAGAAAGGTTCGGACGCAGTTCAGGGCGGTGAACGTAAAGCAGCCCAAACAGCGGAAGATGCAGCTTCTGCGGGTTCAAAAGCTGATGACATTCAAACACCGAATCCGAATGAAAGTTCGACTCCAAAGCCGAAATCTCAGCCTGAAGAAAAAGCGGATTCAGTACCAAAAGAAGAGCCGCAAGTTAAAGAACCTGAGATAAAAAAGCCTGTTGAAGAAAAGACTCCCGTAGAATCTCCCAAACAGGAGGAAATATCTGTTGAACCGCCTAAACCGGAATTAAAAGGCAGGGATTTGATAAGCGACAATTTAGAATCTTTAGATCCCAAAATGGGTCAAGAAAAAGTATTAAAGATTTTGGCTGATACTCGGTCTGAAATTAATAAATTACCGGTTAATGAAAAACTTTCTTATTTTAAGGATTATTTAGACAGTATCAAAAAAGTTCAGGATGTTTTTCCTGAAAAATTAGATAGTCTAAAAGATCCTTTTTATATGGATGTTTCAGAATTTACACCTGGTCAGCGTAAGTTATATGTAAATAAAGTTATTGAATTTGCGAAAGAAAATCCTAGATTTGAATATCCGGCAGTCAGTAGAATGCTTTCTATAGCTGATGATTTTTCTTTTATGGCAGATCCGAAGTCTAGGGCAGAAGGTTTGGATTTCATGAAATTATTATATGACAGCGGATTAAAGCATGATCGTGCTTATTTGGGCTCTTACGCTAACGTAATTGATGAACTTAAACCAAATAAAGTACTAGATAATAATGAAAAAGAGTATTGTAAACTTCTTTTTAAATTTGATTTGAGATCTGGGATAGATGAGTATTATGCTAAACAGCTGCTTGAGCATATATGGCAGAATCCTGATGGTTACAGAAAAGTTTTTGATACATCACCGATAAAACTCGATTCTGCTATCAAAAAATCTTATAATGAGATGACAGGCAAAATATTAAATTATACTCCCACTAATTCTGCAATGGGATATAAACATGAAATAGAGAAAGAATTAAGGAATTCTACCTATATAGATAATTATACTATAGATTATTCACTACTTCCACGCCAGAAAAAAGGTGCTTGGTCGATGGTTGATATGAAACAATATTATGAAAAAGATTTGAATTTTGATGCAGCATTCAAAGCTCTGGAAACTAAAGAAAAAGATGCAATTAAAAGATGTAAAAATGTTATAGACAGATTGCCGAAAGAAGTACAACCGCAGCTGTATGCTAAATATTTTGAAGCATTGAAAAAATACAGTCCGAAAGAATTAAATCGGTTTTCTTTTCCAATTAATGATTTAAAATCTGCTGAACTGTTTTTGAATTTTGCAAAAGAAAATCCTCAACACAAGGAGCTTGTGAGTTACTCTGTTTTAGCATTACTCAAGAAATCTTTACCGGAAGACAGTTATATTGATGTATTAAAATTATTGAAAAATAATAATGCTGATTTTGGCAAAAGAGGCATGGAGCGTCTTAACAATTTATTTGAGCCGTTTGCATCTGATGTCTATTATAAAAAGTATGTTGATTCTATTTTAGTCGGTCCGTATTATCTATTAAAAGTCGGCAAAGAAAAAGCCGCAGAATTTCGTCGCCTGGCATTTGACTTGTATATAAAGAATGGTATAACTCAAAAAGATGCTGCATATTATATAAAACAAAGTGATACACATCTTCCTGAGCTGCTCGGAATGAGTAAAGAAGAATTCTTAAACATAATTAACTCAGCTGTTAAGAATGATTAACGTCAAAGAAAATATTTAAACTAATCCCTGCCTATATAAGCAGGGATTAGTTTTGTAATATGTTTAATCATACAATGCATGCTTTAAAAATTTGCAAATGAGCTTGTATCCCGCTTTTGTTGCTTTGCTTTCTCTTAAAGCATTTAAAAGTATAAAATCATGGCAGGTGTTATTAATTCTTACACACGCTGTATCTACGCCCGCTTCTATCAATTTTCTTGCATAAGCTTCTCCTTCGTCTCTCAAGACATCATTCTCCGCAGTGATTATTAACGCAGGCGGAAGGCCGTATAAATCTTCTGTTTCCGCTTTAAGAGGCGATACGTAAATTTCTTTGCGCTTATTTTTTTCAGGAACATAACTGTCCCAGAAATATTCCATTGCTTTTTTACTGAGCCACGGGCCGTTTTTAAATTCTTTATATGATTCTGTATTCATCTCGGCATCGGTTACGGGATAAATTAAAGCCTGAAAACGAAGTTTTGGACCGCCTTCTTTTTTTATTTTAATTACGGCAGAAGCAGCCATATTCCCGCCTGCACTGTCGCCAGCTATTGCAATTCGTTCCGAATCTATATTGTAATCGCTTCCGTTCTGTGCAAAATATTTTATTGCATCGTAAATTTGATTTAAAGCATCTGGATATTGAAATTCGGGTGAACGCGGATAATTTATAAATCCTACAACCGAATTTGTATGATTGGCGATGGTTCTTACAGTCATATCGAAAGCATCAGCATCGCCCATAACCCAGCCTCCGCCGTGGCAGTAAATTATCAGAGGCAGTTTTTCATCCGTATAATTCTGGGGTCGTATAAGCCTTACGCTTATATCACCCGAAACAGGACAAAAAATGTTTATGTCTTCTGTTTTGGCCTGTATAGGCGAATAGAATTCTTTTTGTAAATCGCTTAAAAATTCCCTTGCCTGTTCGGGAGTAATTTCATAAAGCGGTTTCCCTTCTCTTGATTCTATATTGTCAACAAATGTCTGCGTAATGTTGTCTAAAAACGGTTTTGTCATAATTCCTCCTTTTAAAGAATATAATTTGATAAAATATTAATTTTTTATATTGCCTTTTATGGCATTAAATATCAGAAAAATTTATAGAAATGCGGGCAATGGAAATAATTTATAAATTGTTTAATTATATTTTTGCTATGAAAAAAGTATATATATTATTTTTTATATTGTTAGTTGGAATGTCTGTTTATGCACAAGATTGCGGATGTGAAGAACAGATTATCGGGCAGGAGCACATGTTTTGCGAAAAAGGGGCATTGAGTAACAACGTTACCATAACAAATTTAAGAAATATAATTTGTAAAGGGAATGTTTTTAAAGTTGCATTTGACTGTAAATTTTTTTCCGAATGTGCAAAAGCAGGTGAAAGAGTAAATTTTTCAGTTCCAAATGCTATTTATACCCGGGAAGGCACATTGTTAATACCTGCCTGTTCAAAAGTTGTCGGTACTGTTATAAGAATTGAAAAACAGAGAATTCCTAATAAAAATGCACGTGTATATTTGAATTTTGAATATTTAATTTTGCCTGACGGCATTGCAATTCAAATGTCTGCGAAACCTTTGACAAAAGATTCCTCCTTAAAAGAAGGCCCGTGGCATACGGCAGGCAAACTGCTGGGTTATACATTAGGGCTCGGTATAGTCGGGGCAGGAGCCGGAACCGGTTTTGCGTTTATTCCAAATCCTGCAAAATTAGGAGTAGGTTACGCAATAGGTATCCCTGTCGCTACAACAGTAGGCTTAATTACAGGTTTAATTACTCCCGGACTTAAATACCACGCAAAAGCCGGTCAAGAAATTCCAATTATTCTCTGTGAAGATTTATGCATAAATAAACAGTGCCAATAATTTTTTTTGATGTAAAATAATATTGTAAATTTAATAAACCTTAGCGGCATCGTCTAGGGGTTAGGATAGCAGATTCTCATTCTGTTGACACGGGTTCAATTCCCGTTGCCGCCGATAAAAAACAGGTTATAAGACCTGTTTTTTGTGTCAGTGCGTGAGTTGACCTGATAAATTTTTCAATAAAAAATTTATCAGGTCAGATTTATATATTTACTAAATTTTATTCCCCGAGATTTAATTGCGAGAATTGAACGATTTTGTTTTTACCGCGTTTTTTTGCATTATATAAAGCATGTTCTGCGTAGCGGATAATTGTGTTTGCATCTTCATCAGTGTTTTCAATACAAGGATAAGTTGCTATACCGCCCGAAATTGTAATCGGGTGTCTTTCTTCTTCTCCTGCGGGTATAAATTCCATTCTTTCAATATCTTTTCTGAATCTTTCGGCAAACAAAAATGCATTTTCTTCAGATGTGTTAGGCAAGATAAGTAAAAATTCTTCATCGCCGTAGCGGGTCAAAATATCTTCTTTTCTGATAAGCTGTTTTAATTTGTCAGCGATAGAACGAAGAAGAACATCGCCCCATTCGTATCCGTAAATATCGTTTACGACTTTAAAAAAGTCAAGATCGAAAAGAAGGCAGGATAGTTTTGTTCCATATCTTCTTGCCCTTGAAATCTCCTGCTCAAGACGTTCCTGCATATACTTTCTGTTATGAAGTCCCGTGAGTTCATCTGTTGTTGATACAACTTTCAATTTGTCGCGCAGTTCTTTATATTTCAACAGTGCATTTGCTCTTATTACAAGCTCCATATTGTCGACAGGAGTTTTTATAAAATCAAAAATTACTGCTCTGACGGTTGTTCCCTTGAAAACATCACCGATAAACAATGCCGGAGCTTTGAATTTTGTTGTCATCAAAACATCTTTGATATTCGGAACACTTTCTATAACAATAAGTCCCGGATTTAGCGTTTCATAATCTTTTAGATTTTCAGCGTTTTCAATTCTTACATTTGTATCATCAATTTGCGCGAGAACATCTGCAAGTTTTGATTCGTTTCTATCCGTATAAACAACAATATTCTTCATTTTTCTTTTTGCCCTTTCCGTCAATATCCGTTGTAATTTTTGTAATTTTCGTCAGTCGCTTCGCTTTAGTCTTATTTTAAAAGTTTTTTAGAATTTACTCTTGCGCTTGCTCCCGTTTTTGCCCTTTCCGTTGATATCCGTTGTAATTTTACCATATTGAGCCATTTTTATCAATAGGTAAATAAAATTTAATATATCAGCGGTTATTCCTTTTCTATGCTAAAATCAGTATATGTTAAGCGTTAAAATTAAACCGATGCAAAAATCTGACATTGACGGGGTTATATCTATTGAAGAAAAGGCCTACGGTTCTCATCACTGGTCAAAAGAATCCTTTATGAGCGAACTTTCAAATGATCTTGCTAAATATTTCAGCGTTTTTAATGAGAATGATGAGCTTATCGGCTATTGCGGCTGCTGGCAGATTTTAGAGGAAGCTCATATTACAAATATTGCAATAACTCCCGAATACAGACGTAATCATATTGGTGAAGCTCTTTTGATGACTATAATCGATGAGTGCTACAGAAATATGGCGAAATATGTTACACTTGAAGTCCGTGTAGGCAATAAGCCTGCAATAGCTTTATATGAAAAATACGGTTTCAAATCTCTAGGGACACGAAAAGGGTATTATCAGGACAATAATGAAGATGCATTAATAATGTGGACAGAAAATATTTTTTACGATAAATTTAAAACAGGATATGAAAATAATATTACTGCTCTAAAGGGGAAAATCAATATTTTATGACAAACACAGCCGTACCGCGCATAAGGGTTATAAAAAAACAGATAGAAGGAATCAGACTGTCATTCGGGAGTGTGCTTCTTGTATTATGCTGTACGTTTTTGATAATTCTTTCCACTTTTATTCAAATAAATATAAATCATTTTACAATTCCTGCGGGGGTATTCAGCGGGCAGCATCTTAGTGCAAGTGATTATATTCATACATATAAGCTTATACCTCAGGTGCCCGTAATAATGTTTGTCGGTGCATTTCTCGGGAGGAGATACGGTATTGCAAGCATTCTGATTTATATACTGCTCGGGTTGCTTGCTTTTCCAGTGTTTGCACTTGGAGGTGGACCTTCTTATATTTTTGAATACGGTTTCGGATATATTTTGGCTTATATTCCTGCTGTATTTTTTGCAGGATCAATTTTAAAAAGCGGTTATACCAACAGAAATATGCTTCATGCTGTTCTTGTCGGAGTTTTAACCATTCATTTAACAGGCGTTTTGTATATGCTTTTTATTTCAGGATTGAAGCATGAGGGGGCTGAATTTATGATAGGCTGGATTTGTGCTCAGAGCGGCGTTAAAATAATTTATGATTTTATTCTCGGTTTTGCTATGGTGTTTATTGCAAAGTATGCAAAAATTATTCTATGGTTTTTTATGTAAGGAGTTAAATTTATGAAAATTCATTCTATTGGTTATCACAATTTATCATTTACAAGTAACAGATGCAAGTTTGATATTCAGGGGCATATAGGTTCAATGCATGACGGGCTTCATAATTGCAACAGTTATTATAATGTTCAGAATATTATTGATACTGTTGAACCTCACAATGTTAAAAAAGTGCTGGTAAGTTCAGTTTCGGCATTAAACCCTGAGGGATCTGATTTATTTAAGTCAGAGATTAACGGAGCGAAAGAAATGGCACTGGTTACAGGTAATGAAAATGTTAAAATTTATCCTTTAATTTCCTGTCAGCCGGGGATTGCAAAAGATACTTCTGTGCTTGAAAAGTTACTTGAAGGTACAAAATTTTACGGAATGAAATTTCATCCGACTAATACCAAAAAATCCGTAAAAGATAATTTTGAAATTTATTCAAAATATCTTGATCTGGCGGAGAAAAAAGGTTTGCCTTGTGTATTCCATTCTACTACAGACGGCATGTCCGATCCTGCGGAGATTATAAAACTTGCCGAAAAACACCCTAAACTGCCTGTCATTCTTTATCATATTGATTTGATGGCGCAGCCTGAAAGAATGAAAAAAGCAATAGATAATATTGCAGAGTCTTTAAATTGCAAAAAGTCAAATGTTTTTGTAGATATATCCTGGCTGACACCGCTGTTCGGCAAAGGAGACGAGAATAAGAATATTATTAATTATGCTGTTGAAAAACTCGGGGCTGACAGAATTATGTTCGGTTCTGACGCTCCTATTGCGGAAATGGGAGATAAAGCAAAGTACGGAGAGTTTGCTGATTTTGTAGAAAATACTATTAAAGAGTTTTATAAAAACAAACCTGAAGAAGAGGAAAGAGTTTTGAATAAGATATTCTATGATAATGCTCAGGAAGTTTTTATTGATAAAAAATGGTATAAGCCTGTTTGTGAAAATACAATTAAAAAGTCAAAATTGTCTGCATCGCAGAAAGGTTGGATTGCTGCAGGAGCAGCCGTTCTTATAGGTGGAATAGCGCTTGTCGCAAAGGTTATTTCGGATGACCGCAAGAAGGCAAAAGCATCTGAAAATAATGCTTCAAGAGTTGTTAAACATTAGCAGGCAGAGAAATATTTTTTAATAGCAAAAAAATATTTTTACGGTTTTTCATATTCTTCAGGAGAAAAAATATGAAGATAGAAAAAGTTTCTTTTTATAATTTAAACCCAAAAAGTATTAATGAAAAACACAGACAAATATGTGATAATAACAATCCGGCATATACGGATGCTAATTTGCCGACAACAGCTCAATATCTTGCATTTACCGGAGGTTACAGCCTTAATCTCGCAAAAACCATAGAAAGATTAGATATCCTTGCGCAGAAAAAATCAAATCTTTACCCGCCGAATATTAGACAATGGGCAGGGATGATTTTGGAAGAAGGCAACAAAAAAGGCGAAACTCTGATTGATATTCATAAAAGATTTTATTCAAGTTTGAAGGACTGTTTTTCGTTAAAAGAGGTTAAAGAAAAATTCCCGGAATTTAAAGATGTTCTTTCTGACAGTGAAGTAAAATTCAGTAAAGATACTTTATTTGAAAGTATTAAAAAGGGTGAGACAGAATTTTTTGACCCTGAAGAAGATTTATCGCTTCAACTTTTGAAACTTTACTGGGGGGAAGGTTTTTCCCTTAATGATTTGAAAAAATATACAGACGGCAAAGATTTGTATCATACTATAAAAAAATTGAATATCCCGACAGTAGACAGAGATTACGGGCATATATTGAAATTTTCTGATCCGAAATATAACGAACGTCTGACGCGTGAGATGACAGAAAAACGCATGGCTTCTCTTGACAGAAAAGCTCAAATGGAACAGGGTGAACCTGTTTACATAAAACGCGGACCTATGTCTGCAGAACAAAAACAGCATATCTCGGAAGGTCTCAAAAAATACTGGGAAGAAAATCCCGAACGTATTTTTACTATGTCCGAAAGACAAAAAGATTTTTATAAAGAAAATCCTGAAAAAGCAAATGAATTAAGACGAGTTTTAAATAAAGCATGGAATATTTTCGGTGCTGACAAAATAAAACTTGCGCTTTCCAATTTTATGAAAAAAAATGGTGAAAATAATTTTAAAACTTATACAGATCCTATTGATTTGTCTAAAAAACAGGCAGATATTTTAAAACAGTTCTGGGCAGAAAATGAATGGGCAAAAAAATCATTCTCCAAAAATATGAAATATGCCTGGAAAAAAGTTAAAGAAGAAAATGATATGTTTTATGTTATAGATATAACTCCGCGCGGGTTTCAGGATAAATTTTTTAACTGGGCAAAATCTGCCGGAATTGATACTTCCGATCTAAAATTTGAGATGGCTTATTATCCCCACAGAATCGAGAAGAATGATGTTAACCGAGATAATTTAAGCAGGTATACAAGACAATTTGTTGATGATACCTATTCAGCTGATAACAATGAAAGTTCTAAAATGGCAAATACATATTATCTTGCCGTTGTTAAATCTTTGATAGAAATTAAAAAGGATTTAACGAATAAACCTAACAAAATAAAAAAAGAATTATTCACAACCCTTCAATTTGGTTCACTTATCTCATTATTTGAAAGAGATATGTCCTGCAAGGTTCTTAATGCACAGGAAGCGCAGAAAGTATACTCTTATGCGGTACAGATTTGCGCAGAATATCATAACCAAAAATACCTCGATATATTTGAAAGAAATTTGAATCTATCCTATGATTATATTGACAAACACTGGAAAAATGGGGCGCCTCTGCCTCTTCCAAAAGATACACTAAAATTGTTTGAATTTTAGTACACGTATTAAATTAATATTAAAATATAGAGAATTCCACGGCTTTGTACTATAATAATTTTTATAGTTAAAGAAAAGAGAGGAAAAAACGGGAGTGAACTTATGTGAGCGACTGTCCAAAACTCAAAAATCGAACAAGAATTGACGAAGAGAGTAAAAAACGGAGGCGAAGCCTCTGGTGAAGAAATAATAAGCAACACAAAAATCGACAAAGAGGGTAAAAAAAAATGATAGACAAAACCGCAATTATACATCCGTCAGCAAAAATTGCCGATGACGCAATTATCGGACCTTATGTTGTTATAGGTGAAAATGTTACAATAGGACACAGAACAAGAGTTATTTCAAATGCTCATATCGAATTTGCCGAAATCGGCGATGATTGTACAATTTCTCCGTTTGCGACAATAGGTTCGGAACCGCAGGATTTGGGTTACAAAGGTGAACCCACAAAAGTCGTTATAGGCGATGGCACAATTATAAAAGAGAATGTTACCGTTCACAGAGGTGCTGCCTGCGGAGATTTCACAACAAGAATAGGTAAAAAATGCCTGCTTATGGTAGGCTCACATGTAGCTCATAACTGTGTTCTTGCAGATGAAGTAATTCTGGCAAATCTCGTAACTTTAGGCGGGCATGTTCACGTAGGATTCGGCGCATTTGTCGGCGGAATGAGCGTATTCCATCAGAATATAAGAATAGGCGATATGGCAATCATAAGCGGTTTCTCGGCATCGCGTCAGGATATTCTGCCGTATTCAAAAGGCGAAGGCAGACCCCCTGTTCCGCGCGGTTTGAATGTAATTGCGATGAAACGCAGAGGAGTTTCTCAAGAAATAAGAACAGCTACAAACGAAGCTTTCAAACTGTTGATTTCCGAAGAATACAACACAACTCAGGCAATCGAAAAGATTAAAGCGGAAATTCCGATGAATGAATATATTGAAAAAATGATTGAATTTATTCAGACATCAAAACGCGGGGTGCTTTTAAAAACCCACAAGTCAGGCCACGAATCTTTAGAAGCATAGCCGCTTCACCCGTCACGCAGGTTGTCGACAAAAAAACTTGTACAGTCTTAAAACTAAAGAAGAAGTGTAGCCGCTTTATCGATTATGCATAAGCCGCTTTTACCGGTATCTAGATATTTTATAATATTTTTATAATACCGCTTTATTCCGGCAGCGCACTCGGGGATGTCATTCTGAATTTATTTCAGGATTTTGGGGCTTGTACCTCGCATCTGTTTTGTTTGATATATCATTATAAAAATTTATTTACTGGAGTGAACCATGCAAAAAACAATCTGGGAAAAATATGCCGAAGTTCTTGTTGATTATTCGACAAACGTTCAAAAAGGCGATCTTGTACAAATCAGGGCAACAAGCATTTATGCAAAAGAGCTCGTTAAAGCCGTTTATAAAAAAGTTATTCAAAAAGGTGCGCATCCGATTTTGAGAACATCTTTTGAAGATATGTCGGATATTTTTATTAAACACGCATCGGATGAGCAGTTGGACTATATTGATCCGATTATAAAACTTGAATATGAAACCGTTAATAAATTTATTTCAATCGGTGCACCGATGAATACCAAAAATATGGCGCGTGCTGATATGAAAAAGCTTGCACGCCGTTCAAAAGCATCTCAAGGTTTGTCTAAACTTCTTATGGACAGGTCTGCAAAAGGCGAAGCTTCATGGGTTGTTGCAGATGTGCCGACACATGCACTCGCTCAGGAAGCTAAAATGTCTTTTGATGAATACTCGGAATTCCTGTTCAAGTCCTGCTACCTTGATCAGGATGATCCTGTTGCAAAATTAAAAGAACTTGATAAAAAGCAAACCAAATGGGCTAATTACTTAAACGGTGTAAAAAAAATACGCATAACAGGCGAAAAGACCGATATAACATTTGGTGTAGAAGACAGAAAATGGATTAGCTGTTCAGGACTTAACAACTATCCTGACGGTGAAGTTTTTACATCACCTGTTGAAGCTGATATTAACGGCGAAATCTACTTTGATTTTCCGCAAAACTACCGGGGAAACTCTGCAACCGGTGTTCATCTGTGGATTGAAAACGGTCAGATAGTAAAATTTGATGCTGAAACAGGCCGTGATTTTCTTGAAGCAATGCTTAATACCGATGAAGGCTCAAAAGGCATCGGGGAAATCGCGATCGGAACAAATGATGAAATTCGGGAAGTTACCGGAAATATTCTCTTTGATGAAAAAATCGGCGGAGCTATCCACATGGCAGTCGGCGCATCTTATCCCGAAACAGGCGGGAAAAATGTCTCAGGTGTTCACTGGGATATGATAAAAAATATGAAACCGTCATCAAACAATGAAGGCGGAAAAATTTATGCCGATGACAAACTTATATATGAAAACGGAAAATTTCTGATATGATAGTAAGAAACTTTACAGACAGTGATATTGAAGAAGCTTCAAAAATTACCCGTCTTGTATGGGGTGATTTGTATTCAAAAGAAAATGCGGGACTTCAAAAAATTATATATGATTTTACGCTCAAATACTATTATTTGAATAAGATATTTTCTTTTGCTCTTGATGATGAAGGTATAAAAGGACTTGTTTTTGCATCATCCGAAACTGATAAAAATAGCAGTGTTGAAAATTTTAAAACTGAAATGCAAACTTTGTCAGATAATGATAAAATCACCGCTCTTAATCTTCTTGGATATCTTGAAAATACGGGTAAAGAAGTCAAATCCGTAATGAATGATGATGATTTGATGATGGGACTTTTCATCAGTACGCAAAAGGGCGGCGGCAAAATGCTTCTGTCAAAACTTGTCGAAACAGCAAAAGAGAACGGCATAAAAAATATTTATCTCTGGACTGATACAGCCTGTGATTATGACTACTATCAAAAAAATAAATTTACGCTTGTTAAAGAAATTGAAAATCAAGTGAATGACAAAAAAATAAATACACTGATTTTCAAAAAAGAAATTCAGAAGGAGTAATAATGATAAAAATTTCACCTGATCTTGCATCACCTGTTGCCGGTAGAATTGCTAAATTAAAATCAGATATGGTATTTTCAGCCGCTGCAGGCAACTATAAAGTTTTTAAACATGCAATAAAAGAGCACGCAAAGTTGGCTGTGGATAATTTTGAACTGTCAAAAAATATATCAGGTCCGTCAGTAAAAGCTCCTTTATTTTCTAAAGCAGGTTTGAGAATGGCAAAGGTCTGGTTTTTAAATTTGTTTAGAATAAAAACTCCTGAAGAAAAACTTCTTAAAAAAATGGCAAAACAGGAAAAGTTAAAACAGGAAGCTCAAAAGCATATATATTAAATTAATAATATTTCCGTCATACATATGATTAAGATTTTACATTTTCTGTTAATATATGATTGAGGGTAAGCCCTTTCCCATCATACCTGTACCTCTGCGGCGCAAACTGCAAATTTGTAAAACCGACAGAGGAAAGGAGGTGGTAAAAAGTGGATTTCAGTGTAACTGAAAAAGCGCTAGTAATCATTTTACTGATAATACTAGCACTTAAACTACTTTGAGGGCTTTTAAAGGGGCAAGCGGTAACTTGTCCCGCCCTTATTTATATTATAACTTATGTTTATATAAATTTCAAGTGTATTTTTAATTTTCGTCAGGCACATATTTGAACAGGTCATTCGGGGTGCAGTCCAATGCAAAACAGAGTTTGCTTAAATTATCAAAAGTTATACTTTTAGTTTTCTTTTTATAAATCCTATTTAAAACATGTCTATCCATTTTGGTCAATTTGGTAATATCACGTTTTTCAATATCTTTTTCCAACATGTATTCAGCTAACATATTTTTTATCATACTAATATAATAACCATTTGGTAAGTATAATTTCCAATTGGTATTATTTATAACCATTCGGGTTATTTGCATACCATATTATTTAATGTATATTAATATTGGAGGTAAGAAATGGATAAAAATGATAAATTAAGAACTGTTGGAATTATTGAAAGCGCTGCTGTTGAGCTTAAAAGTCTGCTTGAAATTGCTCAAAAGTTTACTGACGGAAAAGCTAATAACAATGATCTGAAAGAAGTCGATTTCTGCCTTTCAAAAATGGAAGAACACGTTAATAAATTAAATAATTTGTTTGTTGAAAATAAAATTGAAGAGCTTCTTAATTCCTAATTTATAATATTAATTTAAAACTCAATGTTTCAACTATCGTCTGAATATTCATATTCAGGCGGTATTCTTTTTTTGCGGTTTCAATTGCTTTGATATCAGAAATAAGCTTTACTTTCAACGATAAATTATCAAGATTTGTTTTTAAAAGAGCATCAATATAATTCTGCATCTGTGTAAAAACTTCTAACGGATCGACCATTTTTGCTATATCAAGAATTTTATCATTAAAATCCAGAACTTCATTGCGTTCAAGTTCCAAATAGCTGTCCATTGCATCTTTTACGAGAGAGAAGTTTCTATCCTCTTCGTTCATTGACGGAACATAAAAACACTGTGCGCGGGAAACAACTGTTGTTATCATATCCGATTTATCTTTTGTCAGGAAGAAAAATGTTGTATCGGAAGGCGGTTCTTCAAAAGTTTTCAATAAAGCGTTAGCGGCATCAGCCTGAAAATTCAACTGGTTTAGCCCCTGAATATTACCTTCTTTATCTCTGTCGCAAAAGATTAAAACTCTGTGGTAATCAGATGTTACCAGCAAATCATTTTTAATCATTCTTGCCTGATCAATTGAAATTACGGTTTTAGAAGTATCATCAGAAGGTTTATTATCAACTTTCGAAATAGTCAAAACAGCGGGATGATTATTTTCTCTAATCCATTTACAATTGAGACACTGACAGTTTTCGGTATGGTCTCCCGTGCAGTTAAGCATTCTCGCAATTTCAAGCGCCAGTTCATACTGTGATCGGATATCGGAACCGTAAAACAGAATGCAATGCGCTATTTGACGGTTTTGCGATGCTATACCGTTATCAAAATATTTCATTAAAAATGGATATTGTTCATCTAAACAACGCATTTTCCACCTCTTTTTCAACATCAAGCGCAAGTCCCGATTTAATTCTGTATTCCGCATCAGTCAGGTTCTCTTTTAATTTTACAAGATCTTTCAGGTTATTTTTTTTGAGTTTCTGCAAAGTTAGTTTGACAACATACTCATGCATTCCTGTCATTCTTGAAAGCTCCACAGGTGTTGCACTGTTTCCTTTTGCTTTTAAAATTATCCAGCGTCTTAGCATCGTCTGCAAAGTTGACAAAATTTCTAACGGATATCTGGTATCAAGCAGTTTTCTGTATTCAAGAAGCGCTCTGTCTTTTTCGTTTTCCATCAAAAAGTCGGAAAAAGCGAACAAATCCTCATTGGAAATACAAATTTCCCTGACCATATCAGCCGTTACGGTATCATTAGGATATGCAAAAAGCTTCAATTTATCAAGTTCTCCGTCTATCTGGCGAAGATTATTCCCGATTTGTGAAATTATTGCAGTGAGCGCATTTTTGTCAAGTTTAATCCCTTTTGATTTTCCTTGCTTGATAATCCAGCTTTCAAGCTCGGCTGTTTTGTATGTAGGAATTACACTGCATTCCACCGCATTATATTTTTTCAAAAGTTTGAAGAATTTTTTACGGCTGTCGAGTTTTTTCCCCTCGTTTCTCGGAAGCTGTGCGACAAAAACTATGTCAAGATTTTCGTTATTGCCTTCCAGTGCACTTTCTATTTCTTTAATCTCTTTATCTTCAAAAGTTTTTGAAAAATAATCAAGGCAGTTAATTATAATGAGCATTTTCCCGAACATCATAGGCTGTGAGCGCAGGATTGAAATTAAATCGGGGAATTTCGGATTGTCATAAGTTTTGAAAGACATTTCAAGGAAATTTTTATCAAGTCCTTTTTTTAGCTTCCCGATTTCCTGTTCAATATTGTAATCTTCTTCACCGTAAAAAAAGTATATTGCCATAATAAATTATTAGCAAAAACAAATTGAATATTCAAATTACCACGGGTAATTTTCAGTTATCTGCCAGCCGTTTTGAATTATTACTCTTGCACATGCATAACCGCCCTTGTCAGCCTCTTTATTACACATGTGTAAAGTCGGTTCAAGACATGCATCACCCGTACAAGAACCCGAAGGAGATAAACCGTTTGTCCTGTTAATCCAAAATGAAAATAAATCTTTGCCGAGTACATTAGGTCTTTTATAACCGTTAATGTCAACCATAATAGTTCTATAACTTCCGTCATCAGGAGCCCAGGAATCAACAAATATTATCGACCCGTCTGCTAATTTTCTTACGGAAGTGTCTGTCCCATTTGCACTAAATTCTGTAATTGTCTGCCCGTTAAGATATTTATAATTAATAAGAGTGTTAATTTCTCTTCCTGATGTTTTGCCAATATTTTTTAGAAAAGGAACTATGTATTTTTCAATAAAAATATCAGAGTCTAAAGTTAAATCCCAGTATTCTATTTCTCCGTTTTCTGCTTCAGAAAGTTGTACGGCCTGAGCAAGCTGTGAATATGCTTTTTTTAATCCGTTAACGGTTACCTCTTTTTGATGGTTTGCGATTAAAGCAGGCATTGTCAAAGCTGCAACCACACCGATAATTCCCAAAGTTATCAAGACCTCTGCTAAAGTAAATGCAGAATTTTTCATATTTTTACTACTATACTGATGTATCATATCATTATTATACATTAATATATCACTAATGTCAATTTAAACTGACATAAAAAATCATCACACAATATATTTATACATTGTATAAATTATTATTATGGAAAGCATAAAAAATTTATTCGGAAAAAGAATTAAGGAATTAAGAAAAGAACGCTCGCTCACGCAGGAGAAACTTGCCGAACTTATCGGAATTGATACAAGAAATTTGATAAAAATTGAAAACGGTGAGACCTTCCCGCGTGTAAGTACTCTTGACAAACTTATTGAAGTTTTCGATATTACTCCGGATGAAATTTTAAAAACGGAACATCTGAAAGATACGGAAATTTTGAAAAACAAAATAATAGACAAGCTCAACAGTGATGAAAAGCTTGTCCGTATGATTTATAAAATGCTATTTTAATATTTTAATTTTTTATTTTTAACTTTCAATCAATAAACTTGCGCCAATGACGCCTGCCGTATTTCCGAGTTCTGCAGGAACTACTTCAACAACAGAGCCTGCGACTTTCATTGCTCGTTTCAAAAGAGTTTCTTTCAAAGGTGCAAGCAAGAAATCTCCTGCTTCTGCGACTCCGCCTCCTACAATAATTTTTTCAGGGTTAAGCAAGTTTACAACACTTGCCATACCTATTCCTATATATTCGCCCATTATTGTAAAAATTCTTTGTGCAACAGGGTCGCCCGCTTTTGCAGCTTCACAGACAATGTAAGGTGTAATTGCTCCGCCTTCTGCCATTTCTCTGAATTTAGCGGATTTGCCGCCTTTGATATAATCATTTGCCATAGCAACTATTGAAGGGCCTGACGCAAAAGCTTCCAAACATCCTGTATCACCGCATCCGCACAAAGGGCCGTCATGCATTTGGAGTTTGATATGACCAATTTCGCCTGCGGCGTTGGAAGCACCTCTTACAAGTTTCCCGTTAACAATCAAGCCTGAACCGATACCTGTGCCGACTGTAATACAAATAAGGTTTTCACATCCTCTGCCTGCGCCGTAATTGAGTTCACCGAGCGCTGCACATCTAACATCGTTGTCAACACGTGTGGGGACATGGAATTCGTCTTCAATAAGTTTTGCGATAGGCACTTCCACCCACCCCGGAATATTAGGGGCGTTTCTAACTATCCCTGCTTTGTAATCAACCTGTCCCGGAAAACCGAAACCTATGCCTTCAATATCTTTCGCAGAAAGTTTTGTTTCTTTGAGCAGGTCATAAATTGCCTGTTTAATATTTTCAACAGTATATTCATAACCCATTTCCGCACGTGTCGGAACGGAGTTTGAATACTTTATTTCTCCTTTGTCGTTTACGAGAGCAATTTTAACGTTTGTTCCGCCGACATCAATTCCTATTCTGTTCTTTCCCATTTGTTTTCTCCCTTTATCTGATAAAAATATTATATTACAAAAATAATATTCATTATGTAAAAATATCTTTTTATTGTAGAATATTAATTGTAAATAGTATTACTCAAGAAAAGGAAGAGAAATATGGAAAAACTTTCACCGTTACAAATCGAAAGATTAAAGTATCAGCCGAAACTTCCGTCAAGTTTGGCAAACGGAATTAACAATCTGGAAATGGCTGAAGGTTCCGCAACTCAATCAGTCAGAGATCAGGAACAAATTCAAAATTTATTCAAGAATACATACGGCAAACCCGTTGTAACTTTTAAAACATCTTCTTCTTCAAAAGCATCTGAAGTAAGAAATGTCGGTGTAATCCTTTCAGGCGGGCAGGCTCCTGGAGGCCACAACGTAATTGCGGGTTTGTATGATGCTTTGAAACAGGCAAATTCTTCAAACAAGCTTTACGGTTTTTTAGGCGGTCCTTCCGGTATTATTGACGGCAAATACGTTGAATTTGACGATAAATTTATTGACGCTTACAGAAATACAGGCGGATTTGATATCATAGGCTCAGGCAGAACAAAACTTGAAACCGAAGAACAGTTCCAGAAATCATGGGAAGTTTGCAAAAAACTTAATATTTCTGCTGTCGTTATCATCGGCGGAGATGATTCAAACACTAACGCTGCACTTTTAGCAGAATGGTTTGTAAAAAATAATGCAGGCATTCAGGTTATCGGCTGCCCGAAAACAATTGACGGCGACTTGAAAAACGAGCAGATTGAAATTTCTTTCGGATTTGATACTGCAACAAAAACTTATGCAGAACTTATCGGAAATATTCAAAGAGATGCAAATTCCGCTAAAAAATACTGGCACTTTATAAAAATTATGGGCAGAAGTGCTTCTCACGTTGCACTGGAAGCTGCTTTGCAGACTCAGCCGAACATAACTTTGATTTCTGAAGAAGTTGAAGAAAAGAAAATGTCTTTAGAAAGCATTATTAATTATATGTGCGATATTATTGTTAAACGTGCTGATATGGGTAAGAATTTCGGTATTGCAATAGTTCCTGAAGGCTTAATCGAATTTATTCCCGAGATGAAATCTATGATTTCAAACCTTAATGATATTATGGCTTCTCTGGAAAACGATCCTGATTTTGTGAACGCTACAACAATTCGTGATAAATTTGATATTGTTGAAAACAGACTTGACCCTGCAAATGCTAAAGTTTACAATTCACTTCCTGCACTTATCAAAGGTCAGTTATTAGCAGACCGCGATCCGCACGGAAACGTTCAGGTATCAAAAATTGAAACGGAAAAATTGTTAATCGAAATGATTTCAACAAGACTTGATGAATTAAAATCTCAGGGAGACTATATCGGCAAATTCAATCCGCAGTCTCACTTCTTCGGATATGAAGGCAGATGTGCATTCCCGTCAAACTTTGATGCTGATTACTGCTATTCTCTTGGCTTTAACGCATTTGCATTAATCAATTTCGGTTTGACAGGTTATTTGTCATCGGTAAGAAATCTGACAGCACCTGCTGATCAATGGATAGCAGGCGGTGTTCCTCTTACTATGATGATGAATATGGAAAAACGCCACGGAGAAATGAAACCTGTAATTCAAAAAGCACTTGTAAAACTTGACGGTCCCGTATTCAAGCAGCTTGAAGAAAACCGAGAAGACTGGGCAATGAATGACAGATATTTATTCCCCGGTGCTGTTCAGTATTTCGGTCCGTCTTGTGTATGCGATATTACAACCTGCACGCTTCAATTGGAAAGATCAAAAGAACTTGCGAGCGTGTAAGCTTAAAACTATGTCCCCTCCCTTGAGGGGAATAAAGGGGGTGTGAAAAAAGCAGTCTTTCGAGGCTGCTTTTTTTATTCTTTCTGTCTGATTAGTAAGGGATTAAGAGATGGTGTTGGTTATTTTGAAGCCCATATCAGTATCTGAATAAGATCCCGAAACAAGTTCGGGATGACGGAATTGTCATGCTGAATTTATTTCAGCATCTCAATTTATCATTATGAATAAGATTTTCTCCCTAACCCTCTCCCGAGAGAGGGAAAAGTTTTTTCCCCTCCCTGATTAGAGGGAGGGTGCAGGGGTGGGTAACAATCGAACGACAATTTTGTAAATACCCATCCAAACCTTCCCTAAACAGGGAAGGTTTTAATGTTTAAATTTCATTATATTTTGAATTGAATTTTTAACATTAACCTGCTATTCAAAATTCAAAAGCTCGGGCAGATCTATATCCAGCGCTCTTGCAATTTTTTGCAGAGTCCAAAGCTGGTAAATCACTTCTCCGTTTTCGATTTCTTCCAGTCTTGATTGCGTCATAAAAGTCCTCTTTGCAAGCATTTTCTGTGATAAACCGCGTCTTTCTCTATAATATTTTATTTTTTCCCCGATTTTTTTAAACCCGTTCATAAATTCTCCTTTTTTACAACATTTTGATACATGTTTAAAAAATTGCCCACTTTTTCGGGTTGAAATATAATATATTTATGAAAAAGTTTGATATTTTCAGGCAGTTTAGGGATGCTGTTATCATATTGAATAAAAAACGAGAAGTCGTTTACAGAAACCATACTTTTAAAAGGTGGTTTAAAGATTTTACTAATTTAAAAAAACTTTCGCATCATTCAAGCTTTGATATCTGCCCGCTGAATTCCGAAAATATTGAAATCTATTCTCCTATCTACCACGCAATAATTTCTAAAGAAAATTTTTTTGCAAGAATTTCATACCAGTCAGAACTTAACAGAATTTTGTATTACGATCTGCAGGCAGTCAAAAAAGGAAATTATACAATATTATTTTTTACAGATGTGAGCGCACAAAATGAACTTACAGATATTTACAGAGAAAATGAAAAGCTCAAAGAAAAAATAAAATTACTCTCTGATGAAAATGAAGATCTTCAAAAAATTAAACGAAAAGCGCAGAGTCAGGCAATCCGAATTGCTCTTATAAATAAGGTTTCCAACATTATAAGAGAAAGCATAGACATTTCACAAATTCTTCAATCTGCTCTCAAAGAACTTTCTATAATGTTCGGAGCCTATAAAGCATATTACGCAAAGGCTGACAAAAAAGGATTTATCGTAGAAGAAATTTACGGCTTGAAAAAATCAAAAATGCCGCATGTGATAAATTTTGACGAAAAAACTTCTGAAACTATTGCAGCAAAAGAAATTTCGGTATGTAACTCACTAATGGAGTACGCTGATGCTAAACCTTTTAAACAGCCTGTCCTAAGAATTATTGTTCCTGTTCATCAGATGCAAAACCTCACGGGCATAATAGTTTTGCTCTGCTATCAAAAACGCGGGCTAAATGAAGAAATTGAAATTCTTGAAGCTATTTCTTCACAATTATCAAACGCAATCACCAGAGCAGAGCTTTACCAGAAAAATATTCAGACCGTAAAAGAATTGCAAAATGCCCTTAAAGAATTGAAAGAAACTCAAATACAGCTTATAAATTCCGAAAAAATGGCATCACTGGGGCAGCTTGTAGCAGGTGTGGCACACGAGATTAATACCCCTGTTGCCTCAATAAAATCAAACAACGGAATAGTCGCAAAGCTGCTTGATTCAATAGAAGATACCGAATTAAAGGATATGCTTACGGATATTAATGAAATAGATAAAGAAGCCGTAAATCGTATTTCAAATATTGTAACTTCTCTGAAGAAATTTGTGCGTCTTGATGAGGCAGAGTTGCAGGAAGCTGACATAAATAAAGAACTTGATTTGACACTTGAATTAATAAGGCACGAAACAAAAAACAGAATAGAAATAATTAAAAATTACGGTGAAATTCCCGCAGTGAAATGCTTTCCAAACATGCTTAATCAGGTATTTACAAACATTTTAATCAATGCATGTCAGGCAATAGAAGGTAAAGGAACAATCACAATTACTACAGAATACAAGGATAAAAAGCTCATTGTAAAAATAAAAGATACCGGTAAAGGAATTCCCAAAAACCGGCTCAGCAAGATATTCACGGCAGGTTTTACAACAAAAAGTTCTGGCATAGGTACCGGTCTCGGTTTAGCAATTTGTTCAAAGATAATTGAGAAGCATAAAGGTGAAATCATTGTAAACAGTGAGATTGGTAAAGGCAGCGAGTTTATTATTACTATCTGTGGTAAGTAATATTTTATGAATTTTTCTTAACGATTTCAGCCAAATATTATTGAAAGACATTAATTATTTAAAAAACAAAATCACTATTTTTTCAAAAATTTTGTGCATGTTTAACACAAAGAATAAAAAATATGTTATATTGATATTATAAAGTGTCAGTTTTACCCTTAAAGAAATTTAACCCGCAACTGCACTAAAAAAGGAAATAAATATTTTGTTAATAAAAATTAATATAAGTAGGTAAAAAAGGCAATATTTTATTCTAAATATTTTTTATAGAAATATAAAGTGTAGTAGAATTTAAAATATTGTGTGTCGGAGGAAAACTTAATGACAATTAGTGTGAACAGCAAGAAAAAACAAGTTAAAAAATCTTTTGAAGAATTATTGACAGATCTTAAAACAAGCAATTCAGAAAAAGTCAGATATAATGCTGCGCGCGTTCTCGGTGAAATGGGTGATTCAAAAGCCGTAGAACCGTTAATTGATGTTTTAAAACACGACAAAAACGGCTCCGTTAGACTTTATGCAGCCCGTGCTCTCGGTGAACTCGGAGATTCAAAAGCTACAGTACATTTGATTGAATCTTTACGCGAAGACAGAAATGTTGATGTAAGAGTTCGTGCAGCCCGTGCTCTCGGACGTTTAGGCGGCGAAATTGTTGTTGAACCTCTTGTAGAAGCTTTAAACGATGAAAACCCTCAGGTTTGTATAACTGCAACAGATGCTTTGATTGAAATCGGCGACGTAGCAACAGATGCGTTGATTGCTTCTTTAGACCACGAAAAAGTTAACGTAAGATGCGATGCAACAAGAGCATTAGGCGAAATCGGCAATAAAAAAGCCGTTGATAAAGTAATTAATATGCTTTATGACGAATGGGTAAACGTTAGAATTTACGCTGTAACATCACTCGGCAAACTTAATGATACAAAAGCAGTTCCTGCATTGATTGATGTTATGAAAAACCGTAATGAAAATGAACTTGTTAGAGCAGGTGCTGCTGCGGCTCTCGGTGTGTTGAGAGATCAAAGAGCTCTTCTGCCTTTAAGAGAATTGATTATGGAAGCTGAAGAACTCGGTGAACTTGAAGATACAGCATTGAAATCATTCAAGAAAATTATGGCAGCCAACTGGCAGTCTATCCCTGGTGCCACAGCTCAAAAGAAACCTGCAAATACTTTTGCATAAACTTTTCACTGAACAAAAAGGAAAACAAAAGACCTCAAAATTTCCGAGGTCTTTTGTTTTTTAAATTAAAATTCCGGTCTGACTGCAAGATGTTCTACATTAACAATTGCTGTTATCATATTTGCATATAACAGATTGTATGGAATTTACTTAAAATAGTATTCAATCTCTGTGGATAAGTCCAGTTTTTTCGCATTGGAACGAAAAATTCTTGACTTCAACCCCATTTTCGCAAGTCTGTATTTAATACTTATTGCAAGGACTCCGAGTCCGTACTTGCAAGAACGTATAAAGTTTATGGAAGATGCCTCTTTAAAATATTTTGTAGGACACGAAACTTCGCCTATTTTATATTTGTTGTAAAACAAAAGCGCGATTATTTCGTTATCAAAAATAAAATCATCATCACATTCCCCGAGCGGAAGACTTTCAAGAACTTCTCTAGTAAAACCTCTGAAACCTGTATGGTATTCGGTTAAATTTTCTCCAGTAAAAACATTTTCAAACCAAGTCAAAAATTTGTTTGCGATAAATTTATATAAAGGCATTCCGCCTTTTAAAGCAGAATTCCCCAGCATACGGGAGGCAAGAACAGCATCATACTGACCGAATGCCATCATGCATACTATTGCGGGAATAAGTTTCGGCGTATATTGATAATCAGGATGGAGCATTACGACAATATCGGCACCAGCCTGCAAAGCTGCCTTGTAGCAGGATTTTTGATTGCCGCCGTAGCCTTTGTTTTTTTTATGAACAATAGTTTTTATATTTAATTCTTTTGAAACAAGTTTTGTATTATCCTGTGAGTTGTCATCAACGAGAATTACTTCATCGACAAAATCTTTGTAAATTTCGTCATAAGTTTGTTTCAAAGTTTTTTCCGCATTATACGCAGGCATTATTACAATTACTTTTTTATTATTAATCATACTTTTATAAATTCCACATTACCATAAGGCAATTTATTTTATTACGGGCATTTTATTATTTTCGGCTATTCTGAGTATTAGATTCCGAAACAAGTTCGTGATGACTGTTTTATTTTATTATAAAAAAGAGGTGCTTGTTGTGCACCTCTTTAAAATCCTATTCTTCAACAGTTTCAGCTGTTTCTTCAACTTTAGCTTCTGTTCTGATAGAAGACTTGTCAGTGCCTACACTTTTGTCTTTAAATTTTTGAACCTGTCTGAGTAATTTATCTGCAAGCAAATCAATACTCTCATACATAGAATCAGCTGCTTCTTCGCATCTTACAACACCTGAGTTCATTTTACAGCTGACTTCTGCAACGTGTTTTCCGGAAGCAGCCGGATTTTTAATTACCGACAAAACTACATCAATTCCCTGAATCTGGTCATAATGTGTTGCTACTTTACCGATTTTTTCTCTTACATAAGCTTTAATAGCATCAGTAATTTCAATGTTTCTTCCGTTAACGTAAATATGCATGTTGAAACCTCCTATAACATACTGCTTGTATATTATAACATATTTATTCTGATTTTTAAAGCCTTTTTCGCAATATTGCAAAAAATATTTATTAAAGGATTAATCTTCAATAATAAATTGCTGCAATTCTACGTTTGGTGTTCCGATAACACGGACAAGCTCTAAAACGGAAGCTTTCATTTGACATTTTTGAGAAGAACCGCTGAAGAAATCTCTGTAAAAGCAGCCTTCGCAATTGCATCCTCTTTTATAACATTCAAGAGCAGTCGGAGTCCATCTTCTCACTGCAACAGCTCTTCCCATATCCCTACTTCTAAACAATTTATATAATCTCCACTTATCTGACTATCTCACCCAAGGTACGAAAAATTATGCAGATAAACCTGCCGTAATCCCCTTATCAGAAGCTTTTCTGCCTCCTCACGTCCTTAATTACATTATAAAAAATAAGGAAATTATTTCAAGGGCGAGACATGTGATTGTGAACATTTGTAACAAACGGTACAAAGTGTGGATAACAGGCGTTTTTAAAAAGTCAATCATGCTAAAAATGAAGCTGATACATGGTTTTCGGATTTCAAATCATGCAAACATGCTCATGCCATGGTTTTTCATGATTTTAAAAAGTATTAAGAATTGTAAAATATTTAGATTCTGTGGCTGTTTCGGGCATGCCGTTTACATAAAAACAGCTTTAACGGCGAGAAGTATCAGAATAATTCCGCCGGATATTTCAAGATATTTTGACGGCAGTTTTTTGAACAAATTACCTCCCAGGAAACCTAAAATCGACATAATAAATGACATTAAAGCAATTAGTGAGGCCGAAAATATGAGCGGGGTGTGTGTTAAATTCAGACTTACTCCTGATGCCAGAGCGTCAATGCTTGTTGCAAATCCCATACCTATTAAACATTTCAAACCTATACAACAGATTTCTTCTTCTTCTTCTTTCTTTTTAAATGCCTCATGGATAAATTTAACACCAAGTCCGAAAAATATTACAAATACAAGCCATTTGCCGTAAGGTTCTATAAATTTGCTGATTATCCCTGTAAATAAATATCCGATACATGGCATAACCCCTTGCGAAAACCCCATGGTAAATGCAAGTGCCAGAGAATTTTTTAATCTGTTATGTGAAAAAATTAACCCTTGAGAGAAGGAAACAATAAGGCAATCTACGCCTAATGCTATTGCTAAAAGTACAATTTCTATGAAATGCAAACTTCTACCTCAAACAGTCTTTCCCACGGGAATTTGTAGCTTACATCATATTTTACGACTAATTTGTCAAAAATTCTATTTTCAAAAGGTTTCATCATCTGTTTAATTTCTTTTTCATCAGGTTTTGTCAGCTTCTGTCTTACATTTGCCTGATAAGCCCAATCATCAAGAAAGCGCACAACCTGCAATTCTTTAAAAAGTGAAGAGTTAAAATTTAAGGATGAAGAACTTGCATGATATTTTACAACTGCAGCACAAATAAGGCTTCCAAGTGTATTTGCGCTGGTATTCCATGCCGAATAACCGTAAAAATTATCATCAAAATCAGTTTCCAGCAATTTTTCTACAAATGCATTATCTGCACCGTTTGCAAATCTTACATCTGCAATCATATATGGCTTATCAGGTTTTTCCCACAAACCATTGTACGGTTTTGTCGGAACTTTCATGACAATTTCGCCCTGATGCTTTTTAAAATTATTCACATAAAGCAGAATATCCGCATCTAAAGGTTCTGAAATCTTACATCCTGCAAGTTCAATCTGTCCTTTCACGGACTGCTCAATTGAAACATCTTCATAATTTGAAATCAAATCCTTATATTCAGGTTCAAGAAATACGGGAGCTATTTTAAGTGAAGAGTGAAGGGGAGGAAGGTCTGTTTCCGCTCTGTCTTTTTGAAATGATTGTATTGCATAAAACTCATTCACTGCCCGTGCTAAAAGCGTCAGAGGAATTTCATCGGCTCCTGTTTTTACAAATCCTCCTGATTTTTCAAGCGCTTTTGCCTCTTTTACATTAAAACCGTATTCGGCGCAGTCATCCTTTGAAAACACAAGAGTATTAAACAAACCCTGCTTTTGGAATTCCAGATAAATTTTGTTTATCTCAAAATTTCTTTTACGCGTTGAAAGATAATCTTCAAGAATTTCTTCAGGTATATCAGATTGAGGAGGACAGCCGTTTTTATGGGTGTTATAAGAATATTCAAAAATCTTTTTGCCCCACCTGTTCCAGTACTCTTTTTCTTCCTCATTAATATTGTTGTTGGAAATCCTCATAATACTTGAAAATGCATAAACTTTTGCACTCTTTTCAACAAGAATATCTTTTAACTTTTCGACTCTTTCTTTTATTTGTTCAAAATTTTCCTCACAGCGTCTGGAAGAAATCAGGCCTCCGTAAGCAATAGTATCAAGAGAAATAATTAAAGCATCAACAGACGGCAGATTTTTAAGCCATTTAAAAATTTTATCCGTTTGTGCGTATTTCGTTAAATCCCCGAGCCATTCGCGTTCTGGAATAAACAAATTTATCCCGCTGTTAATTGCGCAAATCTGTTCTGCAAGAGTATAGCATACAGGCCTGTTATCTATCGGTACAAAAGCTATGTTCATAAACTTATTATATGTTAAGATTGAATATAAGCAAAAAGGTAACAATTTATGACAGGCAGAAACATTATTGATAAAACTCCGCAAACGATTCATGTAATGTTTAATATGATATCTGAAAAGTATGATTTTATGAATAATATAATGTCTTTTGGAACCCATCATTACGTAAAATATATGAGTATAAAAAATCTTGATATAAATCCTGATGAGCGTGTAATTGATTTATGTACAGGTACCGGTGATCTTGCAAGAATAATTAAAAAGCTATACCCTGATGCAATTGTTGAGGGGATAGATTTTTCCGAAAATATGCTGAAAATTGCAAAAAAGAAATCCCTAAACACAAAAATTCAATATTTTCAGGGAGATGTTACAAATCTTCCCTATCCCGACAATACATTTGATGCGGTAACAATCGGGTTCGGACTCAGAAATATTCAAAATGCAGAAAAAGCAGTTGAAGAAATTTATAGAATTCTGAAACCGGGCGGCAGTTTTCTCCATCTTGATTTTGGAAAGACAAATTTTCTAAGTAAAATTTATGAAAAAATTACGCCGTTTTTTGCAAAAGTATTTACGGAAAATGATTATTCTTACGAATATTTGATTAAATCAAAACAAAATTTTCCGCCACCCGAGGATTTAATAAAAGATTTTGAAAGCAAAGGGTTTAAACTAAAAACACGTAAGGACTATATTTTTGGTGTAATTTCTTCACAAATTATGACGAAGGGAACGTAGCCGTTCCATCCATTACAGCTTACGACTGTGCATAAGTCGCTTTAATGAATGTACAAATATTATAAATTTCATTCGTAATATCGCTTTGTTCAGTCAACGAACACGGGTATTCACGTAATTCGAAACAGATTTACTTAACTTCTTATCTCTCGCATCTGTTTTGCTTGAAATATTGACGTAATTGCCGAAGAAACGTGGCGTTCCACACGTCACATTTTCTTACAATGACAGAACAAGCTCATGCAAAACTCAAATGGGGGATGGAACGGCTACGTTCCCTTCACCGAATGGGGAGAGTTTTGGTTGGGGTGCAAGTTAAAAGTTCAGAGGCTCAGATGTCAAGAAGGCAAGCTGGTTACAGAAGTTAGCTTATTTCAATAAATTCTGTATGAATTTCCGCCTTTTATGCAATCACTGATTGCTATAAAGGTAACTTCAAGTATATAATCTACAGCGTCCTGTGTATCATAAGCTATATGCGGGGTTATAATAACATCAGGCAGCTTGGCAAGCTCTTTTAAAATTTGTTCCTCTTCAAAACACTGCAAGTTTTCATAAGCCTGCGGGGAAAGATTTCCACAGTCAAAATTTTTATCTTTACAAGAAACAATGTCAAGAGCTGTTCCTGCAATCAATCCTTTGGATACGGCTTCGTATAAATCTTTTGTGTTAACAATTTCTTTACGTGATGTATTTATGAGATAGGCAGAATTTTTCATTAATCTAAACTGTTCTGATGAAAACATTCCTGAACTGTCCTTTGTATACGGCAGATGCAGTGTTACAATATCTGATTCTTTAAGAAGGGTGTTTAATCCTGTGTATGTGATATTAAAATTATTAACAGCTTCCTGTTTTTCAATCAAATCATACGCCAGAATTTTCATCCCGAAAGCTCCGGCAAGCCTGCATACGGCAATTCCTATATTACCTGTTCCGACAACGCCTAATGTAAGCGTTGACAAATCTCTGCCTGTAAAATTCCCGCAAAAATTTCCTTCATCGGATAAAAAATAATTCGAGGCAGGTATTATTTTTCTTAAAAGTGCAAGAATAAGTCCGAATGTATACTGTGCAACAGATTTTGCGCCGTATCTTTCAACATTTATAACGGCAATATTTTTTTCATCGGCGGTTTGTTTATCTATATGGTCAATACCTGTTGAACGGGTGGAAATTATCCGTAAATTTTTAAATGAATTTATAACATTTTCATTTACGTCAGAATTTACAAATACGCTTATTACAGAAGTACTGTCCAAAATCTCCTGCGGAATTTCTTTTACTGTTTCGTCATTCAAACTGTTACTGTAAAAGGTTATTTCAAAATTTTCAAGTTCATGTGTTCCGAAAAATTCCTTTTCTTCATCCCTGTAATCAAAAACCAAGGTCTTTATTGCCATTAAATTTCCCTCCGCAGATAAATTATTAACCAAATAAACAGCAGTTCTATTGCACAAAAGTCTATATAAAAAGAGCAGTAAATAAGAAAAAAGAATAATGAAATAATTTAAAAAATACAGTATTCTAAATATGTAAGCCAATAAAGTTAAATTCGTATCTCAAAGCCGAATTATGCGGATATGACGCGTGCAGGGAAGCACAGCCGTCAAAAAATTGCGCAAAGGACGGAAAAAGTGCACAATCTGTGCTTTAATTTCGAGGCAGGTGATAGTGATAACCTGCATAACTCCTGCGAATCAGCGGCGGGATACGAACGGTTGCTGAACGGGTAAAATCTTTTTATAACAACTTTAAAGGGATATGCCTCAGTGCGGATACACTGTAAATGCAACCGCTTAAATAAGACACAGGACACAGATAAAGCATTGTTGTTCTGTGTCTTTTAATAACACTTATTCACCTACAAATTTTATCAATTTTCTTATATCTTTATTCCAAATTCCGTTCCAGTTCCTGATAATTACATCAGCAGGTGTTATTCCGTTGAGCGTATATTCTTTTATCGAATCAAGATATTTTTCTTCGTTTGTATCCATTTCTATCAGAGATTTTTCTGCTATATACAAAATTTCTTTTGCTAAATCTTTTACGAAATATTGACCGATTCTTGCATTCAGAGCGCTTTTTGGAACATTATAACGAAGTTCTGAAAAATCACGGTATTCAAAGGGTTTTAGTAATTCTTCCACTTCTTTCATTGCCGAATGACTGTATAAAATTCCCTTGTATATTGCAAGAATTGCGTATTGCAGCCCTTTGCCGTTGCAGTCATGATTTCTTATTTCGACAAAATTGCGCAAACGTACATCGGGGAAATAAAGATTTGCATGAAGTTTAAAATCTTCAAGATTAGCGCTGAAATCTTCAAATCCGTTTTCAATAAATTCGGAAAAATTAATTTTTCCGTTTACAGGGATTGCGCCTGATTCACGGTTTATAAATATCATTGGAGATTGAAGAACGTAATCAATATATTCTTCAAAAGAAAATCTGTCATCAATCTGTCCTACAAATCCGCATCTGTCATTGTCTGTGTTAAGCCAGCTCAAAGCGCGGAAACTCTTATAACCTGTTTCAACTCCGCCTCGTATCGGAGAATTTGCAAACATTGCAGTCATAAAAGGGGCGAGTTTGTTTGCGATACGAAATTTGTCCATGGCATCTTCTTCGCCTGTAAAATCGATACAGCATTGAATCCCCGCTGTTTCTCTCATCATTACATCAGATAAAATTCCCCAGAGATATTTCGCCATTAAATGGTATCTTTTTTTAGGAATAAGATTAATGGATTTATGTGTAGATAGGGGCGAAACTCCATAGTTTAAAAGAGATATGCCTGATTTATCGAGAATAGGCTTCATTTGTTTATCAAGTTCATCTACTCTTTTTTTAAGTTCATCAATTGTTTTTTCAGGTTTTAAACTTAGTTCAATCTGGCATCCTGGTTCAAGCGTAACCGTGTCATGCTCCTGTTTAAGCCCTATTATATTGTAATCATCGGTTATATAATCCCAGTTTTCCTCTTTCGCAAAATTTCTTAAAAAATTACAAATCCCGAATTCTGAAGAATAATCTGCAGACTTTGATGTTACGGAAAAAATCGGAAGCCTTTCGTATTCAATTCCTACTTTTTGTTCGGAGTTTGACTTACAGCCGGATTTGAATAAGTCTAAAATTTCTTTTCTGTCTAATTTTTCCTGTGTTTGAATGTTACTCACATTTACCCCCTATCCAATTATACCATCCACAAAATTAGCAAAAAACTTTTATTAAAACATTTACCTGTGTGTGGTATTATTATAGGTAAGATGAACTACTACGAACGGGCAAAATATTTTAGAACAAAAAAAAGACTCGGTCAGAATTTTTTAATTGACGGGCAGACTATTTCCGATATCATTGATTTTGCTGATATTAAACCTGATGATACGATAGTTGAAATAGGCCCCGGAGTCGGCTTTGTAACAGAACAGCTCGTTAAGCATGCTAAAAAAGTTATTGCAATTGAACTGGATGAAGAAGCGATTAAGGAGCTTAAAAAGCTTGATGCCCCAGATCTTACAATTATTCATAATGATATTTTGAAACAGGATTTATCGGAACTTTGCGAGGGAAAAGTCAAGATTGTTGCCAATATACCTTATTATATTACAAGTCCTATTATTGCTCATCTGTTGGGGGAAGTTGATGATTTGAATAACAAAAACAGAAATAAAATAACGGATATTCTGCTTATGGTTCAAGAAGAAGTTGCAAGAAGAATGGCGGCAGATGAAAATTCTTCAGGCAAACAATACGGACTTTTGACAATATTGTCGCAGTTCTGGTCTGATGTAAAAATTATGAAACTTGTGGGCAGACGTTCATTTTATCCTGCCCCGAAAGTTAATTCAGCCCTTGTAAAGTTAAAGGTAAGAGAAAAACCTCTTCTTGATTTAACGGATTACACACATTTCAGGAAAACCGTTAAAGCGGGATTTTCGCAGAGGAGAAAAAATATTAAGAATTGCCTTTTATCTGCAGGTTTTTCAAAAGAAAAAATCCAAAATGCTCTTGTTAAGTTGGGACTGGATGAAAATGTGCGCGGAGAGAAACTTTCGATAGAAACTTTCGGTAAACTGTCGGAGGCTTTAGATGAAGATTAAAATTCAGTGTCCTGCAAAGATTAATTTAACCCTGAAAGTTTTAGGGAAAAGAGAAGACGGATTTCATAATATTGAAAGCATTATGCAGACAATAAGCCTGTATGATTATTTGACAATTAATGTTGAAAAATCCGATAAGTTTGACATAAGTTTATCAGGTAATAATAATGAAATTCCATATAATGAAAAAAATCTTGTTCATAAAGCTGCGATGCTTTTTATAGAAAATACAAAGCTTTCTGATTATAAAATTGAAATTTATATAGATAAAAATATCCCTGTTTCTGCAGGGCTTGCAGGTGGAAGTACTGATGCTGCAGGAACTTTATACGGATTAAATAAAATTTTCGCTCAGCCCTTATCAAATGAAAAATTGCATGAGCTTTGTGCACAACTCGGGTCTGATTTGAATTTTTGTCTGGTAGGAGGCAGGCAAATGACAAAGAGCAGAGGAGAAATTTTAGAAAAACTGCCGTTTGAGAATATGAATATTTCTCTTATCAAACCACAAAATTTAGGGATTAGCGCAAAAGAAGCTTACACAAAATTTTCTCAGAAAAAATCATCAAATTTTCAGTCAAATTACGGATCAAGAGACAATTTTAAAAACGATCTTGAATGGGCTTTAATTGACGATTATAAAGAACTTCAAAAAATTAAAAATTTATATCCTGAATCTGTAATGTCAGGTTCAGGGTCAACTTATTTTACGGTTAACGGAATATTTAATCCTTTAGAAGATTACCGGATTTTGAATGATTTGCAAACAATTTCAAAAGGTGTCGGAGAAGTTCCCCTTGTATGAGGAACTTCTCCGAATTTATATGATTTACTTCACCTTATTTTATTATTACAGGTTCCTGATCGTGGCAATCCTGTTTGTATTTTACGGCTTCTGTTAATGCGCCTGAGAATGGAGTATATTTTACTCTTGGTTTTGCATTTGATGCTTTGCCGTTTGTCTGACCATCACAGTTCAGTTCAATTTGTGCATCTTTAAGCAGAAGCAATTCAGGATGTTTTTTGACTAATTCTTCATCTGCGATAAGGTCTGAGAAGTCTGAGTATACTCTCATTGTTTCACCAACTTTTGGCATTGTGTTCAATGAGAAGTTTGTTACTCCGTGTTTAAGTTTTTCTGCATGAACGTATGCTCTTAAGACTTTGCCGTCAGGTTTTTTACCATTAATTGTTTTAACTTTTGCAAGAGTTACTTTTGTCCAGTCATCACCTTTTCTTACAGTATGATCACAGAATTCTGACTGCCAGGTTTCTACGGGGCATGGCTGCTCCTGCGGCTGAATCGGAGGATTTTCAATATCTCCTTGAGGCGGAACAGGCGGTTTATCAGGCTCTGAACTCGGTTGAGGCTGATGCTGCCGTTGAGGCATACCGGGTTCATATACTTTAGCTTCTTTTTTGCCTCTGTCTTTAATAAATCCCATTGTTGCAAGACCTATGCCTAAACCTAAACCTGCTCCTGCAATTGCTCCGTCTCCGGCATTGCTTAAGCCTGATTTTGCCTTCGCTGTGGCAGTATCGGTTGATGTCGCAGTATCAGTAGCTGTTGCAGATTCTATAATATTACCTGCTTCATCTTTAATGACTGCTGTAGCATTTGACGTTGATGTCGCAACTGATGTTGCTTTTGCTATAACATCGCCTGCGAGGATTCCTGATGCACCGAGTGCTGCTCCTCCTGCTGCTCCTAAGCCTGTTACACCGGCAACATAGAGGGTTCTATAAAGATTTGTGTCATCTTTTTCATAATCAAGGTTTGATTTTTTTGCAATATTTTTAATTACTTTGGCGCTTACGCCTTCTTTTTCGGCAACTTCCCGTCTTTCTTTCAAGCTTAAATGATAGTTTTCAACTTCGCCTTCTGTGGTATGCGTGTTTGCAAACTCTACGGCTTTAGCTTTAAATTTATCACTTGAAAAATTCCCGTTTTCATCATAGAAATAATCTTTATGCTGTTCTATGTAAGCGCGGGTTTTTTTGCCTCTTACATATTCATTTTCAACTAATTGAGAATCAGCTGCTTCTTTAGCTTCTTTTCTGCTCATTCCCTGTTCTCTGTATTCTTCAATAAGTTCTTTACGTTGTTCTTTGCGGGCTTTTTCTGCTGCTTTATAAGCTTTTTTATCCATAAAAACCTGTGTACCTTTAACCTGTTCTTTGTTGTACAGGTTTTCAACATAGTTTTCAGCTAATTTTTCAGCTTGTTTTTCCGTTTCAACTTCTTCTGTTTCTCCACCTTTTGATACACCGTTTTTTAAAAATACTTGTTTGGCTTTTTCTTCTGCATTTTTGATATCATCTTTTGAAGAAAATTGTCTTTGAAAATTTTCTTCTTTTGGCTGTTCTTTTTCTACTTCAAGTCCTTTATTATTGTTTTTGGGTTCTTGAGACTGACCTATAGGAATAGTAATCCCCATTGATGAAAGTTGCTGTCTGTCAGCTTCAACCTGAGTACCCCATTTTTCTTTAAATTCTGCGGCATAATCTTTGCCGAAAAATGATAATCCGTCAATTCCCATTTTTTCCCTTTCCATTTTCCTCGTTAAAAGAAAATTATATTTTTTAATATCCCCTATGCTTTTATAAAAAATTTTTGTGTATAAAAATTGCATGATTTGTATCAAATATCTTAATATTTATTAACAATTATACCCTGCAAGACTATTCACAATATAAGGATTATGATGTATCATAGGCGTATGGCGGTATTAGAGGTTAAAAATCTTAATCTGGGTTTTAATTGCGAATGCGGATTCAGACAGGCACTGTTTGACGTATCTTTTTCTCTTGAAAAGGGTAAAATGCATGCGCTTGTTGGTGAATCAGGATGCGGGAAATCAATCAGTGCAATGAGTGTTTTGCAGCTGCTGCCCAAAACTGCCAAAATAACAGGCGGGGAAATTATTTTTAACGGAAAAAATCTGCTTGAAATGCCTAAAAAAGATTTACAACACATCAGGGGAGCAAAAATCGCATTAATTCCGCAAGATCCTATGACTTCTTTGAATCCTTTGTATACTGTCGGAGATCAGCTTCTGGAAGTTATTAAAATTCATCAGGGTTTAAAAGGAAAGGACGCATTTGAAAAGGCTGTTGAATCATTGGAATCTGTTCAAATACCCTGTGCTTCTGAGAGGATGAAAGCGTATCCTCACGAATTTTCAGGAGGGATGAAACAAAGGGCGATAATTGCTATGGCATTAGCCTGTCAGGCTGAAATTTTAATTGCTGATGAGCCGACAACCGCGCTTGACGTAACAATTCAGGCGCAGATAATGAATTTATTAAAAGAAATACAAGGACAGACAAATACTTCCGTTCTTTTAATTACTCATGATCTCGCACTTGTCGGCGAAAATGCGGATTATGTTTCTGTCATGTATGCAGGAAGAATAGTTGAAACCGCACCTTCAAAAGAATTTTTTGAAAATCCCAAACATCCCTATTCTAATGCTCTCTTGAAATCATTACCGTCTAATAAAAATTCAAGGCTTGAAACAATACAAGGACAGCCTCCGACTATTATGCAGGACATAGATGGGTGCCGTTTTCATCCCCGCTGTTCAAAGTGTATTGATATATGCTCCAAACAGGTTCCATTGCTTGATAATGTCGGGATAAATCATTACTGCGCATGTTTTTGTAATTAGAATAAAAAATTCTCCGCCTAAAATCTATCTTTTATTAGTCGGAGAATAAATATATAATATTAAATATTTGCTATTTCAATGCAAAAGTCATATCTGCTTCAACACATATTTTGCCGTCAACTTTTCCAATACCGTGAGCCTTGCAGACAGGTCCTTTAACTTTTGTAAGTTCTACTTCCATTTCAAATCTATCGCCCGGTCTTACGATATTTTTAAATCTTACGCCGTCTACACCTGCATAAAGAGTTAATTTCCCTTTAAATTCAGGCATTGTCATTAATATAGGAGCAGAGCACTGTGCCATAGCTTCTAATTGTAATACTCCAGGCATAATAGGATTGTTTGGAAAGTGTCCCTGGAAAAATTCTTCATTCATTGTTAAATTTTTGTATCCTTTGGCACTTTTCCCTGGAATACATTCTGTAATTCTGTCTACAAGTAAAAACGGATATCTGTGGGGAATCATTTTCATGATATCCATAATGTCAAAACTTAATGCTTCTGTTTTAGTTTCTTCTGTCATATTTTTCTCCTTATTTTATTTGCATTCAATTAATTTATCTTTTAACATTTTGGCTGTTTTTATATGAACAGCATGGCCTGCTTCTTTAGCTAAAATCTGGCATTTTAGATTAAGCGGGTTTACGCCTGTCAAATACAAATCGCCTATAAGATCAAGTATTTTATGTTTAACCGGTTCATTTTCACAACGCAGTTCTGATGTGTAACCGTTATCTTGAAGCCCGAGAGTATTTTCAATTGTTACTCCCTGAGCAAAACCAAGCATCTGGAACTTTTTCAAATCCCTGTAAAATCCAAAGGTCCGTGCTTCAATGATTTCCTGTTTGTTTTTCGGATTATATGCGCACCATTGTCTTGTTAAATCCGGATGATCATAATTTACGGCATAAGATATATAAAGTTCGTCAGACGGCAGAATTACAAGACTTGTTTTTCCGTTCAGATAATATACGGGTTCAGACACTGTATAGTGTTTTGGCTTTTGGAAAATATGTTTTTCAATACCCGCTTTTTCAAAAAGTTCTGCCCATTTTTTAGAGCTTCCGTCTAATGCCGGAACTTCCATCTCATCCATACATATATCAATACTGTCAATTCCGCAGAATGCAAGAGCAGCTGTTAAATGTTCCGTCAGCATAGCTTTTGTTTTGCTGTTACCTAAAACAACGCAGTGATCTGTTGATAAAACATTTTCAACGCATGCCTCAAACGGTTCCGCACCTTTTATAAAATATCTTATTTTCCCTGTTTTAGAAGGGAAAAAATTAACCGTACACGGTTTATTTTTCATCAAGCCGTTGCCTGAGACAGAGATTTCTTTAAGAATTGTGGTCATTATTAATATTTTCCTCAAATTCTTTTAAAAGCGGTTCATATTTTCTGAATTTTGCAAAGATTTCCTGTGCATCTTTCATTGTTTTCAATTGCTTAATGAAATCTTTTCTAGGCATAGCAGGAATTCCGACTACAATCGATTTTTCAGGGAACGATTTTGTAACCCCTGCTTTTGCGGTGATAATTGTGTCGGAACCTATTTCAATATGGTCTGCAAGTCCTGCCTGACCTGCAATAACAACTCTGTCGCCGATTACACAACTTCCTGCAATTCCAACCTGTGAAACAATCAAACAACCTTCGCCGATTTTACAATTGTGGCCTATCATAACCTGATCATCAATTTTTGTATTGTCGCCGATTGTTGTATTTTCAATTGTACCTCTGTCAATTGTTGTATTTGCGCCTATTTCAACATTGTTGCCGATTACAACGGCTCCGATTGACGGGATTTTAAAGATAACCTGTTTTTTGTTCGCTTCTTTAATTTCTCCGTCTTTTCTTGCCTGCTCAATGTTATCGGGATTTTCCGTTACAAAGCTGAAACCATCAGCACCTAAAGATACTCCGTGGTGTAATATTACATCATCTCCTACCTGTACTCTGTCTCCGATATTTACGCCGGCATGGAAGAAACAATTTTTTCCGACTTTTACGTCTCCGCCGATGTATGAATTAGCTGCTATTCTTGTATTATCACCGATTACAGCGTCATGTGAAATTACAACATTAGGCCCTATTTCAACATTTTCTCCTAATTTTGCGGTTTCATCAACGACAGCGCTCGGATGAACTCCTTTGTAAACTCTCGGAGCAACATAGAAAAGATTTAAGAGTTTCATCATTGCAAGTCTCGGTCGTTCAACTTCAATTGTTGAAAGACCGTCAATTTGAACTCCCAGAGGTACAAGTGCACATTTAGCTTTTGATTTTGCAAGATTTGCAATTTCTTCCTCGCCCAGAGCCAGAGCCAGAGTGCTTTCATCAGCCAGAAGAGGCGGTGCTATATGAGTAATTTTTGCATCTTCTGTTTTAGTCAGCATTCCGCCTGTTATCTGTGTAATTTCTTCCAATGTAAAGGTTTTCATATATCTTCTCCTTTGTGTTGTCTAATTTGATTTTTTTCATGAAGATTTGCTGCATCATTCCAGATTTTTAAAATATCATTATGCATATCTTTCCAGTTCGGGTTATCCAAAAGTATCATGGATTTTAAATCTTCTTTTGCTAAGTTGTCCAATTCTTTTTTTCGGATAATTGCATCTGACAGGTCATCATATTTTTCGTAATATGCCAGTTTGTTTGTTGAGAATTCATTTTCATAGAGATTATTAATTTTATTTTTTATCTCATGCATGTGCATCAGAAGATTTGAAGTTACGCCAATTATTAAATTTTCATCCGGTTTATCAAACAAAATATATACGTATGCGCTCATAACCTGCTCCTGTTTTTTCGGAAGTTTATGCCTGCTGCATTTTTTCAATTGTATTTGTGGTGGATCTGCCCTGTAAAAACTCGATGAATTCGACTCTTGTTCCGTTTTTTTTCATAATGTCTGCTTCGGGAAGCGTCTCCATAGTATAATCTGCCCCTTTTGTATAAACATCGGGCTTCATTTCATCCAAGAGATCACGAGGACTGTCTTCATCAAATAATACCACATAATCCACACATCTCAAAGCACTTAATATTTCCGCGCGGTCATTTTCATTATTTATCGGACGGGACGAACCTTTGATACTCTTTACTGATTTGTCGGAATTCAGCAAAACTATAAGAAAATCCGCAAATGACTTAGTTTTTTCAAGGTATCTTACATGACCTGCATGCAGAATATCAAAGCAGCCGTTTGTTGTTACAACTGTTTTACCCGAATGGTGAATTACATCTATTAAGGCTCTGACGTCTTCTCTTTTAACTAACATATCCCTGTTTCCTTAAAACTTATTGTACCAAAAACAGGTAAGAAAGTCGCGTTGTTTTAACAAAAAGTAATATTAAACAGTTTCATCAAGAACTTTCCCAAGTACATCGCTGAAACGCTCCCCGAGTTTATATGTACCTTCTTTTAATTTCGGGGCTTGCTGTTCATAGTATTTTTTGAATTTAGCTTCACGTATTTCTTTTGTAATGTCGTCATACAGTGTTGGTATTCTGTCAAAATCTTTGGCAAATTTCATATTTTCTCCTTGTTGTATAAATAAAGAAAAAACATAAATAAAATTGCCTGAATGTTAAGTTTTTTTATAAAATTATGCAATCTGGCAGGTTTGTTCCAGCATTTCAAAAGTTGATCGGGGTGTTTCAAACTCCTGAGAATTTACTTTTACTCCATTTAACTCTGCTGTTTCATATCTTATATCTTTTTCTTTTTTATCTGTTTGAGTCTGTTTATTATTCATCAAATTTACCTTTCTCCGCTCCGGTTGAAACCTCCCCTTGCCGGAAGCCGTAATATCTGTAAGTTTTAAATATCCGTTAATCCGGGGGTTAAATTATTAATTCTTCTCAACAAGATATCTTAAGTATATATATTATACATTAAAAATTTTTTTTTCTACAACCTTATCGGGTAATGTTTTAAAATAAATTAATACTTAATAAAATAAAAAAGACCGCTTGAGCGGTCTTTTTTATGCAATTTGCAGAGTTTGTTCCAAAAAATCTGCTGTAAGTCTTGGAATATCGGTTTCTTTTTTAACTTTGTCCAATTTTTTTACTGCTTCTCTTTGCAATTTCTGCTTTTTTTTAGCTTCAATCTCTTTCATAATAATATATCCCCCAATTTTTTCCTCTTATATATAAAGATTTTTGTAAAGAAAAAATTGCGTGGAAAAGCTGCTTTATTAAGAAATGTTAAATATCAGCCGAAAATTTTCGTTCGCCTGTTTTTGTCGCAGGATTTACAAAGCCTTTTAGGAATTTGGGTATTTTTCTACAGGCTCTCGGCAATTTTTGAGTAGTATCGTTGTATCCGGAATTCAGTTTGTCTTTAATCAACATTCCTGCTCTTTCAGCAGATGGGGATTCAATAACCGTTCCAGGCCAGCCTTTTGAAAGCGGGGTAATTGTTAATTTTGCTATTTTCATATTAGTACAACTCCATTTCTATAAGTTTTTTACATATTCTGACTGTATTAAGTGCAGCGCCGATTCTTAAATTATCAGCAACGCACCATAGTGAAATTCCGTTTTTGAACGCGAGATTTTTCCTTATACGACCTACAAACACAGGATCAACACCTGACGCGTCATAAGTTGTAGGATATTCAAAGTTGTCGGGGTTGTCAATAACTTTTACGCCGAATGAATTTTTCAAAATCTCACGCACTTTATCAGGAGTAATTTCGTTTTCAAATTCAATATCAACAGCTTCGGAATGCCCGTTGTAGACAGGAACCCTTGCAGCCGTACACGAAATCGGCAAATCAGCGGGAAGATGAAGAATTTTTTTTGTTTCGTTAACTACTTTCATTTCTTCTTTTGTGTAGCCGTTTTCACAAAAAACATCAATCTGCGGAATTACATTAAAAGCAATCGGCTTTTTAAAGCATTTGTTTTCAAAATTTACACCTGCAAGGCGGGCTTTTGTGTTATCCGTAAGTTCATTAATTGCGGCTAAGCCTGCTCCTGAAACTGCCTGATATGTTGAAACAATAAGCCTTTTCATCGGATTTTTGTCAATTAAAGGTTTTAAAACAAGCATTAATTGAGATGTAGAGCAGTTAGGATTTGCAATAATTCCTTTATGCCGCCTTAAATCCTCATCGTTAACATAAGCTATAACAAGCGGAACATCAGTCTCCATTCTGAAAGCTGATGAATTATCGACTAAAACCGCGCCTCTTTTCACAATTTCAGGTGCAAAAAGTTTAGAAGTAGATGCACCTGCCGATGCAAGAACTATATTAACACCGTCAAAGCTTTCAGGTTTTGCTTCTTCAACGGTGTATGTTTTTCCTTGGAATTCAAGTTTTGTACCTGCGGAGCGTGCGCTTGACAGGAATTTAATTTTGTTGAATTCGATTTTCAATTCGTCAACTATTTTAGTAATTTCTCTGCCTACGACTCCTGTTGCGCCTAAAATTGCAATGTTCGGTTTTGTCATTTCCCCTCCCTGTTTTGTATTAAATTATAACCACAAATAAGTCAGGAGGTTAAGTTTATGTAAAGAAATTTAACTACCACAAGTTTTCTTTATCTGTTTCCAAGTGGCAGGGTGGGATGAGTATAAACGTTCCCACCCTACTATAAATATTTATAAAAAACATTTATTATTGTTCAACAAATTTTATTTTATACCCTAAAATACCTGCAATAATTTTACATTCTGTAAATGAAATGGTATCTCTGTTTAATTTACTGTATAACTTTGCAGGAGTATAATTTTTTCCCGTTGTTTTACTCATTAATTCAGCCAGTTCAATCATAGAAACATTACGAGCTGTCATAAATATTTTAATTTGCCTTTTTATATCCATTTTTAAATTATAGCCGTATTTGACAAGAATGTTTTACTTAAAATTTAGTAAGTTTTCAATGTCAGTGTCTAAAAATTGAGCCAATTCTAAAATTTTGCCCAATGACATATTTTCTTTACCCAGTTCAATACTGGATAAATAAGTCTGTGAAATATTCATAATTTCTGCAAGCTGTTCTTGCGTTAAATCCTTTTTTACTCTTTCAATTTTTACATTTTTTCCAAATTTTTTAAGTAAATCATCCTTATTCATAATTTATAAGTATATATTTATTGACTTATAAGTTGTACTATGCTATAAATTCTATAATACTATTTATAACATTTAAAGGAGTTTACCATGCAAAAATCATCATACGCAGAATTTGTGGCTGAATGCGACAAACTATTGAAAAAATCCGTTTATGAATGCCATGAAGATTATTTAAAGAAAAAAGATTACAAATATATTGTATATAAGGTTTTAAAGAGCTGGTTTCATAAATTCGGGCCATCACTCGGTGATTTGGAAATTCTTAGAAAATTCAGCATATCTTTGCAAGAAAATGAAGAAGAATTTGCAAAATGCAGTGAAACTGAAAAATCTTTTATTAATTATATTGTAGTCAATTTAGACCGCATCTGCAATTTGACAAATTCTATCTTAGATATTGCTGATGAAATTATTTGTAAACTATAAAATATTGTCTAATCCGTAAACAAAATCATTATTTTCGTAAACATATTTAACCGCTAACATAACGCCCTGCATATAGCATTTTCTGTCCATTGAATCATGTCTTATTGTCATAATCTGACCGGATGACCCGAAAATTACTTCCTGAGATGCGATGTAGCCTGGCATTCTCACAGAATGGATATGAATATTTGAATAAGAGGTTCCGCCTCTTGCGCCTTCAATAGTTTCTGTTTCAGGGCAGTTGCCTTTTGTAAAATCGTCTTTAACCTCTGCCATCATCGCGGCTGTTTTTATAGAAGTTCCTGAGGGAGCGTCTTTTTTCTGGTTGTGATGAAGTTCTATGATTTCCGCATTATCAAAGTATTTAGCGGCCTGACGTGCAAACATCATCATCAAAACAGCGCCTGTTGAAAAATTCGGGGCAATCAGACAGCCTGTATTTTTTTCTGTTGATAAGGTTTTTAATTCAGCGATTTGTTCATCTGACAAACCTGTTGTGCCGATTACGATTTTTATTCCGTTATTTAAGCAGTATTTAGCGTTTTCAAAAATAGATTTCGGCTGGGTAAAGTCAATCAAAACATCAATTTCACATGCTTTATGAGCTTCTTCAATTGATTTAAATTCAGCTCCTGCTATATCAATCTGTGCAATAAGTTCTGTATCAGGGCAATCCGTTACTGCCTGAACTACTTCTTTTCCCATTTTTCCTAAAGCACCGCAAACTGCAACTTTTATCATAAATTTTTCTCCTTAGTTTAATTTTTTGTTTTCTGTCATCCTGAATTTATTTCAGGATCTCAATAAGATTCTGAAACGAGTTCAGAATGACAATTATAGACAGGAAATTTCAAAATATATAAATATATTCTTAACTTTATCATAAAAAAATTTTCTGTGATAGAATAAAAAGTGAAGCGTGAAACGTGAAGAGTGAAAAGTATTACTTTTGCGCTTCACTTCTCACTTTTTCACTCTTCACATAACTAATAAGGAGAGAAAATTATGTCAGATGCAAAACTTTTAGCTGCTATTGAAAGAAGCGATACAGAACAATTACAGATTTCAATAAGCGAATACAAAGGCAAAAGCTATCTTAATATGAGAATATTTTACACAACTGATGATGGTGCTACTTGGCTTCCGACTAAAAAAGGCGTAACGTTCACTCCCGATCAGCTTGATTTATTGGAAGAAGCAATACAGGAAGCACGCAAAGAATTTATGGCCGAATAAGTTTAGAACTTACTGGTGAAGTGAAAGTAAATTTTAGAGGAATTTAATATGGTTGAAAATTTAACAGATAATGAACAAAATTCACTCTTCACCCTTCACTCTTCACCCAGATATGCATCAGCTCTTGTTAATATAAAAGCTCTCGGGGTTAAGACATTCAGCTACCTTATCCCTGATGAGATGAGAGATAAAATTCAAATCGGACAGGCTCTGCTTGTCCCTTTTGGCAGACAGGGGCTGATTAATGCTTTTTGTGTCGGGTTTTCCGATTATTTACCGGGGGATTTTAAGGTTAAAAAGATTAACAAAATTCTTGATGAAACCCCGCTTTTTTCAATTGATTATTTGAAATTGCTTGAATGGGTCGCGAATTACTATTGTTGTGATTTAGTAACGGTTTTGAACGCTGCAATTCCGATGAAGCTGATTGAAAAGGCTTCCAAAACAGAACAGCTTGTGGAATTTGTGAGATTTGACGGGGCGACAAAAAGACAAATTCGAGTTTTGGAATTACTTGAAAAATCAGGCAAAATGCCGCTTATTTTGTTTGAAAAATATGCAAAAACAACACGTGCAACAATAAAAAAGCTGGAACAGGCTGGTTGTGTAAAGCTTATTCAGGAGGAATTATACAGAAATCCGCTTGATATTTTAAATATAACTGAGAGAGAACCTCTTTTTGAGCTTTCAGGAGACCAGAAAAAAGTTTATGAAGGGATAAAAAATAAAATTTCCGGTAAAGATGAAATCCTTTTGCATGGTGTTACTGCATCAGGAAAAACTGAGGTCTATTTCAAACTTATTGACGATACCATAAAAGCCGGTAAAAATGTCCTGTTCCTTGCTCCTGAAATTGCTCTTGCATCTCAGCTTACAAAGCGGCTTGCCAAAAAATTCGGGACAAAAGATGTTGCAATCTGGCACAGCAGTATATCGGACGGTGAAAGATATGATGTATGGCAGAAACTTTACAAAGATGAAATAAAAATTCTTGCAGGTGCGCGCTCCGCTGTTTTCGCGCCTTTGAAAAATATCGGTTTGATAATAATTGATGAAGAGCATGAAAGCGCATATAAACAAACAACTCCTGCACCGCGCTATGATGCGCGTGTGGTAGCAAGAAAACTTGCGCAATTTCATAACTGCCCGCTTCTTTTAGGTTCCGCAACCCCTGATATTTCAACATATTACAGAGCCTTAAATTCAGGCAATCTTTTTGAACTTAAAAAACGCTATAACGATGCAAAAGTTCCGCCCGTTACCGTTATAAATATGCAGGAGCACGGGCGTGCAGCTTTCAGGAATATTATTTCAATTCCTTTGCAGACAGAAATTAAAGAAACACTTTCCAAAGGGCAGCAGGTAATTTTGCTTATTAACAGACGCGGGTTTTCAACATTTACCCAATGTCAGGCATGCGGTCATGTTATTCAGTGCCCGAATTGCGCAATTCCTATGATATGGCATTCAAAAGACCGGATGCTCAAATGCCATTATTGTAATCACACGGAATATTTCCCTGATGTCTGCCCCGAATGCGGTTCGGATGCCTTTAAAAACAGCGGAACAGGAACGCAAAAAATTGAACAGTATGTAAAAGAGCTTTTCCCTGAAAATAATGTTGAACGTATTGACAGCGATATTCTTGTGCGTAAGGGAGAGCATATAAGGCTTCTCGAAAAATTTCAGCGCGGAGATATTGATATCTTAGTCGGAACCCAGATGATTGCAAAAGGTCTGGATAACCCGAATGTTACGCTTGTCGGGGTGATTTCAGCCGATGCAAGCTTTAATCTGCCTGATTTTAGAGCATCAGAAAGAGGTTTTCAGCTTCTGACACAGGTTGCAGGACGTGCAGGCAGAGGAGAGTTTGCGGGAAAAGTATTTTTTCAAACTTATAACCCCGATTTTTATGCGCTTGAAAGTGCTAAATCTCAGAATTACAGAGAATTTTACGATACAGAAATTGCGGCGCGAGAGGAATTTGATTATCCGCCGTTCAGTCAGATTATAAGACTTGTTTTAAGTTCGGAAAATAATTTTCGAGCAGAAAAGTCCGCACGGGAAATTGCCCTGCGGCTCTGTACAATGATTGAAAAATTTGGCATTTCAGAGCGTCTTGAGGTTCTTGGTCCGACACCGTGCGTAATAGAACGTATTAACAGTCAATATCGTTTCCAAATTCTTATAAAGAATAAGCTTGATGAAAAAGGGCATAAATTTATTTCAAGTTTTTTAAATAAAATTACTCTGCCAAAAGACATCAAAATGGTTATAGACGTTGATCCTCTTGATATTTTATAGTGAAAAGTTTTATCTTAATATAACTGATTTTATATAAGCTGATAAGATATGAATTATTTTTGAAAATTCTTGTTTAGAATATGTGCATTTATTCATCATGGACTTATCAAGAGTTTTTGACGGAACAAATTTTTGTAAATAATATTTCTCTGCTCCTTTAATAAGTTTACCTATTGCAATGAAATCGTCTATGTTGAGCTGATATTTAACAACTGTTGTCCTAAACTCATAATTAATACCGGAATTCATAATAATATCAATACTTTCTTTAATTTTTTCAGTTTCGATATTAACCTGAGTGATATCATTATATTTATATAACGGACCTTTAATATCCATTGCAATATAATCTGCAAATGGTATGACCTCTTTTAATACAGATGGGAAGGCTCCGTTTGTATCAAGTTTTACAAGAAATCCCATATCTTTTATATTTTTTATAAAATTAATTAATCCTGATTGCATACATGGTTCGCCGCCAGTAATAACAACCCCGTCAAGTTTGCCTTTTCGTGTATTCAGAAATTCAAAAAAGCCGGAAGGTGTCAATGCCGGCTCTTTATTTAAGGTAATTAATTCAGGATTATGGCAGTAACCGCATCTGAAATTACAACCTTGTGTAAAAACAATTGCACTTATTATGTCAGGATAATCCAGAAGAGAAGTTTTTTGAATTCCGCCTATTTGCATCTGCATTCCTTGATTTTGAACTCTTTTCTGTCCGAGAATTCTTTCTTTTTACCTTTATTCCATTGCTGGACAGGTCTGATATATCCGACAATACGCGAATAAACTTCGCATGATGCTCCGCATTCAGGGCATGTAAAATGTTCCCCTGCAATGTAGCCATGATTTGGACATGTACTGAATGTCGGAGAAAACGTAAAATACGGCAGACGGTAATTATTACATATTTTTTTTACCAGATTTTTCATTGTTTCAGAACTTTGAATTCTCTCACCTGCGTAAATGTGTACAACTGTTCCGCCGGTGTATTTCGTTTGCAAATCGTCCTGGTGATCAAGAACTTCAAAAATATCATCCGTATAATTTACAGGCAATTGCGTTGAATTTGTATAATACGGATATTTTTCTCTGTCCAATTTTGCGAGTCTGTAAGATGTTCCTTCTCCGGGAGTTGCCTCAAGATTGTAATTATTTCCCGTTTCTTTCTGGAATTTTATTATTTTTGCTCTCATAAAATCCATTACGTCAAGCGCAAATTGTTTTCCTTTGAAGCTCCCGATATCGGTTCCGAGAAGATTTAAACAAGCTTCATTCATTCCTATCAAGCCTATTGTCGAAAAATGATTTTTCCAATAAACTCCAAAGCGTGCTTTAATATCTCTTAAATAAAATTTTGTATACGGATATAAGTTTTTGTCTGTCAAATTTTCCAATAATTTACGCTTAATTTCAAGACTTTCTTTAGCGATATCCATTTTTTGCACAAGTAATGTAAAAAATTCCGCTTTTGTTTTAGATATTTCTGCTATTTTGGGAAGATTAATTGTAACAACACCGATAGAACCGGTGAGAGGATTTGATCCAAACAAACCTCCTCCTCTGTATTCAAGCTCTCTGTTGTCAATTCTTAAACGACAACACATTGAACGTGCATCTTCCGGAGACATATCCGAATTAATAAAGTTTGAAAAATAAGGTATCCCGTATTTAGCAGCCATTTCCCAGAGACCTTTAATATTTTCGTTATCCCAGTCAAAATTTTTAGTAATATTATATGTCGGGATAGGGAAAGTAAAGACTCTGCCCGAATTGTCGCCTTGCATCATAATTTCAAAAAAAGCTTTATTGAGCATATCCATTTCTTTTTGAAATTCTTTATATGTATGTTCCTTTAATTCCCCGCCGATTATAACAGGCTGTTCAGAATAATATGAAGGAACAGTCAGATCCATAGTTATGTTTGTAAACGGAGTTTGAAAACCGACACGCGTAGGAACATTCATATTAAAAATAAATTCCTGTAGTGCCTGTTTAACCTGTTTGTAATTAAGATTGTCATAGCGTATAAACGGCGCAAGAAGTGTATCAAAGTTCGAAAAAGCCTGTGCTCCGGCAGCTTCTCCCTGCATTGTATACATAAAGTTTACAATCTGTCCTAAAGCCGTTCTGAAATGTTTTGCAGGTGCACTTTCAATCTTGCCTCTAACACCTGTAAAACCTTCTGTCAGCAAATCTTTTAAATCCCAGCCGACACAGTATACGGAAATAATATTCAAATCGTGAATATGAATATCACCGTTAATATGAGCCTGTTTAATCTCTGCGGGATAAATTTTGTTTAACCAGTATTGTTTGCTGATTTCAGATGCAATATAATTATTCAGTCCCTGGATTGAGTAAGCCATGTTTGAATTTTCATTAACTTTCCAGTCAAGCTGTTTCAGGTAACTGTCAACCAGATTAATGTTTGCATCCTTATCGGATGAAACAGGGTTAGACATGAATGTCTTTTTAACGGCAGAACCCAAATTGACAACATTGCTGCCTTCCAAAATTGCGTTGTTCATAATAATATTCTCCCAGATTTCCGTGGTAACATCAACTTCAGTAAGCATTCCGACTATCTCACCAATTTTTGCGAGGTCATGTACAAATTTTTAATAAGTACAAAGACACGGCTGCGGTCCAGTGTGGGAATTTCACCCATGCTTTCCTTACGGAAGTATTCATAAGTTTATAACTTTATTTAAAATTTGTCAATAAGATATAAGTCCCATATAGTATGAACTTGTATGTAAATTCCAACATTCTTATAAAAAAACAGCCTTTATTATTAAAGGCTGTTTTTTACTATCTAAAAATAAATTTACTTTTTATTTTTTTCTTGTGCTTCTTTTTCCAGCTCTTTAGCAGTTTCTGCACTGTTTTTTATTGATTCCTGAACACCTTTTTGAACATTTGCAGGATCGTAATCAGGATTTACATATTCGATTTTTGCAGTTTTCTTTAATGATTCTGTCAGATTGTCAATAAGTTCGATTTGTTTTTGGTTTTCAAGATAAGCTTTGATATTCTCTTTTGTTTTTTCAAACGGAACTTTGCTTGCCGCAGCTCTGTCAGTAACCATTATAATATGGTATCCGAACTGAGTTTTAACAGGTTTATCGGAAATAGTATTTGGTTTCATTGAAAATGCAGCTTTAGAAAATTCCGGAACCATTTCTTTTGCCGCAAAGAAGCCTAAATCCCCGCCTTTTTGAGCAGTTGTTGTGTCTTCTGAATTTTCTTTGGCAAGTTTTGCAAATTGTGTCATATCTTTTTTTGCTTCTGCTAACAGCTGGTTTGCTTTAGTTTCTTTGGCTTTGATTTCTTCTTCAACTTTTGCTTTTATTGCTGCTTCATCCAGATTTTTATTTTCAGGAGCAGATTTAACAATTTCCGTTATTTCCTGAGGATTTACCGCGATAAGAATATGTGAAGCTCTTACTCTGTCCGGCTGCTGGAATTTCGCGGGGTTGTTATCATAGAATTTCTTTGCATCCGCATCGGAAATTTTTGAGGAACCCAATTCCTGTGCCAATTTTTTCATCTTAACTTCTTCTTTCAAATCTTTTTTGAAGTCGGCATTTGACATGCCGTATTGTTTTAAAAGAGCATTAAGCTGTTCTTTTGAACCAAGCTTGTCTATAATTTCTTTAACGGCATCGTCAACATCTTTATTTGTTACTTTAATGCCGCGTTTTTGCATTTCCTGGTCAAGGAGCGATCTTACAATCAGCTCATTAATTACTCTTTCTTTTATCAACAGGTATAAAAAGTCGTTTTTACCATCTTTAACATTGATACCAAAAGCTTTTGCAAATCCTGTATTTGCCTGTTTATCAAATTCCTGATCAAACTGTCCCTGTGTGATGGTTTGGTCATTAACTTTAATGATGGCTTCTCCTGATTTCAACCCGCATCCTGTGAACAATACTGCTGAAAGTGCAAGTGTTGCAAGCAGTTTTTTACCGCATAGTATATTCCCAGCAGCTGTATTACCGTTGTTTTTCCCTCTCATAATGTCTCCTTTGTTAACTATCTATTTATTGTAAGCAAATTCGTTACTAATTTTATATATATAATAAAACAAATCCGTTAAAATGTTAAATATTTCATTAAAATTCATGTAAGAATTGTTTAAAAGAAGTATAGAATTCCCTTCTGTACAAGACTTTGGAGCAATTGTAAATTTTATGCGTTTCAAAATTTCGGAAGGAAGGCTCCTTTGTATAATTTTCCATTCAGGCTGTGTATAGGGTGTATAAATCCTTATATTATCCTGAGTTTCGCGTATGAGCGAAATTTTGACATCGGTTGCCGAAAGTCTTATTTTGATAAGTTTTATTAAGTTTTCAACGCTTTCGGGCGGTTTTGCAAAGCGGTCTTTCCATTCTTCTGTTATATAATCCAGTTCAACATCTGATTTTACATCCGCCAGACGTTTATATTCAATCATTTTTTGTTCTTTTGAACCTACCCATTCATCAGGAATAAAGGCTGTTACATTTATATCAACAATAGTTGGTTCCGTTTTGTCAACAGCCTGTCCTTGAAGCTCCTGCACTGTTTCTTCAAGAAGCCGGCAGTAAGTGTCAAAGCCGACATTTACCATATGCCCGTGCTGTTTGGTGCCTAAGATATTTCCTACTCCGCGGATTTCGACATCGCGCATGGCTATCTGGTAGCCGCTTCCGAGATTTGTAAATTCTTTTATTGCTTTTAATCTTTGAACGGCATCTGAGGTAATTTCTTTTGATTTTGTGTAAAGGCAGTAACAGTATGCCTGTCTTTGCGAACGTCCTACACGTCCTCTGAGCTGATATAGCTGGGCAAGTCCGAATTTGTCGGCATTATGTATAATCATTGTGTTGGCGTTCGGGATATCAATTCCGTTTTCAATAATGGTTGTTGCAAGAAGAATATCATATTCGCGGTTGGCAAAATCAATAATTACTTTTTCCAGAGTTTTTTCATCCATTTGTCCGTGTCCGATTGCAATGCGTGCATTGGGAATAAGTTTTTGGAGCTGCATTCTGAATTCGTCAATTGTTTCAACCCGGTTATAAAGGTAAAATACCTGCCCTTCACGATCAAGCTCATGAATTATTGCATTTTTAACCAGATTATCATTCCATTCCCCGACATAAGTCTTTATCGGGAGCCTGTTTTTAGGCGGAGTGTTAATTATGGACATATCTTTAATACCTGAAAGCGACATATAAAGAGTTCTCGGAATAGGTGTTGCGGACATTGTAATAATATCAATATTTTCGCGGAATTGTTTTAATTTTTCTTTATGGCGGACTCCGAACCGGTGTTCTTCATCTATTACAAGAAGTCCGAGATCTTTGAAAATTATACCGTCCTGTAATAATCTGTGCGTTCCTACAACAACATCACATTGCCCTGTTGCAAGATGTTTTATTGTTTCTTTTTGTTCTTTTTGCGAGCGGAAGCGGGATAGAAGTTCCACATTAACCCCGAACGGTTTAAATCTTTCGCTGATTGTTTGGAAATGCTGAAACGCAAGAATTGTTGTCGGAACAACAACTGCAGCCTGTTTGCCCGATGTTACGGCTTTGAAAATTCCGCGCATTGCAACTTCAGTTTTCCCGAAACCTACATCTCCGCAGATTAATCTGTCCATAGGACAATCACTTTCCATATCGGTTTTAACATCATTTACAGCTTTCATTTGATCGGGGGTTTCAGTGTATTCAAAAGCTTCTTCCATCTCAACCTGCCATGCGGTGTCGGGGAGGAATTGTATACCCTTTTGCATTTTTCGCTTAGCATAAAGCCTTAACAAATCATAAGCTACCTGTTCAACTTCTTTTTTGACACGGGTTTTGGTGTTTTCCCAGTCTTTTCCGCCCATTCTGGAAAGTTTCGGTTTTAGAGCACCGGAGCCTCTATAACGCACAAGAAGGTTTATTTGTTCTGCGGGAATATGCAGTTTATCTTTATTGGCGTATTCAATTGTAAGGTAATCTTTAAGCTGTCCGTCAATTTCCTGCTGCGAAAGTCCTTTGTAAATTCCGACTCCGTGGATGCTGTGAACAACGTATTCGCCTTCTTTTATGTCGTTAATATTTTCGATATATTCAGGTTTTTCTTTATAATACGAACGTTTTGCCGCCGTAATTTCTTTTGTGCGTTTGTTAAAAAGTTCTCTGTCCGTGATAATTACGGTTTTAAAATCTTCCAGAATACAGCCGTGAGATGATATACTTTCGTTGTATTCAATGTCAAAAATATTGTAATCTGCAAGAATTTCTTTTACACGTTCAGGGTAATCAGTTGCAATTATGATTCTGTAATCGTTTTTTGAAATTATGAAATTTGCAATATCATCAAGTTTTGCACCAAAATTTTGAACGGTTTGAGTGTTAAATTCAATTATCTCATCCATATCGCCGTCAAGAAAATTGTTTAATCCTATTTTTACAAAACTTGCACACTTTTGTATAAATTCTTCAAAAGGAATGTGATTGCGGCCTTTTAAATCAATGTTCAGTCCCAGTTTTAAATTTTCCTGAAGCTGTTCTTCAAAATTTTTATCTAAATTTTCATACTTTGTATAAATTTCCGAAGTTTCGTCAAAAACAAGAATATAATCATTAAAATAATCCAAAATACTCACAAAATTATCATTAAAATAATTTTGATAAACTTCAATGCCTTCGAAATACCCCTCATCATCTTCAGGCTTGATTTCAGACGGAATTCCTTTTTCAATCGTAAATTTATACATCGGCATAATTTTTGAGGTTTGGAGTTTTTCAACGGATTTTTGTGTTTCATTGTTAAAGTATCTTATATCAACAATTTCATCCCCCCACAGCTCAATTCTTACGGGATGTTTGTCAAGAGAATAATAATCTATGATATCTCCGCGTATGCTGAATTCTCCGATGTCGGAAACCATTGTTGAGCGTTTGTAGCCTAAATCAATGAACTTTTGTGCAAGTTCTTTTGTGTCAATTTCATCCCCGATTTTTATTGTAATTGAATTTTGTTCAAAGAACTTTTTATCAGGAAATTTTTCAAGCATAGCTTTAACAGGTGCTATAACAATATCGGGCTGTTCGGATAAAATGCGTATCTGCTCTGCGTAATCGTATCTGTTGGGAGATACGGTCTCGTACATTGAAATATTTTGGAACGGCATAAGCTCTGATTTTTCACCGAAAGCTTTTAAAAGATCATTTTGGTATTTTAATGCATTTTGCTCGGTTGAAGTTATTACAAGAATTTTTTTGTCAGTAATCTTTTTTATTTTTGTAACGAGCAATAACCTTAAAAGAGTTGTCAAACCGGTAACGGCAAAAGAATATGACCTTGCAAGAAATCTTTCAAACAAAGAATAATTTTCGTTATTTTCAGGCGCATTAATTTTGAACATAATATAATTTTATCATAAAATAAAAAGCTCCATAAATGGAGCTTTTTATTTTACATCTGTTTTATTCGGGCTTTCGTATTCAATGCCCATTTCTTTCAGTGTCCTGATAAAATTCTGGGCGCATATTTTCTGGGCTTCCGGCGGTACAAATCTTAAAATTTCAACTGTTTTTGAAATAACGGGATCTTTATCGTACCAGCGGTTGTTTGCATTAACCGGTTTGACCATTGCGTAAAATTTATCAATTGTTTCTTTTGAAACTTTTTCTTCAATTTTTTGCAGAAAAATTTCAGCCTGAGCTCTTAATTCTGTCTGATAATTTCTCAAAAGCTCAATAACTTCAAGTAACAATGGATCATGATCATACCAGCGTTTGTAAGCAGGTGCCATTACAATAAGCCCTCCGTTATATTGATTTTCGGCTCAACAGGAGAAGAAATTATTTCTTCATCTCTTCTTTCTATTTTGCCTCCTAATAATCTTAGCTTACTTTCGAAATTTTCGTATCCTCTATCTATATGATGTAGGTTTTCAATAGTGGAATTTCCATCCGCCATTAATGCTGCAACAACAAGTGATGCGCCTGCGCGCAGATCACTTGCGGCAAGAGTAGCGCCTGTCAGTTTTTTTACGCCTTTTATGATTGCGTGGTTTCTGTCCTGATGAATGTCCGCTCCCATTCTTCTAAGTTCGGGAACCTGCATAAATCTGTTTTCATAAAGACTTTCGGTAATAATTCCGACACCGTTAGCTGTTGTCAAAAGCGTCATGGCCATTGATTGCAAATCTGTCGGAAAACCGGGATAAGGCTGTGTTACAAAATTGATTGAATTTAATCTGTTTTTGCATGAAACTTCTAAAGAATTTGGTTCAATCAGCTTAATATTTGCACCCATTTTAAGGAGTTTATCCGTAAAGAAAGTCAAATGAGCGGGAAATACGTTTTTAATAATCGCTTTACCTTTTGTCGCAATAATTGCAGACATAAATGTACCTGCTTCAATTCTGTCAGGAATTGTTGTATATTCTATCGGGTGTAAATTATCCTGTTTTACGCCGTTAATTACAATTTCAGAGGTTCCTGCACCGTTAACATCAGCGCCCATGGAATTTAAAAAGTTTGCAAGATCCACGATTTCAGGTTCCTGTGCGGCATTCTGAATTCTAGTAGAACCTTCCGCAAGAATAGATGCAAGCATAATATTTTCTGTTGCACCGACAGACGGAATATCAAGATAAATATCGGTTCCTGTAAGTTTTGGAGCTTTAGCATGAACATAACCTTTTTCTATTTTTATTTTAGCCCCGAGAGCTTCTAAGCCTCTGATATGAAAATCTACACGTCTTTCTCCTATTGCACATCCGCCGGGGAGTGCTACTATTGCTTCTCTGCAGCGTGATACAAGAGCTCCGAGGACAATAAAAGATGCTCTCATTTTGCTTACCAGCTCATACTTGGCAGTTATGCTTGTCAAATCAGTTGCATCAATAGTTACGGATTTTTCCTGTTTGTCATAAGTTGTTTTAGCTCCGAGCTCTCTTATTACGTTTAACATAATTTCAACGTCTGTCAGATCCGGAACATTATAAATTTTAGTTTCACCTTTGGTTAATAATGCGGCAGCCATTAATTTTAATACAGAATTTTTTGCTCCGCCTATTGAAACCTCACCTCTTAACGGGGTACCGCCCTTTATATAATATTTTTGAGTCAATTTTCTTACCTTTATTTATTTAATAATTATCTTCTCTTTTTATAATAATACAATTAGATTTGATTGATGTAAATAAGTTAAATTATGTAAAGAAAATCATAAGATTTTTGAAATTTTTGTTTAAAAATATTTTTTTCGGTTTTACAACCATATAAAAAGGAGAAAAATTTTAATGAGAATAAATCCAATAAATTTTACCGGAATAAAAAATGTCGGTTACGCAAAAATTTCGTCAGGAACTGATGGCATACAGATTTCAAGAAATATTTTAAATATGGAGTTGACAGATGACGAAAAAATAAGGATTTATCGGAATTTAAGAAACTTATAAAGCAGTTTCCTATGTTAAAAAACGAATTTAATAATAAATTTGTAAATATCGAATTGACATCCGTATCTTATGATCATGCTGATATGACATTTATCCCGAGGCTGAACGGGAATGCAATTCCTGATTCAGAACAGACAAAGCCTGTTTTAGATTTTATGAGAGGCCTTGTTGACAGGGTTTCAAAGTTTAAACAAAAAGATTTTACCAGTGATCCAATGTATTCTGATTCTTCCGCTGCATCAAAGGGGTTAATTTATGATGAAAGATTATCTGATTATGTTACAGGTATTGCAGGCGAGCTGGATGTATTAAAAGGTTCCGGTATTTATGAATCTTATGAGGATTATTTTGAAAATTCAGGAGGCAAATTAGCAAGAAAAGATGCCAGACAGCTTGCTGAAACAACTAAGGCTGTTGCCGAGGTTCTTCATAATCCTCAGTATGTGCATAACGGTTCTGTTTATCTCGGGGCTTTGTTAAAGGGTTATTCGGATTTGACAAATGGAAAATATTTCTCTTAATTATTAAAAAATAATAAATTTTTGTTGTTTATTAATATTGATAAACTATAATATATTTATATGAAAATTAATTAAGAGGTAGAGAAATGGCACATAAACATCATAATAATAATCCGTTCAAAAATTCCGAGAATCTGGACGAACAGATAAATGAAGAAACTGCCCGGACTTCCGAAAATAAGGATGAAAAAAAAGCTGTATCTGATTCTGAACTTGAGGAACTGCAACAGAAATATGATACATTAAACCAACAGTATCTGCGCCTTGCGGCAGACTTTGACAATTACCGCAAAAGACAGGCTCAGGAAAGAGAAGATCTTTTGAAATTCGGTACGGAAAATGCCTTGAAAAAAATGATTGAGGTTCTTGACAATTTTGAGCGCGGTAAAAAAGCTCTTGAAAATGTTGAAGACTGCGCAAAAGTAAAAGAAAGTTTTGACCTTGTTCACAAACAGGTTTTTGATGCTTTGTCAAAATTGGGGCTTGAAGTTATTGAAACAGAAGGGAAAGAATTTGATCCTAATTTTCATGATGCGGTTATGCAAACCCCGACATCAGAACATTCTGAAAATACAATAATTAATGAGTTGCAAAAAGGTTACAAAATGGGAGATAAAGTTTTGAGACCTGCTCTTGTAAATGTTGCAACTGCCGAGGGTTAAAAATTTTTATCCTTGAGGATTTACATGATAAAATAAGATTAAAGACAGAGAATAGGGAAGAATTAAAAATAAATGGCAGATTACTATGAAATACTCGGCGTATCAAAGGATGCGACAAAGGACGAGATAAAATCAGCTTTCAGAAAGAAGGCAAGAACTTTACACCCCGATGTAAATAAGGCTCCTGATGCGGAGGAAAAATTTAAGGAACTCGGCAAAGCTTATGAAACTTTAATGGATGATAATAAGCGTGCAACTTATGACCGGTACGGTGAAGACGGATTAAAAAATGCAGGATTTGATACGGGCGGGCCTTTTGCGGGCGGTTTCGGCGATTTGAACGATATATTCAACTCATTCTTCGGCGGAATGGGCGGTTTCGGATTCGGAGGAAGACCTGATCCGAATGCTCCTATTGAAGGCGATGATTTAAGGCTTGATATTGAAATTGACTTTGAGCAGGCAGTCTTCGGGTGTGAAAGAGAAATTAAATTTGACCATCTTGAACTTTGTTCGTCTTGTAACGGTACAGGTGCTGAAAAAGGCACCAAACCCGTAACCTGTCCGACCTGTCATGGTACAGGCCAGGTTAAACAGGTTATGAGAACACCTCTTGGCTCTATTGCACAAATTGTAACTTGTCCTGACTGCCATGGTGCGGGCAAAAAAATTACTAATCCGTGTAAGGCCTGCAGAGGTCAGGGTAAAGTTCAAAAGGAAAAGAAAATTAATATAAAAATTCCTGCAGGTGTTGATAATATGTCAAAAATTCGCGTGTCGCATGAAGGCGATGCAGGAATAAACGGCGGTCCTGCTGGAGATTTGTATGTGGTTTTGCATGTAAAATCTTCTGACTATTTCAAACGTGAAGGTAATGATGTTTATTCAAGAATTGATATAACTCCTGCTCAGGCTGCATTAGGAGATGAAGTTGTTGTAAAAACTCTTGACGGTGAACAAAAAATTACTGTTCAGGCAGGAGTGCAGAGCGGAAATTCTATCAAGATAAAGGGTGCAGGTGTTCCATATATTGCAAGACCTTCGCAAAGAGGCGACCATATTGTCATTGTGGCAGTCAAAACTCCTGTAAAACTTTCCGATGAAGAAAGAAATCTGTATAGAAGATTATATGAAATTCAGACAAATAAAAAACCTGTGCAGCAGTCTTCCATAATGGATAAGGTAAAGGGAGTGTTTCAGTAATGAAAAATTTTAGAAACAGGACAGCTAAGTTACTTTTAACAGCATCAATAATGCTTGTATTTGCCGTTCCTGTTTTTTCTGCCAAAATTCCTGATAATGTCCGGCAGTTTATCAGCAATGATTTCCCGAATACCACTTTCAGATTTGACGGTGTTATTATTCTGCCTGATAATACCATTTATCTGCCGCTTTTTCCGGCAAAGATTTTAACTCCCGAAAAATTGTCGGTTAAGCAGACTTTTCCGTCAGAAAAAACTCTTGCTTCAAAACCGAATGTTGTAATATTAAATAACGATTTTGTTTTACTTAAAGTTTTGACAGATACAAATGGGAATAAAACAATTTTAAAAATGGCAAATCCGCCGCAGGAATTGAGAACTGGACTTTTGCCGCAGGACATGCTGGTGCCGCGCGGGCTTGTGATTCCCGAAAATTTAAAGGCTATTGTTGGTAATCTGCAAATTAAAACCGTTAACGATCCGGGAATTCGTATTGAAAATTCAAAGCCTGTACTAACACAGCTTTCCGGTTCTACATTAAAAACTCTTTCACAAATTCCTGCATTAAAGAATAAGAATTTTTATGTTTCATCCCCTTATTCAAAAAATATTCAGGTCTTAAATCTGGGAGCTAAAACGCCCGAGTATTCGCTTGCTCAGACAAATGTTCCTATTGATATGAAGGCTTATAATGATCAATTTTTACTGGTAACGGCTTATGACAAACCATCAGTTGATGTTATTTCGCTTGCCGATGATCAGATTATCAAACAAATTTATACAAAAACTCAGCCTGATGAAATTATTATAGATAAGACGAAAAATATTGCATACGTTTCAAGTGCGATAGATTCAAGCATTTATATTGTTAATCTTGAGACAATGACTCTTTCAAAACAAATTAAAATTACAGGCATGTGCGAAAAACTTTATTTGTCTGATGACGGTACAAAGCTGTTTTACTATGATAAAAAAACAAGAGATATCTGGGCTATTGAGCTGGATAACAATTATCTGTTAAAAGAGATAGGCAAATTCCCGAATGTTTCAAAAATTGTTTATACAAACGGCAAAATTTATGTAACAAGCAGAACTAAAAACAGAATTGCAATTATTGATTATGAAACAATCGGTTTGATGGCGGAAGTCGAAATTTGTGAAAAACCTGTTGATATGCTTGTTTTTCATGACAGAGTATATGTGCTCGGCGCCGGGGATAATTCAATTCAGGTAATAGATGCAAAAAAAGACCTTTTGACCGATACAATTTATCTCAATACAAACGGTTTTTCGACTAAAATTAACAGGATTGAAAATACAAATATTGCACTTATAACGGATACAAAGGCTTCTTTATACACCGTATTTGATCTTGGTACAAATAAGGTTATTAAGACAATTCCTATTGATATCCCTGCAAACGCAATTGTTGTTACGGAAAAAGTTAAAAAGATTAATAAATAACAGATGATAAAATATTTTGATAATACAACCGAAGATGTCCTTCATTCATTAGAAGAAACTCAAAAACAGTTCTGGAATATCGCGCGTGTTACAGGTGAATTTTTATATACATTGATAAAAGCAGAGGGGGCAAAGAATGTGCTTGAAATAGGAACATCAAACGGATATTCAGGCATCTGGCTCGGCAAGGCTGTAAAAGAAAACGGCGGACATCTGACAACCATAGAATTTTATGATAAACGCCTTGACGTTGCTAAAGAAAATTTTAAAATTTGCGGTGTTTCCGATGTTATAACAACCCTGAAAGGCTCTGCTTTAATGCATCTTGAATACTTAAGCGATGATTTTGAGATTGATTTTGCTTTCGTTGATGCAAATAAATCCGAATATATAAAATATTTTGAATTTATAGACAAACACTTAAAAAAAGGCGGAATAATAGCATGTGATAATGTTTTATCACATGAAGCTAAATGTAAACCTTTTATTGATGCGATAAATTCAAATCCTAATTACGAAAATGTAATATTACCGCTTCCTGCAGGTCTATCACTTGCGAGAAAATTAAAGGGCTGAAAAAATAATAAAGATATAATATTATTAAAACTATTTTCTTTCGATTGTGAATTTATATCCGAGCTGATCCAGAATATATTGAGCTTCATTAAACGTGATTGTGCGTGTGTTAATTTTATTGGCAATATTGCTATATGTTGTTCTAATAGCCTGTTTTTTATTTAATTCTGTCATTACTTTAGTCAGGTTTGAACCGGTTTGTGCAATGCAATATTTAATTTCTGCCCTTATATCTAACATACTAAATATTTTATAGTATATTTTGACATTGACAAAAAACTTATTTATATTATAGTATAACTATAATATTATAATTATACTATAATTTTATTAAAAGGATATAATGTCTAAAGAAAAAACTATTGAAGAAAAGTTTGAAGATCTTATTTGTAAAATATATGATTTTAAATGTCTTTTTACTCTTTTTTCTAATGCTGATTTTGACTGTGTAACATCTGATGATATGTGTTCTGCTATGAATTCTCTCAGGATAATAATAGTTGATATTGATAAAGATATTCATAATATTCGTGAAAAACTTAATAATAGAACTGCACAATAAAACTGTGCTATAATGCTTGTATGAAGATTTTAGGTATAGATCCGGGGCTTGGTATTGTAGGTTATTCAATTGTGGATTATGACGGTGAAAAACCTGTTCTTTTGCATTCGGGGTCAATCCAAACCGAAAAAGGTTCCAGAGAATCCGCAAGGCTTCTGGAAATTTTTGAAGATATGAATACGATTGTCGAAAAATATAAGCCTGACTGCAGTGCGATAGAAAAACTGTTTTTCTTTAGAAACCGTACGACTGTTATGCCTGTTGCACATGCGCGCGGGGTAATTTTGACAGTTCTTGAAAAGCATAAAGTACCTGTTTTTGAATATACGCCGATGGAGGTTAAGCAGGTTTTGACAGGTTACGGCCGTGCTGATAAAAAAGAAGTCGAGCAGATGGTAAAGATTGCACTCGGGGTTGAAAATCTTCCGAAACTTGATGATACAGTAGATTCTATTGCTATTGCAATTTGTCATACAAGGTCAAAAATATGAAATATTTAATAAGATTAGTATTAATTGTTTTAATTTTGCATATAATTTTTTCGGTTTATAATTACAGCGGCAAGCAATGGAGTGCATCAAAAAATGGTACAGGCATATTAAATTCGCAGCCGAGATCTGTTGTTGAGCAAAAAATTTCGGATACGGATATAAAGACAAATCCGCGTGAAAAGAAAAATATCGCTTTACAAACAAATAATGAAATTTATAAACAGCAAAATACAGAATTCATTTTTAACATAAAACCTGACTTATCAAATATAGATATAAATTATCCCGGTAATTACATCGAAAAAACACTTATGTTGGGGCGTCTTATCCGTTGGAATCCTGATACTTTTCCACTCAGGGTTTATATTGAAAATAACCCTTCACTTCCTGATTATTTTTATAAAGAAGTGAAAAATGCTTTTGATGATTGGAAAAAAGCAAGCGGAAATTTTTTCACGTTTATTTATGTAGAGCCTGAAGATTATGCGGATATAAGATGTAAATTTAATAGAAATTTTGACAGAGAAATAAAGAACGGCGGGATGACAGCAGGGTTAAACAAATTTCATATTGACAATGATTTAATAGCATATTCTGAAATAACATTTGCGGTTTATGATACAAATAATAAATATATTAAACCTAAAAAATTAAGTATCACTGCAAAACATGAAATAGGACATTCTTTAGGAATAAACGGTCATAGCACAAATTCCGCTGATATAATGTATCCTGTTTTACGAAATTACAGAGTTAATATAAGTAAAGGTGATATAAATACTTTGAGACTATTGTATTCAATAGTTCCGGATATTTCTAATAAAGAATTTTCAAAAGAAGCTAAAGCAAAGATGATACAAGCTGAAGCTATTTTAGGTGATTATGAGAGCAGAATAGCCGGAGAATTAGATGATGCAAAATATGATATTGAGCTTTCTAATGAATCCGGACACAAAGTTGCCAGAATCGCAGAACTTTATGTCGCACAAAAAAATTATGATGAAGCTATAGAAAATTATAAAAAATTAATTCATAAAACTTCTGATACAAAATCAAAAGCCTTAATTTATTATAAGATTGCAATCTGCTATAAAAATTTGAATAAAAATGACGAGTCTTTAAATTATGCATTGACAGCTTATAACCTCGGTAATGATTCAGCGATGACTCCGTTAATTGCTCAAATTTATTATGAAAACGGAGATTATGAAAAAGCTGAAAATTTTGCAAATTCAATTTTGAGGCGCTATCCTAAAACTTATAATATGTATTCAATACTCGCGAAAATTTATAAGCAGGACAAGAATTATGATGAACTAAAGATTCTGGCGCAAAAAGCAAAACAATATTTCCCGAAAGATCCGCCTGTTATTGTTACTTTTAAATAATATTTTATTATTTGTGATATAATAATTTTGATGAATATCGATTACATACTATTAAGACAAATTGCGATTTTGAGCATATTTTTCGGTTTTTTACTTGGGGTTGTTACTTTAATACCTTATGCGGGTGCAATTTCTTTTGTATTCTTATTATGTTTTGTTGCGCCTCTTGTTATCTGGATTTTGATTAAATACGGCTGTCTTTCGCTTTCTTCAATTAAAGACAGTGTGATTGCAGGGGCTATCTCGGGCTTTATTTCTTATCTCGGATTTTCCATTATATATGTGCCGATTTCCGTTGTATTAATGAAATATTTTCATATAGCGGCAAATTACGGAGTAGGTCTTATGCTCGGAAATGCAAGTTTTTTCATACTTGTTGTAATCTCTCTTTTTATGGGCGTATTGAGCGCTACCGTTAATGCTTTCACAGGTTTTTTAACATTCTATGTTCTTGATTTTTTAAATTCATTGAATAAATAGCTTTAAATTCTTTATATTTCTTAACAAAAAGACAATTATTTTGGGTATATATACTTTATATATTTAAGAGTATAAAAATCAGAGGATTACTATGAGTAAAGTAAATCAGACACAGGGAATTTTAACCGAACAGCAGTTTAATTCAAGCCCGTTAAAAAATGTAATGTCTTATAAAGATTATTTTGAAAAGGCATTAAAACTGGGCTCTGCATTTACTTTGTCGCGTGCAATGATCTTGCAAAAAGCAGAAGAAACCAAAAACAACATAGATGATTCGGTTCAAGGTTTTTATTTAGAAAAAGAAAATAAAAAGGCTCAGGCTGAAGAAAAATATTATGAAGCCTTAGCACAATATGAAGCTATGAAGTCGGGAAATGATTCAGCCGTGAAAAATTTGAAATATGCAACAAGTATTTACGGGGCTGACTCTACTCAATATTCTGACGCATTGAAAAAATATAATCTTTCTAACAAATCTCTTTTCGGAGCAGATGTTAATTTAAGTATAGCAAGAGATCAGTTTAATTTTGCTAATACCTCAGCATTCAAGGCATTTTTATCGACTCAGTTAAAGTAAAGTTACAATCGGCTTGCAATTTTTCCTTTATATATTATCATGCATTTTGTAGAGTGCTTACGCCAATAATCACTCAACAAGTAAAGGAAAATTAATATGAATTTGAAAAACAAACAGGAAATAGTCAAAAAGTACGGTAAAAATGAAAAAGACACAGGTTCAACAGCAGTTCAGGTTGCTATGATGAGCCGGAAAATTACTGAACTTACCGAACACCTTAAATCAAACCAGAAAGATTTCGCTACAAAAAGAGGTCTTTTGATGATGGTAGGTAAAAGAAAAAGACTGCTTTCTTATTTGAAATCTCAAAATCTTGATGAGTACAGAGATTTAATCAAGAAATTGGGTATCAGAGGCTAATCGAAAGATTTAAAAGCACCCCTTGCAGGGTGCTTTTTTTATATAACCTTTCTTGTTAACAGGAAGGAGATTTCGTAAGCGGTGGAGGTTAGTCCAAAATCAAAAATGTAAACATAACCTCCCTTGTAAAGGGAGGGGAACCGTGTAAACGGTGGAGGGATTTATGAAAACATTAAAATCAATGCGTTTGCAAATAGGAGTTTTCGGCAGAACGAATGTCGGCAAATCATCGCTTTTAAATAGAATTACAAATCAGGAAATTTCTATAGTGTCAGAAATTGCCGGCACCACAACCGATGTTGTCGAAAAATCAATGGAGCTTCTGCCTGTCGGCCCCGTAACTTTTTTAGATACTGCAGGGCTTGATGACAATACAGAGCTTGGAGAAAAACGTATTGAAAAAACAATGAAAATTGTAAACCGTATTGATGTTGCAGTAATTGTCTGCGACTATAACGGACTTGATGATTATGAAAAAGAACTTATTGCAAAATTTGATGAGCTCAAAATTCCTTACTTAATCGTTGAAAACAAATGTGATATTAAAAAATTAGAAATTGAAGATTTTAAAAATATTTTATACACTTCTGCAAAAGATGACGAAAGTCTTGTTTTCCGATTTAAAGAGGCTCTGGTAAAGCTTTTACCTGATGATTTTGTAAATTCACCAAAAATTGCAGGTGATCTTGTGCCTGAAAAAAGTACCGTAATTTTGGTTATTCCTATAGATAAAGAAGCTCCGAAAGGGAGAATAATATTACCGCAGGTACAGACGATAAGGGATTTACTGGATAGCAAATGTATGTCTTATGTAGTTAAAGAAACGGAATTAAAACAGGCAATTGAGAATTTGAAAATGCCGCCTGCCCTTGTTATAACTGACAGTCAGGCATTCAGACAGGTGAGTGAAATTGTACCTGAAAATATTCCGCTGACCTCTTTTTCAATACTTTTTGCGCGTTTGAAAGGTGATTTGGATGAATTTGTCAAAGGTGCGGAAGCGATTGAAAATTTGAAAGACGGCGATATGGTTCTAATTCTTGAAAGCTGTACTCACCATGCTATAGAAGATGATATAGGAAGGGTTAAAATCCCGAATTTGTTGCGCAAAAGAACCGGTAAAAATCTTGTAATTCATAATTATGCAGGACATGATTTTCCTGATGTTAAAGATTACAAACTTATAATCCACTGCGGTGCTTGTATGACAAACAGAAGGGAAATTTTATCACGTATACTGATTGCAAATAAAGCAGGTGTCCCGATTACCAATTACGGGATTGTAATTTCTTATTGTCTGGGTATTTTACCTAGAGCTGTTAAGATTTTTCAGGGAATGAATTCTTAAAATAATTAAAAGTATCCATAAACCAGTTTGCAAGAGTTTTCGGATTTTCGTCCGGATTCATATAAAATCCCTGAATTTTCTCATCACCTTCAAGTTTAAGGTAAATATTTTCCCGATTTAAAATATTTGAAGTCTTTTTTATGGTTTTGCCTTTTTCATTTATAAAAAATTCGTCATAGGTGCCGCTTTTGACAAAATTTGCTTTAGACGGATGCAGCGCCCCTATCACTAAAGTATCTCTATCAGGAATTTTTGCTATATTGTTTCTTATGATATTTAATGCCTGCTTCAGATTATTCTGTTGTTGTGTTATATGCAGGCTGTTAATATACTTTGTGAGACCCGCTTCCTGAACTATATTCATTTTAAAACTTTGTTTACGGCCGTCAGCAGAATTAAAATTAACCTTCATAAGAAACCTCCGAATAAAAACACTTTTGCATTGGTATTATATAAAATATCAAAAATTTTTAAATTAAACGAAATATTAATAAAACGTTACATTCGTAGTAATATTTTTTACTCTAAAAAAATGATAAAAATTTTTATGTTTGGTTTTAATATATTTGTATGTATGATTATATGCCCGAAACTGAAGATAAAGAATTAAAAAAAGTCGGACTTGAACTTATGTTTATGACGCCCGAAAAAGGTGCTGCAGATAACTGGGTTACGGCAGTTGAACTTGCAAAAATGGTAGAGCTTCCTGTCGAGATTGTTAAGAAAAAACTTGTTATATTGCGTGATGCAGGGATAGTAAGAGTAAAGGGCATTAATCCGAAATACTGGAAATTTGACGATTACAGTTTTCAGCGGATGGATGAAGACGATGAGGTTTATAAACTGCTCTGCAGTTTTGATGATGTGGATTTTGACAGGTATTTCAGTTATTAAAGGTTATTAAATGTCGGGCTTCAGCCAGACTCTTAACTGTCTCATGGGTGGAGCCCGCGCTTTATTTACCGATGCAGAAATGATCGAATATATTATTTAAAATATCATCTGTTATTACTTCGCCTGTAATTTCATCCAAAAATAGAAGGGCTGATTTTAAATCAATTGAAATTAAGTCCTGAAGCTGATGAATTTTTGCAGCTTCAAGTGCCCGGATTAAGCTTTCTCTGCACTTTTCAAGACAGTCCTGCTGGCGTTTGTTTGTTACAAATTCAGTGTCTTCAAGTGAAAAATTGTACGATACTTCTTTTATTTTATTTTTAAGTTCGTCAAGTCCTTCTTTCGTTCTGGTTGAAAGGTAGAAGATTCCCTCTTGTTTTTCTGAAATAAGGTCTGATTTATTTGCTATGACAATATGATTTTTGTCTTTTATCAGGTCAAGAATTGCCTTATCATCATCATTCATTCCTTTTGATGCATCATAGAGAAACAGAACTAAGTCAGCTTCATCAGCGGATTGTTTTGAATATTCAATCCCGATTTCTTCAACTTTTCCGACTTCATCATTGTCGCGTATACCCGCTGTGTCAATTAGCGTAATAGCAACATCCCAGTCAAGAGTTTCTTTCAAAACATCGCGTGTAGTGCCTGCAATATCTGTTACTATTGCACGTTCAACATTCAGCAGTGTATTAAAAAGCGATGATTTCCCGACATTGGGTTTTCCTACAATTGCAATTTTTATCCCCTGACGCATAATATTTGATGAGCAAGCTGATGCAAGGATTTTATCTGTTTTTTCAAGTGCTTTTTCAAATTCGGAAATTATGTAATCATATTCAGGCTCTGCAACGTCTTCGGGGAAATCAATTCCGGCAATGATTTTTGAAAGCACATCAAAAATATCTTTTCTTATTTCTTTAATTTTTGTACTCAAAGCACCTGATAAATTTTTGGCAGATTGTTTTGCAAAATCTCTTGTTTTTGCATGGATTAAATCTGCAACGGCTTCTGCCTGCGACAAATCCATTTTTTTATTCAGAAATGCACGTTTTGTAAATTCTCCGCGTTCTGCCATACGTGCACCGTTTTTGAGGACAACATCCAGAATATTTCTCACAACATTAATCCCGCCGTGGCAGTGGATTTCGATAACATCTTCTCCTGTGTAGCTGTGCGGATTTGTAAAAGGAAGAAGCAATACTTCGTCAATTTTTTTTTCACCGTCAATAATCCAGCCGTGCGAAATTTTGCCTGCTTCAAGATTATGCTTTGAATAGATTTTGTCAATAATTTCAAAGCTTTTATCGCCTGAAATTCTGATAACTCCGACACCGCCTGTCCCTATAGGCGTTGCAATAGCGGCTATTGTATCAAATTCCTGTAATATGTTCATAAAACAATTATATATCAAAAATAACGGGCTTTAAAATAAAAAGCCCGTTATAAATATAAAAAATTAAACATATTGTTTTGCTATTTGCAAAGCTGCCGAGGCGGCTATTCCGTAAGGTCCCATTGTACTCAATACACCTGATGCAAGATTTGCATAGTTGCCGAAAGTGCTCCCTGATGATTGGTTTGCGGCATAAGCTCTGGCATTATAATCATTGCCGGATGAGCTGTTTGCCTGTGAAGCAGATGCATAATTCAAAATATTTGAGTTCATCTGATTTTGTATATCCTGTAAAAATCCCAGATAAGTATATCTCCGAGCTAATTCGTTGCTTATAAGTTCATCCTGCTTGGCCATTACATCCTGTGCAAGGTTATTTATTGATTCGGCGCGGTTTGCTTCTATTGAATTTAAGTTATCCATGAATACGGAATTGTCAAGATTGCCGAAACGTGAAGCAATATCAGTTTTTAAATCATCTAACATAGGCTCATAAATATTGTTTATAATTTTTTGCCCGTTCAATGTGTAAGCTTCAAGCTGTGATTGAAGATTTTTGCGTGTATCATCGTCAAATACGTTGACGGATGCCAGTGAATCCGCAAATGACTTTTGAGCATAATCATAAGCTCTTTTTTCATCATCGGACATATTGTAGTCTGTAATTACATTATTCTTTTTTTTATAAGTGTTAGCTTTTGTCGTCCCGTTTACGTTGATTGTTCCGGACGAATATGCAGGATATTTTGAAGATTTTCCCATTTTTGTCCTTTCCGGACAAATATTTAATGAAAATATTTTAAGGCGTTGATATAATATTATACCACGTGTCCCAAAAATCTGTAAAGTAATTTTTGTTTGAGATATAATATGATTATGGAAAATTTGGACAAAATAAACGGGCTTATTAATTCTAAAAAGTATACAGAGGCTAAAAAAGAGCTTGAAACCCTGATTCAAGGTGATGAAAAAGATGTTGAGGCATTGAAACTTCTTGGTTTATGTCATATCAACCTTAATGAGTTTAAAGAAGGACAGGCCGTTTTTGAAACTGTTGTAAAATATAAAGATGATGCAACAAGCTGGTTTTATCTTGCAAACTGCTATGATAATCAGGATGACTATCTTCATGCAATTTCTGCTTATGAAGAAGTTTTACGGCTCAGGAGCAGTTATGTTGATGCGTATAAAAATCTTGCAATTGTTTATGTGAAAAACAAAGAACCCCAAAAAGCAGTTGATACTGTTGTAAAAGCTCTTGATTACGCGACAGATGATTATACGGTTTATTATATTGCCGGAACTGCCTGTATGGCTTTGAAAAAGTTTGAAGAAGCTGTTGAATATCTGGAAAAATCTCTGGAACTTAATCCGGAGCATTCTCAGCTTTATAACAATCTCGGGACTTGCTATGTTACTATCGGGAATCTTGATAAAGCTTACCTGAATTTTATGGAAGCGAGCCGTCTCGATCCTGAAAATTCAATCACATATTTTAATATAGGTTCTGTTTTACAGCTTCAGAATAAACATAAAGAAGCCTGTGAATTTTTCAGAAAAGCTTATTCAATAGAAAAACAGGACAGCTATCTTGTAGCTCTTGCACTTTCAGAGGTTAAATCAAATCAGCTTGAAGAAGCTATTAAGCATTACAAAACTCTGGTGTCCCATCATCCTGCAAAACCTAATTTTCAATATAATCTTGCCTGCTGTTATGATGCAGCCGGTGATTATGCAAGTGCAATTACAATTCTTGCCCAGCTTGTGCTTGTAAATCCAAAATCTGTTTCAATGCTTAGAAAACTTGCAGGTATTTATGTGAAAATTCATCAGTATTCAAATGCAAAAATGCTTTATGAAAAAATACTCATTCAGGGTAATGTTTCTCCTGATATTTACTATGAATTTGCTCATATTTGCGTAAAAACAGGCGATATGGATAAAGCTGAAAAGATTTTGAAAAAAGTAATTGACCTTAATCCTGAATTTGCACAGGCTCACAAGGATTTGGGAGTTTTGTATTTGAGTAAACGGCTTTTTGATTACGCCGAGGATGAATTTAATAAAGCATTAAAGCTTGCACCCGACAATTTTGAAGTTCTTTTTGAATATGCAAATTATCTTCATGCTACTACTGATTTTAAAAAAGCTGATGAATATTATCAAAAAGCTCTTGAAATTAATTCTCATAATGCTGATGCTCTAGGTTTTTCGGCGTTAAATAAAATTCATTTGAACAGCTTGGATAAAGCGTATGAACAAATTAAGCATGCAATTGAACATGATGCAAATAACGGTTTTATGTATTTTATTGCAGGCAGAATAAGATTTCTTCAAAAGATATACGAAGATGCAAAAATGTATTTTGTAAAATCTTACGAACTTGAAAAAACTTATGACTGCGAGCACATGCTTGGTTTATGCTACTATGAACTCGGAGATTATGAACAGGCAAACGGAATTTTCAAACACATGCTTGAAAAAAATCCGTTGAATGTTAATCTGCTCTTGAACAGTGCTCATTGTTTTGAAAAATTGGGCGATAAAGATTCCGCGCTTTCGGTTCTTGATAAAGTTGTGGACACATTTCCCGAATGTGAAGAAGCTCAGGAAATGATTAGAGCAATTTCCTAGCAAAAAAAATTTTTTTCATGTTTTTTGTAAACTGTAAAATAATTAAAGTAAGGATATAAAATATGCGTATCGAGAGAATTTCATTTTGTGCATCCAATGTTAATGCTAAAACCGCAGGAATTAAAGATAACAAAAATAAAAATAAAAAAGACGAAGATAGATCCGCGATTTCTAAATATGCAGCCGGTACGGTAATAGGGATTGCTGCATTGACGGGCATGGTTATTGCAGGTCGGCGCGGTTATTTAGGAGAGAGAATGCAAAGATTTCTGGGCGGGGTTGAAAAGGGAAAAAGAAATCCAACACAAATTAAAATTAATGATGACAATGTCGAAGAAATTTCAAAAGAACCTGTGAAAATTCACACCGAAACTTCGGATATAATAAAAGACGGTAAAAAAATCGGAATTGTAACAAAAGATTTTAAAGGCGATAAACTTGTTCTCACTACGACAAAAACTTTTGATGAAAGCGGAAATGTTATTGCGATAAATGAAAAGTATGCGGGTGTAAGAAAAGTTGAAATCAAAAAAGATACGGTAAATCACAATAATCATAATTATACGTTGTGGCGTTACTTTGAAATTCCGGAAAAAGGTTCATCTAAATCTATTAATTTTAAATTTGATGATAACAATGATTATTCTTATGATTTAATTTGCGTATATCCTGATGAAATTGAGGCTATTAAACAGAAGCTGATTGATGTCGGTGTAAAATTCGGTAAGTCGCTTACTGATTATCCTTTTAAATAATTTTCATTAAATTTTTGTTTAATCGTGATAAAATTTCCAGAGTATTTTTCATTGGTTCTCTTGTAATGCTGTTTATATCTGTTTCAAAATTTTCAGGAATCTTTTTGCAGTGCAGTTTTGTGTATTGAACAAGCCTTTTTTCTCCCGGGTGCAGTATTTTATTTGCTGCAAACAAGACATCAAAATAACTTGCAACAAAAGCTGATATTCTATGATTCAGACTTACATAATCTTCTCTTTTCAAAGCTTTTTGAACCTGTTCATAGAAAGATGCGGAGATTTTATTTTTCAGTAAAGGCAGATTATTATTTATAATATTTTTTGATAATTCTTCAGGGTATTCACCGCTCACTTTATTTTGTAAATTTTTATACCATCCTTCAGGATCATAGAGGCTTTTTGAGTTTTTTATGTTGAAAACAAAGCAGGTTGAATATCCGACTGAAGGATAGTGTTTGCTCCAAGTATTTTCAATGCTGCTTTCCATCCATTCTCTGGAACGGTACATTATATCAAACTGTGTACCGGAATTTTTTAATATCCATTCATCACCCGGACCAAAAAATCTGTTGTCAATTTCATATTTATCAGCATATTTTTTTGCAATTTCAGTTCTTTTTTTTGTGTCTATATCTTTATCAGAATATATGTAAACATCATAATCCGATGTTTCATCAGCACTTTTAGCTGTCCTTGAACCTGCAAGGGCTATTGCTTTAACATCAGGTATATTTTTAAAATTTTCAATTATCGGGCCGATGATTTTCATAGATTTATATTAGTATAAACAACGAAAAAAAGCCAATCATAAAAATCTTAAATTGGCTTTTGTGAAGGAATTTTTTTATATCCCCGGTATCCTCTTGTTTCAGAAGCTTTTATACAAGGCCAAGAACTTTTTTATACCAGGAAAATGTTTCTACTTCAATACCGTTGAAAGTTGTTTTCAGGCATTGATTTTTCAAGTAATTTTCAAATTCATCATTGAATTTAGATTTGGTTGTTTTGTCTTTTCTTGTTTTAGAAGCTAACACCGTCATAGACCTACTCCTTTTTGTTTTTTTAGTTACCCCATATATAATTCATGTTAAAATTATAACATATATTGACAAACTTTTCTAGTGGCACGAAAATCAGAAATCATCAAAATTTGCGTCCTGTCTGAAAATATATGATGTAAATTTTTGTTAATTATTTTGGATACAGTATAGACATAAAAATATTACGTGTTTTATCGAAAAAATGCAATTGTCCATGCGGATAATTTGATATAATTTTGGGTTATTTACATCTTGTTTTTCCGTCCCAGCTTAAATCTTTGCAATGCAGATAATCCATATTTTCATTAAATATTACCCAGGCAGTGCATCCTCGCGATGTGTAATATGCGCTAACCGGATTTACACAATTTTCAAAAGTATATGAACCTGTTCTTCCTTTAGTTCCGTATGGTACTATTGAATTTTTGGTGATTTCAAACCAGAATGCATCTTTACCTACAGTATTAGGTCTTTGTTTCCCGTTTATATCAACTATTATTGAGCCGTATGATATTTCTCCGGTATTTCCCCAGATGCCTATGGATGTTCCGTCTGCTAAAATAAAAGTTGAAAAATTGTTTGAACCGCCCGAAAATCTTTCAGAGACTGTCCCGAGAGTTTTATAAGCATTTTCTCCAAAACATCCGCCGTCAGAATTACAGTCTTTTGCGGAAATCATAAATTCTTTGAGGCGTTTTGCAATTATGTCAGCACCTTTATTATCTATATCTCCTGACGTAATGCCCCAGCCGTTCAGGTCGCCGTATTCGTTAATACTCAATATAAAAGCGTTATTAAGCGTTGAATAAACTTTTTTTAATTTTGCAACTGTAGCCTTTTCTCTGTGTTCCTGAATTAATGAAGGCATAGTCATTGCAGCAACAACGCCGATAATGCCAAGGGTTATTAAAATTTCTGCAAGAGTGAACGCGGCTCGTTTTTTAAGTGAATAAGAAAATAAGTGAACAGGTGAATAAGTTTGTTTTGGGAAAATATTTCTATACAACCTTAATGCCTTAGTGCCACAGTATCTTTGTATCCTAATAAATAAAGTCTGAAATCTGACAAGCTGCTTCTTCTTTTCGTGCATAAATGAAATCTCCTTCCATTTTATGTATGCAATACATGAACAATTATAAGGCTTACAATTGTATATATGCAATACAAAAATGAGAAAACTTTACATTTAGTCAACCTGCTGGGTAAAATTATACGTGCAAACAGACTTAAAAAGAACAGAATTTCTCTTAATACATTTGCATACGAATATGACTTAAATCCGGGTAATTTGAGCAGGGTTGAAAACGGACAGGTTGAACCGAAAATAACAATGCTTTGGCGGATTTCGGAAGCGTTGGAAATCCCTTTATCAGAAATTATAAAACAACTTGAACAGGAAATAGGCAAAGATTTTTCCATTATTGAAAAATAGATAATTTAGAATATTGATTTAGTTTTTGTGTTAAACTTTATTTATGATTTTAATAGGTGAAAATATTCATGTTATTTCCAAACTTGTTAGAGAAGCTCTTTTAAGGCGTGATGAACAATTTATCTGCGAACTTTTAAAATTACAGAATAATATGGATTATGTTGATTTGAATGCAGGTCCTGCAAGGGGTGAAATGAGCGGGATTTTACCATGGCTTGCAAAACTTGCCGCAAAATATACAAATTTGAATATCTCTTTTGATACTTCAAATTTTGATGAGATGAAAAGAGGGCTAGAGGTTTTCGAAGGTAAAACTTTTTTAAACAGTACCTCCTCAGATGAGCCGAAATTGACTGATATGATTGAACTTGCTCTTCAATATGACAGTAATCTTATTGCTTTAACTTTGAGTAAGGAAACAGGAATTCCGAAAAGTTCTGACGGGAGACTTGAAATAGCTTTCAATATTTATGAAAAAGCTGTCGAAAAAGGTTTTGCCGGCGAAAAGTTATTTTTTGATCCGCTTGTTTTGCCTGTTAGTGCAGATCAGGCACAAGGAATTGAGGCAATAAATACCATAAAAATGATAAAGGAAAGTTTTGATCCGCCAGTAAAAACGGTTGTGGGGCTTTCCAATATCTCAAACGGATGTCCGAAAGAGCTGCGGCCGCTTATTAACAGAGTATATGTCTGTCTTGCATACGGCGCCGGGCTTGATGCTGCTATTATTGATGCGAAAGATGCAGAGCTTGTGAGAATTTTGAAAATGCTGGATACAAATTCCGCACAAAAAGAAGTTGATAAATTGTATATAACCCTTGCGGATATGGTAAGGAATTTTGGTGAACTTGAGGAAATAGAATTTGATAAAAAAAGCAGAGAACAGGCTGAGATTATAAAAACGGCAAGAATTTTATTGAATAAAGAAATATATTCTCACAGCTTTACACAAATCTAATTTCTGTTATAATGTTGTTAAATTCAAATAAGTCGTGTAAATGGTTTGCAAAGGAGAGTAAGACTATTAATAAGAAGTTAATATTTTCGGCATTATTATCTTTGGTTTTAACGGGAGCGCAGGTTAATGCGATGCCTTATGAGGCAAATTCACTTTACCAGCAGGCATGTTCCGCTGAATATAAAGAGGATTACAAAACTGCCGTTGATAAATTGCTGCAGGCGCTTGCTATTTCAAATAACGATGTTATGATTTATACAAAGCTTGCGGGCGTTTACAGTGAAATGGGCGAGTATGACAAGGCACTTGAAACTTATGCTAAAGTCGCAGAACTTAAACCTTCTGACGGTTATATTTATCTTAGTGTCGGGAGTATTTACGAGGATCAGGGCAAGTATATGGAAGCTTTAAAAGCTTATAATAAAGTCGCCGAGATGTGCCCTGAATATTTATACAATTATTTGAATATCGCAAATGTTCAGTATCAGCTGAGGGATTACAAATCAGCAATTGAAAATTATAACAAATTTTTATCAACATATTCCCAGCATCAGGAAGCTCGTGAAAATCTTGCAGGGTCGTATATGAACAGCGGGGATTATACAAATGCTGTTAATGAATATGAAAGTCTCTACAGACGTAATCCTGTTGCTTTTAAAAATTTTGCAAATTACGGGCTTGCATTATTTCAGACAAAAAATTATCAGAAGGCGTCTGAATTTTTAGAAAAAGCAGTGGAAGCAAATCCGGAAAATACTTCGGCGCATGTAAGTTTAGCTCTTTCATATCAGGGACTGGGGAAAAATGACCTTGCGCTTGCACAGTATGATATTGTTTTCAGGCAGCAGCCCGCGCTTAATTCTATCCGTCTTGATTATGCAAATCTTCTTGCTGATATGGGACAGGATGAAGCAGCTGTTGAAAATTATAAAATTTATATAGCAAATTACCCTAAAGATGCAAGAGTTTACCAGAATATCGGTGTAGTTTACAAACGATTAAACAAACTTGATAATACTATTATAAATTATGAAAAAGCACTTGCTCTTCAGGCTGATAAAAAAGATATTGATCTTATTGAAGATTTAGCGCAGTGTTATCATTTGAAAAAAGATTATCCGAATGCATTGAAATATTATGATGAAGTTCTTGCGGTTAAAAAAGGCGATTACGATACACTTTATAATAAAGCGCTTGTTTTGCATGCCATGAATAATTACAATGATGCAATTGCAATATACACGGAACTCTTAAAGCAAAAACAGGAGCCTGAAGTAAAAAATAATCTGGCATCTGCTCTTATTGCGCAGGCTGATGATTATTTGAAAGATATGAATTATTCTCTGGCAACTGAAACATATGAACGTGCAATTCGGGAAGGGGCAAAGGATGCGTCTGTATATTTCGGTCTTGCACAATCATACAGGGCATGTAAATTGAATGATAAAGCTTTGGAATTTTATGAAAAAGCAATATCCATAGCGCCTGAAAATACAGCATACAGTAAAGAATATACTGAATTTATAGCTTCAATAAATAAAGTTCCTGCTATTCAAACGGAAGCCGGCGGAGTGTCAGAAGGCGGAATAAAAGAAATTTCGCTTTCAATGGAGTCTGCAAAAGAGGCAGATGTTTCTCAGGCAGAACAAAATAAAAAATTCATCTCTGCAGGAGACGAAAGTTTTGAAAAAGGCAGTTTTGATGAAGCAGTAAAAAATTATCAGGAAGCTTTGAAACTTAATCCCTCAGATGAAGTTACCCTTTTGAAAATCGGAAATATTTACTATAACGATAAGAAAGATAATAAAAACGCAATAAATTTTTATAAAAAAGCAATTGTTGTAAATCCGAATTATTCTGACGGCTGGTTTAATCTAGGGCTTGTTTACGCAAATGAAAATAATAACGGCAAAGCGAAAGAATGTTTCCACCGCGTAATAACCCTTAATCCGAATTACAGCTATGCTTATTACGCACTGGGGATAGCCTATGAACAGGACGGTAACGAAAAAGAAGCCCTGAACAATTACAAAATATTTTTGACGCAAAATAAGGATGCTGCTGTTGCCAAAACTGTTCAGGAAAAGATTAAAAATCTTGAAAAATGAAAAAAATAATTTTTATACTTTCGTTATTTTTAATAATATTGGCCGCTTCTGCCTGTACACGTGATAAAGCAGGAATTTTGTTCAATAAATATCCGATTACGGAAAAAAATATATATGATTATTCAAGTAATTTTCCTGCAGGCTCGAGAATTTATTATGTAGTTTTAATGCCTGAAAAAGTTGAATCGCGATATATTTATATTCAGGTAGTAAAAAAAGACAATGACTACGGCAGGTTAGGTTATAAATTAATACAGACGCGCAATATAAGATTGAAAGATGAAGAAGTGCATTATTTTACCGACTATCTTGTATTGAATGAAAGCGGATATTATTTTATGAAAGTTTATTCAAAAGACAATCCTCATAAAGTTCTTGCCGCATCGGAGTTTTATGTTTATAAATAATTCAGATTTCAATTAAATCGTCTTTGATTAAACTAAAAAATTTTTCGTCAATAGAATCTGCATCTGTAAAATTAACAATATATGGTAAATAACTTTTATCGAATTTTTCTTTCAGCTCAGGAATAATATTTTCATCCGATTTGACAAGAATGTCTAAATCGGACAACTCGGTGAAATTACCCTTTACACGTGAGCCGTATGCATAAAATTTTGCATCGTAATTTTTAATAATATCTTTTATTATATTAAATTCTTTTTTGGTAATTCCTTTAATCATTTTTGCAGTTTTTTTCAAGATTATTAATGAGGATGTCTGTATCTTTAATAAATTCAGGGATTATTTCAATTAGTTTGCGTGATTTTGCAAGATTGTATTCATGGACGGTATTATTTCGTTTTTCATAGTAATCACGCCAGTTTTCCCAATTCGGAATAAATTTATATCCCTGCATAAATCTGAATACATTATTAACGGTTAATTCTTCTTCTGATTTACCGTATATATTTTTTAGGACTCTTTTCATTAATTTTCTTGCAATTTCAAGAGAATATTCAAACCTTTTAATACATGAATCTTCAAGCATGTCTGCAAAATCGCATGTGCGGTTATTTTCAAGAGTTTTCATACTTGATTTTAAAGTTTGTAGAGCTGATTTTAGATTTGAAATATCAATAACCATAAAAAAATATTAGCATATTAAAATATCTATTGCAATGCCTGTGATATTTGAGTTTATATGTAACAAAATGTAAATGCTGCAAATAATCGTCGGGAGCACCTTAAACTAAAGCGAAATTTAAGTATGATTATAGGCTTGACTGGATTAGGACTATCTTTAGAATCGCAGCATGTTAAAAGTAATGCTAGCTCTATTTCCATTGCAGCTCCAGGGGGAATTGGTTCGTTATTTGGAATGTATAAGTTCTGGAAATCTAATAAAGAGCTGTATGAATTAAACAAACAGCAAAATCTAAGCATTGAAATATAAAAGGCGTGTTTATAGAACTGCAACCCTAAAACTAACTTTTTTTCTTTGTCTAGTTTTAGGGTTGCAGTTCATAGAAAGCCCGTTTTTTATTCCTCTGAATTATTATCTAAAAGACTTGTCTGGGAAACATTATTTTGTGCTTCCTGCGCATCCATTGTCGCAACATCTTTTTTAACCTGTTCATCTTCATCAGGGTTTAAGATTTTGTTAACTGAGACAACAGTATCGTTATCTGTCAAATTCTGAGCTCTGACACCTGTTGCAGGACGTCCCTGACGTGAAATTGAACCTGCATTCAATCTTGTTACAACTCCGTTTGCGGTTACCATCATAATATCATCGGATTCTTTGACAATTGTGAGCGCAACAAGTTTTGATGAAGTTGATTTGAATTTAGTTGCTATAAGACCTATTCCGCCTCTGTTCTGGCTTCTGAATTCAGAAAGTTTTGTGCGTTTGCCGAATCCGTCAGAAGTTACGACAAGCAAATCCGCATCGTAATCACGCGGGACAATGTCGCATCCTACAATTTCATCGCCTGAGCGTAATTTCATTGAAGTTACGCCTCTTGCGCTTCTGCCTAAAGGTCTCAAATCTTCAATCGGGAAGCGGATTGCCATACCGCATGATGTTCCGATAATGATTTCGTCTCTTGCGGTTGCAAGTTTTACCCAGTCAAGTTCATCGTTTTCTTCCAGACCTATTGCAATAATTCCGTTTCTTCTGATATTTGAGAAGTTATCAAGTTCAATACGTTTGATATAGCCTTTTTTAGTAAGCATAATCAAATTCAAATCATGTGAGAAGCTGCTAACAGGTACAACTGCCGTAATTCTTTCATCCTGATCTATCGGAAGGACATTGATTATCGGTAAGCCCTTTGCCTGACGTCCGCCTTCCGGGAAGTCATAGACATTCAGACTGTAAACAGTTCCTTTTGACGAGAAGAACAGAACTTTATCATGCATCATTGCGGTGAAGAAGTGTTGAATATCGTCATCTTCTTTTGTTTTAATTCCTGATTTGCCGCGTGTTGCACGGTTTTGTCTTTCAAAAGTGTCAAGCGAGATACGTTTTAAATATCCCTGATGGGTTATAAATACAGCCATCGGCGTATTCGGAGTCAAATCTTCGATTGTAACTTCGCCCTGTTCAGGAAGGATTTGAGTTTTTCTGTCATCGCCGTATTTTTCTTTGTCTTCAAGAAGTTCGCCTTTAATAATGTCAAGGATTTTCTGGCGGCTTGCTAAGATTTCTTCGTATTCGGCGATTTTCTTAACAAGTTCATCGTATTCTGCTTTAACCTTATCCTGCTCCAATCCTGTCAATCTTCTCAATTGCATTTCAAGGATTGCGTTTGCCTGATCGGCATCAAGCCCGAATCTGCTCATCAAGCCGTTTCTTGCATCATCTGTTGTTTTCGATTGTTTGATAAGTTCAATTACTTCATCAATTGAACCGAGTGCAATAATCAAACCTGCCAAGATGTGTGCTCTGATCTTTGCTTTTTTGAGGAAGAAAATAGTTCTTCTTGTAACAATTTCAACCCTGTGTTCGACAAATTCTGACAGAACCTCATATAAATTCATCAATCTCGGCTGTTTTCCGCATAATGCGAGCATATTTACGCCGAAAGTCGTAGCAAGCTGTGTGTATTTGAACAAATTATTTTTAACGACATCCGGTTTGGCATCGCGTTTAAGCTCGATTACGATACGCATGCCTTCCCTGTCGGATTCATCGCGGATATCGGAAATTCCGTTAATTCTTTGATCTTTAACAAGTTCTGCAATTTTTTCGATTAAAACTGATTTATTTACCTGATAAGGAATTTCGGTAACAACAATTGCCGTACGTCCCTGGCGTCCGCCGCCGCCTGCAATTTCTTCAAAGTTTGCAACGGCCTGCATTTTTATGGAGCCTCGTCCTGTTTCGTAAGCCTGCTTAATATCGTTTAGACCGATAATTGTTGCCGCAGTCGGAAAATCAGGCCCTTTAATATATTCCATAAGTTCAGTTACCGTAATATTCGGATTGTCAATTAAAGCTATTGTTCCGTCAACGATTTCCGAAAGGTTGTGAGGCGGAATATTTGTTGCCATGCCGACCGCAATCCCGGAACATCCGTTTAATAAAAGCATCGGAAGTCTTACAGGCAAAACGGAAGGTTCCTGCAGTGAACCGTCAAAGTTCGGCTCAAATTCAACAGTTTCGCAATCAATGTCAGCAAGCATGGATTGTGTAATTTTGTGCATTCTGGCTTCCGTATAACGCATAGCAGCCGCGCCGTCTCCATCAACGGAACCGAAGTTCCCGTGTCCGTCAACTGTTAAGTAGCGTGTTGAAAAGTCTTGAGCCATACGAACTAATGCTTCATAAACAGCAGTATCGCCATGAGGGTGGTATTTACCGAGAACTTCACCTACGATACGCGCACATTTCTTGAACGGTTTGTCAGGTGTCATGCCGAGTTCGTTCATCGCATACAAAATACGTCTGTGAACAGGCTTCAACCCGTCTCTTACATCCGGAAGCGCACGTCCGACAATTACACTCATTGCATAGTCGATGTAAGAACGCTTCATTTCTTCTCTAATATTTACAGGAACGATTTTGCCGTCCGCGAACATATTTTGCTGATTACTCATTCTTTTTTACCCTCTTTACCGGTTGTTGTGAAATTTATTAAATTTTAGCCAGAGGCTAAAGCCTCCGCTTTATCCCTCTAAATCTGTTGATAATATTGTATCACAAACACATCTAATTGGGTAATATTAAAATAATCTTTACAAAATCCAATCTATTTTATATTTGGAATAATTGCAATGATGTAGCAGGCAGGGACTAATAACGAAAGAGTGAAAAGACAATAATCAAAGATTGTTTTAATTTTAGACGCTTCAATTTTCGGTATCCGTTTTATAGATTTTATTTTGAAACAGTCGATTATAAATAAAATGATTTCCGCAATAAAAAAATTTGCAACAAATATTACAAAAGCATTCAAAAGCAGGACCACTGCAAAAAATAACCCGTAAGAAGATGTTGTTGTGTTTGAAAATAAATGATATATTTTTCGGCAGTTATTGTTAAAATACTTGCAGATATGCAGAATAAATAAAATATACCTATCATTTTGCCGAATTTGAAAGTCAAAGTATTGCGAAACATTTTTTCACCTTCTTACATATTTAAGTTTATATTTACACTGATAATATCTTCTAAATTTACATCGAGAATTTCCGCAAGATTTTTCATATATATTAATGTCGGATTTGTCAATCCACGTTCAACTTTGCTGTAATAGCTTTTGTCAATATCAAGTTTATTAACTATGTCATCCTGCGACATTCCTCTAAGAGATCTGATTACTTTTAATTTAAGTCCAATTTTTTTAAGAAATTCATTATTTTCCATAACCAAATTTTATGGTCTTGACCTGAACTTAACAATAGTTTATTATAATATAAAATAGGTTTATAAGCTATTAACTTAGATAATAAACAAAATTTTTAGAGGATAAACAATGAAAAAGAAGATATTAGGAGACTATGGCACTAAGGCAGTAGAAAGTATTATAAAAATTTTCACTCTTTCGGAAGAGGGATTAAGGGAGAGTGTTTATTTGAAAAGCAAGCTCTTGGGCAAACGGAGGTACGGATGTCTGGATGTCAAGCCATTATCGGTGCTGCGCACTAAAACAGCTTCTGAAATAAGCCTGCCCTCTTGCCCTCAGCACTTCTGTTCTTCTGATAGTTATCCACACCTGCCATCCCTGATTAGTGAGAGAGTAAACTATCGTCATCCCGAACTTGTTTCGGGATCTTATCAGATGCAAAAACACAGAGGTCAACCAAGTGTTTATAAGATGCTGAAACAAGTTCAGCATGACGTTAATTCCCTGAAACGAATTTATTCGCAGAATATAATAAAACCCCTCAACCTAGCCCTCTCTCGCAAGGGGAGAGGGAAATGCGCTTCACATATTCAAACTTCACTTAAAAAACACGCTGCCTTTACTCTTGCTGAGGTCTTAATCACCTTAGGAATTATCGGGATTGTTGCCGCTATGACAATGCCGGCTTTAATTCAAAATCATAAAAACAGCGTTGTAGAAGCAAGATTGAAAAAATTTTATTCGGTAATGAATCAGGCAATTATTATGGCAGAAATTGATTACAGTGATAAAAAAATGTGGTTTCAAGATGTTGCAGGGGCGGATATTGACGATGAAGGCAAACCTATTCCCGGAAGTTCCGAGGCTGAAAAATGGTTTAATAAATATTTTACGCCTTATTTAAAAATAATTAAAACGGATACTCTTTCAGATGGATCTTTTATGGCTTATTTCACGGACGGGAGTGCAGTCCGCCTTTATAGTAAAGCCACACGCGACTGGTATTTTTATCCTGTAAATCCGCAAAAATGTATTAAAAGATTTGGAACCAGCATACATTCTTCAAATGGCAAATGTTCATTTACGTTTATTTTTTGTCCTACATGTGAGGGTGAAGCTTGGGTATATCACTATAATAGGGGGTTAGAACCCTATAAAGTAGGCTGGGACGGCGATATTCAAAAACTGTACACAGGTGCAACATATTCTTGCGGAGGTTCACAACCTCATTATTGTACGTCTGTAATTCAAATGAACGGGTGGAAAATCCCTAAAGATTATCCGAAGAAAATAAGCTATTAATCAACTTTATATTTCGGGGCTTCTTTATTTACCATTTCCATATATTTTTTGTTGTTTTTCTCTGCAAATTCGATTGCTTTTTTGCGTGCCTCTTCTGCCCCGCCGAGTTCTGAAGCGTAAAAACGTTTTGCATAAGAAAATCTGTCAAGACCTTTTGTTTTAGCAGGTTTGTACACTGCGGTGTTGTATTCATAATATTCTTTGTTTTCAGGGTAGGTTAAAAATCCGACAATTGCCGCATCAGGATATAAAAGAACTGATGCGCCTTTTGTTTTTTCCTGAATTTCATGTGCGTATTGAGCTGCGGCGTCTGTCGGGTTTGTTAAATCCGGGAAGTTTGTCAGAGTGATTTTTGAGTGCCAGTTTCCTGCATTTTCGTCTTTTAGCAGGTAATCGTAATTTTTTGTTTTGCTGTCGGGGTTAGAAAGATTGTAGGTTTGTTTGTCAAATTTGATTTTATCAACCTGTGCAAAAGCTGAACATTGACACAGCGTAAGAATATTAATTAAAACAAAAAATATTTTAAATAGATTTTTCATAAATACCCGATCCTTTCTTTTCTCATTACTCTAAAAAATTATCTGCCTGTGTTTTGTAAAAATCTATTACCCGTTTTGTTAATTAGAGTTATTTATTGTACAATTAATTTATAAGGAGAGTAAAGTTATGCCGTTTGAATTTGAACCGCAAAGAATAAAAGATGTTATACTTGTAAAACCTAAGGTTTTCGGGGACAACCGCGGATTTTTTATGGAAAGTTATAAGAAATCAGAGTTTTTTGCAAACGGGATAGATGTGGAATTTAATCAGGATAATCATTCAAAATCAACAGCGCATGTTTTGCGCGGGCTTCATTATCAGGAAGCGCCGTATGGTCAGGCAAAACTCGTCAGATGTTCACGCGGAAGGATATACGATGTTGCCGTAGATATAAGACCTGACTCCGATACATTCGGACAGTATGTAAAAGTCGAATTATCGGAAGAAAATAAGCACATGCTCTTTATTCCCGAAGGTTTTGCACATGGATTTGTTGTTTTATCCGATGTTGCCGAACTTCTGTATAAAGCAAGCGGTGAGTATGCACCGCAGGCAGATAGAGGTATCTTATGGTGCGATAAAGATATAAATATTGACTGGGAAATTGATTTTGAGCCGATTTTGTCAGATAAGGACAGAGACCAAAAATCTCTGAAAGAGATTTTTGCAGAAGTTCATAGGGCAGGATGTCAGAAAGGCAGGCTTTTTAATGTATAAAAATTTAGTTCTATGGAAAGATTTTTATGGCAAGGGGAAAAACTATGTCTAAAACAATACTCATCACCGGGGGTGCCGGTTTTATCGGAAGCTGTTTTGTCAGATACATGTTAAAAAATCATCCTGATTATGAAATTATTAATCTTGATGCACTAACTTATGCAGGAAATATTGAAAATTTGGATGATGTTAAAGATAACCCGAATTACAAATTTGTTCACGGAAATATCTGCGATAAAAAACTTGTACCTGAACTTGTCGAGCAGGTTGATGCAATAGTGAATTTTGCTGCAGAATCCCATGTAGACCGCTCAATTACAGGCCCTGAAATTTTTATTGAAACAAATGTTAAAGGTACTTTGAATTTACTGCAGGCGGCAAAAGAATTTAAAGTTGAGAGATATTTACAGGTTTCTACGGATGAGGTTTACGGAACTCTCGGCAAGACCGGATATTTTACTGAGACAACTCCGCTTGCACCTAACAGTCCTTATTCGGCTTCAAAAGCTTCTGCAGATATGCTGGTGAGAGCTTACCATGAAACTTACAATATGCCTGTTTTGACAACAAGATGTTCGAATAACTACGGACCTTATCAGTATCCTGAGAAACTTATTCCTTTCTTTATCTCTAAATTATTGAGAGGTGAAAAAGTTCCTGTATACGGGGACGGTATGAATGTCCGCGACTGGCTGTATGTCTATGATCATTGTTCTGCTATTGATACGGTTTTGCATAAAGGCAGAATCGGAGAAGTTTATAACATTGGCGGACATAATGAAAAAACAAATATGGAAATTACACGTCTCATACTTGAGGCAATGGGTAAAGATGAAGCTTCGATTGAATATGTAAAAGACAGATTAGGACATGACAGACGTTATGCAATTTGTAACGATAAAATTCAATCGGAACTCGGCTGGAAACCGTCTTTAACTTTTGAAGAAGGTATTAAAATTACAATTGACTGGTATCTGAAAAATCAAAACTGGATGAAATCTGTTGAAAATAAAATGGCTAAAGTATAGTTATGAATGAGAAATTAAAAAATTTTTTAAAAAAATTCATAAAAGTCGGTGCATATGATACAGGTAAGGGATATAATGCTCTGCGTTACAGTTTCGGTTCGTTAAAATATGAGAGAAAGCTTATCCCGAAATTAAAAAAATTGAATGATTATTGTAAGAAAAGTCCTAAAGTTTATTTATCAGTGGTTTGCATCGCAAAAAATGAAGAGCCGTATATAAAAGAATGGATAGAGTATCATAAACTTGTCGGTGTTGAACGCTTTTATTTTTATGACAACGGTTCAACGGATAATACACGTGAGGTTTTAGAACCTTATATAAAAGACGGAACGGTTATTTATAATTATATCGAGGGCAAATGCCTGCAAAATCTTGCTTATGCGGATGCAATAGTAAAATATAAAAATGAAACCCTCTGGCTGGCCATAATAGATCTGGATGAGTTTATAGTTCCCATAGAAAAAGATAATATTCCTGATTTTTTGAAAGATTATGAAAAATATCCCGCAGTCGGTATAAACTGGTTAATGTTTGATTCTAACGGGCATCAGACAAGACCTTTATCGGGGGGGGGGCTTGTTACGGCTAATTATACAAGAAGTGAGAGTAATTTTCATATTAAGTCAATAATTAATCCAAAGAAAGTTTTAAGCATATTCAATCCTCATTATGCAATTTACAAGAATGATCAATTTGCGGTTGATGAAAATTTTCAAATTATATATGGTCCGTTTACAAAATGTCATTCATCTGACAAAATACGTATTAATCATTACTATTCAAAATCCAGAGAAGAATATATTAAAAAAATTGCACGAGGATGTGCTGATGTATACAGGCAAAAAGTTATTAATGAAATTTCAATTAATAATCCGCAATGCTCCGATGATCATGTAATACAAAAATATTTGCCGCAATTGAAAAAGAGAATGAATATAAACTCATAATGAAATTACTTTGAGGTATGTTGATGAATGAAACACTAAAAAAGTTTTTAAAGAAATTTATTTTTGTTACCGGATATGATTCAGGCAAAGGGTATCATTCAAGATTATATAAACTTGGTTTTATTACTTATGAGAAGAAACTAGTGCCCAAACTGAAAAAATTAAATGATTATTATAAGAAGAGTCCTAAAGTTTATTTATCAATAGTTTGTATTGCAAAAGATGAAGGTCCGTATATAAAGGAATGGATAGAGTATCATAAACTTGTCGGTGTTGAAAGGTTTTATTTCTATGACAACGGTTCAACGGATAACACTCGAGAAATTCTCGCGCCTTATATAAAAGACGGAACAGTTATTTATAATTATATCGAGGGCAAATGCCTGCAAAATCTTGCTTATGCAGATGCAATAGTAAAATATAAAAATGAAACCCGCTGGCTGGCCATAATAGATTTGGATGAGTTTATAGTTCCTATAGAAAAAGATAATATTCCTGATTTTTTGAAAGATTATGAAAAATATCCCGCAGTCGGTATAAATTGGGTAAGATTTGACTCTAACGGTCATCAGACAAAGCCTTTATCGGGGGGGGGGCTTGTTACGGTTAATTATACAAGAGTTATGAAAAATTATAATGATAAATTGAATTGTTACATCAAGTCTATTATAAACCCTAAAAAAGTCTCGGGAATTTTTGATCCTCATTATGCAATATATAAAAATGAAAAATATGCTGTAAATGAGAAGTTTGATATATTATACGGCTCAGTGTCAAAGTATCATACATCACAAAAAATTCAAGTAAATCATTATTTTACAAAATCAGTAGAAGAATATATAAAAAAAACTGCTAGAGGTAATGCTGATAATGATAAGAAGCGTATTTATGTGGAAGACTATGTAAATTTTCCTGAATATACGTTTGATTACGCAATACAGAAATATTTACCTGAATTGAGAAAAAGAATGAATATAAAAGAGGATAAAGTTTTATGAAAAAAATACTTGTAACAGGTGCAAACGGGATGCTCGGACAGGATTTATGTCCGATACTTGAAGATAACGGATATGAGGTTATTGAAACTGATAAAGATACTCTTGATATAACAAATCATGAGCAGGTAAAATCGGTTCTGGAACAAAATAAACCTGAGGTTGTCATTCATTGTGCAGCTTATACAAACGTTGATAAAGCTGAGGAAGATTTGAAAACTGCAGAACTTATCAATGTCACAGGCACTGAAAATATCGCTGAGACTTGTGGAAAATCAGGGATTACTTTAGTGTATATTTCAACTGATTACGTATTTGACGGAACAAAAAATTCACCCTACAGGCCTGATGACAGAACAAACCCTGTAAACAATTACGGTATGACAAAGTATGAGGGAGAAGAAGCCGTTAGAAGCCTTTGTGAAAAGTATTATATAGCAAGAACTTCATGGCTTTACGGACATCATGGCAGAAATTTTGTTGAGACGATGCTTTCTCTTTCTGATAAACCTGAAATTAAAGTTGTTGATGATCAAATTGGGTGCCCTACGTGGACTGTTGAACTTGCAAACGGTATTGTAAAACTTTTGTCAAAACCGTACGGCACATATCACGTATGCGGTTCAGGCGCGACAAGCTGGTACGGGTTTGCAAGAGAAATTTTTGTTCAATCCCGCCTGAAAGTAAATCTATTGCCATGCACGACAGATGAATTCCCGCGTCCTGCAAAACGCCCTCAATACAGTGTTATGGAAAATGACGGTATTTGCAGAAACTGGCAGGCGGCGTTGAAGGATTATTTAGAGCTCAGAAATTTTTAATTTCTTTCTTTATACTCTATATCATAGCCCATAATATCCAAAATTTTTCTTACTTCTTCAAATCTGATAGTTTGTTTAGATAATTTTTTTGACAGGCTTTGAACTGTTACAGTGTTTTCATCTGTGGATAACTTTTTCGCAACTTCTGTCATAGTCATTGCTTTTTGTGCCAATAACATTTTGATGTCTTCTCTGATACTCATTTTTACCTCATATGCTAAAAATTGTACATTTAAGACAAATAGTTGACAAAAAAGGAAAAATATTTTATTATTTATTGCATATGAAGGTAAAAAGTTGCCATAAAAGGAAAAAAATATGACGCGTTATTCTAAAAAACAAATTGAACTAATTGAAAGATTAAATGAAACATCTGATTTAATTGATGAAGAAAAAAACTGGCTTGAAATTGCATCAGGTTATTGTGATTGTGAAAACGACGATGAAAATTTTGTTTTTAAAATGGGGCTTATATTAAACGTGATAAGTGAACAAAATACAAAAATTTATAATTTTGTTGACGATTTGCTGTGCGATTTAAACAGATTAATATAAATCTTGCAAAATGTCTGTTTTGCACATATAATTTGTATAAAAACAGGAGAATGTATGAAAGGTATAGTATTAGCAGGCGGTTCGGGCACGAGATTGCATCCCAGCACTATTGCGGTTTCAAAACAGCTTTTACCGATTTATGACAAACCGATGATTTATCATCCGATTTCGGTTTTGATGCTTGCGGGAATCAGAGATATTCTTATTATTTCGACTCCCCTTGATTTACCGAATTTTAAAAGACTTCTTGGAGACGGCAGTCAATTCGGGGTTAATTTTTCGTATAAAGAACAGTCGTCTCCTGACGGGCTTGCGCAGGCATTTATTCTTGGCGAAGAATTTATCGGGAAAGACTGTGTTTGTTTAATTCTTGGCGATAATATTTTTTACGGCGGAGGATTTTCGGGCAAGTTAAAAAAAGTCGTGAAAAATATTGAGAATAGCGGCGGTGCTACGGTTTTCGGATATCCTGTGAAAGACCCGCAAAGGTTTGGTGTAGTGGAATTCGATAATTACGGTAAAGTCCTTTCCATTGAGGAAAAACCGAAAAATCCGAAATCTAATTATGCGGTTACGGGGTTATATTTTTATGATAATAAAGTTGTCGAGCATGCAAAAAATTTAAAACCTTCTGTGCGCGGAGAACTGGAGATTACTGATTTGAATAATATATATCTGCAGAAAAATCAGTTAAATGTCGAACTTCTCGGACGCGGTTTTGCATGGCTTGATACAGGAACTCATCAATCGCTTTTGCAGGCAGGCCAGTTTGTAAGAACTGTTGAAGAAAATCAGGGCATAAAGATTGCCTGCCTTGAAGAAGTTGCTTATCGCACGGGATTTGTAACAAAACAAGATTTGCAAAAAACTCTTGAAAATTACAATAACAACGAATATTTCAACTATGTAAAAGATATGCTTAACAGGTTGTAAGATTTTTACTTTTCACCTATAATTTTTAAGAGATATGTGTGAGGGGTGATGAAACCTCCGTATAAATCTTAGAAATTTGACAGAGACTGTCAGGGAGGGTAAAAATGCATATAGAACATATAAAAAAAGTTGATCCTGTTGTAGCAGAGCAGATCGAAAAAGAATTTGAACGCCAGCAGAATACAATTGAGCTTATTGCAAGTGAAAATATAACATCAAAAGCTGTTATGGAAGCATGCGGCAGTGTTCTGACGAATAAATATGCCGAAGGCAAACCGCATAAACGTTTTTATAACGGGTGCGATCATGTTGATGTTATAGAAGAAATTGCACAAAAAAGAGCGTGCGAGCTTTTCCATATGGATCATGCAAATGTTCAGCCCCACAGCGGAGCACAGGCAAATATGGCTGTATTTATGGCTGTTTTAAAACCCGGTGATAGGGTTCTTGGCATGGATTTGTCAAACGGCGGACACCTTTCTCATGGTTCGCCTGTTAATTTTTCAGGCTTATACTTTGATGTAAAAAGTTACGGCGTAGATGAGTACGGAAATATTGATTACGAAAATGTGCGAAAAATGGCGCTTGAGCATAAACCGAAACTTATTATATGCGGGGCAAGCAATTATTCTAAAATTATTGATTTTAAAAAGTTTAGAGAAATTGCAGATGAAGCAGGAGCATACCTGTTAGCCGATATTGCACATATTGCAGGGCTTGTTGCCGCAGGTTTGCACCCTTCGCCTGCAGGTTATGCACAGTTTGTAACAACAACAACGCATAAATCTTTAAGAGGCCCGAGAGGCGGAATTACTATGTGTGATGAAGAATTCGCCCTGATTCTTGACAAGGCTGTTTTCCCAGGGATGCAGGGCGGTCCTCTTGAACATATTATTGCAGGGAAAGCTGTTGCGCTTCTTGAAGCTTCAAAACCTGAATTTAAAGCTTATGCGGAACAGATTTTGAAAAACGCAAAAGCTTTGGCACAGGGTTTGATGGATGAAGGCATGGATATCGTGGGCGGAATGACAGAAAACCATTTGATGACACTGGATTTGAGAAAAACGGGCAAGACAGGAAAAGATATGGCGAATGTGCTTGAACATGTGGGTATTACCGCAAACAAAAATACCGTCCCGAATGATCCGCAGAGCCCATTTGTTACAAGCGGTATAAGATTAGGTGTTCCTGCTGTTACAACCAGAGGCTTTAAAGAAGACGATATGACGGAAGTTGCAAAAATTATTGCATCTGCAATATTTTCGTCAGATAATGAATTGGGCTTGCAAAATTTAAGAGAACGTTCTCTCAAACTTTGTAAAAAATACCCGATATACAAAAACTAGAAGCCCGGATGGCAGGATGTCTGGAAGGCAGGCTGTTATCGGAAAGTAAATATTTTGCGTGAAACTAGCTTGACCTTATGACATCCGTACTTCTGACCTTCTAATTAAAAGGATTAATTCAATGCTTATAAAATTAACACATGCACATATAATCGGAACGGTAATTGCATATCTTATAGGGGTATGTCTTGTACCTCTTGTAATCAATTTTTCTAAGAAAGAGGGGCTTGTTGATGTCCCGAATGAAAGGAAAATTCATACCAAACCGATATCCAGAATCGGCGGGGTTGCGATATGGGCAAGTACGATGCTTACTTTTCTATGCCTTGTGTTTATGAGTTATTACCCTTCAGGAAATCTGCTTTCCGGAATTTTGCTCGGCGGTTCTTTAATGTTTCTTCTCGGGCTTGTTGATGATATTTACAATCTAGATGCAAAATTTAAATTGTTTTTACAGGTTGCTATTGCAACGCTTGTATATCTTCTTGGTATTCAGATAAATAATCTTCCTTTTATCGGAAATATCGGAATTTTTTCTTACCCCATAACTTTGTTATGGATTGTCGGCATTGCAAATGCTTTTAATTTTATAGACGGAGTAGACGGGCTTGCAGGTTCGGTTGTTACGGTTAATGCCGTTACTCTTGCTATAATTGCGGTTGCAATGACTCCGCCTAATCATATAAGCGCACTTATCGGGTTTATTCTTGCAGGTTCCATGCTGGCATTTCTTACATATAACTTTAATCCTGCAAAGATTTTTATGGGAGACAGCGGGGCTTTATTTTCAGGTTTTCTTCTTGCAACAATTTCTATAACAGGTGTTATGAAAGCTGCTACTCTTGCAATTTTACTGCCGTTTTTGGTTCTTGCTGTTCCTATTATGGATATTACATTTTCTTCTTTGAGAAGAATTGCAAAAGGCAAATCCCCGTTTGTAGCTGATGCGGAGCATATTCATCATAAATTACTACACGCGGGATTTTCGCAGAAAAAGACCGTAATGATTTTGACATCCGTTGCTATTATTGCCGGAGCTTTAGCTTCATTGTTTATGGGGTCTGCGACTATAAAACATTACTTTATATACATTATAGCAATTGTTTTCATAATGTTGTTACTAAACTTCATTAAGGTCTTGACAAAAAAATAATTATATGTTATCATTCCAAATGGATTTAATTACTCAGTTTTGAGCCGATGTCGTTTTTGCACGGGATGAGAGTTCAAAATATTTAAGTGTAAATCTGCCATATTATGTATTCTAAAAGTTGAGCATAAACTAAATACTCAGCCGAAAGTGTGAATACTATTACGTGTATTAGTTAAGTAAAGGTTTATTAGCTATGACAGTAAGTGCAGTAGGACAAAATGAAAATTCAAAACTCTATACGGTAGTCAAAACTACAGCTGTTGGTGCAGCTTTAGGATATGCTTCCAAGTATATGCTTCCTGTAACAAAACAGGAAGATACTATCAGTAAACGTACTATGATTAATTACTGCCGTAAAGTTACAAACAAGGCAAAAGTTGCCGAAATTAAAGCAGAGGGTGTAAAATCCCGCGCGCAGGATGCGTTTGTAAAAATGATTGAATCTAAAGATAAAGATGCTTTTGCTCCTAAAGATATTGCGGCTAAGGTAAAAGCTTTGGGCGGTGAAAATTCTGCTTACGGTAAAGAGTTTCGTGCTATTATAAGAGATGTAAACGATTTGTCTAAGAATTTAACCAGAAGATTTGCAAAATCATATCATCACATGTTAAAAGATATCAGACCTTCCGCTCCGTTTATTGTTGCAGGAGCCGGTGTAGGGTTCTTTGCAGGATTTGCACATAATGTCATGAAAACTGACTTTTATGCATAAATTTTATATTTTTTCACCAAAAAAATATAGGCTGAATTTTTATAATTCAGCCATTTTTTTTATGTGATTGCTAACATTACATGTAACAAAATGTAAAAATAAATTTAAAAGGCGGAAACCCTTGATATAATCCTCATAGGATAGGATAGGATAGGATGTATTGCGCCTCTGTCAATAATTTTTGCCTGAATGTTTTTATAAAAGAGTAAGGGAAATCGATTTTCAAGGATAGGGAAAAGTTAAAGAAAGGAAAATTATCATGTTAAAAGTTTCAATGTTACAATCAGGCATTAGAGGATTTGCAAATGCTGTTAAAAGAGCAGCTGTTAAAGATAAAGGATTTGCCGAAGAACTCGTATATATACACGGTCTCAGATCGGATATTACTCCAAATTCATTGAGAAAGCTTGGTCTAAAGGGGATGTTCAATAACGAAGGTAAATTAACTAAAAATGGACAAAAGGAAGTTAGAAGAATAATCAAGGAACTTAACTTACCAAAAAATGCCACTTGGGACGATGCATTTGCTTCTCGTTCTGCAGTAATAAACTATAAAAAAAGTGTAATGGAAATCCCAAAAACAGAAATACCAAAACTTAAAGAATTCAATATTGCAGAGTTTAAGAATCTAAAGCTTAAACCGTCAGAGTTGGAGGTCCCTAAGCCAAGTATGAAAGAGATTGAGGGGCTTATGAAGAAATATCATCTAAATATTGATGTATAAAAGATAATTAAAGCCGGCTTCATCAGCCGGCTTTAATTTTTGTTTTTTCCACCCGTGCCCTCCCGATTTTAGGAGGAAGAATCAATGCTCTTGTCCTCAGAGCTTCTGTTTTTTATACGAAGCCCCTCTCTCTAACTCTCTCCCCCAAGGGGCGAGAGAACCAAATATAAGATTAATAGGTCGGGCTAAACCAGACCTATTTTAAATATGACATACGGCTAGGCTCCTTCGGCAACAACTGTCGCAATCAGTTCTCCGTAACTGTTCATTGAGCCGTCAGTTTCTTCTACTACGTAAGAATAACCTTCTTTGCCTTCTACGGCTTTTTCTGCTTTTTGCAGTGCTTCATCGTAATCTTTTGTTTCTGCTACTAATGTTTTTGAAAATTCAGAATGATTTTTTAATGTGTAAACGTGATACATTTTTTTACCCTTTCCAGTAAAGTGAAGAATTAACAATGATGGAATTACCCTTCACGTTTTACTCTTCACGCTTCACTTTTTCTATTTTTTCTTTTAATTCAATAACTTCATATTTGAGTCTGTTAAGCTCGCATCTGACAGGGTCAGGAATTCTGTTATGCATAAGAACTCCGTTTTCATCTTTGATTTTTCTTCTGACAATTCTTCCGGGGACACCGACTACTGTAGAATATTCAGGTACATCTTCGACAACAACGGAGCCTGCACCTACTCTTACATAATCGCCTAATGTTATATTGCCGAGAACTTTTGCTCCTGCACCGACTATTACGCCATGACCGAGTGTCGGGTGGCGTTTGCCGTGTTCTTTGCCCGTTCCGCCGAGTGTTACCTGTTGATAAATCAGGACATCATCTCCGATTTCTGTTGTTGCACCTATTACAACTCCTTCGCCATGGTCTATAAAGAATCTTCTGCCGATTTTTGCCGCAGGGTGAATTTCAATGCCTGTTATAATCCTTGTTATATAAGATATTACGCGCGGGATTAGGGGAATATGCCATTTATAGAGCCTGTGTGCAAAGCGGTATGCAATCAAAGCATGAAGCCCCGGGTAGCAAAGAATTACCTCAAGCAGATTTTCTGCGGCAGGATCTTTGTCATAGATTACCTGAATATCTTCTTTTACTTTTTTTATTCCGCGTTTGAGTATTTTAAACATAATTTGTTGGCCTTTTGTTTGAAGTGTTAATAGGTGAATATGTTAATAGGTCGAATCCGAAATGTATTAATTAAATACTTGCCGGTACAACTTCTGCAAAGAACCTGCTCACTTTCAGATTAATTTTGCAAATTTACGTTTTCCTGCCTGTAATACTATACTTTTCGTAAAGTTTAATACATAAGCCGTATCGGTAATTTTTTCACCGTCAAGTTTGACGCCGCCGCCTTGAATTAAACGTTTGGCTTCACCTCTGCTTGCAGTAAATTTTAATTCCACAAGAACATCCAGAATTCCTTTACCGTTCATTCCTGAGACTTCTTCAATATCATCTGGAATTCCTTTATTTGAAACTACATTAATAAATGCATCCTGTCCTCGTTTGGCGCCTTCTTCTCCATGGTATTCTTTAGTAATTGTATATGCAAGCTTCATTTTTATATCGCGCGGGTTTACAGAACCTTCTGCGATTTGTTTATCAATTGTTTCAAGTTCTTCTTTGGCAGCATCTGTCAGCAGGCTGAAATATCTTGAAATCATATTATCAGGAATGCTCATTAACTTGCCGAACATATCAACTTCGCTGTCCGTGAGAGAAATGCAATGTTCGGGATAAGTTTTTGACATTTTTACAACCCCGTCAGTACCTTCAAGCAGCGGCAACAGCATCACAAGCTGCGGATATTTTTTGCCGTAAGCAGCCTGAATATCGCGTCCAAGAAGGGTATTAAATCTCTGATCCGTTCCGCCGAGTTCAATATCCGAATCAATTTCAACCGAATCATAAGCCTGCATCAAAGGATAGAAAAATTCATGAATTGCGATGGGTTTGCCCTCTGCGTATCGTTTTGCAAAATCATCGCGTGTCATCATCTGTGCAACCGTAACCTGCGATGCAAGTTTTAGCAAATCCGTAAAATTCATTTTATGCAGCCAGTCAGCATTATTAACAACTTCAGCTTGAGAAACATCAAGAACCTTTGACATTTGTTCAAAATAAGTTTTTGCATTTGCTTCAACCTGTTCTTTGGTTAATGCGGGACGGGTTTCAGACTTGCCTGACGGATCACCGACCATTGCGGTTGCTCCGCCGACAATCAGGACAATTTTATGCCCGAGATTTTGAAATTCTTTTAATTTTCTCATTACAACAGTATGGCCAAGATGCAAATCAGGACGCGTTGGATCCATTCCGAGTTTTATTCTTAAAGGTGTATTTTTATCATGTGAATATTGCAATTTTGCAGCTAATTCTTCAATTCCGCCAGGCAAAACTTCTGCGTTGCGTGTTAAATGCTTTGCCTGTTCTATAAATTCCTCTCTTATTTCTGCCATTATTTTTCTCCGATTATTAACTTCTGTAAATTTATTATATCACGCGCAAAAAAAATTTTTACGAGTTTTATATCAGCTATGGACAAGATTGGTAATATAAATTTTACAGGTATTTCAAACATAGGTTTTATTAATTTCAGGCGGGAGCCGGGTGCTAAAGGCGCTTTATCAAGAAGTCTGTCTATGGTATTGCGTGATGATGTTAAAGGAAAAGATTTGTCCGAATATAAACTGGCTCTTCGTAAAATTACGGACTCTCCGTCAGATTATTATTTTCACCCTGACAGCCCGAATGTTTTAAATGTTGAATGTTACAGCGACAGGAACGGTGATGTATTGATGCTTAACGGTAATGTAATTGAGCCTGAAACTAATACTATGCCTGTATTTTCATATATCGCAAAACTTACAAGAAAAATTGCAAATATGCCCGAAAAAGATATGGTTGTGAATAATGACTATGTAAATTATGAAGCGCAGACAAATCTTATTTATGGCAATAAAATAGCTGTTAATGGGGCTTCGCCGCAACAAAAATTTGAATTTTTAGGCGGATTTTTTAATAAAGACAGTGCAAAATACGGAGCAGAACAGGTTAATAAATTTATTCAAAAAATCATGAATAAATATTTTGATGTTTAATGAAAAAACCGATTCTATAAGAATCGGTTTTTTATTTTTTACTGTGATATATTTGTTAATTCACTACGCAGAGCCGTGATTTGACTGTTGTAGTATTCAAGCCATGTAGTATCCTCATTTTTTAATGAAGGTTCTGCGAGTGCGCGTATCCTTTTTTTGTCGAGTTCTTCTAATTGAGTTTTGATTTCTTCTTTTCGTATTGCATTTTGAATACTTAATTGTTTTACCCTTGCTTCATCAGCTGATAATTTTTTCCATACACCGTTTTCTTCAGCATATTCTGTTTCATCAACAGCAATGACCTGACCTTCGCAAAGGATGATTCTTTTTCCGATACTTTGCTGATTTAATAATTCTGTCCAGTATTCATCTGTTAATTCTATTGCATTATCAAAACTTTCCTGATAGAAACCATAATCTTTATTATTTTTTGTTCCGTAATATTTCATGTTATTCTCCTCTAAAAACCTATTGCTACCCAGTTTAATCCCAGAAAATATCCGCCGCTTGCATAATTAAAACCTGTGAGGCTTTGTGAAGCTATACCTGAATCGCTCCTTTCATAACTTGAATTCCAGCCGCTTTTATGACAAACAGGGCATGCTACCTGAGAAAATGCTACAGGATATGTAACGTTTGCTCCTGCTTGCGAACCCCACTGAATAATAAGACCGTTCGGAAGCTGTAAATACCCAGGATTGGATTTTTTAAAAATTCCGGTTACTGATCTCCAGGCACTCCAGCTTGTACTTGTAAAGTTTCTTGTAAAGATTTCAGGGTTGGTTTCTGTACAAAACCATATTTGTTTGACAAAAGCAGGATTTGTGCCTGTTACTATGAGTGCGCCGGTGCTTCCTTTAGGTATGTTGGCAGGTTTATATGCGGATGTAAAAACATAAATGCCTTTGGTTTTATAATCATTCAGATTTTTTCCTGTTGTCGTAACCATGTATTCATTTACAAGTTCCGTTTTATCCGCTTTTGTTGCCAAGATTTCCTGTAAGTTTGTGTTTACATCATCTATATCACCGGCTGTGGTTAATCTGTTTGCTTCTATAATATCCGCAAGAGCAATAAAGTTAGCATTAACTTCTCCTGCTTTGGCTTTTGTACCGGGGATAAAAGAATAAGGTATCATTGAATCAGCCATAAAGTTCCTTTCTGACTAATTTAATGAAAAATGTTATTTAAAATGCGTTTGAATAATCAATTATACCACGTGTTTGCAAAAATCGTCAATCTTGTGCTAAAATCACTTTATGGCAATAGGTGTTGATATCGAAGATATTGAAAGATTTAAAGGAAAATCCGAAGATTTTTTGCACAGAGTTTTTACGGATTTGGAGCTTGAGTATTGTCTGAAATTTTCAAAACCCGAGAGTCATCTGGCAGCCCGCTTTTGTGCAAAAGAGGCTGTGGTGAAAGCTTTAACAGCCCTTAATATTGATGACGTGCCTTTTAATAAAATAGAAGTTTTCCATAATGAAAAGAAGTGTCCTCAAATCAGAATTTTAAAACAAATTGAAAAGAACATTGTTTTTCAGGTTAGTCTTTCACACGACAGGACAAAGGCAATAGCTTTTGTTACGGCTGAAGAACAATAGCTTTGCTTTTTTTATATGAGCCTAAAAATCTTATATAAGTCGTTTTTTCTTTAATTTTTTGTATTGTATTCATAATTTTGGGTTCATGTATATGGCCGTCAAAGTTTACTATGAATATATATTCTCCGAATTTGTTTTTTGAAGGACGCGATGCAATATATGAAAGGTTGATATGATTTTCCATAAATATTTCAAGAACATTCAAAAGCGCACCAGGTTTATTTTCTGTTGAAAATGCCATTGATGTTTTGTCATGTCCTGTTTCTTCGGTTTCAAAATCACCTATTAAAACAAATCTTGTTTGATTTGTTTTATCATCATTTATGTTTTCTTTGAGAATATTAAGATTATAAGTTTCTGCTGTTTTTTTGCTTCCGATTGCTCCGTAAGTCAGATTGTAATTTTGAAGGCTTCTTGCAGCTTCTGCAGTGCTTGCGGCTTCTATGATGTTAACGTTAAACGGAAGTTCATTGTGAATAAAATCCTGACACTGTGCAAGCGCCTGAGGATGCGAAATTACACCGGTAATTGATGAAAATTCTGTTGTTCTTGCTAAAAGACAGTGGTTTATCGGCAGATAGCATTCAGATAAAATTTTTATGTTCGGATTTTTGGTTACCATAAGATTATCCATAGATTCTCTAACAGCGCCTTCAATTGAATTTTCAACGGCAAGAACGCCGAGTGAATCAGGGGTATCATCAACATATTCCACAACCTGTCTGATTGTCTGCAGGGGAGTCGGATATGCGCTTATGTTAAATCGTTTGCAAAATTCATCTTTTGCCATTTCGGTAAATGAAGCTTGAGGTCCTAAATATGCTATTGTTTTAACTGTTTCTAAATTTAACATTTGCGCTTACTCCTTATTTCTAATATTATTATAACAAAAGAAAATAGCGAGGCAATACAAATGGGTAATATAAAATTCGGTACTGACGGCTGGAGGGCTGTTGTTGGAAAAGATTTTAACGAAGAAAACGTAAGAACGGTTACAAAGGCAGTAGGAAAATATGTTTTTGACAATTTCGGATCGGAGAAAAAGATTATTATAGGCTACGATCCGCGAAATAAAGCTTTAGACTTTGCACAGCAGACTGCAGAGCAGTTAGCTGAATACGGTTTTGAGGTTTTGTTATCGGATAAGGTTATTCCGACTCCTGTTTTAGCATATAATGCAAAACATTTGAATGCCTGTGCAGTTATGTTTACAGCTTCTCACAACCCGCCTGAATATCTCGGGATAAAATTTATTCCCGATTACGCAGGCCCTGCAACATCTGATATTACGGATGAACTTATGTATAATCTTGCTGTGCCCTTTAAAAATCAGGGAGCATGCGGCAGTGTTGTTAAATATAATTTTGCGCCGGATTATTTTGCACATATTGAAAAACTTATTGATTTTGGAAAAATTAAAAGTTTTGATAAAAATATAATATTTGACGGGCTTTATGCCGCAAGCATCGGCTATTTTGATAAGCTTTTGGATATTCACGGAATAAAATATGACAGCCTTCACATGTTCCATGATGTGAACTTTGGCGGCGGAATGCCTGAACCCAAGCCAAAATATTTAAAAGAATTGATTGAAAAAGTTAAGGCGGCTCCAAATTCTGTCGGTTTTGCAAATGACGGCGACTCTGACAGGTTCGGCGTAATAAATGAAAACGGGGAATATGTTTCGCCTAACGAAATTATCGCAATTCTTTTAATCCATCTAACCAAAAATAAAGGGCTTAAAGGAGCGCTTGTAAAAACTGTGGGTGCAAGTCTTTTATTAAATAAAATTTCAGAAAAACTCGGAGTTGAACTGATAGAAACAGCTGTCGGATTTAAACATGTCGGGGAAGCAATGAGAAAGTATAATCCGATTATAGGCGGAGAAGAATCAGGAGGTTTGAGTATTCGGGGGCATATTCCCGAAAAAGACGGAATTTTGGCAAATTTGCTTATACTTGAAGCTATGGCTTATGAAAACAAATCTCTTGTTGAACTTCAAAAAGAGTTGTATGATTTTGTCGGCTGTAAATTCTACAATGACAGAGTTGATAAAAAATTGGAGAATGTAGATTATATTAAGCCTCTCTTAAAAGATTACGAGTGTAAAAAGCAAATAGGGAATTTTAAAGTCAAAAATACTGATACTAAAGACGGGGTAAAGTTATATTTTGACGATAATACAAGCTGGATGCTCGTCCGTCCGAGCGGAACCGAGCCGCTTTTGAGAATTTATTTTGAAAGCGATGATTTAAAAAAACTTGAAGAATTGAAAAGTTATTTAAGTAAATGATCAAGCTGATTTGAAGATTTTCACCATTACGGGAATAGCAGATCAAATAAGGCAGAAATGGGATTTCTGTATCTTCTTCCGCTATGTAGTAATCTTGCAGCCTGACGGTAGCCTTCAAATTGTAACTGTTCTTCCTGCGCATCCCTGTAAAATTCTTCAAGTTTTATGCCGCTGTTTTGGTTCAGGTTTACCGGCGTGACTTTCGGCCGTTTTTTAAATTTAGTTCTAACCAGTTCAAATTCTCCGTTATCGAGAAAAATTCCTCCGCATTTGTAGCATGTATCGATTTGAATTCCCAGTGCTTTTGTTTTTGCCATAGGAGTATTACATGCAGGGCAAACCCGTGTTCTTGACTCATCCACAGGCATGAAATTTTTGTTTGCAAGGAGTTCTTTTATTTCTTTAAAATTCTCATTTTTTTCGCTGAATTCCTGAATTTCTTTATTGTCAAAAAATATACCTCCGCAGCCGTTGGTGCAGACATCAATATTTATTGCTTTATCTGCTATAAATACTTTTGTCATTTCTTCCCCGCAGGCTGGACAGGTTAATAAATCAGTGCTGTCAGTCATATTAATACCCCAAAAATAATTTATCCACTGCTTTTAAAAATAGTGAACGCTTTGCAAGATTCATATTATGTTGCATTTCGAGTGCATCAATTTTTGCGCCCGTTTCATTGTAGGTTGAGGCTAGAAAATCCTGTCTTCTGTCCTCTTCTGTCGCATATTGTTCGCGCATTTTTGTCAGTTCTCCGTGGTCAAAAAATTTTGATCCGCAGTTGTAGCATTCATCTATTGTAATCTCATGTTTAATGCTCACATGATTTTTTACCATATTGTTACCGCAGACAGGACAAACTCTTGTAATGGTTTCATCTGTTTTTTCAAAAGTCTTGCCTTCAATTGCCTGTTTCAATTCGTCAATATTTTCCGACTGTTCATCAAAATGTTTCAATTCCTGTCCGTCAAAAAATATACCTCCGCAGCCGTCTAAACAAACATCAAGGCTTGTTCCGCTTTCCTTCATGTAAACTTTATGCATTGCTTTTCCGCAGGCGGGACAGGTAATCATTTCTATGGTATCGCTCATTTTTATCTCCTTTATTTAGAAGTCTGGAGGTTTAGATGTCAGGAGGCCAGGCTGTTATCAATGCTTCAGCTTGCCTTCCTGACTTCTTGTCCTCTGTCTCTCTCTTTTATTTCACTTCTGCATTTTCAGACAGATTTTTCAAAATGGTGTAAGAAGCATCCCAGCCGTTGAGTCCGCCTGTTGCTTTATATTTGGCAATTTGTTTTGCTCTTTCTTGTTTTAATTTTGCCTGTTCTTTTTCCCATTTCTTAAGTTTCTTTTCGCTGGAATTTCTTTCATCAAGTGTCGGCTGAATGTAAGCTGTGAAATTTCTGTATTCCTGACATCCGTATCCTGCTTTTACTTTGGAAGGATAGTTGTATGCAAGATAGTCATAGATGTACATTGTGCGTTTAAAATTATTAGGCTGGCTCTTTAACAAGTCCATTGTAGAGCCTGGCATTTTACCTAATACAACAATCATTGCAAGCGGGTTGTAACCTGCCTGAATCATTAAATCAACCCCTGTTATATCCGCATTCATCTGATCTTTTTCTGACATGTTATTCAGCGTAAGTTCATTTGCCGCAAGTGCTGTGGTTTCAAGTGATGTGTCTATAAAACTTCCTGCAATTGCGCTTGTAATATTAGAAACTAATTTCTTTTTAGATGCATTTGCATTTATCAGCGCGCCGAGTTCCTGAGAAATAACTGCGGCTACTTCGTTGTCGTTTCCTGTATAATTAAGATTAGTTTTACTGATATAAAGTTCATTATTCGCATTTGAAGTGCTGTTTGCAACTTCTGTTTCGGTTACGACAAATTTAGTCTCGGAAGGCAGGCTGTTTTTTGTCAAAACCTGTTTACCTACTGTCGGAACTCTGTCTACAGCGCTCCATGTTGCCGAAAGTGATGGAGTTGCAAGTGATGCTGCTAAAAATAACGATAGAATAATCTTTTTCATTTTTTTTCATCCTTTCTGTCAAATTTCGTTTGACTTATTAGATTTTTGGCATATTACATCAAAACTGCCTACTGATACTGCCTATCTTCCAATCTTCTTACCCTTTTATCTTCTGATTGTTCTCTGTTTCACCTAGTCAGTAAATCTGTATTTAATAAGTGCAATAATTGCATGGAATCCGTCTTTCCACGTGATTTTTTTACCCTCGGAAAATTCTCTTCCGTAATAAGAAATCGGAAGTTCATACAATCTTGCCCCTCTTTTTAAAACTTTTGCCGTAATTTCCGGTTCAAAGTCAAAACGGTTTGATTTAATTTCAATTCCTTTAATAAAATCAGCTTTAAAAGCTTTATAGCATGTTTCCATATCGGTTAATGTAGAACCGTAAAGAATATTTGTCAAAAGCGACAAAAATTTGTTGCCCAAAAGATGATGGAACATAAATGATCTTGAAGGTTTACCGCCTGAAAGCCTTGAACCGTAGCAAACATCGGCTTTCCCGTCAATAATTAATTTTATTAGAGGCTCGTAATCAACAGGATCATATTCAAGGTCAGCATCCTGAATTATTATAATATCGCCTGATGCTTCTTTGAAACCTGTCCTTAATGCTGCGCCTTTACCTTGATTATATTCATGATACAAAACTTTGTACGGATATTTTGAATATAAATCTTTTGTTCCGTCTGTTGAATAATCGTCTATCAGTATTATTTCTTTTTCAAGTCCGCAAAATGACGCTTTTTCAACCTTTTCAATTATTTTATCCAGAGTGTTTACTTCGTTATAAACGGGAATTAATATTGTAATTTTTTCCATATAAGCTCCATTCTAATAAAAAGTATTTGTAATCTTTATAAAAATATTGTACAATAAAAACATAGAGTTGTAAAAAGTGTTTAACAAATATTCATAAGGGTTAAGAATAAAATGATGATAGAGTGTGATACGGATATAATAAGAAAAGGACTGGCACTGCTTGCGGAAAAAGCGTATGATGAAGCATTAAAAACCTTTGAAGAAGCCCGAAATTTTTACGGTACAAAAAACGCATCAGGTTATCTGTCCGTGAGTTTAAGCCTTTTCGGACTTGCATTGTATTTAAAAGATAAAAGCAGGTACGAAGAAGTATTAAGAATTTTAAATGATGCCAGGTTTATGGCGGAAAATTCGAAAAGCGATACCGGGAAAATCGTTAATGAATATGCCAAAGGCACTGTAGCTTTCGGTGAAGGTTTGAAAGATACCGCTTTAATGTATTTTGAACATGCAAAAAATATCGCAATGATAGCGGGTGATGAATTTTCAATTATAGGTTATACTCTTACAAGAATCAAAGAAATAAAAAATGATGAAGATTTTACCCTTCCTGTTAAAAGCGATCCGCTTGTTTCCCTTGTAAAAATCGGCAGATCTATCAGCGCCGTAACTGATATTGATATTTTACTGAAAGTTATAGCGGAAGAAACAAAAATTGCTATTCAAGCAGACAGATGTACGGTTTTTATGTATGATAAAGAGAAAAATGAACTCTGGAGCAAAGTCGCACTGGGGCTTGACAGTCAGGAGATACGTTTCCCTGCTGATAAAGGGCTTGCAGGTTACGTCGTAAAAACAGGCGAGCCGTTAAATATTCCCGATGCATACAGCGATCCGCGTTTTAATCCTGATATTGATAAAGAAACAGGCTATAGAACAAAGACAATACTTTGTATGCCGATTAAAAACAATAATAAAGAAATTATCGGTGCATTTCAGGTATTGAATAAATTGGGCGGGGTATTTACAAAAGGTGATGAAGATCTGCTTGCGGCAATAGGCGGTAGTGCATCTATTGCTCTTGAAAATGCACAGTTATTTGAACAGCAGAAAGAGCTTTACAAAGAACAAAAGATTTTGTTTGAAAGTTTTATAGACACGCTTGCAAAATCTATAGATGCCCGCGACAAAATTACTGCAGGTCATTCAAGCCGTGTAAAGCTTTATTCAATGCTTCTTGTTGATGAACTCGGCTGTGATGAGAATTTTAAAGAACTTGTTGAAAAAGCCGCAATTCTTCATGATATTGGAAAAATCGGGATACGTGATTCTGTTCTTCAAAAAGAAGGCAAGCTGACAGATGATGAATACAAACATATTCAGGAACATGTAAGAATAACTCATGATATTTTGGAGAAAATTCATACTTCTGAAAATTTTAAAATTATAACGGAAATTGCCTGCTCGCATCATGAAAAATATGACGGTTCAGGATATTACAGACATCTTGCAGGTGAAGATATTCCTTACGGCGGACGAATTCTTGCTGTGGCGGATGTATTTGATGCGATTACATCACGGCGTCATTACCGTGATAAAATGCCTATTCAAAATGTTATTGATATTCTTATATCAGGCAAGAATAAGCATTTTGACGGCAATCTTGTTGACGCGTTTTTGAAAATTTCTCTGGATAAAATTGTACGTGTATTTTTGACGGAAAATCATCACAGTCTGACAGATGAAGACGCAGTAACTTTGAGCAGATATAATCTGCTGGATATTTACAATTTTATAACAGGTGAAAATGTGTCTGATGAAAACAGACATATTGCAGAATTGTTTAATTTCTATTATTCTGGAAATGTAGATAAAAGTGAGGGTTAAAAAATAATATCTTCTATGCATAAATTGCTTTTTACAATTTTAATAACAACTGCTGTAATTACTCCGGTATTTGCGGACGGTTTTGATGCGATAAAACCTGCAGATCCTCTTAATCTAAAACCGCAGTCTGTTAATACAATTGCACTGCCTATTAAAAAAGCAACTCTTACTCATAACAGTCTGCATAATCAATATGTAATAGCTTTTGACAGGTTCGTTCAGAGTAATGTCAAGTCTGCTTATAACGATTTTAAAATCCTTATCGAAACAATGGATGAAAATGATTATGCTTATATGAAAATGGCTGAAAATATGGCGGATATAGGATTTTTTGATCTTTCGGAACTCGCATCTTCCAAAATTGAGGACAGGGCGCTTTCTGATTTTCTAACAGGGGATATAAAACTTTATTATTACCCGTCAAAAAAAATACAAAAAGATGATGAAATTTATCTTGGCGAAGTTTTTTCCAATATTATCTATAATGACCAGAGCCGGGAAGCGACATCTGAACTTGTTAAAAATACTTCACTTCTTGCATCTTCAGATTATGCAAATTATGTAGCATCGCTCGGCTATTTAAAATCGAATGACTTTATCAATGCAAATACTTATATTGATACTGCAATAAAGATGAACCCGCAGAATTTGAATTACAAAAAATTGAAGGCTGAAATTCTTTCTCAGGGTAAAAAGCCTAAAGATGCAATTAAAATGGTCGATTATATAAAATCTCAGAAGCTTTATTCTGCTGATTTTGCAAGAAAAGTAAATTCTCTGGAGCAGTATGTTCTTTATAAGTCTGAAAAAAATTATTCCGAAAAGATGTATCATCTTGGATTTTACTATTACTACGAAAATGAGCTGGCAAAATCTATGAGAACTTTGCAGAGCGCTTTGACCACAAAGAAAAAACATAATAAAAAAGTTTATGCGGTCTTATCCAGAGTTTACTATAATATGCAGGAGTTTGAAAAGGCACAGGATACCGCAATGAAAGCTCATAAAGCGGACAGCGGAAATTCTATGGTTTTGCTTGTGCTGGGAGATTTGAGCTACAGGACAGGTGATTATAAAACTGCTTTAAAATATTACCGTGATGCAGAATCTAAAGACAAGACTTCTTCCGTTTTTTCTTTAAAAGTTGCGCAGACTTATGAAAAACTCGGAAAAGAAAAGAAAGCTTATGAGTTGTACGAAAAAATATTAAAAACATATTCTGACTGCTGGACGGCCTATTACAAAATTGCTCTGAAAGATAAATCAAAAGAAATTGTTTACTTGAAAAAAGCAATAGCATTAAATATGAATTTTAAGGAAGCCTGGATAGATCTCGGGCGTGTTGAAATTGAACGCGGAAATTATTTTGATGCCAGAAAATATTTGGGTGTCGCGCACTATATTGACGAAAATGATTTTAGATATTATTATTATCAAGGGCTGATTGCAAAAAATCAGGGTATGAAACAGGATGCAAAAAGTTATTTTAAAAAGTCCCTTATGCTTAACCCTGATTACGCACCTGCTAAAGAGGAATTGAATATATGAAACAAAACATTTTGATAGTTGAAGATCATGAACTTACACGCTTCGGGTTAAAAACAACATTCGAAGGTGTTGATTTTGTTGAAAATATTTACGAAGCAGATTCTGCAGAAACTGCAATTAAGGTATTTAATGAAAATAAAGTTGATGTTATTATCATGGATCTAGGTTTGCCTAATATGAACGGCATTGAGGCTACAAAAGAAATTCGTTCCTCTAACAAGGATGTTAAAATTATTATTTTGACATCTCATAATGATGAAAAGGAAGTTTTAAACAGTCTGAAAGCAGGAGCAAATGCATATTGCTCCAAAGAGATTAACCCCAAACGGCTTATTGAAGTTGTAAGATCCGTTGCAGACGGCGCTGCATGGTTTGATCCGAGTATTGCTCATATTGTCTTGAAAGCGAGTGCAAATTCTCCTTCATTTGATACGGAAGATAACAGAAAAGACTATGATTTAACCTCCCGTGAAGCGCAGATATTAAAGCTTATGACAGAAGGCTACAGCAATATGGAAATTGCTCAAATTCTTGTTATAAGTATTAATACGACAAAAGCTCATGTAGCAAATATTTTGCAGAAATTAGAAGTAGATGACAGACTTCAGGCAGCATTAAAAGCGCTTAAAAATAAGATAGTATAAGGATTGAAAATATGTCTGAATTGACAAAAGTTTTGTTAGTTGATGACAATTCCAAATATTTAAAAGATGCTCTGCCTTTTTACGGGTATCAGGTTACAACAGCCTGTGACGGCATTCAGGCATTAAAGCTGCTTTCTTCCGGAAATAATAAATTTGACATTATGCTTCTTGATGTTATGATGCCTAATATGGACGGCTGGCAGACATTGAAAGCTGTCCGTTCAAATCCGTATACAAAACATCTTCCGGTTATAATGCTGACAGCAGTAAATGACGACAAAAAAATGGTTGCAGGTTTGAAAATCGGAGCGGATGATTATGTTGTAAAACCGTTTATTCTGCCAAATCTTCTTGCCCGTATGGAAGCTGTTTTAAGACGCTCAAATATTGCAGGACAAAAGAGAACAGATTTATCTGCGGAAAAAGCTTCGCTTTCATCTTTGACCGCTAAGGAAAAAGAAGTGTTACAAATGGCATCAAAGGGGGAAAGTAATAAACAGATTGCAGAAAAATTATTTGTAAAAGAAGTTACGGTAAAAACACATTTTAACAGTATTTTTAAAAAATTGAAGGTGGCAAACAGAACACAGGCAGTGCTTCTTGCCCTGCAGGCAGAATTAATATAGGATAAGATAAAATAAAATTTAATATAAGGAGAACAAAAGTCAATGATAGATTATACAAAAGAAGAATTAGTCGAATTATTAAAAAAGAACCCCGATAAATTTAATGTCTGGAAAGCAGAACAGGAAGAAGTAGATCTTTCTGAAGTGGATTTTTCCGGTATAAACCTTGCAGAAATCGATTTTACGGATGTAGATTTAAACTCAAGTTCTTTTGCTGATTGCAGTCTTTCTTTTGTAAATTTTACCAATACTGATTTGACATCAGTGGATTTTACCCGTGCAAGAGTTCTGGAATGTGATTTTACGGATGCCCTGCTGACGGGTGCAGACTGCAGTTATGCTGAAATGACTTATTGTAATTTTTCCGATTGCGATATGGCAGGCTGTATTTTGTCCGAAACAGATTTATCAAATTCCGATTTGACATCATCCGTCAACCTTAACGCATCAAGATACGATGAAGATACAATATGGCCTGATGAAGATATGCTTCCTTCTGATTTTGACGGAACAGGGCATAGAGATTTGTCGGCTCTGCAAGATGATGAGGAAGAAGTTTCTTCTGAATGGTAAACAAAATAAAGTTTAGAATTCACAAAACGGTAAGCTTTTATAAGCTTATCGTTTTTTATTCCCAAGAAATCTTGACTTAGTCCTTTGAGCACGTACAATAGTCTTGTATATAACCGAAGGGAGTATAGAAAATGTTGGATCGTATACAAGTTACAAAAGAAGTAGAAGAAATGTGCTGCGTAAAACGCGGCGTTAAAGGCGAGCCTGCTCCTATCCCTCAAGAAGGCGATTGGACAAAAGTTAAAGAAATTAAAGAAATTTCAGGCTTGACTCACGGATGCGGATGTTGTGCTCCGCAGCAAGGTACCTGCAAATTAACTCTTAATGTTAAAGACGGTATTATTCAAGAAGCACTTGTCGAAACTCTCGGATGCTCAGGCATGACTCACTCTGCTGCTATGGCAGGTGAAATTCTTCCGGGTAAAACAATTCTTGAAGCTTTAAATACAGACCTGGTTTGTGATGCTATTAACGTAGCAATGAGAGAATTGTTCCTCCAGATTGTTTACGGAAGAACACAAACAGCTTTCTCGGACAACGGTCTTCCTGTCGGCGCAGGGCTTGAAGATTTAGGCAAAGGTCTCCGCTCACAGGTCGGTACTATTTATTCAACTAAACAAAAAGGCCCCAGATATCTTGAACTTGCAGAAGGTTATGTTCTTGAATTAGGCCTTGATAAAAACGATGAAATCATCGGATACAAATTCGTTCACATGGGCAAATTTATGGATGCAGTTAAAAAAGGCATGGATCCGAAAGAAGCTCTTGAAAAATTCACAAGTACTTACGGCAGATTTGCTGATGCAGTGAAAAAGATTGATCCGAGAGTTGAATAGTAAAGGAGATTCCGAAATAAATTCGGAATGACGTGTCATCCTGAACTAGTTTCAGGATCTCAGTAATAAAATATAAAAAAATTAAGAGGAAAATAAAATGACAGTAAAATTTGAAGGACAGGACAGACGTCAGGCTAAATTGAGTAAATTGTTACCTGAATACGGCTTCAAATCTTTGGAAGAAGCTCAGGAACTCTGTAAATCAAACGGTATTGACGTTGAAGCAATTGTTAAAGGAATTCAGCCTATTGCATTTGAAAATGCTGTTTGGGCTTATACTTTAGGTGCAGCAATTGCACTTAAAAAACAGGCTAAGGATGCTGCTGAAGCTGCAAGTCTTATCGGTGAAGGCTTACAAGCTTTTTGTGTACCGGGGTCTGTAGGCGACACAAGAAAAGTCGGTTTGGGGCACGGAAACTTGGCAGCTATGCTTTTAAGAGAAGAAACTCAATGTTTCTGTTTCTTAGCAGGCCACGAATCTTTTGCTGCCGCTGAAGGCGCAATCGGTATTGCAAGAAATGCTAACAAAGTCAGAAAAAATCCTTTGAGAGTTATCTTGAACGGTTTAGGCAAAGACGCTGCTTACTTAATCTCAAGAATTAACGGATTCACTTCTGTTGAAACAAAATACGATTATAAAACAGGTGAATTAAAAGTTGTTAAGGAACAGAGATTCTCGGAAGGCGAAAGAGGCGAAATCAGATGCTACGGCGCTGATGATGTATCGGAAGGCGTTGCAATCATGATTAAAGAAGGTGTTGATGTTTCTATTACAGGTAACTCAACTAACCCGACAAGATTCCAGCACCCTGTAGCAGGTACTTACAAAAAATGGTGCTGGGAAAACGGACGTAAATACTTCTCAGTAGCATCAGGCGGCGGTACAGGAAGAACTCTTCACCCTGATAACGTTGCTGCAGGTCCTGCTTCTTACGGTATGACTGATACTATGGGAAGAATGCACGGTGATGCTCAATTTGCCGGTTCTTCATCAGTTCCTGCTCACGTAGAAATGATGGGTATTATCGGTATGGGCAACAATCCGATGGTAGGTGCAACAGTTGCTGTTGCTGTAGCCGTTGACGGTGCTCTCCGTAAATAGTAAAATTAAAAATAATAAAAAAAAAAGCTCTCCTAACGGGGAGCTTTTTTATTGTCTTTTTGAACATTTGTTTTTAAAAGATGTTCCATAGTATTAACATTCATGCCGCATTTATATAAATCAGAAAGAGTGTATTGCAGCTGAAATTGAATTTGTTTTAAAATATTTAATGCTTTTTTTAAGTTTTCATCTTCTGACATTTTATTTCCCCATATAAACTGTGAACATTACTAGTATATCTAATGGAAAATTGTTTGTCAACTAGTATACTGTGAATATGAATGGTAAAATAGATACAATTACATATAAAGTGGGTGTAAAAATTCGAATAGAAAGAATGAAAAAGGGTTTTTCACAGGAAAAACTTGCAGAATTATCAAACGTAGCTACAAATTCTATTAGTGCAATAGAAAGAGGAGTTCAATCACCTACTGTGGAAACTGTCGGTGCGATTGCAAGAGCCTTAGATATTGAAATTTATAAACTTTTTATTTTTGATATTTAATTATAATTTTATATTATTCATTACGCAGAAAGTTGAAAGAGATTTTGATGCCTGTTTAAGTTCTTTAAATACCGAATTGTTTTTTGTCTGTACAATCAGTTCTTCAGCCAGTGAATACATTTTTTCTGCCCCGTGCAGATATTCTGATTGGTCTGCTGATTTTACAAGCCCGAGCTCCTGAAAATATTTGCCGTACAATATATATAGACGTGATAAAAGATCATTAAGGTTAAATCTTTTGGCGAGCGTAACTGCTGTATCAAGATGAATTTTTGCGGTCTCGTAATCGGATGTTGTAATGGCGCATTTTGCAATTACCATTTTAAATAAAATAATAAAGAAGTAGCTGTCAATTTTTGGATTTTGCGCAACTTCAAGAGCCTGTTCCGCAATTTCAAGGGCATTTTCCGGCCCTTCCGTTACAAGGGTTGCGTCAGAAATTAAGTACCATGTTAAAAGTGCGCCGAATGCCATTTTTTCTTTAGCGAAATATGCTATCTGGTCATTATAAATTTCAATTGCCTGCTTTGTATTGTCGTTGTCTCTAAAAAGTTTGCCGAGCAGCGTCTTTAATATATTTTTTGTAAAATTATCACCGTTGTTGTTGGCAAATGTTACTATCTGGAAAAGGTCTTCCTGAATGCCGTTGTACTGCTTTTTGAAGAAGTTATTTAAAATATTTATGAAATTCCATCTTAAGATTGTTCTATTATCCATAATATTTTCACGATAAGATTTTAAAACATCTTCAAGCATCTGTTCGGAATTATTGAAGTTCCCTTTCATCGTGTTTGCATAAGCAAGTGTGAGCTTACATTTGCATATAAAAAGTTCGTCTTGAATGCGGTTTCTTTCGATAATATCAAAAAGTATTGTCAATATTTCAAAAGACCTGTCATTCCCCTGCATTACAAGAGCATTTGCAAGTACAAGATATGTTTTAAGCCAAGTTTCATACATAAATGCAAACTGCGGATCTTTCGTGTTTGGTTTTTTATTGAAATACTGGTCAAGCACCGGCATAATTTCGTTATCTATCATGTTGATAACCTGTCCGCAGTTGCCTATATTTAAAAGAGCCTCAAGCTTGGTTGTTTTGATTAGTGCGGCTTGAAGAATATTTTCAGGTTTTACTTTTTTCAGAACGGAATCAACGCATTCAACTTCTCCAAAGTAATTGCCTGTTTTTCTGCAGCAGGAAGAAAGGTATGCAAGAAGTTCAATTTCTTTAGGGCTGTCCCCTACAGCCTGTGCGTTAGAGACTGCATCAGGAAGATATTCAATAGCCTCTTGAGGGTTTGAATTTGCAAGAAGTTTGCCGAGACGTTCGGATATGTTATATCTGATTTTTAAGGTTCTTGTCTCATCAAATTCATTTATCAGTGCAAGTGATTGCTTTTGCGAAATTGCGTATAAATTCAAGTCCCCGATATATGATGCAAGCCGTGTATTTTTTGTCCAGATTTGGAATGATAGTTCTGTCTGCTTGAGATTTTGTGCTAAAATCCCGAGAATTGCATTGGAATTTAGCGTAAAGCCTGTAAGGTGTTTAAACACTTTTTTATTAATTTCTGTATAATTTATATCATTTTTAGCTGTTTTAATAATTGTTTCCCATAAAAGAAGCGAGCTGAATTCACAGTATAGTTCGTTAACCGGTGTTATGTAATCCATTTTTTTCAGATAAATCATTATGTCTGTAAAAGTTTTGTCATCAACTTCAAATATTTCTTTTATAAGATTAAGGTTAATTTTATCGCCTATCATTGCAGAACCCAGAAGAATATTGTAAGCTGCAGGATTCAAATGTGCGAGCAGAGCAAGTCTGAACTCCAAAAGTCCTGAAAATGTAGTGGCAAGTTCAAACTCGGTGCCGCTCAACTGGCAGTCAAAGCATAAATCAAGAGCGTGATTAATATATGAAGGGTTGCCTCTGCTTATTTTATATATTTCTTCGAGTTCAAAAATATTCAGTTCAGGAAATCCCTCAATTTTTTTATTTTTCTGTTCAACAAGCATGTTTATCTGTTTGAATTCCAGAGGGGCAATCCCGACATCAAGGTATATTCTGTCATCTCCTGTCTGAGGGAAATAGAAATATCCTTTTGCAGGTTTGGCTTCATTGTATATAAGCAGGAATTTTAAATTGCTCCAGACATTATCTTTTACAATATAGCGGCTGATAAATTCGTATGAAAAACCGTCTATAAAATCAAAATTATCTATAACTATCAAAAATTTTTCGTTTGATGTAATCCTGTCAAACACTTTATTCAAAAATCCAAATGTTGTATGCTTGCAGGTTAAGATATCTTCAAATTTCCCCTCTTTTGAAGGGTAAAGGAAATTTATCAAGTCAAAAATTTCGTTGTTATTCAACTCCGGAAATTCATTTTTAAGAAATTTTGAAGCGTCTTTTTTGAATTGCAAATTGCTCAGGCAAAAATTAGGCAGATTGAAAATATTTAATAGCATGTCCTGAATAAGCCCACCCGGTGTAATCTGGGTTATGGGGGTGCATTTGCCGTAAAGAAAAGAATAATTCCTTTCTTTCAAATCGTGCATAACAGCTTTAAGTACAACTGTTTTTCCTATCCCCTTTTCGCCGCTTAGAGAAAATATTTTTTTGTCATAAGATAAAATTCCCTTAACAAGAATATTTTTTGCGCTCTGTTGCGATACAAGGTTTGCAGGATATTCAAGCTTTATGTTCTGTTGGTCATCGTTTATTTGTGGCTGTGAAAAAGTATAACCGCATTTTCTGCATTTGTCGGTATTTGGAAAGTTTACGCTGTTACAATTGGGGCAGAGTTTTAAAATTTCTTTCCCGCATTTTTTACATTTAAAGTCAAATATGGAATTGACCGTATTGCAATTTTTACAGACTAAACCTGTACGGGTTTTGCAATACGGACATTTCAAAACATTGTCTGGAATTGTTTTTTTGCATATTGGACATTTCATTATATTACAAATCCTAGTTGAATGTCTGTTTAACTTTTTCCATCAACTTGAACAATCTTTTAGAAACCTCTGATTGAGATAGTGATAATTCTTCGGCGATTTCTTTTTGTGTCATGCCTTTTTCAAATCTGAGATCATACAGTTTCAGATATTGTTTGTCAGGCTCCTGTTCATCAATCTCATAGACAGTATTTACTATAAGCTGAAGTATTTCTTTTTTTACGGCATAGTCTTCAGGAGTATCCTGAATGACAACGGGTCCATAATTTACTTCAATTTTAGAATAGTCAGGAATACTTGATTCTACAACGGATTCAAGCGGTACATTCTGTGTTGACATATATCCGCTTTTACTGCGTCTCAATCTCCCTTCATTTTTTAATACATTTAAAATGGAGGTTGTTGCTATTTTCTTTAAATAAGCTTCCAGTGTTTCATTTGAAGTAACTGTTTTGACAATTAAAAACGAACGTTTGCAGGTTTCATTAAAAAAGTCATCATACAAATCTTCATTATTGGCGAATTTTCTATCGCTTTTTATTATTTTTTCTATTAAATCTATTTTATCTTGAGCTAATTCCACGTTAAGGTTTCCTTGTTCTACCACATTATAGCATAATTAAAAGTATATGGTAAGACTCAAATTGAAATCTGGTGTCTTAATCTCACTGCTGGGCGGTTTTACGACATTTAAAGTATCTTTAACAGATTGTAACACAATTTTATCAATTTCTGAAGAACCGCTTCCTGACAGCATTTGTATATCCTGAACAGCGCCGTCTTTACTTACTTTTAGGCCTACTTTAACCTGATTTGTATATGCATATTCAGTGGCAAGCAGTAAATCAGCGGAAAGTGATAATTTTATACTTTTGCCTGCAGTTCTTAAGTAATTCTGCATTTTAGGGCTGTACGAAAGTGTATCAGGTACATCCCATACAAGTTTGCTTACATCCGGATAACCCTGAGGAGAACTCTGTTTTTGTTTAAGTGCAGTATTTTTAAGTTCTTTTGCAGGTTGTTTTGTCTGTACGGTTTGTTTTTTATTTGTATCTTTAATCTCAGGAGCGTTTGTTGCCAGTATATTTTCCTGTGAAGTTTCAGAATTTGAAGATCCCAGAGGATTTTCCGCAACTTCAGTTTCTGCAGGTTGAGCAGACGGAACTTCTATATCAGCTGAAGAGCTGTTCTTTTGTTTGAATACCATAACTGCGGAGGCGGCTGCAATTACTGCAATAAGTGCACCTGCTACAAGTATTACGCTTTTGTTATTTTTTGTTTTTTTGTTATATAAAGCAGCTCCGGGGATTGTCTGCTGCGGCTGAACTTCCGGCTGTACCGGATTAAATTCTTCCATATTGTCAAGTTCTGCATCAGTTACGGGATCTGTGTCATTAAACAATACTCCGATGCTGTCATTTTCTTCGGGATTATCTTCTTCATTGTCGTTTGAGAAATCCGTGTTTAAAAGGTCGTCAATAGCTGTAATACTGTCAGAATCATCTGCATTTTGGACATTTTCATTGTTGTTTTTGCCGGCAGCTTCCAATTCTTGTTCTTCTGGAGCTTCTGTAATATTTGTATCTGTTGTTGCGTATGATAAATCAGATATATCAGGAATTTCATCAAATTCCGCATTTGTCTGTTCATCTGTATTCTCAGCAGTATCTGATGATTGGGATGTGTCGGAAGATGATGTAAGTAAATCATCTACCTGTGATAATAAATCATCCGATGAAATATTTTCTACTCCCGAAGAGGCAGGTAATTCTTCATCGCTCAGCCCTAAATCTTCTATAGAAATATTGTCGAGATTTTCGGCTGAAAGATTTTCTAACAGACTCTTGCCAAATCCGTCTTTGCTTTCATCGTCCTCTATTCCGGCAGTATCTTCTACAATTTCAGGTTCTTCTGCTATTTTATTAACGGTTTCACTATCAGAATTATTATTGGTTTCGTTAAAATCTATATCATTAATATCTTCGATAGCTCCGATTTTATCAAAATCTTCTGTTTCATTAAGAGGGGGGGGGACAGTTTCGATTTCCTCTGTTTCAAGGGATGCGGAATTTTCTGTGTTTTCGTCGTTATCCTGCATTTGTAACGGTGGATCATCGAGAGTTAAAGTGTCATCCATGAAGTCATTTGTGTCTTCAATATTTGTTTCATTTATGCTTTCAAAAGAAATATTGTCTTCGAGTGCATTGTCATCTATTGAAGGAATATCTGGTTCTATGTTATTTAACGGCATATCATCAAATGACACAGTATCTTCAACTGCCGGTGCCGTGTCAGAGTCTTCTGTAATGTCAGCAGTGTCAATATTATCTAAAGATATAGTTTCTTCATTATAAGTTTCCGTCTGATTGTCTGTATTAATATCGGCAGTTTCAATATTATCTAATGAAATTTTTTCTTCATCCAAATTTAACGGAAGCGGAGTTTCCAATGTTTCTGTTGAAGCTATATCATCAAAGGAAATTTTGTTATCAATCTTGTCAATAAAATCTGTTTGTACGGTTTCTTGCGGAATTTCAACATCGTTTAAAGATATAGTCTGTTCTTCTATATTCTCAGATTCGGTAGTAATGTTGTCAAGTTCGGATGTATCTACATCATCAAATGAAATTGATTCGGCTGAATCAATAATTTCAGTATCTTCAGGTTTATTTTCTGTGTCAAATCCTGCTTCTGCAAGGTTTATGCCTGCTTTGGCAGTATCAATTATATGAGATGCATCGTCAGCGGCTTCCGATGCTGTTTCTGCAGCTGCGGCACCTGCAATCGCGGCTGCACCGTCAATTACAGCTTCTCCTATGTCGTTTAACGGATTGTTACTGTCGATTTTTAAAGAATTTTCAGTGTCATCAGCATTATTTGCCACAAGAGTGTCAATTGCTTCTTGAGTATTTGTATCAGTGAAGTTTTCAAGCTCGTTTAAAGCGTCATCAACGGAAATATTCTGTTCAGGTTCTTTTCTTTTTACCTGCGGGTCAGTCATTGCTTTGTATGAAAGAGTTTCAAAATTTTCGTATTCCAAAAATTTGCCTCTCAGCTCTGCACTTTTTGTCAGCTGCTTAATTAAATATCTTTTGTCAATTTCGGATATATCATTGTCTGCCATCGCAATAATTATACGTTCACACTTGGTAATATCTTTATCGTCAAGATTTTCCGATGTGTTGCCGTTAAATGCTTCTATGTAATGTTTTAAATCTTTTACGGGGCTTAATTTTTCTTTTTCAATAAAGTAGTATTTATCATTAGCATTATTTTTGTTAATAAGTTTCGGGTCAAAAAAGCCAAGAAATTTTACATGTGAAAAATCTTTAGCAAGGTTCAAAACAAGGTAAATATCAGGTACAAGGTTGTATTCAAAATGAGATTTTGGTACAAAGATTACATTTTCATCAAAAACAACTCTTACGTCAATATGAATGTTAGAGAGCATGATGTCAGAAATATCTATTTCTTCAAGAATTTTTTTAATTGAATGAATGTTATGGATATCAGATACATCAATATTTTCGGATGCAAGATATTTAAGTGCAAGTTCAGCTCCGAGAGTGTTAATATATGCTCTGTTTTGAACATCTTTATGGGCAAAGGCGTTTGCTGCGGCACTTGCATTATGTTTGTCCTGATCTTCTATGTAAATTAAAGTTTCCTGTTCTGTTACCATGCTTTTTCTCCTTTTCTATTTAATAAGATGACATTCATAAAAAAAATATTCCAAATTTTTTGTAAATTTTTGTAACAATAATTGAAAAACTTTTTCTTTTCGGACAAAATAAATTTATCAGTCGTTTTAATCTTAATGTGAAATTGAATTGATATATAAGTGTGTAATAAAAGGAGGTTTTTCCAATGATAAGTTCTGTTTCCAATGTTAATTTCCGCGGAGATGCGGCTCCTGTTAATCATCAGGATTTGATTAATTCCCCCGGGAAATTTACAACTCAGGCTCCGAAAGCTGATGCTCCTGCCGATTCTTTTGAGAAAAAAGAAGGGGCAGAAAATGCTGAAAAGAAAAAAAGTAAAACACCTGCAATTATAGGTTCGGTTTTGGCCTTGCTTGCTGCAGCCTATGTAGGTTTGAGTGTTGCCGTTGGAAAAGGAAAAATTGTAGAAAAAGCAGCTGCAGAAGGTGCAGAACTTAAATTTGGCGAAAAAGTTAATAACTTTTTCTATAAAATTGGTAAGAGCGGTGAAGATCTCTGGAATAAAGTCAGAGGTAAAAAGACAGAAGAAGGAGATATCAACCCAAAAACTGAAAAAGAGGCAAAGCCGGAACCTGAAGCAAAGCCTGAAGGTAACCCGAAACCTGAAGCAGAAGCAAAACCGGAACCTGAAACAAAACCTGAAGGTAATCCGAAACCTGAAACAGAAGCAAAACCGGAAGGTGAAAATAAATAATAATCTTAATACAATCAATAATAAAAAATCCGACATTAAAAATTTGTCGGATTTTTTTAATCTAAAAATTCCGATAATATTATGTTGCTTATCAAAATTCCATTGTCAGTCAGTGCAAAACCGTCATTAGTTTCTTTTAGATACTTATAAGAAATATACTTATTTATAATATTGGTGTACTTTTTCAGGAAATCTATATCAAATTTTTTATTTATTTTTTCTATATTTATTCCTTCCATTTTTCGAAACCCCAGAAATATTTCTTCTTCCAACTGCTCTTGTTTTGAGAGTGTACGGGCATTTTTATGAAAAAGCGGATTGTAAATATATTCTTTTAAATCAGACGTGTTATTGTAACGTGTGCCGTTCTCGTAACCGTGTGCGCTTACCCCGAAGCCGTAATATGACTTGTTATCCCAGTAGTTAAGGTTGTGCTTTGATTCAAATCCCTGTTTGGAAAAATTACTTATTTCATAATGTAAAAAATTATTATCTGTGAGTATTTCTATTGCTTTCAGATACATTTCGGCCTGAAAATCATCATCAGGCAGATTTTTCGGCGGGTGTTCGGCAAAATAGCAGTTTTCATCTATTTTTAAACCGTATAAAGATATGTGTTTGATATCCTGATTAACAGCCTGTTTTAAATCGTTTTCAAAGTCTTTAATACTTTGTTCGGGCAGTCCGTAAATAAAATCAAGACTTAAGTTTTCAAAGCCGGCTTCTGATGCAAAAGCAAGTGAATTTTCAATATCTTGCGCACTGTGGCGTCTGCCTATCAGCTTCAGAATTTTATCGTTAAATGTCTGACAGCCGAAACTTAATCGGTTTACTCCGATTTTTTTCAGATTTCGTAAATAGTTTAATGTAACAGTTTCGGGATTTAGCTCCGCGGTGATTTCTGTATGAGCTGCTATATTAAAAAGGCTGATTATTTCAAAAAATTCATCAGGTGTTAATAGAGATGGTGTTCCACCTCCAAAATACAAAGTGTTCAATTTTTCACCTTTGTATAGATGTTTAATTTCGGCTTTTAGCGCTTTTATGTACTGTTTTTTTAATTCAAGTTGAGGATACGAAACAAAAGAACAGTATCTGCATTTTGATTTGCAAAAAGGTATGTGGATATAAACATTTTTTGTCATAAATATATTGTATAAAGAAATTTGATTTTTTCAAAATATCCATTAAATGATTGATGTGAAGTTTTGGCAAATCCTCTATTGTATTTATGGGGAAGACTCATTATTACAGACTTGAATAAGGGATAAAATTTTGAGTATGGGAAACGAAAAAATCAATTCAATAGATTATAAAGAATTGTACGCACAGTACAACTGGTTTGCCAATTCTTATGTTCCTGCTGTTCAAACAGCTTGTGATGAGTTTTTTCTGCCGGGATTTAAGTTTATATTGCTTGGAATAAGTAAAAATATTAATACTTTAACGGATAAGGAAGCTTATTTTGTTACAAAAATAAGAATTGATAAACTTCATGACATGTTTTTTCGTATATCAGAGGAGGCAGTCGGGATAATTCTTGACAAAATTCTCGGCAAACCGAATTCACGTTTTAATTTGAACAAATTAACGGATCTGGAAGCAAAGATAATAACCTCTTTTAACGATTTTATGTTTAACTCGCTTTCCCAATTTTTAATCCCTTCCCCGCCTGTTTTGAAACGTACAAATTTTGATGTTGTTCATTTGACTTTTCTGGTGAAAGATATTGACTCAGGCAAAGTCGCTAAATTTGTTATAACACTGCCGGACGAACTTTTAAACCCTGAAGCCGTAACATCTCAAAGCGACAAATTTGATTACGGCGATTTTGCATCAAGCGTGATTGATGTATCTGTTAAAATAGGAACAACACACTTTAAACTCATAGATGTCAAAAATATTGAAATTGATGATATCGTGGTTTTTGATGACAGTAATATAAATCACATGGTATTAAAATTTAAAGATTACGAAACTGATATTAATTTAAACCCGAATTTGGGGCTGGTTATGCCTTTTGATAACGATGGAGGAAATGAAGATATGGCAGGAGAAAATACCAATCTCTGGGATAGTATTGAAGTAGAGATGAGTGCTCAATTTGATACCGTTAAAATAACTCTTGGAGAATTAAAAAATATAGAAAAAGGTCTGGTTGTAGATTTAACATCCATATATGACAACAAGGTAACTTTGAGTGTTGAAGATAAACCGATTGCACGCGGGGAGCTTGTTATTGTAAATGACCGCTACGGCGTAAAAATAGATGAGGTTATTGCTCCTGCGCCTAAAAAAGAAGGGGCAGATTATACTCCTGCTGTTGAGAATGAGGACTTTGCTGATGAGGTTCAGGAAACTGCGGCTGACGAAAACATTACGGAAACGGCTGAACCTCAGCTGCAAGGTCAAAGCACCGATGAAGAAGATGAATTTGATTACAGCGATTTTGAGCTTGAGGATGAAGATATATAAAAGTAAAAATAAAGTTTAACAAAGGGGATAAAAATGGGCGGATATTTAATAAATTTTATTGTTTATACAACGGCGATGGTCGGGATTATCTTTTTGGCCGTTTTTGTATATAAAAAATTCTCCTGTACAGTTAGTTCAAAATCAAAGTTTTTGAATGTTGAGGAGTGTATAAGCCTTGCCCCGAGAAAGGAACTTTATGTAGTACGTGCAGGCAGCGAACGATTTCTTGTTGCTTCTGATGTCGGCAGGACATCTTTAATATCAAAACTTGATGATGTGCAGTCCGTTTCGTCTCAAAAAATTATGCCGCAGGAATCTTCAATATTAAAAAATGCTGATAAGTGCAGTGTAGATGATCTTCCGTCAATAGTAAATTTCTCGAAAACTCATGTAAGCGGACAGCCTAAAAAAGTTTTCAAAAATATAATAAATAACATTTAGAGGAATAAAAATGGATACGATTATAAAAGATATGAATCCTGTTTTGCAAATGCTGATATTAATGACCGTTTTTTCGTTAATACCGCTTGTATTTTGCTGTATGACAAGTTTTTTAAGGTTTGTCATAGTATTTTCAATGCTCAAAACAGCAATGGGTACACAACAGGTTCCGCCATCTATTGTAATTATTGGTCTTGCAATGATTTTGACGTTTTATACAATGGGCGGTACATTTCAAAAAATGTATGAAATGGGATCTGTTCCGTATCACAAAAACCGGAATATTGTTGAGGCAATAAATGAGGGTTCAAAGCCTTTGAAAGAGTTTATGATGAAGCAGACAAGGGAAAGCGACCTTGCATTTTTCATAGAAGCAGCAAAAGGCGCGCCGCCGAAAAGTCCTGATGAGATTACGGTATGGCAGGTAGCTCCGGCATTCATCATAAGCGAATTAAAAACATCTTTTGAAATCGGATTTATTATATTTGTTCCGTTTATTGTACTTGACCTTGTTGTTGCAAATATATTGCTGGCATTAGGTATGTTTATGCTGTCCCCGACTATTATATCACTGCCTTTCAAACTGTTGATATTTATTGCGGTAGACGGCTGGGCGCTTATTGTTCAGGGGCTGGTTACAAGCTATAATTAGATGCTGATGGGATAGGAAGTTAGGAAGATAAGCAATAAAACAGTTTATTAAATTTTCATAAATGTAGTAAAAAGTATAACATAATATACAAAGAGGTATAACAATGGAAGTTTTAGTTGAATATTTAGCAAAAGGCTTTTTGATAATGCTTGCAATCTCAATGCCATGCGTACTTGTTGCTGCCGGTATCGGTCTTGTAGTAGGTATTTTACAGGCGGTTACACAGGTTCAGGAACAAACTATTGCGGCTGCTCCAAAAATTCTCGGCGTATTTCTTGTTATAGTAATCGGAGGTATCGGATTTATTAATATGCTGAAAGGTTTTATGATAGACGGAATGGCAATGGCGTTTAATTTAGTTTCAAAGAGTGATGCTTACGTTCTACCTGCTGATTATTTTAAATACACAACTCCGTTTGAGCATGAAATGAATGACAAATTTAAAAATGCTCCTGACATTAATGAAATGATGAAAAATCCGGGTAAGACACCTTTTATTGATCAGCAGCAAAAAACTAAATACTATTCCAGTCCGCAGACACCTATGCCGAGACCGAATTTCGTTGAGACAAATCAGATTTTAGGAAGGTAATTTATGAAAAGATTTTTATTGTTATTTTCAATAGTTTTAATACCCCTTCAGGCATCAGCGTTTGAGGATTATATTATAACGTCTGATAAACCTGTTAAATCTGTTTTTTCAAGTGATGAAAGCATAGTGTCCGCAGTTCCTGTTTTCACAATCGACAATAACAAGGAAACAATTATTGTGAAAGCTAAAAGAGAAGGTAATGCCGAAATTACCGTAAGACAAAATGACAGAGATGTTGTTGTGAAGGTTAGAGTAACTCCTGAAAAAACAACTTTTGAAAGCGGAGATGATCTTGTCTGTTTTCCGCTGGACAGACCTGGTGATTTGAAGGAGGGCAATTAGATTTGGAACATATCATTGAAGAATTAATGAAAATGTTTCCGATGCTCAATGCTTATCTTGCGGCAGGCATATTTATTTTTGCGCGTATGATTGGTTTTTTCAGGCTTGCTCCTGTGTTTAACCGTAAAGAAATCCCCGGTATGGTAAAGCTGGGACTTATATTTTTGATGACCATAATTTTAACCTGTGTTGCAAAGCCTGATGTAATGATTATAAAAGAGTCTTTTGCTCTGTCAATACTGTTAAATATAGTTGTCGGGGCAATGATAGGTTATATTGCCCAGTTAATTTTACTTGCTGTTGATGCAGGCGGTGATATGGTTAATATGCAGATGGGGCTTTCATCTGCAATGGTTCTGGATCCTACAACTTCTTCGCAGGTTTCGATTGTCGGTAAATGTTTTCAGCTTCTGGGACTTATTATTTTTATACAGCTCGGCGGTGTTTACTGGCTTTTATCAGCTTTAATCAGAAGTTTTGAAATATTTCCGCTGGATGCAACAATAATTCCTTTACAGCAGATTGTTAATATGGATTATATGGTTGAATTATCGTCAAATGTATTGTTTATGGGGCTTCAGATAGCATCGCCTATTCTTCTTGCAACGCTTGGGCAGGATATTATCTTAGGTGTAATTTCAAAAACAGCCCCTCAGGTAAACGTATTTCAGCTCAGCTTTCTGTTTAAACCCGTTCTTGGTGCTGCTATAATGGTGTGGATTTTGCCGATGCTTGTGAATATTATTTCCGATTACTTTTTGTCGTTTGCAAAAATTATTTAAAACTTTTAAAGAAATTTTCGTCAATTAGTTCGGCTTCATTTATAAGATCATCTGTAATGGTTTTATCTATATCGGCTCTGTTTGTGTAAAGTGCAGGGTTCAAAGCAAAATCTGATGAGCCTTTTACGCTGAATTCAGGTTTTTTGTGAAATAAATTCGGTACAATTTCCTGTATTTTATATTTAAGTCCGTATTCAACTGCTTTGCCAAAGTCGCCTGAGGAGTGTTTTTCATATTGCGATATAAAAACATCGTAATTGTTTCCCAGATTTTGGATTACAGGTGAGTTTTTCAGGGCGCTTGAAACTTCGGGCGAAACATTTTTGAAGTGTAGTCCGCTGAAATTTTGACTGCTTTGATAATTTGTAATTTTCATATTATTTTATAAACCCGTGAAATAAATTTTTTGCGGAATTATTTAATATTTAAAATTTTTGACAAAATCTCCGATAGCAAAGGCATCTACAGTGCCTACAACTATTTCAAAGTCTTTGATTTCTTCCTGAAGTTCATCTTTCATGTGAGCAAGAAGTCCGGGGATTATTATTTTTCTGTTTTTGACTTTGTTTGCAAGATCAAATTTTTTAAGAGCTTTTGCGGCAGTTTGTGCGGTGAATTTTTCGGCAGACCATGCCGTTAGAACGCTCATCCCTTCAGCAGGTGTAACTACCAGATAAGACGCTACGGGCAGGCTTTCCAGTTCACTTGCCACCGCAAAGAATGTAAGTGCAAAATTTGTTGTCATAAATATGAGCGAATTTTCATCGGGATTGTTAAATTCATAAATTTTAGGTTCTACCTGCAGAGGTTTCTGCGGATCTGTGAAAATGTTTTGTCTTAAAGTCATAAGTGCTGTAATTAAATACGGATCAAAATCTTCAAAAACAAGCATATTAGCGTATTTACAAATATAATAAGAGGCTTCGGCACAGAGCAGGTTTAAATCTTCGGTGTGTTTAAAATAAACGCAGACAGGAGATGAATAGTTTTCATCTTTTTCCAGAACGGCTTTTTTGCGTGTATCAATAAGTTCTTCTGAAGTTTTTGAAAAATTCTCGTTAACTATTTCTTTGATTGGGAGTTTTTTATAATCTTCGTAAGTTATACAGTCCGGCAGATTCCCGTTTTTAGTAATAATTAAATCAATTTTTAAATGTTCGTTCACTCTGGTAATTTCAAAATTTTTTACCTGTTCAAATTTTTCTTTCCAATCGGGTTCGGATAAATCAATTATGACAGCAATAGCAGTTTTGTTGATAAAAGTTTTTTCGTGCCTGTATAAAACATTTTCTCCGCCGATTTTAACTCCGTTTATATCAACTGTTTTTTGTGGTTCTTTTGAATTTTGTTCACAAATTTTTTTTAATTCATCAGACACATAAGGGCAGTTTTCGATATCAATATTGTGTTTTGCAAGTTTTAGCGCAAAAGCCATACATGTCGGACAGCCGCACATCTTGCAATTGGTATGTTCTGCTTTTTTGGCTGCAGGAAGATATTTAAAAATTTGCAATCCCGAAAGTTCTGTCATACCAATCCTTTCATTACGTTTACAGCCTGCTGTTTTGTCATTACTATGTAATCGGCTCCTGCGGCCAGTACTCCCGCAGCAGAAGCAATTTCAAGGTATAAAGCGAGATTTTCATCTTTTGCTTCTTTGGTTTTGGCTGTTTCTTCAGGTGCAAAAGAGATTAAAGGCATATTCAGATATTTGTCGCCCTGTTTATTATCGGAGCAGGTTCCTTCGAGTTTAATTTTTTCCATTATACTGTAACCGTATTCAAAACCGTAGCCTAGTCCTCCGATATCCGTATCTATTAATATTTTATCTAACCCCAGCCCCATATCTGATGTTAAAATATTCATTTCTTTCGCAAGGTTAATATCAATCGGTGTACGGATAATCAGCTTGTGCCCGCCTTTTATCACTGCAGGCACAATACTTTTGTAATTATTTTCGTTTGCAATACCTATTATGCATTCCCTGTCAAGAATTTCCATAACTTGAGGCAGAAGCGTCATATCAATTGAATCTTCACCGCACCCTCCGAGCATCAGGGGCTTTTTGATTTTAGGGAGAAGATTTTTAAAAGTCGCTAATTCATTTTCCCAATTCTCACGGGTAAACTTTATGCCTAAAATATCACAGTCGGTATTAAGATTTTTTTCTGCATCGCAAACAGGTATTTGCAGTATATACTTAACTTTGTCTTTCACTTGCCACTCTGTTCATAATTTCCTGAAATTCGTCAGCATCTATTGTTTCTTTATCAAGAAGTTCTTTTGAAATTGCTTCGAGCATATCTCTGTTTTCATTTAATAATTTTTTGGCTTCTTCATATTTCGAGTCAACGATGTTTTTCATTTCTTCATCAATTTCAAAGGCTACCTGTTCCGAGTAATCTCTCTGATGTCCGAAATCTCTGCCCATGAAAACATTTTCCTGATTTTTCCCGTAAGCCATGTTTCCGAGTTTATCGGACATACCCCATGCCGTAACCATTTTTCTTGCAATGTTTGTTACGTTTATAAGATCTTGTGAAGCGCCTGTGCTTACTCTGTCTTTGCCGTAAACTATTTCTTCAGCCGCTCTTCCGCCTAAAGAAACCGTAATCTGCGCTAAAAGTTTAGCTTTATTGGTGTGGACTTTTTCATCTTTAGGTTTTGTCCACGTAACTCCGAGTGCGTATCCGCGCGGAATGATGGAGACTTTATGAAGCTCGTCGGCATCTTTCAATAATTTCGCAAGAAGGGCATGACCGACTTCGTGATATGAAGTTAATTCCTTATCTTCATCAGTCATAACTTTGCTTTTCTTTTCAATGCCTGCAATAACTCTGTCAATAGAATTATCAATATCTTCCATTGAAATTTTATCTTTGTTATGGCGTGCCGCAAGAAGTGCAGATTCATTCAGCAAGTTTTGCAAATCGGCGCCCGTGAATCCCGGTGTACGTTTTGCAAGTGTTTTCAAATCAACTTCCGGTTCAAGCTGTTTGTTTTTGGCGTGAACTTTCAAAATCTGTTCTCTGCCTCTTACATCAGGCGCATTAATATAAATCTGCCTGTCAAATCTGCCCGGTCTTAATAAGGCGTTATCTAAAATATCAGGTCTGTTTGTTGCCGCAATTACGATGATATTTGTATTTTCATCAAATCCGTCCATTTCAACGAGCAATTGGTTCAGTGTCTGTTCGCGTTCATCGTGTCCGCCGCCCATACCGGCACCTCTTTGTCTGCCTACAGCGTCAATCTCATCAATGAATATAATACAGGGCTGGTGTTTTTTTGCCTGTTCAAACAAATCTCTGACACGGCTTGCACCAACGCCTACAAACATTTCAACGAAGTCGGAACCGCTTATGGAAAAGAAAGGAACTCCTGCCTCGCCTGCAACAGCTTTTGCCATCAAAGTTTTACCTGTTCCCGGAGGCCCTACAAGCAGAACGCCTTTAGGAATTCGTGCTCCGAGTTTTATATATTTATCGCCGTTTTTCAAAAAGTCAACAATTTCTTCTAATTCTTTTTTCTCCTCGTCAATCCCTGCTACATCTTTAAATGTTGTTTTTACTTTGCTGTCAAGAAGCATTTTTGCCTTGCTTTTCCCGAAAGACATTGCCTGAGAACCTCCGGCCTGAATACTTTTTGCCATAACGGCAAGAAATACAAAAAATAGTACAGGTAATAAGAGATAACTCAAAACATTACCGAGCATTTTGGAGGAGTCGGTAGCTCTGGTTATTTTTATATCAGCATCTGATTCGTCAAGTTTACGCATCAAATCAGGATCAAATGCAGGTGTCAAAACTTTATATTTCAATGTCTGTGATTTTTTTTCTATTGTCCCGAATGGATTGGAGGCAGTTGGAGCAAGAGTTTTTACAGCTTTTGAACTCTCTGTTTCCGGCTGTGCTTTCGGTATCGCAATTAAAAAATCGTCTGCTTTTTCTACTGTTTTAAATTCATTATTGTTTAATTTTTCAAGAAAATTTGAATATGAAATTTCCTGAACTTTGACTGCAGGTTCGGATACAAAAACCGATGCGCCAAACAGAAGTATAACTATTGCCAATACTATATACATTCCCGCTGATTGACTTTTATTCATTAAAATACCTCTCTTCTGTCAATATGTTTTAACTTTTTTATTATAACTCAAAAGTACAAAAATTGTTAAATTTGTAAACAAAAATAAGTTTTTTTGAAATCTTATGTTCTGCAATTTTTTTATATATATGAGAGAGCGAAAAATATGAAAATAATAAATATTGAAACAATTAAAGAAAAAGTTAACAAACTTGATGCTATGGCAAAAACGGATATGACAAAGCCTAACAGTGTCTTTCCGCAAAAAGAGGATAAATCGGTATCTGAAAGAATGCAAAAATTCTTTGAAGTTGCTGACGGTGAAAATCCATCCTGGAATGTTTAAATAGAATCAACCGAAATGCTTGTAATTCCGGAATTTCTTGCGCTGTCCATAACTTTAACCATAGCGCCGTGAGAGGAGTCTGCGTCAGTTCTGATTAAAAGCCCGTCAGGGTACTCTTTTGCCTGTGATTTTATTGTGCTTTCAAGTTTTTCTGATGGAATTTCCATTCCGTCAAGGTAAAATTTGTCAGAGGCATCAACCATTATTGTCATAATTTTGGATTCTTTCTGCACCTGTTCCTGCGCCGCATTTTCAGGAACGGTAAGGTTTAATCCCTGCTGGTCAAGCATTGGAGCTATCACCATCATAATGATTAACAGTACAAGAAAGATATCTGTCAAAGGTGTTATATTTATTTCGTTGAATGTATCTCTGTTTCGTGCCATATTTTCTCCAATTTTTATTAAGCCTGCCTTCTTGCCTTCTGAACTTCTATTTTTATATCTTCTTACCGTCTTTTAGCTTTTGTTGTTCCTTTTTGCTCAAAGGTTCGCCGGCTACTATAAGTTTTTTGTATTCTGCGTCCTGTGCGGAATTCATTATTTCCATAATTTTTGCGCTTTTAACTTTTTCATCAGCTTTTACGACAAGTTCAGGTTTTTCAAGTTGCGGTTTTAATGTTATCAGCTCATTTGTCAAATTTTCTTCTGTTACGGGATTGCCGTTAAGAAACATCTGTCCTTCTTTTGTTACGGAAACAGTAGCATTATGCTGTTCAATAGAAATTCCGCTGTTAATTTCAGGTACTGTTATTGACGTATCATTTGACTGGAATGTCGGAGCTACAACCATCATAATGATTAACAGTACAAGAAAAATATCCGTCAAAGGTGTTATATTTATTTCCGTAAACAGGGCTTCCTTACCCTTATTTGTTTTCATTGCCATTTTATACCACAGCTTACGACTTTCTAAGCGGCGCTTTTTATAGTTTTGCATTAACCTTTTTTATATATTGTTTATTCGGTCAATGCACTCGGGTACTCTCGTTCTGCCGAACTCGTTTCAGCATCTCTTTTCCCTCGCACCTTTTTTGCTTAAGAAACCTTCGTAATCTCCTTTCTTTTTTTTATACCACAACTTACGACTTTCTAAGCGGCGCTTTTTATTGTTCTGCGTTTGCTTAAGAAACCTGCGTAATACTTGCTTATGACAGCGATATATTTGCATTGCTCGGTGTTGTCGATTCATCGTTAGAATCTACAAAGCTTAAGAAAAGCAATTTGATTAACTGGAAGTCATCTTCGTACCGTTTTACAATTGATTGGAAAGAGTTGTAGAATATAACCGCAACAATTGCAACGCCAAGACCGAAGGCTGTAGCAATTAATGCTGATGCAATACCTGATGCTACTGCCGCTGACTGGTTGCCTTGAGAAGCAAGATCCTGGAATGTGAAAAGAATTCTCACAACTGTTCCGAACAAACCTAAAAACGGTGCAACGCCTCCGATTGTACCTAAAATAGTCAAATGACTTTCCAATTTTCTTGAAGCCAGAGATGCAGCAATGTCAAAAGAACGTGAAAAACCGCTCTTTTGTTCGGAAAATATTCTTACAGCTTCTTCCGTAACTTCTCCGATTACGCCTCCGCATTGTACGGCAAGATTTTGTGCGCCGTCAAGATTGTTTTTTACAAGTTCTTTCTGTAATCTGGGAATAAAAAGAACAACATCTCTTTTGTTTTTTCTGTAAAAAGAAAATCTGTTGATTACAACGGCTACAACCAGTATCGAGCAGATTAATATCGGCAGTAATACCGGCCAGTCCATTTTGATTGATTCTAATAATAGTCCCATATATTTATCCTCTCTTTTTTCTTTTATACCATAGCTTACGACTTTCTAAGTTGCGTTTTTATTTTTATATATATCGCTTTATTTGGTCAATGCACTCGGGTACTCCCGTCCTGCCGAACTTGTTTCAGCATCTCTTTTCCCTCGCATCTGTTTATTAAGAATTTATCTTTTGCTTGCCCTCCTGACCTCTAATTGTATCCTGATGCTCCAAATACGTTGTAGTCGAATGTAAATTGAATATCAATACTTGAACCTTTGAATTCTGCAGGAAGCGGTCTGAAAGGTGCTGTCGCCTGAACGGCATTTATTGCGGCTTTATCAGCTCCCGGAAGTCCTGATGATTTGAATACACTGCAGGAAAGTAATCTTCCGTCCTTTGCAATTTTAAACAGCAGTACAACGCGTTTACTTTCGTTTCCTTTTGGGGGATCCCAGTTCATTTTTATGCGTCTTTGGAGTTCTCTCATGTAAGGACCGAAATCAGGTTCTCTTATTGCATCAATTCCCGGTCTTCCGTTCGGATTTCCCGGCCCTGGGTTTCCGTAACCGCCGGTTCCTCCGCCACCGCCTTTGGCAAGTTTGCTGCCTGATCCGCCTGTCGGGGCAAGTGATGGAGCGGGTGCACCGCTGCCTCTGCCTGAAGATGCTGTACTGCCTCCTCCTCCTCCTTTTGCAGATGTTCCGGAACCGCTTATTGGACCTGTTGTGTACCTTCCTGAACCTGTTCCGCCTTTAGGTACCGGAACAGCGAAAGGACTTGACGGTTTTGCGACAGGTCTTGGTGTAGTCGGCGGTTTAATTGACGGTCTGGCTGTCGGAGGTGCAGGCTTTGCCGCTTGAGGTTTTTTAGGCCCGGGGGCAGGCTGCTGTGCGGTCTTTTTGGGTGCCGGAGTTTGTACCTGTTCTGTAACCTGTTTAACTATTTTTTGCAATGGATTTTGCATTGCAGGTTTTGCAGGTGCTGCTTTTTTTGCCGGAGCTGACTGTTTAGGAGCTCCGGGAGCAGGTGAAGGCATTGAAACTTTTCTTGTGGGATCATGATGACCGCCGGCGCGTGAATTTATATCTGCTCTGTACGGCGTTTTCGGATTTATAGGTGTTTCTTCTTTGTCAACCAGAACAAATTCTATATCGTTCATTTTTGGCTTTGGTTTATCAAAGATTGTCAGCGTAATTCCGAGCATCCCCAGTATAAGAACTATAAGCGCCCACACACCTATTGCTGTAGGATGAAGAATTGCCGATATCAGTATTGATTTTTTCAGACTTATGTCTTCATCGTCTTTTAATACAGCAGGTGTTGTGTAACCTGTATTTTTTTCCTGCTCATCATCTTCTATAAAATTTTCTGTGTATTTTCCTAATAAGGACATTATTTTATTTTTCCCCGGTATCTGTTTCTTATGTGTTAATTTTATTTTAAAACAAAAATAAAATTATTGCCCGACTTTCTAATAATTGTTATTAAACATTGCGGGGTTAACGGTAATCGGCTGGGTAAGAACAAGTTCTATAGCAGAATTTGCGGGAATTTCAACATCATTACCTTTATCCCAGATTGATTTGACAAGTCCGCCGCCGGCACCTACCGCTGTTGCAAGCGCGGTTCCTTTTCCTATATCACCGCCTGCAAGGGGGGATATTATAACCCCTGCTAAAGCTCCTGCGCCTGCTCCGACTGCAAGATCTTTCCCGTAATCTTTTGCTACATCAAGTTTTGTTCCGCCAATAAGAACCCCTGTATTATCATTTGTTTTAACAACTGCGGAAATAGGTATTTGAAGTCCGTAAGGTGTTGTTATCTGTGTAAATCTTAAAAGCAGTTTGCCGTTAAGACTTCCGTGTTTTGCTTTGGAAACTTCTATTGCTGTTCCTGTAACCGAACTCCCTGCAGGAGCTATAAGATTTCCGTTATAGTAAAAATCCGAGCCTAAAGCTACCGTTACATTTTGACCCGTTATCATGTTAGCGGAACTTATGGGTGTTGTTACAACTACAGGAACTTTCTGACCTGCAGGGACTGTTACAACGCTTCCTTTCAGAGTCTGGTTGCCGCTTAAAGTTTGTACGGGATAATAATTCTGTTGATATGAAGGAGCAGGCGTCTGCTGTTGTACACTGTAATTGGGCGCAGCATTTGCAATACCTGCAGATAAAATTATTGCTGTTAAGATTAATCCGTATTTTTTTCTCATAAAATCCCTTTCGTTTTTTATACCATAGCTTACGACTTCTAAGCGGCGCTTTTTATAGTTTTGCATTAACCTTTTTATATATTGTATTATCGCTTCATTCGGTCAATGCACTCGGGTACTCCCGTCCTGCCGAACTCGTTTCAGCATCTCTTTCCCCTCGCATCTTTTTTGTTTTAGAAACTTTCGTAATCTCCTTTCTTTTCATTTTATTTCACAATTTATATTAAGTCAATTTGTTAAGGTGTGAGTAATCCACACAGGAGATGTAAGTATTATAAGCTCATTTGACCCTGGTGCTATTGTTGTGTGCGTTCCCATTTTTCTTTCATAAGAAGGACGCGCCTGAAGGGTTGTTTTTTTTACTTTTTGCTGTCTTTGTGCAATCCTTACATATTTGGCAGGTTCTGAAATTCCGCCTCCGAATAAATTATCATTTGATGTATAAAGATAACCTCTCACGGGAACTTCATAGCCGTCTGTATAAACCATTTTTGTGATTTTTATTTTCATAGATGCATTTGTCCCTATAATTGGGGAATTAATCTTTTCTATATATCCGTAAAATTCCGTATCTTTCGGAATAATATTTGTATCATGAAGAAACAGGTCATTTGTGCATATAAATTTTACTTTGTAACCTTCATCGCAGCTTTGTGTTGAAATTTCCTGAGTATTCATAACTGGAACAAAAGTCCCCTCAGGGATAATAATTCCATGGTAATCTCTCAGATTAATCTGCACATTAGGAAGCTCTGCCGTATGTGCACAATAAGGCATTATGATTAGCGCGAGGATTAGTAAAAATTTTTTCATAATAATTATTATACCAGTTTTTTTTCTATTATCAATATAACGATGTTATAAATTATTTTGTTCAATATTTTTTGTTACAATTGTAAATTTTTGAAGTTTTCAGTCAATTTTTATGGAAAAAATTACTTTATATAAATGTAGTGTAGTTTATAAAGGTGAATTATAGTGTTCAGTGCAGTAGCATCAGGAATATTTGCATACCGTAATGCCGATAAGACTAAGAATGGCGAAATCGGCAGAAGTGCTGTTACATTAGGACAGACTGCAGGACTTGTTCAGGAGGTCGCAAAATATGACGGTCTGGCTGCGAATGCTGCAAGAAGTACACTTAGTGTATTTTCAAATCTAGCGAAACAAAACAAAATGTTTGAATATGCAGGCAAAGCTACACAGTTTGCCGTTAACAACGTAAATCCTCTGATTTGTGTGTCAGGTGTTGTGAAAACGGTTATGTCAGATGATAAAGTAGGTACGGGAGTGACGGAAGCTGCTGCATTATCTGCGATGTTTGCAGGCGAAGGTTTAATAAAACTTCATTATGATAAAGCTGTTAATTCAAAGACCTGCAAAGATTTGATTGCAAAAGCTTCTGATAAAAAATATATAAAACCCGTGTTTGAATATCTCGAAAAACATAAACTCAAAGGCAAAACAGGCGCAATTTTAAAAGGTCTTGTTTTTGTCGGCGGATCTATGTCATCTTATGCATTAGGACAGAACCTCGGCAAAGATATTTCAAAACGCGTTAAAGCAAATCTTGGAATGAAAACACAGGAAAAAGAACCTGAAACAAAGCCCCGAAAAGAAGATGCCGTAAACCAAAAAATCAATCGCATGACCTAATCCCTTTTTTAAACTTGTGTGTTATAATTAACTATGTGAAGAAGATTTTTATAACATTTTCAATATTATTTTTAACGCAATTTATTGCAAATCCCTGTTTTGCAATAAAAATAGGACTTCAGACAGATGTTCAGTCCGCAGGAATCGGAACATCCGTAAAAGGTGTAATAATTGATGCAAACACAAATCACAGCGTATGTGATCTTGAGGCTATGAAAGGCTACGAAATAAAGCCTTATCATAATCTTATGGCTATCCGTTATAACGGTAAATATTACAAAATAAATTCCGATAATATTGTAATTAAAACTACCGCTCCGGGATTTGTCAGTGCAAAAAGCAAGTGGTACAGGGGCATCATAATGATACAGAATAAAAACGGTAAATTAACTGTTATTAATAATGTCCCGCTGGAAGATTATATAAAAGGAGTAGTACCCTCAGAAATGCCGACAGGCTGGGAAACGGAAGCTCATAAGGCTCAGGCAATTGCTGCAAGAAGTTACGCGCTTGCAAATCTCGGGAAACGCGCAAAATACGGTTATGACCTTAAAGATACCCCTGAAGATCAGGCTTACGGCGGTGCATCGAAAGAAACGGCTGATACAAATTACGCTGTAGATGAGACTAAAGGAATTGTTTTAACCTATAATATGAAAGTTATTAATGCATATTATTCCGCATCTGCAGGCGGTCAGACAACGGCAGGCGGCTGGGGAGCAGATTTGCCTTACTTACGTTCTGTTCCTTCATTTGATGATAATGTCCGCAAAAACGGGCATGGGGTCGGAATGTCTCAGCACGGTGCAAATAATCTGGCAAAACAGGGGTATAATGCTTATCAAATTTTACAATATTTTTATAAAGATGTTAAATTTGCCCGTGTCGATTCTAAATCTTACAATTAACCATAAATGCTTGATATTTAGCTCTTTAGCTTCTTTAGAACTCTTGAAATCAAGAATATAATACAAAATTTATAATTTTTTTTTGAAAAACACTTGCCAAATTGAAATAAAATGCTATAATAAATTTTGTCGAAAGAAAAGCATGCGGAAGAGAGATGGTTTCATTGCTGTATGCACAAGGAAAAAAGGAGGTTCTTAATGAACAAAGAAGAATTGGTAAAAGAAGTATCTAAAAAAGCAAAAGTTTCACAAAAAGCTACTGCTGACATTATTGCAGCTACTTTAGAAACTATTGAAAAAACAGTTTCTAAAGGTAAAAAAGTTACTCTTGTTGGTTTCGGTACATTTGAACCGCGCAAAAGAGCTGCCAGAACAGGAAGAAATCCTCAAACAGGCGCTCCTTTGAAAATCGCTGCTAAAACTGTTCCTGCTTTCTCAGCAGGTAAAAAATTCAAAGAACTTGTTAAATAAGTTTTTTGAACAAAATATTTTAAAAGCGGTATCTGTAAATGATACCGCTTTTTTAATTTTTTCTTAAAAATGTAATTAATTTATTACCGTATTTTTTTTGTTTTATCGATTCAAAGTCTTTAAACTCAATATCAATAATGTGTTCTAATATTACAACTCCGTTTGAAATATTTTTGACTGCATCGAGACTTTCTTCATAAATCCCTGAGAAGTACGGAGGATCAATATATATAACGTCAAAATTTTTTTGTAATGTCGGTACAACTTTCAAACTGTCGCCTTTGATAAGTTCTGGCGGCGGTGAGAATCGTTTAAAGTTCGCTTTTATTATCTGAAATGCTTTTGAATTTTTTTCGATTGCGCACGCATTTGAAAAACCTCTTGAGAGTGCTTCCAATCCCATAATTCCGGAGCCGGCGAACATGTCAAGAAAAGAACTCCCTTCAAAATCAATCATTGACTGTAACGTATTAAAAATACTCATTCTTACTTTTGAAAGAGTGGGTCTTGTAATACTTTCATCGGGAGCTGTTATTTTTTGACCTTTAAACTTGCCTGCTGTTATTATCATATTAACTATTTTACAATGAATATAATTTGATGTATAGTTTTGGTGTATAGTTTAGTCGGAGCTTTTATGGAAAATCAGAAAAATAAAACAGAGGTTATAGTTGTAGGAGGCGGACCTGCGGGAATATCCTGTGCGGTTACAATTGCACGTGCGGGTAAAAAAGTTGTGCTGATTGAGCGGGGAAAGTTTGCCGGAAGTAAAAATGTATTCGGAGGAGCGATTTATGCTCAGCCTACACGTGAAATTTTCCCTGATTTTGAAAAGACTGCGCCTCTCGAACGTAAAAATATTGAGCATAAATATGCACTTTTAGGTGAAAATGATGCAACTGTAATTTCTTATAAAAAGAAACATGAAATTCCGGAAAGTTATACCGTAATACGTGCTGAATTTGACCGCTGGATGGCAGATGAAGCAAAAAAAGAAGGTGTAATTCTTGTTGAGGAAACGGTTGTCCGAGAATTGATTTTGGAAAACGGATTTGTAAAAGGAGTCAGAACAGAACTGGAGGATTATTACTCTGATATTGTTATTCTTGCTGACGGGGTAAATTCTCTGCTCGCAAAACAGATAGGACTTAGAGGAAATTTAAAACCTGAAGATGTTGCGCTGAGTGTAAAAGAGGTTATAAAACTTCCTGCAGAAAAAATAAACGAAAGATTTCATGTAAATGATGACGAAGGCTGTATTTATGAAATTTTCGGCGGACCTATGCTCGGGATGCTGGGTTTAGGATTTATGTATACAAATAAAAATTCCGTCAGCATAGGGCTTGGAGTAACGTTGAGCGAACTTATTGAGCGAGGATTAAAGCCTTATGAACTTTTAGATAAACTTAAAAAACATCCTGAAATTGAACCTTTAATAAAAGACGGTGAATTGCTGGAGTATTCCGCACATTTAATTCCCGAAGGCGGATATAAAAAAGTTCCGCTTCTTTTCGGGGCAGGTGTTATGGTTTGCGGGGATGCTGCCATGTTCGTTAACAATATGCACTGGGAAGGTACAAATCTTGCTATGATTTCAGGAAAAATCGCAGGTGAGACAGCCGTAATAGCTCTTGGTAAGCAGGATTTTTCGGAAAATGCTCTGTCGCATTATCAGGAAGAACTTGAAGATTCGTTTATAATTAAAGACCTGCGTACATATAAAGATCTTATGAGCGGAGTCGGCGGAAGAGCAGAAGAATTTTTAGGATATTATCCGCAAAAAATTAATTCTTTTTTTGAAATGTTTACGTCAGTTGACAGCGTGCCAAAACGCGAAAAATATCACAGATTTATTAAAAGCATTTTTACTGACAGAAAACCGGCAGATTTATTCAAAGATGCGTGGGCGGCTGTCAAATTGTTATGGAGTATTTTAAAATGAGTGATCTTGAAGATAAATTATATACAATAAAATATACACCTGATTCTGAATCTCATCTAAAGCCTGTTCAGGAATTATGCAGGGTGTGTAAATCAAAGATTTGTACGATAATTTGCCCTGCAGGTGTTTATGAGTGGGATGACAGTAAACAAAAACTTATAGTAAACTTTGAAAATTGTCTTGAATGCGGAGCCTGCAGAATAGCCTGTGAGAGCTGTTCTCTGGGGTGGGAATATCCTAAAGGGAATAAAGGCGTTACTTTTAAACAGGGCTGAATACTTGACATAAATTAAAAAATTCTTCATAATAATTTTATCGATTTCAGGATTATAAGGAGAGGCATTATGAAAGAAGAATACACAAATCAACACAGACGATGGTACGACAAAGATCCGGTTTTATCTCATGCCGTGAAAACTCTTGAAGAGTCTGATGATGAAACACAAATCAGAATTGCTTTAAATCTCATTAAAATTATTATCGAACATAATATAGAAGATGAAAAATTTGAAGCTGTTGAAGATATTATTAATGCGGTTGGTTCAGGTCTTGATGACAATAGAAAAGGGCGCTGGTACGATATTGATACCACACTTAGAACTGCTATGAACATGCTCCAGAACTGTCCTGCAAATACACAGAAAATTATTGCAAAAGAAATGGCTTCTATGGTTGTTGATAAGTTTAAAAAAGATGAAGACTCAGAGGAAGAAGTTTAATTGTATAAATATAGTAAAGAAAGAGTCTCTGTCCTGCCGGTCGGAGACTCTTTTCTTTATTCAGTTATTTTTTATGTTTAACTATAAATGTTTTTCAATATTTGAAATAATTGTAGATTTAGGCATCAAACCGACAAGTCTTTCAAGAGCTTTTCCGTTTTTGAAAACAAGAAGGCTTGGAAGTCCGCTGATTGAATAATCTTGAGCTGTTTTAAGATTTTCATCGGTATTAACCTTTACAAATTTTACTTTACCCGCAAATTCGTCTGCAATTTCATCCAAAATAGGTCCCAATTTTCTGCACGGACCGCACCATGGAGCCCAAAAATCCACTACAACAGGCTGTTCTGATTTTAATACTTCCTGTTCAAAACTTGCATCATTAATATCTGCTGCATTTGACATTACATATCTCCTTTTGCTTTTATTTTAATGTTCATCGGTCAAGAATACTATATTTTTTATTTTGTAATAAGTTTGACATTCTGACTTCTGTTCTTCTTTTTTTTATTCTATCACAGAATTTTTTTTTGTGCTATTATCTTGTAAGAACTCTATAGGATAGGAATATGGCAAGGAAAAAGATAGTAGAAATTGTTCTTGATACGGAAACCACAGGTTTAGATTATACAAAAGAAAAAATGGTTGAGTTTGCGGCTGTGAGGCTTGAAAACGGTAAAATAAAAGATGAATATCAGACTCTTATCAATCCCGAACAGCATATCAGAAAATCGAGCATGGCAATTCACGGAATTACTCAGGAAATGGTTGCAGATGCTCCCACAGAAGCTGAGGCTATGCCTAAAATTCTTGAATTTATTGGTGATTATCCGATAGTAGCGCATAATTGTATTTTTGATTATTCTTTTTTGAATGAAGCAAGCCTTAGAACAACAGGTAAAGAATTAGATAACCCCAGAATTGATTCACAGCAGATGTTTAAAGAGGTTTATCCCGATTTGCCTTCTCACGGTCTGGAAGCTTTGACTGATAAATTTAAAGTTGATTTAAAAAATCATCACCGTGCGATGGCAGATACTATGGGATTGGCGCTTGCTTATCCGAAATTGAAAAAGTTATATCTGCAAAAATATGACTGGGAAGTTAAACAGCTTGATAATGTTGAATATTTATTTGAAAGATTTTTAAGAATTCAGCAGACGGTTACCACTTTGCAGTCGGAATTGCAAGATCTGAAATCGGTGTTTAAACTTTACTTTGAGCAGGGCGGTGAGCCGATTATATCACAGTCCGGAGAAACTCTTGTTTATAATTCCAAACAGTCCTTCGGTTATGACCTGCATCAAATTAAAGATGTTCTGGAAGAAGTCGGAGCATTTGATAAAGCCGTAAAATTAAACACAGGTTTTATTGACAGATTGGTCGGCGGGTGCAGGCTTGATGAAGAAAAAAGAGAAATTATAAAAGATGCACGTCATGAAATTACCGAAACACGAAACATTCAGGTTATAAAAGCAGGGAAATAAATTATGTTAAATACATTAGCGAAATTTTTTAAAGAGCCTCCCGTAAAAGAGACTATTCAGGATAAAGAGCAGGTAAAGAGCATGTATGCTCACTGGAGATGGAGAATTTTCTATGCATGCTTTATAGGGTATACGGTATTTTATCTTTGTAAGAAAAATATTGCTGTTGCTTTACCGGGTTTGAGTGCTGAGTACGGGTATTCTAATACAGAGCTCGGTATTTTGGGAAGTTCATTGTATTTGACTTACGGTATCGGAAAATTTGTTAACGGAGTTCTGGCTGACGGGTCTGACGTTCGTAAATTTTTACCTACAGCTCTTATAATGACCGCTATTGCAAATATTTGTTTCGGGTTGTCTGCTGTATTTATTACCCCGGGACAGGCTTCATTTTTCGGGCTCCCCGCAAATACGATTCTGTTGTGGCTTTTCGTATTTTTCTGGGGTGCGTCAGGTTGGTTTCAGTCTGCCGGATTTCCTGCTGTTGCAAAGAGTCTGACTTACTGGTATTCAAATTCCGAACGAGGCACTAAATGGTCATTGTGGTCATGCTCTCACCAGACAGGAACTTTCTTAAGTGTCATAATTTCAGGTTTTCTGGTTGCACATTTCGGCTGGAAAATGGCGTTTTTCTTCCCGGGAACTCTTGCCGTTATTGTTGCAATCTGGCTTTATAACAGGTTAAGAGACAGACCGCAGTCTCTAGGGCTTCCTGATATTGAAACTTATAATAATGAACCTGTATCTAAAAAAGCAGACTGTGAAGATGATAACAGATCTTATATAGAAATATTCAAACAGAATATTTTATATAACAAAACAATCTGGCTTCTTGCAATTGCTTATATATTTGTTTACATCATAAGATTTGGCGCAGAAGATTGGATGATAAAATATTTGAGCGAAGCTAAAAACAATTCTCTTGAGCTTGCTGCCATGAAATTAAGTTCACTGCCTCTTGTGGGTATTGCTGGAACTATTTGTGCAGGCCTTATTTCAGATAAGATTTTTAAAGGGCAGAGGGCACCTGTTAATTTAATTTACTTAATCGGTGTTGTAGTTTGTCTTGTATTATTGAAATTCAATACAATAAGTACAATTGATTTTGTTCTTATAGGGCTTCTCGGAGCATTCACATACGGTCCGCAGATGATGATAGGCGGTTTATGCGCTGTTGAATCAAGCTCTAAAAAAGTTGCCTCGGCTGCAACAGGTTTTACGGGGACTTTCGGCTATATCGGTGCTGTATTATCCGCCACCGGTACAGGATTTATGGTTGATAAATTCGGCTGGAACGGCGCAATTGTTTTCTGGGTTTTCTCGGCATTAATTTGTATAACGATTTGCACTATTCTTATGCTTGATGAGAGAAAGAAAAAACATTTATAATTGAGATTTATTTCTTATTATTTCGTTTTAGAGGAATTGTAAACCAGAAAGTGCTTCCTTGATGAAGTTTTGATTTTACATATATTTCTCCGCCGTGTGCCTGAAGAATTTTACGGCATAGCGCAAGACCGACCCCCGAACCTTGCTGGCGTTTAAGTTCGCTTCTGTTAACCTGTGTGAAAAAATTGAAAATTTTTGTTATATCTTTTTTGCTTATGCCGTCGCCTTTATCTCTTATTTCAAAGATAAATTCTTTTTTTCTGTTCACATAAGTAACGATTGATATTGAACTGTTTTCCCTGCTGAATTTTAATGCATTAGATACTAAATTATAAACAAGCTGTTTAAACTTTATCAAATCGGCATTGATAATTATGTCAGAAAGTGTGTAATTAAATGAAACATTTTTTTCTTTACGCATTTCATCAAAATTTTCGAGAATTTCAGTTATTATTTTTTTTGTTCTTATGCGGACACGTTTGATTGTAAGCGGTTGTGAGTCGCTTTTTGCATATTCAAGTATATTTTTAATTAAACTCATAAGATAAATAGAGTTTTTTGAAATGTTTTCAAGATATTTAAGATTATCTTCTCCTTCAACTTTTTCGCAAAGCAAATCGCAAAATCCGATAATTGCATTTAAAGGTGTTTTGAATTCATGAGATACACTGGCTAAAAATTCAGTTCTTTCTTTTGACGTTCTCTGCTTTTCATCGTAAAGTGTAATAATTTCTAATCTTGCACTGATATATTCCATTAAAAGTTCAATATCTGGTATATTATTTTTGTTAAAGTTTTTATCATCAGAAATTAAGCCTGTATATCCTAAAATATTATTTCTGTAAATTATCGGCATTAATATCTTATTCTGGTTTGACATATAGGTCAGATGTTCATATATTTCTTCAATCCCGAAATTATTATAAAAATCGGTTATTGTTTGTCTTATATTTCTGACCTCTTTTTGTAATACTTTATCCTGTTTAAAACGTTCTGTAGATAGTAATTTTTTTATTTCTACCTGATTGTTGTTCCAGTTAATAAGGCTTATCCAGACTGCCGATGCATTTGTTAACCGTAATAATTCTGAATTTGTAATTTCTGCAATATCTTTTAAATTTTTTGCAGTATTAATTTTTTTGACAAAATTATAAATTGCTTTCTTGTTCATTGTATAATTATACTATGAACAAAAAATTGTATGTAGTATCTGGATCATCAGGTGTCGGAAAAGGAACTGTTTTAAAAGAATTTTTGAAGAAAAATCCTGATTTTATGCTGTCAATTTCCTGCACAACACGTGCTCCGCGCGAAGGCGAAATTGACGGTGTGAATTATTTTTTTATGACAAAAGATGATTTTAAAAATTGTATAGACAATGATAAATTTCTTGAATGGGCTGAATTTGCAGGGAATTTTTACGGCACTAAGAAAAAGTTTATAAACAGCTGTCTTGAGGATGGCAAAAATATAATTCTGGAGATTGATACTCAGGGCGCGTTTCAGGTAAAACAAAAGATGCCTGAAGCTGTTTTGATATTTATATGCCCACCGTCTTTAGAGGCTCTTGAAAACCGTTTGAGAGGCCGTCATACGGAAGATGAGACAGCAATTCAAAAACGTCTTAATGCTGTTAAAGAAGAACTGGCACGTGCAGAAAATTTTGATTACAAAATAGTAAATGATGATATAAAAAGAGCTGTATCCGAACTTGAAATGATAATATCAGAGGAACAGAAAAAATGTTAAGCGGAAAAACAATTCTTGTAGGTATAACAGGCGGAATTGCAGCTTACAAAATTTGCGGGCTTATCAGAATGTACAAACGTGCAAACGCAAATGTCCTTGTAGTTTGTACCCCGAATGCCATGAATTTTGTTACCAGACTTACATTACAGAATTTAAGTCAAAATGAAGTTGCGGTGGAAGAATTTGACGTAAAAGATTTTAAACCGGAGCATATTTCTTATGCTGATCAGGCTGACATTATGGTAATAGCACCTGCAACCGCCAATACAATTTCAAAGATTGCACAGGGTATTTGTGATAACCTTTTAACGTCAATTGCCTGTGCATTTACAAAACCTGTTATTGTAGCTCCTGCAATGAATTGCAATATGTGGGAAAATCCTATTTTACAGGAAAATTTGAATAAGCTTCATTATGAAATTCTTGAGCCTGACAGCGGGTATCTTGCCTGCGGATATGAAGGCAAAGGACGGCTCTGTTCTATTGAAAAGATTTTTGATAAAACAGTTGAACTTTTAACATATAAACCTTTGAGCGGTAAAAAAATCGTCATAACTTCAGGCGGGACAATAGAGGATATTGATCCTGTAAGATATATTTCTAACTATTCTTCCGGCAAAATGGGGCTTGCGCTTGCTGATACGGCAAAAAATCTCGGTGCGGAAGTTACATTGATTACCACAAAAAATGTTTCAAGAAAATATAATGTTATAAAAGTAAAATCAGCTCTTGATATGAAATCCGCTGTGGAAAAGGAATTTGAAAATTCGGACTGTATTATTATGGCTGCAGCTGTTGCGGATTACAGAGTTAAAGAAATTTCTCCGCAAAAAATGAAAAAGACTTCCGAAGATGAAGTTACATTGACTCTTGTCAAAAATCCTGACATTTTAAAAAATTTGTGCAGCAAAAAAAAGAAATCCTGCCCTCCTGCCCTCCTGCCTTCCGAACCTCTGATTGTCGGCTTTTGTGCCGAAAGCGAAAATTTAATTGAAAACGCAAAAGAGAAAATTCGTAAAAAAGGCTGTGATTTTTTGATTGCAAATGACATTTCAAGAAAAGATATCGGATTTTCAAGCGATTATAATGAGGTTACGATTTTAGATAAAAACGGTGGAATGAAAAAGCTTGAAAGGGCTGATAAAATGACAATTGCAAAACAAATTTTTAAGGAAATTTATGGATAAATACGAAATTGTCAAAAGAATTGAAAATTTTGCACCTATAGAATTGGCTGAAAGCTGGGATTGTTCCGGCTGGCTTGTCGAAACTAAAAATACGGATATTCAAAAAGTTTTGCTTGCCCTGACCGTAACAGATGCTGTTTTAAGGCAGGCTGAATCAAAAAAATGCGATATGATAATTTCTCATCATCCGTTATTTTTTATTCCTTTTCATTATAAAGATATTGATATTTACTGTGCTCATACAAATATGGACAGAGCAGAAGGCGGGACAACCGATAAATTAATAAGTGTGCTCGGGCTGACCAAGACAAAGAATATCGGAGATTTTACAAGGCTTGTAAGTTTGGATGCACCGATTGATATTAAAATTTTTATTGATATTCTTAAAACGATTTCACCTAATATGCGCTATGTAAATAATTTTGGCGCGGAAAGGATTAAAAACATTGCATTCTGTGCAGGAAGCGGGGCAGAATTTATTCGGGAAGCTTATGAAAACGGAGCAGATGCTTTTGTAACAGGTGATTTGAAATTCCATACGGCGGTTGATTCTCCGATTGCAGTGTTTGATATCGGGCATTTTGAAAGCGAGATAAAAGTGCTGGATGTTTTTAAATCACTGCTTTACGGCGTGGAAGTTTGCAAGGCGGAAGAATTATCCCCCTTTATTTACCACGGATAATCTTTACTTATTGTCCATCCGTCCATAATTATGAGTGCGGTGCACCAGAAACCACGCTTATCTTTATTGCAGGCATAACTGTCCGTACCTGTTATTTTATCTCTATCATAATCTCCAAAATTTTGGTTTAGATCTGGCCACGAGAAATTCCCGTAGCCGAAAGGAACAACTCCATCATTTTGTGTTATGGCAAATGAGAAAAAATCTTTCCCGACAATATTTGGTCTTTTATTTCCATTTATATCAATTGAAATAACTTTTCCGTTTGAACTCAGATTTCTTGATATAATAAGCGAACTGCCATCCGTTAGATATACAATATAGGAATCTGTGGTACATAAATTTTCGGCACAATCAGAGCCGTTAAGATATTTATATTCAATATTTGCTTTGCTAATATTTGAGTTACTAACATTTATAAAGTTTGATAAATAATTGTCAAAAAAATTTTTTCCTGTTTGTGCAAAATTCCAGTTAGCAACAGTGTCGTTTTCAAGTTCCGAGCGTTTTACGGCTTCTGCAAGATTTGTGTATGATTTTTTCAACTGGGTTACGGCTCTTTGTTTTTGATAATTTGTAATTAAAGACGGCATTGTCATTGCTGCGACTATACCGATAATTCCTAAGGTTATTAAGACTTCAGCTAACGTAAACGCGACTCTACGAACATCGACAAAGTGGGCTACGTGCGTATCACCTTTGGCAAGAGTAAAGGCGGCTTTTTTATGAGGTGAATATGAGAATAGGTTAATAGGTGAATAAGTTCGTTTCGGCAGCGTAGCCGTTCCATCCGATACCTTAGTTTTACATAAAAAATTTCCCGGACTTCCTACTGCCTTAGAGCCACAGTATCTTAGTATCTTATAAAAGATGCAATCCTTTGTTACATTTGCGTTCTGTCGGGGGGGGGGCAATTCAAAGCCTTGTTATTTCTCATAATCCAACCTTTCTTAATATGTTTCAATAATTTTATTATTTACGATAAAGTGATATTTGTCAACCCGTAAATCTTGACAATGAAGTTTGAGCGGTTAGAATAATAAACGTAGCTTGTAATGGGGCGTCGCCAAGTGGTAAGGCACCTGGTTTTGGTCCAGGCATTCGGAGGTTCGAATCCTTCCGCCCCAGATGTTAAAACAGGGCGAGAAAAATTTATTTCATCCCTGTTTTTTATTTTCTTTTTCTGGTTTATTGTTTCAGAGTATTAAAACGCTTAAAAGCAGTTGTTTTTTATTACCAATAACCTGACATTTTGTTTTTTTAATGACAGTATTTCTATTTGTGCATTTTTATTTAAAATTTCATATACAATAAAGGGTAAGGATTCCCTTGTTCATCTGTTTCTGTTCTTTTGTATACTTGAAAACCATTATTTTCATAAAATCTTTTGGCATTTGGATTCTGCTCATTAACAGTAACTTCATTTATTGAATAATAATTAATTCCGCATTGAATTAATTTTGTGCCGATCCCTTTTCCTGTTTCTTCGGCACTTACAAACAACATTTCCAGCTTTCTATCTTTAATACCCATAAAAGCAATCGGATGGTTATCATCATTTATAGCTATGATTAAATCTGTTATTTCTCTTAATATTTGAGGAACATATTGTTTAATATTTTCTATTTCGCTTTCAGATAAAAATAAATGTGTTGCTTTTACAGAATTTTCCCACACCGTAGTAAGCTGCTTAATTTATTTTTTCGATCTTCTGTTTTTACCGATATTATTAATTTTCATATAAAAATTATATCACAATGCAGCTGATATAAATTCTTTTATATTTTCTAAAGAGCAGTTCAATTCTAATTTTTTGGATTATGTTGTAATTTGATACAAAAGTTTGCAAAGAAAAAATTGTAGTATCCAATGTTTTTCATAATACCTTTAAGGCATATACTATGATACAATATAAGTATTTGCTATTTTTAATAAAAGGGTAAATAATAATAATGAGAAAGGAGTTTGTATGGATTTGCAGAATGATAAAGTTTTGATGCAAAATCTTAAGGATTCAGGCTGCTCCGAAAATTTTATAAAAGAATTTCTCATACTTAAAAAACAAGGAAATAATAATCGTCTTATTAAAATCCTTTACAGATATAAAGCGGAGCTTTTAAGAAGTCTGCATGATTTTCAGAAAAAAATTGATTGTCTTGATTATTTGATTTTTCAAATTAATCGGTTCATCACTCAAAAATAAAAAACGAAAATTTTTTACAATATACTTAAAAGGAGAGTAAATAATGAACAAAATACTGATATTGTTACTTGCACTCATGATAACAGGAGGCATAACTATGGCAAAAGAATTAAATCAGCCGTTTGCAAAGGGAGATCTTAATCCTTACAATAGATTTTTTACGGGTACAACTCACCTGCAGCGGCTTGTGGAAAAAGATGACATTTGGAATTCATCAATAGCAAACGTAACATTTGATAAAGGCGCAAGAACCCACTGGCACAAACACTCAGGCGGGCAAATTCTTCTTGTTACTGCGGGAGAGGGAAGATATCAGGAAAAAGGCAAAGAAATCCAAATTTTAAAACCCGGCAATGTTGTAAAAATTCCGCCGGAAGTTGAACACTGGCACGGTGCAGCTCCCGATTGTGAATTCGCTCATATTTCAATCGAGCCGAATCTTCCTAACAACGAAACTACCTGGCTTAATGCCGTTACTGATGAAGAATATAAGTAAGGTGGTTTATGATTAGAAAAATATTAACGATATTTTTAGCATTAATGCTTTCGCAAAATATAATATTTGCGGCAGCAGTGCAAAGTGAGGATAAAAACATGACAAGAACTGATATTTGTAAAAAGAATTATAAAACTCTTTTTGGCGGTGAAGCGCTGACTCCGACCGGTGACGATCCTGAAATGATGGCGATTTTGCAAAAATATATTTTTGGTGAAGTCTTTACGGTCGGCGAACTTGATATTAAAACAAGAGAATTAATAACAGTTACTTCTCTTGCTGTACAGCAGACTTTACCGCAGTTAAAAGCACATACTAATGCGGCTTTAAATGTAGGAGTAACCCCGATTGAGCTAAGAGAATCGATTTATCAGCTTGCTCCGTTTATCGGATTTCCGAAAACATTGAATGCTCTCGGAGTATTGAACGAAGTATTTAAAGAAAGAGGAATTAAAACACCTCTTAAATCAACAGCAACTGTAAATGAAGAAGAGCGCTATGAAAAAGGGTTTGCAATCCAAAATCCTTTGTACGGCGGTGAAATAAAACAGTCTATGGAAGGACTTCCAGAGGATATGGGTGCAGATGTTGCAAGATTCTTAACAGAAGTATGCTTCGGTGATTTTTACACAAGAGAAGGTCTTGATTTGAAAACAAGAGAACTTCTGATGTTAAGTGCACTTGTAACAACAGGCAATAATGCGGTTACATTAAAAAGCCATATCAAAGGTAATTTAAAAGCAGGAAATTCCAAAGAAATCATAACGGCTGCTATTATTCAATGTCTGCCTTATGTGGGATTCCCGAATACGCTTGCTGCTCTTAGAACATTAAAAGAAGTAATATCAGAATAGGTTTGAAAATAACTTTAATTTATTTATCCATTCTGCTATTTCAGAATCTTTTGAGGAATTTTCGTAAGAAGTATAGCCTTCTGTTACTACGGCATCAGACACTAATTTTTGCATATCAGTGTAAGTTGATGATGCTCCGCCTCCGCCGTGTGTGCAGAAAGGAACAATTGTTTTTCCGGTAAAATCATTTTGGCTTAAAAATGTTCTTGCAGGACCTGCCATCGTATACCACCATACAGGGGTTCCTACAAATATTATATCATAGTCTTTTATATTTCCGTTATCTACAAGTTCGGGTCTTACATCTTTTTGTTTTTGTTCCTGTGCAAGTGCTACAACTTCATCATAATTTTTAGAGTATGCTTTTTTAGGAACTATCTCAAATATGTCGCCTTTTGTTATGTTTTGAATTTTTTCGGCAACTTTTTTGGTATTGCCTGAATAAGAATAGTATGCTATTAAAACTTTTTTATCACCCATATCAATCTCCTTTCCTACACTTATTTGATTTAAGAATAAATATCCTGCAGCAGCACAGATGACCGGAATTCCTGCAGTGATTAATGCAAAATTTTTTCATATTATGCCTCGATTGAATTTTAATACATTGTTATTATAAATGTTGATAGTAGCTATCAGTCAATAGATAATTATTCAAAAATTTTATGTTATATTTATTTTTATGAAAAAGGTTTTGTGTTTCGGCGACAGTAATACTTTCGGGTTTAATCCCGCAGACGGAAGCAGATACGATGAAAATGTCCGCTGGTCAGGCAGATTAAAAAAGCTTTCACAAGGCAGGTTTGAAATTACGGAAGCAGGAGGCAACAATCGTACCGCATTTTCAGATAATCCGCAAGGCGATATGTTTACGGGATATAAAGCAATTCAGTATTATTTGGGAGGGTATTACGATATCATTATTCTTGCAGCAGGCATAAATGATTTGCAGAAATTTTATAATATTTCTCCGGAAGATTTTAAAAACGGGCTTGAAAGATTTGTGAAATTTGTAAAATTTTCTGCTCCGGACTCTCAAATTTTACTGCTTGCACCGTCTAAATTGAAAAAATGTATTTTAAACGGATATTTCGGACAGTTGTTTGATGAAATTTCAATAGTGAAATCTTTAACGCTTGATGAAATTTATAAAGAAGTTGCGAAAGAATGCGGTTGTGAATTTTTGAATTTGAATGATGTAGCGGAAACATCAGACATTGACGGACTGCATTATACTAAAGAACAGCACGGGGAAATAGCCTGTGCCGTTATGAAATTTTTACTTAAATTTTTTTGAGATTATAAGAAAAACTCCGAATAAAATCAATATGACACCTATTGATATTCTTAATGTGAGCTGTTCATTGAAAAACAAAATTCCGAAAAATATTGCGGTGAGCGGTTCTAATGCACCTAAAATTGCGGTATTTGTCGAGCCGATAAGTTTTATAGAAACCGTAAGTGTTTCAAGCGAAATTATTGTAGGGAACAGTGCAAGCCCTGTTACAAGAAACCATGATACGGGATTATGCAGAATTTGAAGCTGCGTACAAAATTTGAGATTGACAACGTATACAAGAAGCCCGAAAAGCATAACATAAAAACTTAATTTAGAACTTTCTATATTTTTTATTATTCTGATATTTTTTACCCCGACAATATAAAGAGCATATAAAAGTGCCGAAAGCAGCACAACTGCCACTCCATGCAGGTTTAAGTCAGCATCGGGTTTCCCTTTATACAAAAGAAGTATCCCTGCTGATGTGAGAATTATTGCAAAAATTACGGTTTTAGTTATTTTTTCTTTAAAAAACAATGTCATTATAACCGCAACTATTACGGGGTAAATAAAAAGAATTGTGCAGGCTATGCCGGGTTCAATATATTTGAACGCTTCAAAAAGCGTGAGTGATGAAAAAGAAAAGAATATCCCCATAATAAACAGCGGGAAAAATTCTTTAACAGATATTTTAAGAGAAATTTTTTTATAAAATTTCAGCCAAACCCAGTAAATAATAACAGCAATAAAGTATCTGTAAAAAAGGACGGAATTAACCCCTATTCCGCCTGCATAAAGAGGCAGGGCAAATAAAGGGTTTGTTCCGTAGCTTGATGAGGCTATTGCACCGTTCAATATACCTTTTGTATGACGATTCATAAAATAATCCCCTCATATTAAATTTTAACAAAAATACGGCAGCTTTGGCAAAAAATTCTTGATATTTATGAAAATAATTATTATAATTTTTTTATGGAATTTGATATTGAAATATGGCTTCAGGAATTTACCAAAAAATTATTTGATCAATTCAGTTCGCGTATAAAATTTGTAGGGCTTCAGGGAAGTTACAAACGCGGTGAAGCTAAAGAAAACAGTGATGTTGATATTGTTATAATTCTCGATAAACTTACGTTTGAGGATTTGACGGAATATAAAAATATCGTACATTCAATGCCGTTTTATGAAAAGGTTTGCGGATTTATATGCGGAGAAAAGGAAATTTACTGCTGGCCGAAATATGACCTGTTTCAGCTTGCAAACGATACTGTTTCTTTGCATGGAAATCTTTTTGATTTTATTCCGGTGTTGAAACGCGGTGATATTCTTGATTCGATAAAAATAAATTCAGCAAACCTCTACCATAGAATGTGCCATGGTTTTCTTTTTGAAAACAGGGACATTGATGTTTTATATGAAGGGTATAAGAGTGCTTTTTATATTTTACAGGCTGTTTATTATTCACGTAATACAGAGTTTATCGGTACGAAAAAGGAGCTTTTAAGCTTGCTTGACGGAGAAGATAAAGAAATTCTGCTTGTCAATTTAAACTGGGAATCTCTGGATATTGCAGAAAATTCTGATTTTTATTTCGAAAAGCTCATAAATTGGGCAGGAAGATATATTTAAAAATTTTAAAATATATGATATAATTTTAAATAAGAAGTAATAATAAATTATATAAGGAGTAGAATATGAAAAGAATATTACGAAATGTAAATCGGGGGGGGGGCACTCTCAGCTGACTTGTGGCGAGAAGGCTGTAAGTCAAGTCGTATACGGTAATGTCATCGCGCATTTATTGCGCAATCCGGAATTTGTCATAAAAAGATCGTGCATCATGTGCGCGATGTCAGGTCTTAATATTCAATCCCTCCCCCCTTGCGGGAGAGGGAAAAGTCCTTCACGCTTCACTTTTCACACTTCACTTAAAAAACGAGCCGCCTTTACACTCGCAGAAGTATTGATAACCTTAGGAATTATCGGGGTAGTTGCTGCAATGACAATGCCCGCATTGATTTCAAATTACAAATATATGGTTTTAGAAAATCAATTAAAAGCGGCTTATTCCGATCTTAATAAGGCAGCTAAGCTTTTTCAAATGCATAATGACATGTCAATGAGTGAGTATGCTGCAATTAATAATTCTAAAAATGCATTAAAAGAATTTTCTAAAGAATTCACATCAATTATTAAAACGTCAGACTTGATATATAGTTCAACAGACGAAGATGGTAATACGGTAGGTGCCAGACCATGGCATTGGAAATCTATAAGCGGCAGCAGTGCGGGCGGTACAGTATCTGCCTGTGATGTAAGCGGTTTTTTCTGGGATACGCAGGGTAGAGTTATATCATTTGATGATGCGCCTGTTCTAGGAGAAAACGGTCCTAAAGTATGTATTGATATAAACGGTGAGAAAGCGCCAAACAGATACGGGGCAGACTTTTTTGTTTTTATGTTTACAACAGACGGTTATGTTATTCCATGGGGGCAGGAACATAAGGACAATCCTGCAGCAACAAGCGGGAACGGTAATCATTCTATTTCAAAGACGGTATGTAAATATACTTCATCATTCACAGATCAGCTGGCCTGTGCAAATTATGCTTTGATCAACCAGCATCCGACAGATTCCCGCAAAGACTACTGGCATGATTTTGTCAGGGGCAGGTAAACTTAGTTACCTGAGTCTGCTGTTTTATGACTTAAAGATATTTCCTGTTTTAAATCTTTAAGGAACTCTGGAGTGTATAAAAATCCAAGATGTGCTCCGTTGCTTAGCAGGAGTGTTTTTTTGCCTGTTCTGATTTTTAGCTGTTTCAATTGCTTTGTATTCACAAGATAATCATCCATTGAATGGTAAATTTTGTAATTTGTGCTGTTTTGGAGAAAGTCGGATATTGATAATAAACTTGACTCATTTCTTAAGTCTTCAAGAGTTTTATGAGTCCCGTTTAGAAGATATTTTTCCGTATAATCTCTGTAATTCATATTGTTAATTGCTGTATAAATATCTGTTTTTTTATTTTTCGGAGTATTTTCAATGGTAAAAATTAAGTCTGACAATTTCTGATGCATTATAAAACCTGTGATTAGTTTGCCTTCTTCTTCCGTAAACGGAAGATTTTCAAGTTCAAGGTCTTTTGCCGTATCTTTCATATCTGTTAATTGAACAACTTTTGCGGCAGTAATTGCGGCTGTTTCTTTCAGATTATCCGGATTTTTATTCCATTCTTCGCTGTTTTGGTCAACCTGTTCCATCGCGTATACAAGCTCTACAGGCGGGCAGATTGAAATATATTTTGTAATATTCAGGGTATTATTTTTAAATTCACTGTTTGCAAGAAAAAGAGTTGTCAGTGCACCGAAAGATGTTCCGATAACTGTTTTCCCGCTGAATTTACAGTTGTATTTATTTTCAAGTTTTTCGATAATTTTACCCGTAACTGTTTTTAGATATTCCGTATCAACAGAAGGAATTCCCGGGGCGTAGCCTTGAGGCATACTTTTTACAAATTCCCATTGAAAATGACTCCCCTGAATTATTACGGAATACCCTTCATCATAAAATATTTTTGCCAGAATAACCGAATGTCCGGATGTTATGCCCTCTCCGATTGACGGGTAAATTATTGCGACAGGCGAGTTTTTATCTTTTTGCATAATATATTTGAAATTGTAATCAGCTTTGTCAGGAGTGATATTGACAGAGGATGTTTTAATTTTTTTGCTGAAACATCTGTTCCATACGGAAAGTTCATTCCACATTGAAGCATCGACTTCAGGCATGTCAAAAAGTGCAGTTCTCATCGAGTCTACAACAGGGTTTTGCGGCTTGTAATCTTCCAGAAGTATATCAGCCATAAGCTGTGAATTGTCTGAATTATAACTCTGTAAAATAATATTATCTATGTTTGCTCCGCCTTTTACTATATCTGTTACGGTTAACTTTTCTTTTGAGCCTGCTGTTTCTATATTTGTTTTCCCCCGCATATCCAGAGTATTTTGTACAAGTTCAGGTGTGTTTTCGATTTCTTTAAAACCGTTTTCAAGAACTTCTTTTCTGTCAAGATTACTGCATTTTATATAATTATCAATTCCGTACATTTTTCTTGCTATTTCATAAGGATCTGCATAATTTGATTCAATCATTTTTATAAGTGGTTGTATATATGAAGTCCTGTTGACGGTAAGCCCTGCTTTTATCATTGCAAGTATCGGAGTACCTACATAAGTTGTAGGGTTCAGTGAAGTATCAAGAATTTTACCTGCAATTCCCCTTGCCGTTGTGCCGTTCATTACAGGCAGGACAATATAAGAGCCCGAATTGCATTTGCATTTTGTCAAAGCCTGTTCCATATCTTCATTTACGGGTTCAAGCTTAAAATACCGTTTTGCAGGATCAAACATTCCTCCGATGCCTATGGTTGTATTTGCAAGAAATCTCAAAGTTTCCGTTCCCGATGATTTAAAGTCTTTTTGTATTAGTGTGCTGACTAATCTTTTCGGGTATTCAATGTTTTTGTAAGCTGTCTGAATCCGCTCAATTCCGTATTCAGGCATCACTGAACACCATAGAATGTGTACGGGACGTATGGCATATTTGTTTAATCCTAAATTGAAGGCAAAAACTTTTCTGTTTATTTTTTCGTATTTGTCAGGCCCGAGATAAAGGTATCCATAATCGGGATATTTACTCTGCGGTTTTATTAATTCTTCTGCTATAGAAATATTTGATATTCCAATAAGAATGGTTAAAACAGTTATAATTTTTTTCAGCATATTTTTTCCCGAGTATTTATGTATTACGTTAATTATTGTCTTTCACTTATAAAAAATGCTCATTACTCATCAGGATAGTTTTTATGATATTATTTTTTATCAGAAAGGTTATTTGGATTTATGAACGAAAAAGAAAAAATGCTAAAAGGACTTTTATATGATGCAAATTACGATAAAGAACTTGCGGATGAAAGAATAAGATGCAAATGCCTTTGTAAACAGTATAATGATCTTTCTCCCGATAAGATAGAGGAAAGAAAAGCCTTATTAAAAAAAATTCTCGGCAAAACAGGAGAAAATTTTTGGATAGAGCAGGACTTTTGGTGTGATTACGGTTACAATATAGAAATAGGCGAAAATTTTTACTCAAATCACAACTGCGTAATTCTTGACGCTGCAAAAGTTAAGTTTGGCGATAATGTTTTTATAGGACCGTTTTGCGGGTTTTATACGGCAGGGCACCCCGTGGACGCTAAAGAGAGAAATAAAGGTCTTGAATATGCAAAACCTGTCAAAATCGGTAATGATGTCTGGATAGGCGGGCATGTATGTGTAATGCCCGGTGTTACGATTGGCAATAACGTTGTAATAGGCGCAGGAAGTGTTGTAACAAAAGATATACCGTCAAATTCGATTGCGGTCGGGAATCCGTGTAAAGTTATGAAAGAAATTATGCACAGCTGAAGCATAGACAAATTAAGCAATATTTGTTATACTGGATAAGTAAGATATTAAAAATAAGGAGTTTGAGTATGAAGAAAATGTTAAGATTTGTAAATCGGGGGGGGGGCACTCTCAGCTGACTTGTGGCGAAAAGGCTGTAAGTCAAGTCGTATACGGTAATGTTATTGCGCATTTATTGCGCAATCTGAAATTTATCATAAAAAGATCGCTCACCATATGCGCGATGCAGGATCTTAATATTCAATCCCGCGCCCTTCGGGAGATGGTGTCCGAAGGACATGAGAGTGGCTTGTTACAAAGAAGGATGTCCTTGTTTAACGACTCAAAAGAGTCTCGTTATGACATAGAAAGTTCATGCAAAACTGATGTTGCGGGTGCAGCGGCTGCGCTGCCGAAACGAACTTATTCTCCTATTTACTTATTTACTCATTCACTTCATAAAAAAGCAGCGTTTACCTTGGCCGAGGTTTTGATAACCTTAGGCGTTATCGGTATAGTAGCAGCATTGACAATACCGGGAATGATCGCAAATCATCAGAAACGAGTTACTGCTGAATCCGTGAAAAAAGCTTATGCTATCTTAACGCAAGTTCAAGCAATGGCAGAGAATGATCGCGGTATGGCGTCAGATTGGGGGTATCGTAAAGTCGATGAACTTGATAAATGGGTTCAGACCTATTTTGAACCCTATGTAAAAGTCATTTCTTCAGGCAAATGTTCCGGTGGTAAATCCTGTTATGGAATTTCTTACATGTATCGTATGGGATATAACGTTGCCTCAAACAGTGCAAATGCAAGAGCGCCTCATTATATGGTTGTAACAGGCGGTGTGCCTGTGGCATACAGTTTTTTCCGTTATAGCGGAGAGCTTTATGAGCCTGTAACAAGAATACGTGTTTATTTAAGAAATCCAAAACGTTATGCTTTTGTTGGTAAAGACGTGTTTACTTTTACATTTGATAATCGTGAAAAAAATCCGCATTTTCTTCCCTACGCCAGTAATTATTCAAGAGAGCAAATTCTTGCCCCTCATGAAATGAATGGTTCTTGTAATTTAAAGACAGGTGAAGGCGGATATTGGATGGCGGGTGATGCTTGTGCTGCCCTGATTATGAAAGACGGATGGCAGATAACGGATGATTATCCTTGGTAATAATAAAAAGCGATATTTACGTCAAGCTGAATTTATTTCAGTATCTCAGTCAGCTCCTGAAATACAGAGGTCTGATATTCGGAATAAATTTATCAACGTAATATCGCTTTTTATTTAATTCAATAAACTAATCTTTAATTTTTTAATTTTTTTTTGAATACATTCCTATAAGCCCAATGCGTATTTATTGCTTATGGAAACCATATCCATTGCGTTAAAAATATTCTGTTGTGTTGATTGAACAGAGTCTGCTCTGCAGGAAATACTCTCAAGTTGTGCCTGATAACCCTGTGCCTGGGATATTTTCGAGCGGTCGCCTGAATTCAGCATAATCTGAATTTCTTCTGCGATTTTGTCAATAATATCATCCAGCGTGTCATTCGATGATACCGTTGCACCAACTTTTGAGGCAAGATCTTTTGCTTCTGACAGGAGCTCCTGTTCTGATGAATTACCTCCTTGCTGTTGTCCTGAATTTTGCTGATGCTTTGCTGCTTCTGCCTGCGCAATTAAGCTTTGAGCCTGAGCTTCCGATGTTACGGTTGCAGGATCAATGCCCAGAGCTTCAAGCTTCTGCTTTGTGGATGAGCTTAGCTCTTCTGTTTTGCATGCTCCCATAAATGCAGACGCAGAATTAATTGAACTTACAGATGTCATATACGCATCCTTTCAATTTTTTTAGTACTTTCTACTCCTTTTAATTATGTTTTGCCAAAAGTCAATATTGACTGCGAAATTATTTACGGAAATTTTTTTATTAAACTTTATGATTTTTAGTTTATTTTTAACATTTCTTAAATAAAAAATGCTTAAAAACGGCAGAAATTATGAATATTTCTTTGTTTGTGGTACAATTTTTTACAGGAGTTATGTTATGAAAAAGTTACTTATATTGTGTTCAATAATTTTATTGATGTCTTCAGCTGCAACGGCTTCTTCAAAGTATGTAAAAATCGAGCCTGAATTTTTGCAGGCTTCGCAAAGTACAAATTATGAAAAAGTTAATGAAACACTTGCTGTTATTTTCAGCAAGATAAGGCCTGTTATCAAAACAGATAAATATCCGAAATATTACCATGATTTTACGCTTGTAAAAGATGACGGTACTCAGAATAAAGCTTACCACTACGTCAAATACAGCGGTGCGGAGCTTATTTATAATACCGATACAAATGAGTTAAAATATGTATCTTTCAGACGTCCGGAGCTTATGAAATGCAGAATAATTTATGATTATCCGTCAGGCCAGCTGCATGCCGTACAAATATTTGTATCGGATAAAGAATCTTTTATATTCAGTTCCGAAGGCAAATATGTTGATTATACACCTTATGTAACAGAAGTAAGAGAAAAAGTTATAAAAAACTGGAAGGTTCCGCCCAGAAAACAGATTGATATTCTTGCTAAAGGCCAGAAGGATCTGCTTGTCCAAATGGCTCTTACACTCAACAAAGACGGTACAGTAAAAAGATGTAAAATTTTAAAATCTTCTAAAATTAAGGCGCTTGATGAAAATGCAGGTTCTGCCATAAAAGCTTCCTCACCATTCAAGCCTTTCCCGAAAGAATTTTTTAATGAAGAAATTGTGATTATTTTGAATTTTAATTTCAGCCTGTAAGGAATTAACTATTTTGTATTGATGCTGAATTTATTTCAGCATTTCAGCAAGTTTCTGAAACAAGTTCAAGATGAACTGTATATGGGTAATGAACTTAATGTATAGTAATTTCGTAATCGCCGTTGTTTATTTTAAAATTCATACGGATAGTTTCTCCGTTGTATTCATCAGGAGGGGGCGAAAATCTTGGAACACTCATAAGCATATAATAAACTGTGTCATTTAAGCCTTTATTAGATGATTCTTTTGAAAATTTTCTGTTTATAAGTTTGCCTGTTTTATCAACTGAAAACTGAATAGAACATTCTCCCGAGCCTTGAATGCTTCCGACCGCAAATTTTGAAAACAGTGCCGCGCGTAAATTATTTTTGTATCTGAGCATCACGGGGCTGTTGGGATTATAAGACGGTTTTTGAGGCTTTGAAGGAGTTAAAAGCTCAGGGTTTACGGGCATGTCTTTTTTTATATTATTATTTTTTTTTTTTTGAACCTGCTCAGTTTTTTTCGGGGCAGATGATTTCGCAGAGGATGCTTTTGGTACAGGCTGTGATATTTGCGCCGGCGGAATATTATTAACAGCTGTTTTGGGTTTATTTATTTGCGTAACAGATTGCGAGAGCTGTCTGACATAATCCGCGGGAGTCATCGGTTGCTCGGCAGGTTCCGTTTTGGAACGCGGTTCATATAACGGAGTATCATCCCATATTTTATCAATATCAGGAATATTTTTTGTTACTGCCGATTTTTGTTTCGCCGGAGCGGTTGTTTTTTTCGTATTTGCTGATTTTTCTCCTGCAGGTATCATCCAGACAAGAATTGACAGAATTATGCAGAGTGCAAAAAATATTCTTGAAACAATTTCCGATTTCTGCTCAAGCGTAAGAGGACTGTGCGGTTGTTTAACAGAAGCCTGTTTAGCCGCAGGTTTTGAGTCTTCTATATAGTCAAATGTGTTGTTCCCGCAGTCGCAGTATTCAACTTTTTCTCTGTATTCAGCTTTGCATTCTCTACATCTGTACATAACAAAATTATCTTATCACAAATAATCCTAATTTATAAACGGCAAAAAATATTACGGCAATAATAAGCATAATAATTACAATTGCGGTTTGTCTTATTATGTCAAAATTTTTCCGTGCCTGCATAAATTTTATGCCGAAAGGTATTTCTATTAAAATACATAGAACCGTGCAAATTATTCCGAACAAATTTATTTACTCCTTTTAAAAATAATATTTTCCAGCCGGAAAGTTTTATGCATCTGAGGTTTAATATTTGCAATTACTGCTGTTGCAGCGGCTACTATGATTAAAGTTATTATTGCAATGATTGCAATTTTCATTCCGTTCATCAGTATGTTACCCTTTCATAGTCAGAAAAGTCATTCGGTGTAGAGTACCTTTCCTGTGTTCCGATTAAAAATAATCCCGTAACTACGGTTGATGTTCTTTGAGTACCTTTAGGAAAATTCAATATAGGTTTTTTCTGCAGGTTTGCGATAGCAGGTTTTACGTTATTTCTTGCAACATCCATGTAATTAGGGTTTGAGCATTCTACTTTTATATTTGAAATATTGCCGAACTTGTCAACAACAAATGTGAATAAGAATAATGTTCCCAACGGTGCATAGTCAATTTGAGAATCGCGCATGATTTGATTTTGCAAATTGCTTCTCCATTTGTTCCAGGCAATTATTTCTTCCTGTTCGGTCATATACGGGTTTTTGAAATTCGTGTTTTGTTTTTGAACAGGCTTTTGTTCTACTTTTTCAGGCTGTTGCTTTGCCTCCTGTTCTGTCTGTTCTAATATTCTTTCAAGAAGTTCGAGCTGCGAGTCTTCAGGCTCGGGGGAAGATGTTGTAATTTTTTTTTCGGTCTTTGGGGAATTAACATTTTTTGGTTCAATATATTTAGTTTGTTTGTTAGAAGGATGATGTGTTTGAACCTCCAGTTCTTTTTGAATTGTTTTTAAATCAGGCTCCGGTGTTTCTACAATTTTTTCTGTTGTTTTTGGTTTTTGTATTGTAGAATTTACCGGAATCTTTTCTGTCGATAAAGTATCGCTTATTCTTGTAAGTTTAAAGTCAGCATCTTCTATAATCATCGGCTGATGCATATCGGGATGAAGCTTCAGCGTGATGAGCGTGAGAAAAACAAATGAAATTATTACAAGAACCTTTAAAAAATTCATAATTAATCTTTATCTACTTTAGAAAGCAATTCATCACAGGCATAAATATCAAATTTTGTCTGGCTCAGCATCATTGTTTCCGCAATCAGAAGTGCTGTCGGGACAAGCGCTGCTACCAAACTTAAGAAAATTCCCTGCATATCACCGCCGATTTCAGTCATAAAGTAGGATACGTTCATTGAAAATTCTATGAGTATAATTGCACATCCTATAGCAAGGGAGCGGTTTTTCTCGGAATTTAGTCTTCTTACGCCTTCAAGTCCGTATATTGTAACTCCGTGGTGCTGATAGTCAGAAAATCCGTCCTGTTTGATTACCTGCGAGCCTTGAACTTTTTTAGTGCAAAAGAATGCATTTACAAAAGAGAAGAATGCAAAGATAATCAAAAATGTCGCAAGTACCAAAAATACAGGGCTTATTCTAAGGCCTGAAATTCTGACCCATCCTGCAGCTTCGGGGAAACACATTGCAAGAGTGTTTGAAACACCGTATGCCAGAAACGGTGCTGTTAAAATTCCGACAATAGTTTCTCCGACAGATTTCAACTGGAGATTAAACATTTTGTCTCTTATATACTGAAGTTTTGAATTGCTCAAACTGTTGATATATCGTTCAATCCATTGTCTGTAAGATTTTATAACACTTTCAAAGTCCTCTCTGTATTCATACTTATCAAGTGTCATTGTCCATTCAGTACCGTTACATTTGAAGTATCCGCAGCTTATCGCAAGAACGGCCATTATGCCGGAGAAAAAGAACGATATAAATATGGCAAATGTCATAAAATCATTCAAATTCATATAATAAACGAGGTTTACAACATAAATTCCGAGCACAAAAATCAGTGAAAATATAAGCATAAAACTCTGTCCGAGTTTTGCGGATTTTGACATTTCTTTTTGGATATTGCTTTGAAGATAGAGGTAGACTCCCTGTTTCAAAAGCAGGCAGATGCCGTAAATAAGTATTGTATATACACCCCAGACTTTTATGTTTGTCGGCAGATGCAGGAAGTTTGCAGATTCTTTGATTTCAAGCCCCATGAGATAATTTGAAACCCCGAACGCACACACCATTGCACTCAAAAACATTGCAACATGCAGAAATATACTCGTTTTTGAATTAGCAGAAAGTTTTTGCTTCAAATCGTTTATATGGAATGCAACCTGTTTAATTATTGCAACACGTGCACCTTCCAGATCTTCTTTCTGTTTTTCTAGTTTTACCTTGGTAACGGCGTTGACATCTTTGCCGTAAAGCCCTTTAATATCTTCTTCGGTCAAATCCTCTTTACCGATAGAAGTAACTGTTTTGATATGTTGAACGGGTGCATCTGCTATAAGTTTTATACTTAAAAATTCATTGCTGTCCGAAAACATAAGTTTGCAGACGTTATTTACTTCTACTCTTTTTATCGGCTGTCCTTTAAAAAGAACTTTATCGCTTTTGAAAGTATTTATAACGGTGCATTTATTTTCGGAAGGATTATATTCAAGCGTGAGTAACAGATCATAGCCGGTTTCTAATATTACATCACATTTTGGATTTGTGCCCGCATTTATTACATCTTTTTTAAATACTTTTTCACCTTTTGATGTTGAAATTACTACTGCCATTTTTTATCCTCTTCATCAATTCTTGTAAACTTTGTCTGTACCTTGTTGAGTTTTATCTTCCAATCGCGTGAAGAAATCTTCTGATAGACTTATCTATATTTTGTTTGGGAGCAACAATTAAATGATTTTCTCCTAACACAGGTGTAAGCGTTTCCTTTACTAAATCAAGTTTTGCAGGATGTGCATCCAGAAACATCATTGAAATATCAGGAGCGTATTTTTTTATGTTTTGAACATTTTTTGGCAAAGTTTGCCAGTTAATTTGTTTTTCTATAGCCCCTTCATTTTCCAGATCCCCTATAACAACAACTGCAGGAATGTATCCGTTCTTTTTCATGGTAAGAGCGTGTGAAAATGCTTTTTTCAGACCGAGACCGTATGCAGTGCCATAATCTTTTTCATCATATTTTGTGAACGCGTCCATTGATTTTGTAATAGTACTTCCGTTCATGGGACCGCCTTCGTATATTAAATATGCATCCTCAGAAACTCTCAGAATTTTAATCTGATCTTCCGGATCTAAAAGATTGCAAATCTGGCGGAGTATTTTTTTCTGGTCGGGAAGATATTTCTGGTTTGAGGCGGAAGAATCGACAACAAATATTACGGCTGCAGGATGAAAATCATCTACCTTAATCTGTCTTACTCCTGCCCAGATAAATTTTAAAGCAACCGATAATACGAGTATTAATAATCCGACTGTAACCAATCTTTTGTTTAACTTCATTGTCCTGCCTTTGCTAAGAATAATATAGCATACATTTTTAAAAAAGGGAAGAAAAAATACGGCAAATTTTAAACTTGCCGTATTTTTTTTCAGTGTTTAAATATGACCGAATTTAAGAGAAATATCTTTTTAAAAGTCCGTCAAAACCTCTTCCGTGGCGAGCTTCATCTTTAGCCATTTCATGAACTGTGTCATGGATTGCATCATAGCCTAATTGTTTTGCGCGTGCAGCAATCGCAAGTTTGCCTTCGCATGCACCCTGTTCTGCTTCAGCTCTCATTTCAAGGTTTTTCTTTGTAGAATCTGTTACAACTTCACCTAACAATTCTGCAAATTTTGCAGCGTGTTCTGCTTCTTCAAAAGCGTATCTTTTGTATGCTTCTGCAACTTCAGGGTAGCCTTCTCTTTCAGCCACTCTTGACATTGCAAGATACATACCTACTTCTGTGCATTCACCTGTGAAGTGAGCTCTCAATCCGTCCATGACTTCTTTATCTTCGACTTTGCCGTCTCCTACTTTATGTTCACACGCATAAACTTTGCCTTCTGCCGTATTTATTTCTTTGAATGTAGTTGCACCGCAAAGGGGGCATCTTTCAGGAGCTTTATCAGCTTCTGTTGACCATCCGCATACTGTACATACAAATTTTGCCATTTTTTACCACCTTTCTTAATCAAAAATGATCTCTCTTTTTCTACATGGTTATCATACTACATAAAGTTTTATTTGTAAAGTAGGAATAATTATTGTTTTTGTTGAAAACTATTATTATAAAAGAAAAGACCTTGTATCATCAAGGTCAAGGTTGGTTATTTTGGTTATGTTATAGTTTTATGTATTATGTAGTTATTTATGACTTTTACATTTTTTATAATTCTCCTGAAACTTAATATTTGCCATAACTTTTTAAAATGTTTACAAAACTTTATGATATTATGTTTATATGTTTGAAAAGCTGAAAAAATTTTTTCTTTCAAAAATTTTGAAAAGGAAGTATTACCGCACCGGAAAATGCAAAGCCTGCGGGAAATGCTGTACTCAGATATATGTAAAACATTACAAACATGTTGTTCAGGATGAAAAAGAGTTTGAAAAATTACAATATCTTCATCGTTTTTACAGTTACCTGAAAGTTATCGGAAAAGATGATATAGGCTTGATTTTTGAATGCCAGAACTTAGATGCGGTAACACATAGATGCAAAATTCATAAAACACGCCCCGGGATTTGCAGACGTTATCCGCAGGAAGAATTATTCTCAATGGGCGGAGCGCTTTCTGATGATTGCGGTTATAAAATGGAGCCTATAATTCCTTTTAGTGAAGTCTTAGAAAAAACCGCAAGAAAAAATTTATATAACCGTTGACAGATCAGTATTATTTAATTCAACAATATCAAAATATTTTTCCAAATCTGCTGCTTCAGGTTTTTGAGTTTTACAATTCAGTTTTAAAACTTTATCTAAAATAATTTCAAGAAAGTTGTTTTTTGTATGAATAACAATTTTATCATCGCCTTTTAAGCTGCCTGCCAGAATTGACGTGTCGATGTCAGGTTTGTCGCAAATTATGTCAGCGACTTTATTAACAGCTTCAACAGTTTTTTCTCCGTTAGGACTTTTAACAGATTCTCCGCCTATTATCCATGCGGTCAGTTTACCTTTAGCCGCTGCTTTTAATTCTTCAACTTTTCTTGCAATTTCATCAACAGTCTGCTGAATTTTTCCGTTTAATGGGATATGTTTAATAATTCCATCTCTTTCATTTCTGACAATAACCGCAAGATTTTGCGCATCTGCTTCTGAAGTAAACACTTTTCCGTTAGTAAGTTTACATTTATTATTAACTCCGAGATGCCTGTATGCTCCTGTTGTTATTACGATTGCTTTGTCATACGCTTTCGGATTAAATATTAAAGATGAATGCCCCTGAAAACTTATATTATTCATAAAAACTCCTTATAGTAAACATAAAAAATATAAACAAAAAAATTTTTGCTACTTTCAGGCAATGAAAAATTCTGCATTGTCGTTTAAGCTTATAATGTAGAATAATTTGAAAGGCCGGAAAATATGAAAAATTATATATTATTGTTTATCTTAAGCTGTTTTTCACTGCCTGTTTATGCTGTATGCAGTATAACGGGCGGGGCATGTACAGCAACATCAAACTGGGAGACAAAACCTCTTGAACAAAGGCTTGTTCCTGATAATTTACAGGAAATGCAAAGGACTGATGCTTTTCTGCCAAAATATTTTAAACCTTATTATGATGAACTAATAAATACGGAACAGGCAAACACTGCTGATCTGCCTCCAGAAAATAACTATAATTCTAATTGTCAATTCGGTGTTTGCCTGCCGGGAGTCGAGCCGGGTGAAAATGTCTTGGAATAGCAGGAAGAAAAGACGGGAAAGTCAAGCCCGTCTTTTTTTTAATAATTGTAATTTAGTCGTTTTCATTTATTGTTGTTCGTATCTCGATCGCGTTTAACGGCACCGTTCGTAATTTTACTTTGTGGCTTGGATTATTCGGGATGGCGGCGGAGTAACGTACGACCGCCATCTTACGGGTCGGGGTCGCTTGTTCCGCTCGCATTAAACTGATACGCTGCGCTTTCATCTTCTGCTCGCTCAGGCTCACACGGCCCCTACCGAAAATCCAATTATTAATTTTTTGTTTATTTTTTTAAGATTTGAAAAAAAAGATGTTATAACATAAATATAATTAAATGGAAGGTAATAATTTATAGTAAAGGAGATAATTAATTATGGCTAAAACAATTGGTATTGACTTAGGTACAACAAACTCTGTTGTAGCGGTCATGGAAGGCGGTAAGCCGACAGTTATTGCCAATGCGGAAGGTTCAAGAACAACACCTTCTATCGTAGGTTTTTCTAAAACAGGCGAAAAACTTGTAGGTCAATTGGCGAAACGTCAGGCTATTTTGAACCCTGATAAAACTATCGCTTCTATCAAAAGACACATGGGCGAAGATTACAAAGTAAACATTGACGGAAAAGATTACACTCCGCAGGAAATTTCAGCTATGATTTTGAGAAAACTGGCTGATGATGCATCAAACTACCTGGGAGAAAAAGTTACGTCAGCAGTAATTACTGTTCCTGCTTACTTTAACGATGCTCAAAGACAGGCTACAAAAGATGCAGGCAGAATTGCAGGCCTTGATGTTTTACGTATCGTAAACGAGCCTACAGCAGCAGCTCTTGCTTACGGTCTTGAAAAAGAAAAAGCAGAAAAAGTTCTTGTATTTGACTTAGGCGGCGGTACTTTCGATGTATCAATACTTGAAATCGGCGATGGTGTTCACGAAGTTCTTTCAACATCTGGTGATACGCACTTAGGCGGTGATGATTTCGACCAGAAAGTTATGGACTGGATCTGCGATGAGTTCAAAAAACAGGAAGGTATTGACCTTCGTGGTGATAAACAGGCTATGCAGCGTGTTAAAGAAGCAGCAGAAAAAGCTAAATGTGAATTGTCATCTGTTATGGAAACAAATATCAATCTTCCGTTTATTACAGCTGACGCAAACGGTCCTAAACACTTAGATTTAAACTTGACAAGAGCCAAGTTTGAAGATTTATGCCGTGATTTGTTAAACAGATGTAAAACTCCTGTTGAAAACGCATTGAGAGATGCAGGAATTACAAAGAATGATATCAATGAAGTTGTATTGGTCGGCGGTTCAACACGTATACCTGCTGTTCAGCAGCTGGTTAAAGAATACACGGGAAAAGAACCGAACCAGTCAGTTAACCCTGATGAAGTTGTTGCAGTTGGTGCTGCTGTTCAGGCAGGCGTTCTTGCAGGTGAAGTTAAAGATATAGTCCTTCTTGATGTAACTCCGTTAACTCTTGGTATCGAAACATTAGGCGGTGTTATGACTCCTCTTGTTCCCAGAAACACTACAATTCCGGTTTCTAAATCACAGGTTTTCTCAACTGCGGAAAATAACCAGACAGCCGTTGATATTCACGTACTTCAAGGTGAAAGGCCGATGGCTAAAGATAACAAATCTTTAGGTATGTTCAGACTTGACGGTATTCCGCCGGCAATGAGAGGTCTGCCGCAAATCGAAGTTACATTTGATATTGATGCTAACGGTATTGTAAACGTTTCAGCAAAAGATAAAGCTACTAATAAAGAACAAAAAATTACTATAACAAATTCTTCTAACCTTTCAGAAGCTGATATCGATAAAATGGTTAAAGAAGCAGAAGCTAACGCAGCTGAAGATAAGAAGAAAAAAGAAGAAGCTGAAATTAAAAACAATGCAACGAGTTTAATCGGTTCAGCAGACAGAATTGAAAAAGATTTTGAAGGAAAAATCGATTCAGCTGACAAATCTAAACTTGATGAACAAAAAGCAGCGCTTCAAAAGGCTCTTGATGAAAACAAACCTGTTGAAGAACTGAAAAAATTATCTGATGAATTACAGCAGACAATGTTCAGCATTTCGCAAAAAGCTTACGAAGCTGTTCAAAAAGAAGAACAGTCAACAGCTTCAAGTGAAAATGCATCTTCAACGGAAAATAAAAAAGACGGCGGAGATGATGATGTAATTGATGCCGAATACACAAAAGAATAAGTGCAGCGCACTTAGATATAAATAATCTAAACACCTGAAAAAGACGGTCTAAATTAAAGTCCGTCTTTTTTTTTATTGGAGAACAGGTGGGACTACACTTTAATTTAAGACACGCGTAGCCCACGTAGGGTGGGATAAGTGAAACGTTCCCACTGATAAACATTTAATATTATATAGTTTCCAATGATTTAAAAAAATCTAATGCCTTTATGTTAAAGGCTCTGCACAATTTGTAAATAGTGAAAAGTTCAATATCATAGTTTCCTGTTTCTATCCTGCGTATTGTTGACGGAGAAAGTTCAGAAAGTTTTGCGAGCTCACTCACTTTCATATTATTTTGCAGTCTTAATTCCTTAATTTTTTTACCTGCTAATGCACAGTATTTCTTTGTCTTCATAAAAACCTCCATTAATACATAAATGTACATTAAATGTACATCATTGTCAACCAAATAATGGTACAATTTATGTAAGCATAAAATATACACTGGAGTAGACACATGTTGCATAAAAAATTAAGGCAAGCAGGTAATAGCTGGTCTATAGTTATTCCAAAGTCATTTTTAGAGAGTCTCAATATTAATCCAATACTTCATGAAATGAGTATTATACTTGAAGGCGATTCAATTAAGCTGAAAAAATACAGAGAAGAAAACGATAAATAAGTTTTTTAATCCAATAATAACAATGCTTTGGAGAATTATAGATGAAAGTTAATGCTGTAAAAATATATAACAAAATAAATGCCGGTATTTCAGCGTTTGAAGCAGCTGATGCAGACAGAAAACTTGTAAGACAAGTAGATACCGGCATAAGAAAATTACACAACATGAGTAAAAAATATCAGTATAAATATACTCAAACCTCATTAGAAAGCGGACACTACTCAAAAAATCCTGTAAGACGTTTTATTTCTTACATGAAATCTTGGAACGCTAACAGAAAAAGATTATTAGGATTACAAAAATAAAAAATACGGTTTAAAAATTGACTTTAAAGTATAATATAATTTTTCAAAATTTCATCCTGAAACGATTTTGGTAGTTTGTCAAATTCGTGAATATCGACAATAAACGGAATATTGCTTTCAGACAACAAACTTTTAAGTTCGGAAAGGTTTGCATTTTTTCGATGGAAATCTTTAACAGCTAAATCCAAATCGCTTCCTTCATGGGCATCACCTGTCAGCCTGCTCCCGTATGCCCATATTTCCGCCTCAGGACAGTAAGATGCAAAAATATCTTTTAACATTTTAAGATGTTCGGGTTTTATGAAAAGTTCACTCATTTTCAACAGCTTCTTTCAAATTTTTAACATCTTTCAAAAAATCGTCAATCAAAAACAAAGTTTCTTCGGCAAAGGCTTTCCCGTAATCGTGAGCCGTATTATTTCTGTTATCTCTGTATTTGAACCAGCGATTTACTTCATTTTCGCTTAATAATGAATGTTTCAAAGCTTCTCTGAATAAATCTTTGAAAGTTAACAAATCTACAGCTTTTTTACTTGCAAAATAGGGAGTCAGTTTTTTTCTTAAAAGTTTTCCGCTTTGTTCAAGCGTCATTTCAAAACTTTTTACAAGAGAATTCCTGTACATTTCATAGTCAATGGAACCTTCTTCTGCCGATTTTATGCAGGAATAAGATTTTTCCAGTGTTGCTATGCATCTTTCAAGATATTCGGTGTTAAGCATGTAATCCCTTCATCGCTTATGCGGTTCCCCTCCCTTTAACAAGGGAGGCAGACTTGTTATATTTTTGCAAGCTGTAAGTAATAATCGTTAGCTCTTTCAAACTTATGAGCCGCATTAAATAATCTGCTTTCCTGTAACTGCGGAGCAAGTATTTGCAAGCCTATCGGCATACCGTCTTTGTCAAATCCCGCAGGCACGCTCAATCCCGGAATTCCGGCAAGGTTAGCGGAAATTGTTGCAATATCTGTTAAATACATAGCTAACGGATCAGAAGCTTTTGCTCCGAGGTCAAATGCTGTATTCGGGCATGTTGGTGAAATCAGAATATCAACTTTTTTGAATGCTTCTTCAAAATCCTGAGTTACCAGTGCTCTCATCTGCTGTGCTTTTTTGTAATAAGCATCGTAATATCCAGATGATAAAGCATAAGTTCCGAGCATTATACGGCGTTTAACTTCGGGGCCGAAGCCTTCTGCTCTGGTTTTTGTATACATTTCAAGAAGATTTTTGGCGTCAGGTGTTCTGTAACCGTATTTTACACCGTCAAAACGTGCCAGATTTGATGAACATTCTGCAGTTGCCAGGATGTAATAAATTCCTATTGAATATTTCAATCTTGGCAAAGAGATTTCAACAATTTCACAGCCTAATTTTTTATAATCTTCAATTGCTTTTTCAATCGCTTTTTGTACATCATCGGATAAACCTTCCGACATCAATTCTTTTATAACGCCGACTTTCATTCCTTTTATGTCATCGTTAAGATGTGCGGAGTAATGTTCTACAGGCAGATTTAAAGATGTAGAATCTTTCGGATCATGACCTGAAATTACTTCGAGTAAGTTTGCGGCATCTTCAACGGTTCTCGCAAAAGGGCCTATTTGATCTAAAGATGATGCAAAAGCAATTAAACCGTATCTGGAAACACGTCCGTAAGTAGGTTTCATTCCGACAATACCGCAGAAAGATGCAGGCAGTCTGATAGAACCGCCTGTATCGGAACCTAATGCCAGTGTTGCTTCGCAGGCTGCAACAGAAGCGGCCGATCCGCCTGATGAGCCTCCGGGAACTTTATTCAAATTCCAGGGGTTATGAACTTTTTTGAAAGCCGAGTTTTCGTTTGAAGATCCCATTGCAAATTCGTCAAGGTTGGCTTTTCCGACAATCGGAACTAAATTGTTCAAGAGCTTTTCGCTTATTGTAGCGTTAAACGGAGAAACAAAGTTTTCCAGAATTTTTGAAGAAGCAGTTGTTTTAGAACCCTTCAGATTCATATTGTCTTTGAGTGCAAGCGGAACACCTGCCAAAAGCGGTAATTCTTCCCCTTTTGCGATTTTTTCATCGACTTTTTTTGCTGTATCAAGCGCTGTTTCTTTTGTTAAAGAATTAAATGCTCCTAATTTTCCATCAACTTCTTCAATTCTTTCAAAAGCCGCATTTGTTAATTCTACTGCTGAAATTTCTTTATTTTTTAAAGCTTTGCTTTGTTCTGCTGCTGATTTTTTTAAAAGCTCGTTCATATTTTCTCCTTAAAGCTATTCATTTTTCTTATAAAATAATTCTATGATAAAAATAACTTATTCGCAAGTTACAGCTTCTGCATCTTTTTGTTGATTTCCGAATGAATGCGATTGGCGCGGTAAAGATAATTAGTCAGTTTTTCGTAATTAGCTTTTGTTTCACCGTAAGGAACCTTCATTGCAATAAGTTCATCAACATTTTCGTTTATACTTTCAAGAGTATCTAAAGAGTCGCTTAAATCAAGAATTGACTTAACTTTTTTTGACATTCTTGCAATAATTTGTCTTGATACAAAACGTGCAAGACGTCTTATCGGTGATAACTTGTATTTTGACTTTCCGGCAGTTATTGCATCGGTTATTTTTTCTGCCATATTCCTTTTCGAATATTGTTCTTTCAAATCCGCAAGTTCATTTTCTAACTGTTTTGCCTGAATTTTCAAATCCATTACATCAAGCAGCTTGCCTAACAATTCTGCACCTTTAATTTTGTTGTTAAGCTTTTCAAGCGCTTCTTCCTTTTCTGCTATCAAGCATTCAAGCTTTAATGTCTTATCATCCAAATCTTTAAATGAATTATCGTTTAAGATATTCAAATCATAATCATTCAGTCTTTTAAAATTTTTTTCAAACAGATTATTGTTCATTTTTATTACTCTATTGTATAAACCTTTTTATAATAAAGCATTGTTCCGATTATTGTCAGGACAATATTAGGCATCCAGGCTGCCAGAAACGGCTGTAATGTGCCTGCTTCGCCGAATGATATTGACAGTGCCCTTATCAAGTAATATGCAAATATGATTAATATACTGAATAAGAAACCTCTGTTGTAACGCACCCTCGGCGGAGTAATTGCAAGAGGTACACCAATAAGAACCAGCGCAATTGTTGTCAACGGTAATGCAAGCTTGTCATAAAGTTCAATATGGAAAACATTTCTCTGCTTTATATCAATATGATTATGTCTTATATAATTAATAAGTTGAGTAAAATTCATTTCTTTGGCAACATTTTTATTAAGTTCTTTAGACATATCAAGCCCGAATTTAACTATAGAACTGTCAAAAAGAGTTGTGTTTAAAACTTTTCCGTCACTGTCTACCGTATAAACAGCACCTTTGTCAAACTGCCAGCCTTCAGGGGAAGTTTTACCTTCATCTGCCTGCAAGACTTGAATTGTACCGTCTTTTGATGTGTCTAGCACAGTAATATTATGCAAAACTTTATTTTCACAGAAACCTACATAAAATAATCTTTTTATGCTTCCGCCGTCATTCAATTCTTTGAAAACGAAATTTTGCTTGCCTTCGGGAATATTTTTCTGTCCGAGAGACCAGAGAGCGAGATCCTTTGACTGTTTGGTCATGACAGGGACAACAGTTTCATTAATAACAAAACTGCATACGGACATTGCCAGTGCAAAAATAAAAATTGGTTTGGCAATTCTGTTCAAGCCTATTCCGCAGGCTCGCATTACAGTAATTTCGGATTTTAAGCTTAAACCGTTAAGAGTCATAACAGTCGCAAGCAAGACACCCATAGGTATTGTCATAACAATTACCTGAGGGAGGTTTAGAATAATCATCATCAATGCTACTTTGAAAGGAATTCCGAATAGTGAAATTTGTTTTATAAGGGTTATAAATGTATCCGAAGCAAAAATAATAGATGTAAATACACATACACCCATAATAAACATTTCGATAATTTGCTTAAGAATGTATTTGTCCAGCAGAGTAACTTTGCCTGAAAAATTTTTTTTACTAACTTCATTTTCCATATTTATAATGATAATTGAAACAAATCGATTAGGCAAATAAAAAATAAATAAATAAGTTTAAAAAATTGTATATATTATTTTTTTTGTGATATATTAAAATCATTGAAAGTGTTTATTATATGAATAAGAAAGGAGATAAAAAAATGACTGAAAAACGCGTATGGTTATTCAAAGAAGGCAATGCAGACATGCGCAATCTTCTCGGCGGTAAAGGTGCAAACCTCGCTGAAATGACCAATTTGGGGCTGCCGGTTCCTCCGGGGTTAACGATTACTACAGAAACCTGTATGGATTACATTAATCATGGCAATAAAATGCCTGCAGGATTGATGGATGAAGTGAAATATTACCTAAAAGAAGTAGAAGAGCAGGCAGGCAAAAAATTCGGCGATGCCGAAAATCCGCTTCTTGTATCCGTCAGATCAGGTGCAAGACTTTCAATGCCTGGCATGATGGAAACAATTTTGAATTTGGGGTTAAATGACAAAACTGTTGAAGGCATGATTAAACTGACTAACAACCCGAGATTCTGCTATGACTCTTACAGAAGATTTTTGACAATGTTCGGATCTGTTGCTTGGGAAATCGACAGACAAAAATTTGAAGATTATCTTGACAAAATTAAAGAAGAAAAAGGTTATAAATCTGATACGGATTTAACTGCAGAAGATTGGAAATCTTTAATTGAGCCTTATAAAGAATTAATCAAAAAAGAAACAGGCAAAGAATTCCCGCAGGATCCTTACGTTCAATTGGAAGAAGCAATAGAAGCGGTATTCAGATCCTGGAATATTCCTCGTGCCGTAGCATATAGAGATCACTACAAAATCGACCATAACTACGGTACAGCTGTAAATGTTCAGACAATGGTGTTCGGAAACATGGGCGATGACTGTGCAACAGGCGTTTCCTTCACAAGAAACCCGTCTACCGGTGAAAATAAATTCTACGGTGAATATTTGACAAACGCTCAAGGAGAAGACGTTGTTGCAGGTATCAGAACTCCTAAACCTATTGCGGAACTTGAACATGAAATGCCTGATTTATACAGACAATACGTTGATATCGCTAAAAAACTTGAAAAGGGCTACAAAGATGTTCAGGATATGGAATTCACAATCGAAAGAGGCAAATTGTATATCCTTCAGACACGTAACGGTAAAAGAACTGCAAAAGCATCTGTGAGAATTGCGGTAGAAATGTGCGAAGAAGGTATAATTGATAAAGAAAGAGCAATTGAACTTGTAGATGCAAACCAGCTTTATCAGGTACTTCTTCCGGACTTTGACCCTGCTGCTAAAAAAGAAGCAAAACAAATTGCAAAAGGTCTTGCGGCATCTCCGGGTGCTGCTGTCGGTAAAATTGTATTTGATACCGAAGAAGCTGCAGAACGCGGTAAAGCAGGTGAAAAAGTGATCTTAGTCAGAATTGAAACATGTCCTGATGATATTCACGGTATGATTGAATCTCAAGGTGTTCTGACTCTCAGAGGCGGTATGACATCTCACGCAGCTGTTGTTGCAAAAGGTATGGGAAAACCATGCGTTGCAGGCTGTGAAGATTTAAAAATCGATCTTAAAAATGAAACTCTGACATCTGCAGACGGTACTGTTTACCATAAAAATGATATTATTTCTCTTGACGGCGGTACAGGCGAAGTTATGGCAGGGTCAGTTCACTTAATTCCTCCTAAAATGGATGAAAACTTCCAAAAACTTTTCAAATGGGTTGATGAAACTAAATTGTTGAGCGTAAGAGCTAATGCGGATACACCCGCTGATGTTGCAAAAGCACTGGAACTCGGAGCTGAAGGAGTCGGTTTATGCCGTACCGAACACATGTTTATGGATCCGGAAAGACTTCCGTGGGTTCAAAAAATGATTATTGCAGGTACGCCGGAAGCACGAAAAGAAGCTCTTGATCATCTTCTTCCGATGCAGTACAGCGATTTCTACGCTATGTTTAAAGCATTGGGTGAAAAATCAATGACAATCAGACTTCTTGACCCGCCGCTTCATGAATTCTTGCCCGACAAAGAAGAATTGATAGCTAAAGTTGCAACCAAAAAAGCTAAAGGCGAAGATTACAAAGAAGATGAAAAACTTCTGAATATCGTTGAAGCAATGTCTGAATCAAATCCGATGATGGGCTTGAGAGGATGCCGTTTAGGTTTGACTTATCCGGAAATCAACGAAATGCAGGTTAGAGCAATATTTACGGCAGCCTGTGATTTGAAAAAAGAAGGACTTGATGTTAAACCTGAAGTCATGATTCCGCTTGTAGGACATGTAAATGAACTTAAAACAGTAAAAAGTGTTCTTGAACGTGTTGCAAAAGAAGTTATGAACGAAAAAGGTGTTGCGGTTGATTACATGTTCGGTACAATGATTGAAATTCCGCGTGCGGCTTTGACAGCAGATCAGATTGCAGAATATGCGGAATTCTTCTCATTCGGAACAAACGATTTAACGCAGATGACATTCGGCTATTCAAGAGATGATGCAGAAGGCAAGTTCCTGCAAAACTATGTAGAACAAAAAATTCTGCCTGCTAACCCGTTCCAAACCCTTGATCAGGAAGGAGTTGGACAATTGATGAAAATTGCTCTCGATAAAGCTCTTAAAGTCAGACCGCATCTGAAACGCGGTATCTGCGGAGAACACGGCGGAGATCCGGCATCGGTTAAATTCTGCCACAGAATAGGTTTGAACTATGTATCATGTTCACCGTTCAGAGTTCCGCAGGCAAGACTGGCAGCAGCTCAGGCAGTAATCGAATTCAAACACAGTAAGGAAGAAGAAGGTCCTCTGGGATGTAAGTAGAGGTAAAGTCCTTTTTTCATTCTGATTTTGTATGAATTTACATAATTGAAAAAGACGGGATTTTTTAATTCCCGTCTTTTGTTTTTTTGTTTTATAAATTTTTAAATTTTCTGTGAAAACTCATCAGTAAACACGTAATTGCGGACCAGATCCGCAATCATGTCATGTTTATTTATTAACAACCGTGTGAATTAAGCTCAAATTTATTTATTCTAAAATTTCTTTGAGTTTTCCGCTTTTGTATGCGGCTTCCAAATTGTCATATCCGCCGACATAATTATCATTAATAATAATCTGCGGAACAGTCATAACTGTTTTATTGAATTTTTCGGAAAGTTTTTTTGTCATTTCATCAAAAGATTCATCAACGTTGTGTTCTATGTAAGTTAAACCTAAAGTTGATAAAAGTTTTTTTGCTTTCACACAGTACGGGCATGTTGTCATTGTGTAAATATCAATTTTGTTCATAATAACCTCCTTTAATTTAAGTTATTATAAATTAACAATTCTGTTATTGCAAATCAGTTATTAAAATCTTTTCCGCCGACAATTCTAAGGTGTCTGTTACTGCCTTCTCCCACGGATTTGCTTGAAAGGTTGTGCTGTTCGACAAGTTCATGCTGTAATTTCCTGATATGTTGATTTTGCGGGGTTAGTTCAACATGTTCGGCTCCGGCAAGAATTTTATTTATTGCAGCTTTTGCTTCATCAAGAGCACGTTCCGCATCATCATAATAACCGCATAAAGTTTCCGAAGCTTCGGTTATCTGTAAAGCCTCTTTTAAAACTTTCTGAATTTGCGCCATAGAGTTAGTTTTTACATAAAATATCTGGAGTCTGTAATCATTTGCGGTGCTCAAAACTTTTGCTCCGCCTTTTATAAAGTTTTTATGTGCTATCACAATATCTGCATCTTCAAGATTCCGCGTAATTTCAGCGTTTAAATCAAGTCTTTCTATAACCTTTTCTACAATTGTCCTTGAAACGGCATAAAGATAAATTTTCTTTATACCTTTAACCTCTTCAACATATTTTTGTCGTGAAAAGCTGAATTTTAAGCTGTCCGTATTGTGTTCAGGCTGAATTTTTTGTTCGAGTTTATTAATTTCTTTAGGAATATCGGAAATTGTGGGTTCATGTTTATCTTGTTCAGGTATTTCTGTGTCGTAAGTTTTGTCAACTTTTCTTATTTCGGGTCTGATCGGCCAGCCCCGCAAAATATAATCAACGGCTTCTGCAGTATTTTTATAAACAGCTAGAGTGTTGCGGTCTAATATTTCTATAACGACATCAAATGTAGGCTGTTTTTCTCTTTCTAGAACTGTTTTTTGGGAAGCTCTGCGTTTTGCTTCATCATCACCTAAAGTTACAGATTGAATACCGCCTACCAAATCCGACAAGGTAGGGTTTTTAATCAAGTTTTCAAGACTGTTTCCGTGGGCTGTAGCAATGAGCATAACCCCGCGTTCCGCAATTGTTCTTGCAGCCTGTGCTTCTGCTTCCGTACCTATTTCATCAACAACAATAACTTCCGGGGTATGGTTTTCAACGGCCTCGATCATAATATCTTTTTGAAATTCGGGCTGTGTAACCTGCATACGTCTTGCATGTCCTATTGCAGGGTGAGGTGTGTCGCCGTCTCCTGCAATTTCATTTGATGTATCTACAATTACAACGCGTTTACCGAGTTCATCAGCAACAAGACGTGAAATTTCACGGAGTTTTGTAGTCTTGCCGACCCCAGGACGCCCGAGAAACAGAATACTTTTATTCATCATGCAGATATCTTTTATGCAGGCAATTGTACCTGTAACTACTCTTCCGATACGGCAGGTCAGACCTATAATTTTCCCCTGCCTGTTTCTGATTGCACTGATTCTATGGAGAGTTCCGGGAATGCCGGAACGGTTGTCAGATGTGAATTCCTGAATGCGGGAAGTGATGTAATTAATATCATCTTCCGTAACAAATTCATTGCCAAGATATTCAATCTTTCCTCCTGCATGTCTGATTTCAGGGGTTCTGCCGATATCCAGAACAATTTCTATAACATCATCCATTTTTTCATAAGTGATGTGTTTCCTGACCTTGTCAGGCAAAACTTCTGTCAAGCGATCCAAATCATTTTGAAATTGTAAGCTGGTCATTTTCTTTTCTGCCTTTCTTATATTTTGCATAAAACAAAATAATCACCGGCTGATAACTCCGTACGCGCAACGGAACGATTTTTATAAAATTTTCAATTCACCTTTCTATATATATTATACCACTTTTTTCAAAAATCTCATCAATTATGACTGCTACAATTATAGTAATTTTGCATTAGTTAACAGCATCAATATTTTTAAGAATTAAAAATATTAACAAATGTTACAAAAAATTATTATTTTTTAAAGATTAAAACAATAAATACCGTAATACAATAATGAACGTTACTGGTTTTTGAAAGGAAAATCGAAAATAATGGGATTAGCAGCAGGACAAGCCAGATTATTAACAATCACAGCAAGAAAATCAGACTGTGAATACCAATCAATGCGTTTATCACACCAGAAGATAGCATTGTCCAGAGAGCTTGCGGATTTATCCAATGAATACCAGAATTCATTAGACCAGACAAAACTTATTTATGATTATTACGGAACAGGCGATACCGGTACTCCTTTGTCT
>CASDVM010000011.1 GCA_949284415.1 uncultured bacterium | reverse complement strand
TTTAACTACATGACTTACAAAATCTGCGCACCAGGCATGGTTTTGTCCTTTTGTAAATAGTTTAAACGAACCATCGCTTTCTTTAAATCCCAGATACTGTTTGGCTGTTGAAACAATATCCGATCCCATATTACCTGTCATCCTAACGGAACTAAAATTCGTTGAAAAATTAAAGCCGCTGTTATTTAGAGATGAAGTTTTAGCAAATAAAGTATTATATAATTGTATTATGCTGTTTGAAGAAGCAGACGGCATTGTAAAATTGAAATTAGGAGTGAATATAGCAGGTATTGACGGCATAGCCGTATTCGCAGGCATTAAGTCAGAAAAAGCAAACATATTATTCGCGGACATTAAATTATTAATGTTTTGCGTTATATATTTGTTATCTTTCTTTAGATTAACTAAACCCAAAGTATTATCCCCTTAATTTTCCTCTATAAATATATAAAGTATTTTTTTTCTCTAAAATTGCTAATAATGTAAAGAAATTTAAACGGGAATAAATGTATAAGCTCTGTTAGATTCAGGAATATCTTCGATTATATCGCTGCATCCTCTGCCGTCTCCGAGAGCTACAAGAACATGACCGTCTTTGCCTATTCTGCGTTGATTGCCTTCTTTATCAATAAATTTGTCATAGGCATCATAAACTATGATGCTTCCTGCAGGAAGCGAGGCAAGTTCTGATGCTTTAACTTTAACTTCTTTAAAATTTTTGTTGGCGCGCATAATATGTTTGCAATATTCTCCGTTTCCGTTTATGTAAGGTCCCAAACCGCTTTTTACAACAGCTTTTTTTACATATCTCGCACATAACGGATTTTTCGGATCTCTGTCTGTCGGAAGTCCTGCAATTACATTTTCAGCAAGCAGCTCTCCCTTTGTTTTGTTATATTTAACTCCATGAACAAGATTTTCTTCTTCTGTTTTTGCTGTTTTTATTTTCACTGTTGAGCTGCTTTTTTCAGAAACCGTAATTTTTTCAGATGATTTAACAGCTAATCTGTTTTCAAGATTATTATTCTGGGTTCTTTGCTGCCCGCTTCGGAATACTGAAACCGGTGGCGAGGGCATTATAGGATAGCGGTTAAAACAATTTATACCGAAAATATTATTAAACGGCATAAAATTATAAGGCATACAGTTAAAGTCCATAAACGGCATAAAAAAATTCATGAACGGATTATTAAAACCGTATGTACAGTTAAACCACATAATACATTTTCCCCTTTTTACCTTTATTTATATAAAGGATTTTGTGTGTAGGAAATTGCTAATCGTGTTAATAATTGTAAAATTTTTCAAAGTAATTTCTTTCTGTGCCGATATATATACAGAGGTTAGTTATGTTTGATAATATCACTATTTTTTATAAAGATGCTGAAATGCATATAAATAAATTCAATGCAGAAAAAGCTGTTAAGCTTCTAAAAAAACGTATTGCGGACGGTCAGGTAACGGCTCAAAATTATGCCTTTCTTGCAGGTGCGTATATTAACAAAGATGATAATAAAAAAGCTTTAAAGTATGCGTTTATGTCAAAAAAACTTGATCCGGATTATTACTATGCCGATGCTCTTTTGGCTGAAATATATATAAGTGATGAAAAATATTTTAAGGCAGAAAGGTATTTGAATAATCTTTTAGAAAAAGCTCCTGAAGATTATTATATTGCGGATTTTTTGGCAACAGAAGTGTATAGAGGGCAAAATAACGATGGAAGCAAACAAAAACTCATAGACAAATATTGTGAAAAAATACTCAGCTATGAGGAAGACGGATCTAATTGTTTAAGAATAGCAAAATGTAGTGCATATTTATGGAAAGGAGATGCTAAATCTGCGTTAAATCAGGCTTTAAAACCATTAAAAGCTGATATCAGATATTTATTTGATTCAGGGTTGATAGCAGCTTTGTGGTCGATATTATTTTTGTACTCCTTTGATTTATTAAAGGTATGGCCTTCTTATAATATGTATACAAATATAAATATGATATTTTATCCTAAAGATAAAAGGTATTATGAACTTGCTGATCCTATTTTCAATAACTCCCCGCCCGAAAAATTACTGAAATATATAGAAAAGGCTATTAAAATTAAGCCAAAACCATTATACTATATCCGTATGGCTGATATAAAATCTATATTAGGTTGCCATGAAGAAGCGATTGGAATTTACAAACGAGTCTTGGAAGAAGACAACAGTTTTGTTGAATGTTATGAGCGTATAGCAGGAGAATATAGAGATTTGGATGATTTCCAAAATGCTGTAAAGTATATAAATATGGCAATTTTGAATAATCAAGAAAATGCTGCATTGTATTATGCCAAGGCTATGTATCTGGCCGGTTTGTTCAAATTTGATGAAGCTCTTAATTTACTTTTAAATTTTGATAAAAAACATCCTGAAGCTGAAAATGAAACTGCATATTATATTTCATACAACTATTGTTATCTGGAAGATTATAATAAGGCTCTTTTGTATATAAATAAACACATTTTGAAAGAAAAAAATTATGATATTTATACGTATAAAATGAATCTTTTATTAGATTTAAAAAGATATGAAGAAGCAATTGAAACAGCTAAAAAGGCGCTTGAATTTCAGGAAAATGAATTCATATATTATAAAATGGCTATATGTTACGGCCGGTTAAAAGATTTTTCAAATGCATTGGTATGCATAAATAAATCAATTCTTTTAGGCGGTACTGATAAATACGGATATTATATTAAATCAGAAATTCTCGGTGCTCTCGGACGAAACAAAGAAGCTGAAAAGGCTTACAGAAAAGCTGTTGAACTCGGGTATAACAAAAATGACTAAAATTAATTCTGCAATAATAAGATGCTGAAACAAGTTCAGCATGACTGTCAGAACATTTAGACCTTTAATCTTTTACAAAAGTATGATTCCTGCTTCGGCTTTGCCCATATCAACCATATCAAACGGTTTTTCAATATCTTCCGTAGTTTCATAATCAGACGCTGTTAGTTCAAATATTTTATCAATATCAGCTTTTCCGTTGAATAAATAAAATTTATTTACGTTTTTCATATAAAGTCCGAAATGGTTTTCTTGTTTTAGATGTTTTAAAAATTCTTTTTTTATATTATTTTTTGAAAAGCCGTCAAATGTAAAATCTTTTACAAGTTTGCAGTCTTTTTTTAGAGTTTCAAGTAAAACATAAGGCTCTATCCATTTTTTGATTATTTTGTTCATATTAAACCTCTGCCGTATCTTCTTGATTTTTAAACTGCATTTCATAAAGGTATTTGTATTTGCCGTTTTCAATATGCATTAATTCATCGTGTGTTCCGAGTTCTGCAAGTTCTCCGTCATTTATAACGGCAATTCTGTCTGCATTTTTTATGGTTGTTAATCTGTGAGCAATTACAAATACTGTTTTGTTTTGAATTAAGTTATCAAGCGCTTTTTGTACAATTGCTTCAGATTTGTTGTCAAGAGCAGATGTTGCTTCATCTAAAATGACAATAGGTGCATCTTTCAGCATAGCTCTTGCAATTGCCACGCGCTGTCTTTGTCCGCCCGAGAGCATTGTTCCGCGTTCTCCGACTATTGTATCAAGTCCGTTTTCAAGTGTATGAGCAAATTCATCTAAGTGTGCCATTGCAACTACTTGTTCAATTTGTTCATCTGTCGCGGATTCATTGCCCATTAATATGTTATCTTTAATAGTACCCGAGAACAGAAAATTATCCTGAAATACAAATGAAATATTGTTTCTCAAACTTTCAAGGCTGAATTTTCTGATATCGACACCATCAAATTCAATTGCTCCTGTTTTTACATCATAAAACCTCGGCAGAAGACTGACTACGGTGCTTTTGCCGCCTCCGGAATTGCCTACAAGCGCAATTGTTTCACCTTTATTTACATGAAGCGTGAAGTCTTTCAATACAGGTGTTCCCTCTTCATACTCAAACCGGACGTTTTTGAAATCTATAGAATTATTTAGTCCCTTTAACTCTACAGGATTGTCAGGAGATTTGATTTTGGGCTGTAAGTCGAATAATTCAAATACTCTGCTCATAGCTACAAATATATTTTGTAAGTTTGTCAGAGTGTTACCGAGAGTTTTGGTCGGCTTGTACAATAAAAGCAGTGATGTAACGAATGATGCGAAACTTCCTGCAGTCATTTGACCTGACAATATCAGGTGGTTTCCGTACGCCATAACCAGTGCAATTCCTATTGAACATACAAAGTACATAATCGGCGACATCCATCCCACCCGTTTTGTAAGCGACATTGCCAGATGGAATTGTTCTAAGATTTGTTTATCAAATTTTTCATTTTGATCTTTCTGCAGGTTATAAGCAGTCATGATTTTGTTTCCGGCAAATGTTTCGTTGAAATTTGTTGTCATATTCCCGCCTACAACCATTGTGGCATTAGAGACTTTTTTAATTCTTTTTCTTATAAGTGTTACCGGAGTTATTGCAATAGCCATTATCGTTACACCGATAATAGCAAGTTTCCAAGAATTATATAAAAGCACCCCTACAAGTCCGATAAGTCCGAAAAATGTTGCTATAAAAGATTTTAACATATCAATAATATTTTTTGATGCTGTATCGGGATCTGTTAAAAATCTCGTTAACACAATGCCTGATGAATTTACATCAAAAAATTGAGGGTCCATTGATGTAAGCTTTTTGAATAAATCTTTTTTTAATGACAAGGAAATTTTTTGTCCTGTCCAATCGGTCAGGTAGTTGCTTAAGTATTTTAATATTCCTTGAAACAGCGCAAATGCAACTATGCCAAAGGGAATAATCATCGCTAAAAATGCCTGAGAATGAACTGTTATGCCTAAAAAAGACCATGTATGTTCGGGATTACCGTTTATTACAAAGTCAAGGTAAGGCTTTAATGAAAGAGCCACTACGCCGTCAAGCAGTCCTAAAGGAATAGCAATAATAAGGTTTAAAACAGCCCGCGGCAATACTGGTTTTATATAAGGAAAAATTTTCCCGAGTAAATATTTGTAGTTAAAAGCATCTTTTGATGATGTTTTCTGCAATTTATATTCCAATTCCATGCATATCCCTCTTCCAAATAGTTTAATATGATATTATTATCACATAAAAATACTTTTTGTGCTATCATTAATCTATATTGTAACAGAATAGCCAAAGGAGAAGAGATGAAAATTTGTGTAATCGGTACGGGATATGTTGGTCTGGTCGCAGGTACTTGCCTTGCAGATATGGGAAATGATGTAATCTGTGTTGATAATGACCTTGAAAAATTAAAAAAACTCCATGAAGGTATAATTCCGATTTATGAACCCGGGCTGGAGGAGTTAATAAAAGCTAATACCGCTGAAGGGAGATTAAAATTTTCATCTGATTTGGATAAAGCCGTAAAAGAATCACTTGTATGTTTTATTGCGGTTGGAACCCCGCAGAGTGAAGACGGTTCTGCAGATATGCAATATGTTATGAATGTTGCGGAAAGCATCGGGAAAGCCATAAACGGTTATAAGGTTATTGTTGATAAATCGACAGTGCCTGTCGGAACTGCTGATAAAGTAGCTGAAACTATACGTAAATATTATAACGGTGAATTTGATGTTGTATCTAATCCTGAATTTCTAAAGCAAGGTGCAGCGGTAGATGATTTTTTAAAGCCTGACAGAGTTGTTATCGGTTCAAACTCTCCAAAAGCAACAGCTATTATGCAGGAAGTTTATGCTCCGTTTTTCAGAACGGCAAGCAGATTTGTCATAATGGATGTGAAATCCGCAGAGATGACAAAATATGCGTCAAATTCTTTTCTTGCAATAAAAATATCTTATGCAAATGAAATCGCAAACATTTGCGAAGCTGTGGGAGCTGATGCTGAAATGGTCCGCATAGGCATGTGTTCGGATAAACGTATAGGTTCTCAATTTTTGTTCCCTGGTTTAGGTTACGGCGGAAGCTGCTTCCCGAAAGACGTTAAAGCTCTTCTAAAAACCGCAAAAGATCATAATTGCGGATATCGTTTAATTGAAGCTGCAGATGAAGTTAATAAAGAACAGAGAGTAATATTTATAAATAAACTGCTCGGACGGTTTGGCATGGATTTGTCCGATAAAACATTTGCAGTCTGGGGCTTAACATTCAAACCTAAAACTAATGATATGAGGATGTCGCCTTCTATTACAATAATTAATGCTCTGTTGGAATTCGGCGCAAAAGTCAGGGCTTTTGATCCGAAAGGCTTTGAGCAGGCTAAAAATATTTGGGCCGATAAAATTACTTATGCAAAAAATGCCTATGACGCCTTGGATGGAGCGGACTGTCTTCTTCTTTTGACCGAATGGAATGAATTTAGGCGTCCGGATTTTGATAAGATGAAACAGTTATTGAAATCTCCTGTGATTTTTGACGGAAGAAATCAGTATGATTCGGAACGTCTTAAACAGCGCGGATTTGAATACCATTGTGTCGGAAAAAGAGGTTAATCAGATCTCTGATAAATTGTCAAAGGCGTTCAGTTTATTTTTTTCAATATTATGACCGCCTTTTTCCAGTACAATAAATTCTTTTAAATTACAAACTTTTTTTACAAGTTCCCGACTTGATTTGAGAGGAACAATCTGGTCATTTGCGGATTGTATGAGATAAACAGGAGATTTTATTTTTTGTATTTTTGTTTTCGTTTTAAAAATGCTGTCAAGATGTTTTAGTATAAAAGGAAATTTTTTTATGCCGTATTTTATCCAGTCCGGTAATTTAACTGTTGATCTTAGTGTAAGTGTTTCCACTTCATTTTTTAGCGAATTGAAAGGAGATATTAATATTAGAAATTTTAAATCTTTATTTTTTGACGCAGTTTCAATAGCAGGAAAACTTCCCATACTAAATCCGATTACACCTGTATTTTCAGCGGTTATTCCTTTTTGGTTAAGGTAGTCAATTACGGATTTTGTTTTATTTTTTATTTGCTTATTAGACAGTCCTGTTTTATTAAAAGAAATATATTCGGGAGCTAAAACTCCGTATCCTTTGTCAATTATTTTTTTATACATTTCCTGATTTGTGGAAATATTTTGTCCCAAACCGTGATAAAATATAATATATTTTTTTGAATTATCAGGGTTGATTTCCCAGTATGGAATTCGTTGTTTTCCGCTTAGAATTTCCCCTGTTTTCAAGTATGGTTTTATGGTATTGTCAACAGGAAGCCACCTGTTTTTAGAGATATAAGTAAACCTGTCAAATACCTTATTCATATAAGAATTTAAGGGAGATAATTTCCTTAAATTTGAATTTAGACCCATAAAATTAATCTTTGGCGTGTTATTGGTATTATAGCTGGTAATCGGGGATAGCATTTGAATAAATTCCTGTAAATTATAAAAGACACTTTTTTTGAAGTGTCTTAAAATCTGGGCATGAAGAGACTCGAACTCCCACGCGTTAGCACTAGTTCCTAAGACTAGCGTGTCTACCATTCCACCACATGCCCATATTAAATTGTCAATCAGTCTTTTGACTCACGGAAATTACCGCGTAAAAATAATTTACCCGGAACAAGCCGTATTGTCAATAGTTATATTCTTAAATCTAAATGTTTTGAATTTTCAAGCATCAAATCAAATGCAATTTTCATATTTTGACGTAGATGAATTGCACCGCATTTTTGGGCAATATTTAAAAGTTTGTTGCTGATATTTTTATATTCGGCAATTTGTTTTGGCGTCCTCGGGATATCATTGATTTTAGCAGATAATGACAAAAGTTTTTTGTCTTTCAAAAGAGCTTTATTGAATAATTCAGTTTCTTTTAATATCTGTTTTTCTGTTTCGGATAAAGAATCAGCCTGATCCATAAATAAGTCAAATGCTTCATTTTCTCCTCGCTGAACATGTGCAAATGGAGAGTGTTCTTTTTGTATTTTTAATTTTCGTTCAATAAATTTATCTTTGAGAGAAACGGGGTGTCTTTGTATTTTCATTTTGTATTATTTCCTTATACCGCTATTCGTTTTATTTTATTTTTTCGGGGTGGGCAGAGTTCGATAATATTATTTCATAATATTCGTTTTTGTCAATATTAACCCCCATATTTTTAGGGTCGGCAAATTTTTTCTTTTTGCATCTGTTTAATAATTTTTTGTAATCGCCTGCCATAATTTCATTATATTACAAAATTTTAAAAACTGCTTGAAATTTTTCCGACTTTGTTTTAGTATACTTTTACGTGCGTTGATGTATTTGTGGAACATCAATTAAGGAATTTGATAAGTACGAAATATAAAGTTATAAAGGAATTGTGAAATGAACCCTATTATTGATGAATTGGAAAAATCTTATTTAAGAGACAATCTTCCTGATACAAATCCCGGTGATACCGTTAAAGTATTTGTAAGAATTGTTGAAGGAAACAAAGAAAGAATTCAGGCTTTTGAAGGAACTGTTATTAAAAAACACGGTTCAGGCATTAATAAAACTATTACCGTTAGAAAAGTATTTCAGGGTGTAGGTGTTGAACGTGTATTTTTGCTTAACTCTCCGAGAATTGATAAAATTACTGTTCTCAGAAAAGGTGATGTAAGGCGTTCAAAACTTTACTACTTGAGAGAACGTTCAGGTAAAGCAACCCGCATCAAGGAAAAAATTGAAAAAAGATAAGCTTCATATACACTGGTATCCCGGGCATATTGCGAAAGCTGAAAAAAAACTTAAAGAACAGCTTTCTTTAGTGGATGCCGTAATAGAAGTAATTGATGCGAGACTGCCTTTATCAAGCAGTTATAATAATATTACGGGGCTTTTAGGCGATAAGCCCCGTTTATTATTGCTAAATAAGGCTGATCTTGTAAATCCCGCAGAATTAGAGAAATTTGTTAAGCTTTTGGAAGAAAAATCGGGGTTTCCTGTTTTAAAATCCGATGCGAAAAATTCTAAAGACTTAAATTTAATAGTTAAAAAAGCTGTAGAACTTTCAGAACCGCGTATTCAGGCTTTGTTGAAAAAAGGACTTCTCCGCCGTCCTGCAAGGGTTATGGTTGTCGGAATGCCGAATGTCGGAAAATCAAGTATTATAAATAAACTGACTAAATCTTCAAAGACAAAAATCGGGGCAAAAGCAGGAGTAACACGCCAACAGCAGTGGGTAAGAATTAATCCGCAGCTTGACTTGCTTGATACTCCGGGAATTATTCCTATGAAACAGGAAGATCAGCAAAGAGCCAAAAAACTCGCTTTTGTTAATGCAGTGTCTGAAAATGCTTATTCAAATGAGATTGTTGCAAAAGAACTTTTAGGTCTTCTTAATGAAAAATATTCAGAGATTGTAAAAGAATTTTATAAAGTTGAGAGTCTGACACTTGAAAATATTGCAAAATCAAGAAATTGGATAGTTGCAGGGGGCAATCCCGATATTGAGCGGACTTCGGTATATGTCTTGAGAGATTTCAGGGAAGGCAAAATCGGTAAATTTATTTTGGATGAAATATAATGGAAACTTATAACAGATTTGGACATGATTCATCAGAAGATGTTGAACGGATTGAAAAAAATAATAATAAAACCAAAAAACGTTTAAAAACAACTCTTACGGTTGATTCAAGAGTCGTGCAGCTGTTTACGTTTGATTTAAACCAGAAGCGAATTGTTATCGGAACAGATGAAGCAGGCAGGGGATGCGGTGCAGGCGGAGTTTTTGCAAGTGCTGTGTGTTTTAATCACCGTTCAAAAGAGCTTGTTGAAAAGCTCGTTGATTTGAATGACAGTAAGAAATTATCTGCCAAAAAACGTGAGGAGCTTTACGATATTATTAAAGAAAATTCTGTTAATTCAACAGTATGCATAGAAGTTGATGAAATTGAAAGGATAAATATTCTAAATGCTTCATTAAAAGCAATGCGTCTTGCAATTGAAGATGTTATAAATCAGCTTTATCCCCTGCCGGATGAAAAAGATAAATTGATTGCCAGAAATATGCTTGCAAGAAGCGAATTAATGATACTTATTGATGGTAATAAGCGTATTTGGGATTTTGATTATTCACAGAGGTATGTTGTGAAAGGCGACAGCCGTTCTGCATCAATTGCGGCAGCAAGCATTTTGGCCAAGGTAAGCCGCGACAGGTATATGCTTAAGCTTGATCAGGAATTCCCCGAGTACAACTGGAAAGAAAATGCAGGGTATTTAACTAAAGAGCACATGGCTTTGATAGATAAATACGGCCTATGCAAATATCACAGACCGTCTTACCTTCAAAAGCATTTTGCGAAACAGGAACAGCTTACTCTGTTTTAGAGTTTGTACGGATAATCGGATTTGAATTCCCAGTTATCATATTCTAACAGACTGCTGCAATGTACTGCTTCTCTACTACAGTTTAGCAGGCGTTGTTCTCTTGTTCTCGCGCCTATACTGCCGTATACAGAAAAACTCTGATTAGGGTTTACATTATATTCGTATCCTTCAGGACAAATTACAAATCTATACCTGTCTCTTCCTTCTGCATTCGGGAATTTATCTCCGTTATAATCGAAAATAAAATCTATGCAGCTGCCGTTTCTCATTAAAAATGAACTTCCGTCTGTTAACATCACTTTAAACAGATTTGTTTCTTCGTCTTTTTCTGTTTTTAAATATTTAAGATATTTTTTTAGATATGTATTAAAATAAATTTCGGTATTTTCGGCATCAGCATCGTCATAAAGCCCTGTGTCAGGATCTTTTTCTATACTGTCAACTTTTGTCCACTGTTTAGCCGAACCGTTTTCATTTTCAGATAATAGTATTGCCTGCTGCATAGTGCTGTAGAATTTTTTTAATCTTGCAGATGCTTCGGATTTTTTGTGATTTTGAATTAACGCCGGCATCGTCAATGCGGCAACAACACCAATGATGCCGAGAGTTATTAAAACCTCGGCCAAGGTAAATGCGTAGCATTTACGAGGTGAATAAATTCGTTTCAGGGAATTCGCGTCATGCTGAACTTGTTTCAG
>CASDVM010000010.1 GCA_949284415.1 uncultured bacterium | reverse complement strand
GCTTTTTGTATACAAACATTATTAGCAATTCCTATAACAATGATTCAGGCAGGATATTCTTATAACTTTCAAAATTCTGATGCATTCAAAATGTTTTCAAAATTTAAGGTTAAAGATTATTTTATGCTTCTTATAAAACGAATTTGGGTTGTTATTGCAAGTTATGCAGTTACACTTATATTTGTTTTTCTTATATTTTTTGTAATAGGTGTATGTGCTGCCTTAATATATAAAGGCGATGTAAACTCAATCAGTCTTGCACTATCTGCCCATCAGACACAAATAGCAAAATTATCAAATTATATTACTGCAATTTTACTCGTTTACTCTCTTACAATCGGTACGCTTGTATGGGATTATGAGCTGATAAAAACTTACGAAAATAATAATGATTAATTAACAATTTTAATCCTGCCGTCATCTTTTATATCTACAGGCTGTGGATTTTTGCGCATATAATCTTCTATGCATTTGCATACGTCAAAATCATAAATCTTAACGTCATTATCATCTTTTTTGAGCATTGTAAAACCGTCATGACCTTCTGCATAGTAATCAGTTAATGCTGTTTTATAAAATTTATCGGTTCGCGGATTATTTATATCAACAGGAGTTTCTTTCCCGCTTTTATCGACAAAAAATACACTTTTCAGCTCTCCGTTTTTGCTGACAGAATATTTTAACCCCGAAACGTATATAAGCCCGGGTTTGTTATTTGTATTAACAAGAGATTTACAAGCCACACGCAAGGCATCAACAATATCTTTTTCCGTATAATTTGCAACTGCCATTTTATTTTTGAAAGGAGAAATATCTTCCAGCCATCTTGTATCAAGCTTACCCGATTCAAAGAAACCTCTCATTGTTGCAGAGCCGAAAAGAGCTATATCGGTACCCAGTTCCTCTCTCATACAATCACAAAGGAAACTGCCATGACCGCTTGGTTCTACCCCTACATTCTGCGGAACAGGCGGGACAGAATTTATTGTACCCACAATTTTCGGTTTTCCCAGAATAGTCTCAAATATATGTCTGACTACAGGATTTCGTTTAAATCCCCGCGTACTTGTTACATTATTTTGAACTTTTGTCATAACACCTCTGTCATTCCACTCTACGTTCAGAACGCCAAAATAATTGCCGTCTCTGCCTGCCTGTGTAATGACAACAGGTTCGCCTGATTTTGAATTAAACAAATTAACGTCAGGTTTTACATCTTTTACAAGATTATGCGAATGTCCGCCGAGAATGATATCAATGCCGTCAGTTTCCCTTGCAATTTTTTGATCATAGCCGAAACCGACATGAGACAACAGAATAATTCTGTCGACACCCTGTTTTTTTAATTTATCAACTTCTTCCTGAACATCCTTTATTGTATTTTCAATTCCGTCAATATTAAGCTCTTCAAAAATCTTGCCGTATTTTAATCTTGAAAATAGATCTACGGGAGAAACGCCGATTATTCCGTATCTGTTGCCGTTAACTTCCTGAATATAAGATTTTTCAACTTTTTTGTATAAAGGATTATCGGGTTTAATGTTTATATTACAGGCAAGCATCTTATACCCCATATGCGGTATAAGTTCACCGATATGCTCGGGCGTATCATACTCATGGTTACCCATTGCCGAAGCCATAATTCCCATAATATTTTGTGCTTCAACCATAACACGGTTCGCCGGAACAGGTTCCCCGAGCTGAATATCACCCGATGAAAGTTTTAATTTATCAGTTGGCACAGATGGAACAAAATGGTCAAAAGCATTTGAAGCCGTAACAGTTCTTTCAATATTTATAGACTTGCCATGGAAATCATTAATATAAAAGATACTCGTCCTTTTTGGTTTATAAGCTTCTGTTTTTCCGTCCGGCGTTTTTTTTTGAAGCGCCTGATAAAATAAATTTGAATTTGAAGCTGTTACGGGCGTTATCATCTGGTCTAATTCCCTTCAGCATTAAACACCCTGAAAACTATTTTTTGCTATATAAAAAATAAAAGATTTACAAAAGTTATAATTCAAATTCCATTGTCTGAAATTTCCACTCCTTTGAAAGTTCATCTTTTAAAAGTTTTGCATCGCCGTTAACTTCCAAAAGTACGATCCCGCGGTTCAGACACACCTCGTTGTTTGAGGGGTGAAGTCCGATTCTTGTCCTGATTTCACAGCCGAATTTAGTAATAATTTTTTGAAAATCCACAGCTGTTTCAACCCTGTTTTCCAAACAAACTCCGATAATAGTTACAGTCATTTTTCCTCCTTTTACATAAACTATGTTATGAGTATAGTGGAGATTATGCATCCCCACACCCCGCACCGAATATTCTTTTTCTTTTTTGCGATGAAAAGAAAAAGAATATTGGATAAGAAAAAGAAACATGCAGACCGTTTAATTACTGCTAAACTCAACCTGTAACGAGTGAACTCGCTATATTTTCGTCATTCCGAACTTGTTTCGGAATCTCTTTTACCGCTCAGACAGCACTCGTTTTGCTGTTGTTTCGTTAAGCAGTAATATTAAAGCCCCTCTCTCTATCTCTCTCCCAAAAGGGGCGAGAGGACAACTTTTTCGTGCGCGAAAACGCACCGTAAAGACTTATTCTCTTATTTACCTATTTACTTATTCACTTTCAATAACATAGTTTATGTCAATGTACACTCCCGAAATTTAAGCGACACAATAAAAAAATAACACCCGTAATCGGGTGCCATTTCTTATCAATTTTGATGAGTTATTAATTATTTTCCGGCTCATCCATAGCTTGAAGCTGTTTTTTCTTGTAATTGTGGATTACCGCATCAACAAGAAGCTCATAAGATTTCATTTTCTCGATATTCGGAAATTCTTCTTTGAGCTGTTCTCTGACCATTGCTTCCAGCTTTCTTTCGTCAGAACTTGATTTTAATTCGTCAACTCCGCTAACCATGCTGATATAATCAGGCGATTTTTTATTTGAATTAAGGTTCATAAAATTAAGCCAGCGTAATTTCGGGCTGATTTCTTTTCCCAATTTTTTTACTATCTTTAGATTTTTCAATCTGTCCAGCATAAGTTGACTCCTACCATTTATTGTTAATTTTTTAATTAACCTTCTTTGTACTATTTTAAAGTATCCTGAAAAAAATAATTTACTTTTTTACAAAGAATGTTTACAATTCTTTATAATTTACCGAAATCAGCGAGATAATCATACTTTTTCTTCAGCACAGTCAAAAGTGCGAGTCTGTTTTCCTTAACATTTTCGTCCTTATCCATAACAAGAACATCATTAAAGAATTTTTCTACAGACGGGTTAATTTCTTCAAGCTGTTTCAGATATGCATCATAATCCAAATCATATGATACTGTTTCAATTTGATTAAGCAGCATAGCCTCGGCAGGTTCTTTGAAAAGATTTTTATTTACAGATTTTTTAGAATCTTCTTTTAGAATTCTTAAAACTCTGTTTGCGCTTTCTAAAACTGCAGGTGAATTTAATTTTGAAACAGTTTCAACACGTTTGATGTAATCCGTTAAATCCGTTAAAGGATTTTTATTTGATGCACAAGCTTCCAGTACATTCTTTGAATACCTGTCAGAAAGATAAATTATCAGCCTCTGAATAAAGAATTCATAAATTTCATCGGTAACTTTTCCTGATACTCTGTTTACACAGGAACCCGCAGCCTTTTTGAATTTATCAGCGAGACTTTCGCCTTCAGTTGATACAGGGAGCAGAAGAAGTGCAGAATTTATAAGCATTGTAAGATCTATTTTCATATTATTTGCAAGAATAGTTCTTATAATACCGAGCGCGGCACGGCGGACACCAAGAGGGTCTGATGAGCCTGTCGGTTTTTTACCCTCCGCAAACACAGCGCAAATATTATCAATTTTATCAGCTATACCTACAACCTGTCCTTCAAGAGTTTCTGCAATTTCACCATCTGCATTAAGCGGGAAATAATGTTCTTTTATACCTGCACAAACACACTCAGGCTCGTTTGAAACTCTTGCATAATCAGCTCCGATAAATCCCTGCAGTTCGGTGAATTCAAATACAAGTTTTGTTGCAAGATCGGCCTTTGCAAGCATTGCAGTTCTTTCAACAGTCTTGTTATCTCCGGCTATAAGTTTAGAGAGAGCGACAAGTCTAAGCGCCTTGTCATACATAGTGCCCATACCTTTTTGGAAGGTAATTCCTTTCAAATCTTCAACATAATCCGCAAGAGGTTTTGCAGTATCTTCATTAAAGAAAAATACGGCATCATCAAGACGGGCTTTTATTACTCTTACATTTCCGGCTTTAATGTTTTCAAACTCATCACCCAAATAATTTGTCATGGTAATAAATTTATTGATTAATTTACCGTCTTTATATAAAGCAAAATATCTCTGATGAACTGCCATAACTGTAACGACAAGTTCTTCAGGCAGTTTAAGATATTCTTCGGAGAATTCGCACACCGCAGGAACGGGATATTCCGTTATAAATGTAACCTCTTCCAATAAATCATCCGTATAATAAGGTTCTGCACCGAGTTTTTCAGCTTCTTCTTTAGCCTTATCGATAATTCTTTGTTTTCTTTCTTCCTGATCAACAATTACACAGCAGTTGCGCATAATTTCAACATAATCATCCGGATTGTTAATATAGACATTCTGCTGAGCAAATCTGTGTCCGCGTGTAACATTTGAACTTTCTTTATCAATAATTTTTATCTTAACTTCATCTTTGTCAAGTATTGAAACAATCCATCTTATAGGGCGGGAAAATTTTTCATCGTTATCTCCCCATCTCATAAAATGAGAGCCTTGAAGCTTCAAGACAATAGAAGGAACATTATCTTTCAATAGATCGACAATAGATTGACCTTTTACGGTAATTTTTGCATAAAGGTAATCATCTTCTATATACAAATCATCAGCAGAAATTCCGTTTTTCTTACAAAAACCTTCACCGGCTTTTGTCAAATTTCCATCATCATCGTAAGCGACTTTTTTTACAGGACCTTTTACGATTTTTACTTCATCTTTACTTTCTTTTTCAAGTCCTGAAACAATAACCGCCAGACGTCTCGGGGTTGCATACACTTTAACATCTTCAAACTCTACCTTATTGGTATTCAAAAAATTTTCAAACCCTGTTTTCAACTGCTGAATCGCAGAAGGTATAAATTTATAAGGTAATTCTTCACATCCGACTTCTAATAAATATTTACTCATACTCTATCCTTTTATGTGCATTCTTAATAAAATTATAGCTTATAAAGCCTGAATGTAAAGAATTTATTTGGAGTTTTTTAAATCTTCCAGTGCCAGCTCAAAATCTTCTGAAGAATACTTCAATTCTTCTAAATCAGTTTTTCTATAACTGCCATTATCCATTTTGTCGTAAATTCCTGCTCTTTCATACATTTTATCTCTTGCAGTGTCGACAATTGCACTTATATCTGCGCCCGTACAGGATAATTCATGAAGTTTTTTTGCAAATTCTTCTCTGTTGAAATCGATGCTGACTCTTTTGTTTTTTAAATAGTGATACAAAATATCAAGACAGCCTTTTTCATCCGGCTTTTTAATCTCAATAAGATTTCCCAGACGTCCGCTTCTTTTAATTGCTTTATCAATCATATCAGGCCTGTTTGTTGTAGCAATAATTGACACGCGTGCATGCTGTTTTTCAAGATTGTCTATAAGAGTTAAAAGTTGTGCGGTAACGCCGTTTTTCCCGACATAATTTGAACCTTCTCTTCTCTGCGGGACAATAGTATCGAGTTCATCAATAAATAATATGGAAGGCTGATTATCAACGAGTTCTTTAAACGTATTTCTCCACAATTTTTCAGTTTCACCGAAATTTGAACGCTCGAATTCCTGTGAATCGACTTTAATAAAATGTATATCCTGATTTTTGCGTTTTTTGGCCTCACCGATTATTGCAAGCGCCAAAAGAGTCTTACCGGTTCCCGGCTCCCCGAAAAATATTGTTCCCTTGTTCGTAAGACCATGGAATGCTTCAGGATACAAAAGCGGGAAAAGAATTTTCTTTTTAACAGTTTCAACAGTATCATCCATGCCTGCGACATCGTCAAAGGTTCTCACGGGGATATTTGATATTCTGTTATTATTATTTCCGTTAATTTTTTCTTTTAATTTGTTTATCAAATCAGCGTTGTTTATATTTGCAGAAGAATCCGCAGAATCTGACATTGGCCGGCTTTTAATATTTATATACCTTTCCTCATTAAAAAACTCCTGCAAAGGAACCTTTGCGTCATAAAAAAGATTATTTGATTCTTTTCCGGTTTTTATTAATTTGATTTTAACTTTATCTTCTGTCTCTATCATATCGCCATATTTAGCGGTATTTTTATAAGTGGTAAAGTCGTACTTTGAATCAGACAAATTTCTTGCAAGACCATACAACTTAAAAGAATCCTTCTTATTATTTAAAGATATAATTAAAGGATCTTTAGTTTTTTCCTTTATAATATAGACATTATTAATATCTTTCGGGTTGTCAATATAAGAATCTTCATTCGTTAATTCGCTTTCTACAAAACCTTTAAAGAGTATACTTTCAGGATCTCCAATAACAATAATACTATTTTTATCAACCCTGTGCAGAACATCAGCGAGCTTGCATGACAAAATCAATTCATGCGCATTTAACTTTGACAAATCTTTTGTTCCAATATTATTTTCAGGCTTAACAGGAGCGGTTTGTTCAAATGAAGGATTCTTAGTATCTGTGTTTTTCTCTTCTTTAATAAACTGATCCTGCTGCAGCTCTTGTTTCTTTCCGAACCACCCGCTAAAAGACACGGTATTACTATAATATCGGCCGAGATTTAGTGAATTACCACTATATATATTACTATTTACTGATTGAACTCTCATATTCTATATTAAAACCGTGAAAAATTTTTTTTGCCTGTACTTTTTAATCACAATTAATGTATTTTCAAAATTAATAAAAGATGTAAATGAACACGCAAACTCAAAATAAAAGAGGACTTTATGTCCTCTTTTATTTTGCGCTTGGCGCGATTCGAACGCGCGACCTATCCCTTAAAATGTTAATAACTACTTTCTTTAAAATGGATTTATATACCCGAAACGCTTGTTCTTGTTGAATTGTACAAGTTTATAAAACTTGATAAATTTTAATCAAAAATACACAAAATACACAAAATGTACACAAAACATTAATACAAATTATTTTTTTGAAGTTTTTACTGTTTTTATCTGTTTTAAATATTGTAATCCTTTTTTAGTAAGTTCTATAAATTCTCCAATTCCTCCTTTTACCATTTGTGCAGGATAAACTCTTATTAATCCTTGTGCTAACAGTTGAATTTTAATTGTGTTGACATCGTCATCATCTAAATGTACAGAAGAATAATTTTTATGACCTATTTTGTTAACAAAATTTTTATCTATTTGATATGTTAAAGATGCTGCATTTAATGATTTAATCAGGTTTGGTCCAATATAAGAAAATATTTGATTCCAAGTTACCTGTATGGTGCTATATGAATTACAATATCTATCAGAATATTCAAAATGAATTTCAAATAATTCATCCATATCGGCAATATTATCAATTTGTTTAGTTAATGAATTTTGATATTCTTTTACTTGCTGTTCTAGCTCTTGATTTCTTTTTCGCAGAGTATTTATTTCAGTTAATAATGCTGTATTGTCAAATTCATCAGGTCTTATCCAACCTCTTTGAGGTTTATCTTCAAAAATTTTATGTAAACTATTGACTACACTTAAAATTAATCCGTCTTTAGTGTTCCAAAACCTACACATTCTATCTTTTGAGGCAATTTCAATAAATTCACTTACATTTTTTAAATCATTATCTCTTTTTTCTTTAGGTAGACTTGTAATATCCTCAAACGGGAATACTAAAACAGGAATGTTTTTTTCTAAGGCATATTCATATTCCATTTGTGTATAACTTTTACCTGTTTGCGGACTAACTGAACCATATCTCCCGCCTAATATCAATACGTAATAATCACAATTATCAATAACTCGTTTTATATATTCAAATTGCTCATCATCAGAAGCAACAAAAAGCTCCATACCAACAGGTAACTGCCCCATTGTCGATATATTTTCAATTATTTCTTTTCGTTCATCTTTTAAATCTTCATATGTTGAACTTACAAATATTTGATATTTTTTATTTTGCAAAATCTTATACTCCCAGTATTATTTTATAAATCTATTATAACAAAAAAATCCAACCTAAGCCGATTGTACGGTGTATTAACTCGGAGAAAATTAAAAATCAGATACTTTATAGTGATTTGCTAAAAATAGCAATTATCACATGTTATGTTTAAATTTATCCAACATATTTTTTATATGGATATAATAACAAGGGTTATCAGCGGTGCAACTGTTCTCACCATAACGGCCATAAATAATTGTACCAGCTTTATTAGGCTGAAATAAATTTGGCATTATTTGTGAGAACAAAACATCAGTATTATTTGAAAAACTATATTGCAAGTAATTGTATGGAATGTTTTCTGTGTCATTTATAAACAGATATTGTTTAGGTTGCAAGCTCAAATATATTGTATGTTCATTATTTTTAAACTCTGACATTTTTATAATTTCAGCTTTTGGGAAAATTGCTTGTATCTGGTGTAAATTAAGTTTTACAATATTAAAACCGTTATTGTTATCATATTTTATTTCTGAAAGCATTAAGGTTGCAGGTGAAAATAAATATAATTTTGAATTCAGTAATGTTAGATATACAGCAGGTGAACTTAGGCAAATATCGTCCATACTGTTATCTTCACAAAAAGAAATGTTTTTAATAAATGTTTTATTATTATTTAGTATTTCTAAACGGCTATAATGTTGTGAACCTTCATGCGGTGTTTGAAATATTACAATCTCATCTGTATTTAAAGGCTCATATCCTTTCTGCATTTTCCATAATCCTGTAGTTTTTGAGTAAATATACCAGTCATAAACTTCTTTAAATTCAAACGTTAAAGAAATATATTCAGGAACCAAATCATCTTCTTCTACAAATCTTTCAAATTTTTTATATGGATATTTTTCATAGGCTTCAATATAATTATTAACTAACATTTCCTTAAATACTGGTATTAGGTTTGAATTTGGATTTTGATTTATAAATGTTTGCACACTATTAATATATTCAGGCTTTAGCAGAACTTTTACTTCTTGCATAGAGTTATTTTCATCGCTTGAAATCTCAAATTTTCCTTTATCATAAATATAACTAAACATCGCTTCATATAAATAATTCTCAACTGTTTCAATCTCTTTAAATTTAGGATATTTATGCATAAAAGTTTCATAATCATAAGCCCGAGAATTTAATTCGTCATAAGATACATTTACATAATTGTCAAAAAAAGCAGGTTTAGCATGTAATGCACGTACGCGTAAAAATTCCTGCCAATCATCAGGCAGATACTTTGCAAAAGTTTTATATGTAAAATCTTTATCCTCTACTAAATGACTTCCGTATGTAAAATTAAAACTAACTTTCAAACCTGCTTTTGCTATAAGTTTTTCATACTCTTTTGCACATTCTTCTGCTTGACTGGAACTTGACATATTTTGACAGGCTGTAAATTTTTCGTTTAAAATATTTTTTTCATTATATATAGCAAATTGCCGTAACGCTACTAGATACTGTGAAAAATATTCAATATTTTGTTCTTTGTCATCGTTAAATTGCAGCATAGTAAGCATGAACTTTTGTACATCTTTTAAATTTGAAACAACAGAATTCAAATCACCTTGATTTGTTAAACTTGGGATTGTTTCAGGGTTCATTAAATATTTTTCAAATTCATTAGAGGGTGTAAATTTAACTGTTTGTTCTACGACACTTTTATTAACATTATCTTCTTGTGAGGAATTTGCATTAGCAGACTGTTTAAGATATAAAATCAAAAATCCAAAAGTTATTATAGATATGATTATTATAAGTATTGCAACAAAACTTTTGTAATAAGTTTCTTTAGTTAATTTAATTTCACAATTTTTACGTTTCATAATTTTTTATCTATAACTGCCAGTTTTATTTCCATACTTATCATATGTTGTTGTAACTCCATTACTATCAGTTTTCATAGATCCAGTCTTGTTTCCGTATTTATCGTATATTAAAGTTATACCATTACTGTCCTTTTTAAATATTTGTGTTTTGTTGCCATAGCGGTCATATTCCGTTGTTATTCCGTTTGTATCTGTTTTATAAGTGTTTTCTTTATTTCCATATCTGTCATAATATGTTTTGATATTATTTGAATTGGTCGTGTAGTAACCCTCTTTATTTCCATACCGATCATATTTAGTTACATTTCCATTTGAATTGCTTTGATATGAACCCGTTTTATTTCCGTATTTGTCATACATATTTGTCGTTCCTGCAAAAGATGGTAGTATTATACAGGATAAGAGTAAAAATGTGATAATAATTTTTTTCATATATAAACCTCTTATTTCTTATATTGTATTAGTTTTATTTCTGAATTACGTTTATTTATCATTTTTTCAATTTTTATACAACAAGCATTTATGTTTTCACTATTTGCATTACTATAAATTAAATCTTTTAATTGATTAACTTCATCAATAATATTATTCTCAATATTAACTAATTCATCATAAGATTTTGATGGACTTGACATAACTAAATCAATAATATTTTCTATATTTTTTTTAACTATATTATCGGTTGTTCTATCTAAAAGCAATATTAATTCTGACTTTATTTCTTTTATGTATTCAGTATCAATATATTGTTTTTTTAAGTTTGAATGAGTATCTACATTAACAGATAAAATCGAAAACAGAATTATTAAATATATACCAGTAATAATAGCTTGTAATAGATAATAATTATTAAAATTGAAACTATCAGTTACTTTAAAATGAAGCGACAAATACAATGCACAAATAATTTGCACAATCAAATATATAAAAGATACGGCATAAACAGGCATTTCCTGTACAGTTTTATTTGCAGTAGTTCTTATAAAATATGGGGTAGCTATAAACATCAAATAACCTCCTAAAATAAAACCGTATGATAGGTAATCCCAAAAGGCTAAATCTGCTTTTATATAAAAATATATGTAACTTAAAATGACAACAAATACAGCTTTTGCTAAAAAATTATATAAGTTTTTCATACTTTACTCCTGTTTATTCCCACAGTTACTGCAAAATTTTGCATTTTCACTTATTTCACTTCCGCAGTTTATACAATATTTTTTCGTTTCAAACTTATATCCGCATTCAGAGCAGAATTTTGCATTATATGCTAATGCATTTTGACATTGTGGACAAATTTTTTGTTGTTCAGTTGATGTCATAACGCTTTTACTCATATCTGCAATTACATTACCTGCTGACAGCCCCATTCCAATGCTTGCCCCTAAGCCAGCAATACCACCTTCATTTTCTGCAAGTGAATGTAATATTTCAGTTGATTGTTGTCTGCTCCAATCTTTTCCTAAAATATTCATTACTTTTCTGTTAGCAAAGGCTTCTTCAAGTTTTTGCCTGTTAGGATCATTTTCGGGGATATCAATTCCAGCAATCGAAAATACTATTAATTTAATTCCGTATTCGTTTAAAATTTCCTGTAAAGCAGGTGTTATTTTTTCAGCCAAAGTGTTTAGTTCAGCACTGATACCTAAAATTTCTTTATTCAGTGCAATAATTGATGATGTGAGTATTGTTTTTATATGTTGTTGAAATTCATTGATAAAATAATTATTAAGACTTTCTTGTTCCAAATAATTTACATTATTACCTAATAATTTTAATAAAAAACGTGAACAGTTATCTATTTGTATTTTATATGCACCTCTAGCTCTAACACTGGTTGCAATATCCAATACAGCATCACGTAATTGTATAGGAGAATTTGTACCCCATTTTATTTCAAGTGAGTGGGCTTTACGTATAAAATATACATTGCAATTAAAACTATTTTTCCCGCCCGAAAATGTATTGCGTAAATCACTAATAAAAGGATAATTTTCAGTTGTCAGATTATAAGTTCCATTTTCAAATACCTGTTCAATTACTCCGTTTTTAATAAATATTGCTTCTTCATTTGGAGCAACTATTAATGTTGAGTTTGTATTAAAATTTTCCTCCTGATGTTTACTAACAAGTAAATTCCCATCCGAAGTATTTTTTATTACACTTGTCCAATTTTTTATATTTTTTTCGAAAAATCCCATAAATTATCCTCACATTACATTAAGGCTTTCTTTTTTTCACGTAATAATTGACGCATTCCTTGTATAGAACGTTCATCATCACGATTAATATATGTGGCAAAAGCCTCGCCACCTGTTGTTTTAAGGCTAAATATTTGATACTGTTTACTATATCGTTGACCATTGTATGTAAATTCTTCTTTTTTATGCTGCGTATTAAATGCAACAATATCTCTATAGAAATATTCACCTGTATTAAAAGAATTTTCATCATTTAGTAAAGAGCAAATATAGTCATAGTAATACATTTGATTTTCAGAAAAAAACAACACCATAAAAGTTCAACGACAATATACGCAAGGTGAACTAAAAGAAACGTTAAAAACAAGTTCTTCATATCGAACTATTGATATTTGCCCTACATTGATAAAAATACTCAAAGAACATAGACTACAGCAAGGCAAAATAAATACCT
>CASDVM010000009.1 GCA_949284415.1 uncultured bacterium | reverse complement strand
TTTGCAAACAAAATGAATTTACTTTTAAGATGATTTATAAAAATGTTGATAAATAAAGATTAATATCTGATTAAGATTAATATATTTTGTTTCCTTTCCCTTTTTATTATTACGACTTGATGCAGTCGTTTTTTTTTGCTAATTTTCAGCTTTATAAAGACGGGCAAAGAAACAGGAAACGTGCTGGATAGAATCTACTCTTACCCACTGGCGTGTTGCTTTAAATCTTATTGAACCGGCTGAGCGTTCAGGATTTTTGTGTGAATAGTTGTTTCTATCATCATTAAATAAGTGGAACTGACACATAGCAGCTTTTTTACACGCTTCCAGCAGTTTTTTTTCAAGAGCATTAACTTTCAAATATTTTGCAAGATAATAAGCTGCGACAAGTCCTTCCGAACGTGCTCCGTCAGGATAATAATGATCGCCGTAGTCGTAGTAATATCCGCCTTCGTAATCTATATAAGGCGAATCATCGTGTTTATACATTTTCGAAACCATTGTGGCAGCATCGGTAAAAACAAAGTTTATATAATTCTGCTTTTGAAAGTTTTTATCTTTAGCCCATTCTTCTATAGCCTGCATAAGCCATGCATCAGAAGGAAGCGCGGTAAATAATTCCGCATAAATTTTAGGGCGTTCGTCAACAATCCAGTCTAAAGCTTTTTTAGCAACTTTTCTGACCTCTTTTGCAAGTTTCTCGTCATCTAAAAAATTGTTGGCGAAAAGTGCAAGTCCCAAAAGCGCTTCCCCGGGATAATAGAATGAAAAAGTTGCTTTTCGCTCTTCGTCAGTCATATTTATAAGAGGCTGTCCGTTTTGAAATTCAGGATGGATATAATATCCGAGAATTTCGCCGTTTTCATATACTCTGCTCATAATATGGCGGGTATAACCTTTTATGTATTCATCATAGGATTTATCTCCAGTGAACGAACGATACTGCATCATAGCAACAAGTAAAACACCTGTTCCTCCGAGTTTTGATTTACGGTTATAAAAGGCATAACAGCCTTTACCCCACTTTGTATCATGTTCTTTTGTAATCGAAATACTCCAGTCAACTGCCTTTTTAGCTGCTTTGATATATTTTTCATCGGATGTAAGCTCATAAGCTCTGATAAGTGCGATTATACCGCCGCAGTGGCGTAAGTCATTGTAATACAAATTATTTTCAGGACGTGTAGGATGTTCGTGATCTTTATAATTGTCTTCACAGCAGTCATAGTAATATAAAAACCTGCCGTCTTCGTACATATTTGCAAGAAGCCACTCTGCAGACGCAATCACCTGATGATACAACACATCGTAACTGAATTCCGTATATCTGATATTGCCGCGATAGAGGGGGATTATAGAATCTTTATAAGTAACAAATGCTCTGCTTCTGAAAAGATAATATTCATAATCATTTGAAGCAGCAAGAATTTTTAATCTTTCCGAACGGCTGTTTGAAAGCTTGCCAATAGGTGTTTTTTTTACTAATGTCTGCAAAACCGAGCGAAGCCCCATGTGGCTTAAAGAAATAGCATCAGTCGGCATATAGTAATAAGAAATCCCGTCTTTTCTGAGTTCAAGGCCGTTTATGCCGATTTCAAATCTTCCGTTATCAAAATTTTGAGAATTGAGTTCACCTTTACGAACTTTTTTGCGGTCAATTGCATATTCAAGCATTATTCTGCATAAATTTTCATTTTCAGGATTAAAATTTAAAAATCTCGGATTTTTTCTTATCATTTCAATATTGCGGTTTATTGTCGTTTGCAAATCCGCTCTTTTGCTGCCGTAACGCACAAATTTCCGACCGCTTTGAAAAAGCGTAATATAGACAAGCGTTTCAGAAGGATTATAGTCAATAATCCCGGAAAAATCCAAATCTGAAATATCAATTTTTTCACCTGTTACAAGAGCATTACGTACACGTTTCAGCAACATATCCATGCAGGAAAAATCTTTTTCCAAAAAAGCTCTTTCTTTTTCATTGTAATCTTTAAAATCAAGCATAGAGAAATAATAGCATTAAATATACATTATAGCAAATTAATGAAAAAGTTTAGATGTCAAGAGGTCAGGAGCTCAGGCTGTTTATATTATAAATACAAAAACAAAACGTAAAGATTTCTTTAAGCTTTTGACATGAAAAAAAAGTTGTTGTTCAATAGATAATAAGACTTGGTAGGAATTTATGTACATAAAACAACTTGAGATAGATAATTTTAAATCATTTGCCAACAAATCGGAAATCCCCCTTTTAAAAGGATTCACGACTGTTTCAGGTCCGAACGGCTCAGGTAAAAGCAATATTATAGACAGCGTGCTTTTTGCCCTCGGACTTGCAAACGCAAGCGAACTGCGTGCAGAAAATTTATCCCACTTTATTTCTACTTACACAAAAAGAAATGAGGCATTTGTAAAGGTAACATTCGGCGAAACGGAAAACGGAGAAGATTTAAGCATCGGCAGAAAAATCCGCAAAACATCTCAAGGTTATGCAAGTACGTATTACGTAAATGACAGTGTTACAACTCTTACAAATGTACATGCGATTCTTGAAAAATATAACGTTACCCCCAACAGCTATAACGTCATGATGCAGGGAGATGTTATGGGGATTACAAACTGCTCTCCCAAAAACCGCCGTAAAATCATTGATGAAATAGCAGGAATTGCCGACTTTGACAGACGAATAGAGCAGGCTACGGGAGAATTGGAAACAGTTGAACAGCGCGTAGAACGTTCAAATGTTATATTGAATGAAGTAGACAACAGGCTTGAACAGCTTAAAGATGAACGCGAAGTCGCTCTAAAATACCAGAAACTCCGTGATGAAAAACAGGGGCTTGAAAGCCAGATTAACAAAGTACGATTCTTTGACATAAAAAAGAGCCTTGAAAAAGCACACGAAAATATCCTAGAATTTACTAAAAAGAAAAAAGAAGAAGAAGTAAAAAATAAAGACCTTGAAGAAAGAATAACGCTTATAACTAAAAAATTTGAAGAAGTTTCAAATTTAGTAAAAGAAAAAGGCGAAAGCGAACAAATTGAACTTAAAAAACAGGAAGAAACCCTGAAAGGCGAAATTGACAGAAAAAATAATGCTTTGAATTACGCTGATAAGCAGATCCATGACGGCCTGCGTTCAATTGAAAATGCCAGAAACGGTATTGAAAATTTCAAAAAGAAAATAGAAGATTTAAAACTCAATATAAAACTTAAAGATGATGAAATTGCAGGAATAAACTCGAATATTAAAGCCAGAGATGCCGAATTAAAAAAAATTCTTGAAGATATGACAGGTCTTAATGCAACGGCAGATCAGCATATTGAAAAACGAAACAATTTAAGAAAGCAGCTGGAAGATTTAAAAGATGAAGAAACAAAACTAATTCAAACAAAGCTGCCGCTGGAAAACGAATTAAAAAACCTCCGGCGCGATTTGGAGGATGCAAAAACTAAACTTGCAGAATTAAACGAAATGAAAGCAAATTTTGCATCAAATCAGGATTTGAAAAAAACGCTTGTTGAACAGCTTCAAAAAGAGATGGCGGATTTCAAAACAATCCAGCAAAATACCCTTAATGAACTGGATTTGACAAGAAATGAAATCAGCGATCTGAATTATAATATTCAAATGGCATATAAGAAAATTTCTTCTATGGAGGCAAAAAAACAGGCAGCAGAAGAAGCTAATTTCGGACGCGCAATAGATACCATTATGAATGCAAAATTGCGCGGCGTGCATGCACCGCTTGTAAAACTCGGAACGGTTGATAAAGAATATTCTATCGCTATGGAAGTTGCTTTTGGCGGCAGAATGGCTCATATTGTAGTTGATGATGAACATGTAGCGTCAGTTGCAATAGAACTTTTAAAATCTTCAAATGCAGGAAGAGCTACGTTCATCCCTCTTAATAAAATAAAAAAAGCTCCATCGCGCCTTCAGTTACCCAAAGATAAAGGGGTTATTGATTTTGCCATAAATCTTGTAGATTTTGACGATGAATATACAGATGCATTTTATTATGCAGTAGGCGACACTATCGTTGTGGAAGATATTGAATGTGCAAAAAAACTTATCGGCAGATACAGAATGGTAACTCTGCAGGGCGAACTTCTTGAAAAATCAGGTTCAATGACAGGCGGAACAAGATTGCGGACAGGTCTGAGCTTCAGCCAGAATGATGATGAAGAACTAAATAATTACAAAGAACGCCTGAAAGAAATGGAACAAAAATTAGGCTCGCTGGAAAACAAAAAAAATTCCTTAGAACAGAAACTGGAAGATGTAAGAAGCAAATATTCAGATTCTATGAGCGAATTTTCTAAATCAAAAAGCGAACTTGAAAGTATGAACAGAAACTTTGAAAACAGTGAAAATATTTTAAAAGAAAAAGCTGATTTCATAACTTTAACTGCTCCGAAAATTGATGAATTAAATAAACAGTTAGATAAACTGGAAGAAAAGAATGTCAAAATTTATGATGATATGGCAATCTGTCAGGAACAAATAGAAGAAGTTGAAAAACTTATTAATGATAAAGATTTGAAAGACCTGAAAGAAAAAACAGAAGGCGTTGAAGCTGAAATCAAAAGGCTTCAAGGTAAACTTATGGGTGCGGAGCACGATAAAAACGATCTTAACCGCCAGATAGCATTCCACAACAACCTTATAGAAACAAAAGAAGAAGAAATTACAAATATTGAACACAACAATTCAAAACTTGAAGAAGATAAAAAACAATATAAAAATGATATTGAAAATTTGAATAAAAAAATGGAGACTCTCCATGAACAAATTGAAGAAATAGAAGAAAAACTCGGCGAACTGCTTAAAGAACGCGACAGTATTCAAGAATCTCTTGATAAACTTAAAGAAGAAAAATTCGCTAAAAATAACGAACTTGAAAAAATCGCAGAAGCGATTGAATCATTCAAATCACGCAGACGAGAACTTGAACCGCAATTGGAATCGGCAAGAAAAGAGCTTGAAGATGCGGGAGAAGATATCAACAAACTTGAACCCGTAGAAATCTCTATAGAAGAAATTACATCAAAAATACAGCGACTTGAAAAAAGAATGCAGGAGCTTGGCGATGTTAATATGAAAGCTTTGACGGCTTATGAAGAAGTTCTTGCCCGTCAGAATGAATTGAAACAGCATATTGAAACACTTTCAAAAGAACGCAAAGAAATCTTAGACAGAATGCACGGCTACGAACAGCTAAAAAAAGAAACATTTATGAAAACGTATAATCATATAAACGAAAACTTTAAGGAAGTCTTCCACCTGTTATCAGAAGGTGAAGGCGAACTTAAACTTGAATGTCCCGATGATCCTTTATCAGGCGGACTTACAATTGAAGCACAGCCCAGAGACAAAAAACTTCAAAGATTAGAAAGTATGTCGGGCGGTGAAAAATCTTTGACGGCACTTGCTTTTGTCTTTGCGATTCAGCGCTATATGCCATCTCCTTTCTATGCATTTGATGAAGTTGATGCAAGTTTAGATACTATGAATGTTGAGCGTATCGCCCAGATGGTGCAGAGCCGGTCAAAAGATACGCAATTTATAGTAGTTAGCCATAGAAAACCTATGATAGAATCGGCTAATAGAACGTTAGGTGTTACACAGAAAGAAAAAGGCATCACAAAAGTTACCGGCATAAAACTAAGGGACGAATAATCAGGATATGAGTACGGAAATTGCATTAAATTATAATTTAGATTTACCTGATTTAGGCTTATCAACAGACGGCAAGCCCAAAAGTGAAGGCATCGGAATTTTAGTCGATATGGCAAAGGCGGGGAAAATTGATCCATGGAACATCGATATTGTAGATGTTACGGATAAATATCTTGCTCACATGGTTCAAATGAAATCTCAAAATCTCAGAGTTACAGGCAGAACCTTCTTATTTGCCGCAATACTTTTAAAATTAAAATCAAATGTTCTGGAAGGTGTTGATATTACCCAGTTTGACACGCAGGAAGAAGATAATATCCGGTATGATGATGACGGGTTTATTGTCGATTACGGTGAAGATGATTATGTGCCGACAAATAACGTTATATCAATTGATGAAGTTCTTCAAAGACGTACCAGCGTAAGACTAAATCACAACCGCGTTGTAACTTTGAAAGACTTAATCAGGCAATTGCAGTTCTATGAAAAATTAGAACAGAAACAATCTTTGAAAAGTGCGCATGAAAGAGCTAAAAGGCGTGTTCAGTCATATTCAAGACTAACACCTGATGATATCGTAAATCTTGCGCATGAAGAATATATTGAAACATGTGTTCAAACATTAAAAGAAAATTTATGCCAGATTTTTGAGAAAAATGATAAAATAGAATTAAATGAGCTTACTCTGCTCGGCATGGACAGGATAAGCGCATATATCGCCCTGTTATTTTTAACGGCAGAAACGGACTATGAACTTGAGCAGAAAGAATTTTATTCTGATTTGTATGTTGTAAAAGGCCCTGACAAAGATGAACAAATTGATTAAGATTCTGTAACAAGTTCACAATCGCAGATTAAAAACTGATTAACTCAGAGGATAAAAAATGGAACAGTTGAAATCGAGAATTGAAGCAGTTTTATTTATTACGGCAAGAGCAGTTTCGTTGGATGAGATTGCAACAATTCTCGGCGAAGATACAGAAACAATAGAAGAAGCAATATTAGAGCTTATTATGGATTATTCAGCCAGAGAAGGCGCTCTGGAAATTGATGATGAAAACGGCTATATTCTTCAGGTAAAAGAAGATTATATGGATTTAGTCGAGCTTCTCTGCCCTGTTGATTTAAAACCTGCAGTGCTTAGAACTTTATCTGTTATAGCATTAAAAGAACCTATCAGACAGACAGATTTAAAAGAATTGCGCGGTTCAAATGCTTATGAACATGTTCAGGAGCTTGTTGAAAAAGGTTTAGTATCAAAGACACGGGATAAAAACGGAAGAAGTTTTAACTTAAAAACAACTCCGAAGTTTGCCGAATACTTTAAACTTAAAGGCGATACCCGATCCCTTGCCAAAATATTGGAAATTGATAAGGGGATAAAAGATAATGACTCAGAAAAAGAATAATTCAGACAGAATAATCACTGTTTTTATATGCACAACAGCAATAATTTTCGGCATTGCATATAAACTTATGCCATCATATTATTACAGGCGCGGACTCAATTACTATAAAAATCAGGATTACGTAAAAGCTTATACAAACCTTAAAAAAGCCTATCTTGCAGACAGCAAAAACAAAGATTACAGATACTACTACGCAAAGACACTTACAAATTTAACACCTGGCATAACCGTACAAAAAGAGATTTTTGAAATTGCCTCAGGGAAAGAATTAGACAGTGCGCAGCAGGTTGCTGACATGAAAATTTCCGAATGGCAGAGAAAAGTTTTTAATCTGACAGGAGATAATTACATAGAACAGGCACCATTTGACAGAGGCATTTTACGCTGGGACAAGACTAAGTTTCCGCTCAAAACCGCAATTATTGATGAAAGCGGAAATCTGCCTGATTACTACAAGACAGAAATAATGAGCGCACTTTCGCAATGGCAGGATTCCACAGGCTTTATAAAATTTACAATGACAGATAATTCAAAAAATGCAGAGATTATTATAAAAATTACAGAAACTCCTAAAAATACATGCACACAGGACGGCTGCAAATACGTAGCCGGTTATACAACACCTGAAATTAAGGGAAATTTATTAAAAAAATCAACAATCACTCTTTACTCAAAAGATCCCTATGGAAATTATTTTTCGGATAAAGAAATTTATAATACAATTTTGCATGAACTCGGTCATGCTCTTGGAATAATGGGACACAGTTACAGCACAGGCGATTTAATGTATATGACTACAGAAAATTCAAACAGTTTTTATGCACCCTACAGAAGTTCTTTTCAATATCTTTCATCACAGGATATTAATACAATAAAACTGCTTTATATGCTTCTTCCGCAAATAACAAACACCCCAATGAAAGAATTTAACACAAAAGGTCTCATTTATGCACCGGTAATTCTGGGAACATCAGAAGAAATTTCATCAAGAAAACTGGCAGAAGCAAAAAATTATATAAAAAATGCTCCTGAACTTGCCGGCGGATACATTGATTTAGGTGTAGCCTACGCCGAACTTAATAAAACTTCTTCCGCGGTAAAAGCTATGAAAAAAGCATATAAACTTGCACAGACTAAGAACGAAAAATATATGGCCTGTTATAATCTGTCGGCAATTTATATGAACAGCGGTCATCTTGAAGAGGCGCTTAAATATGCCCTGCAGGCAAAGGGCATAATTGACAGCTCTGAAGTTCAGGAGTTAATTACAAACATTGAGCTTGCCCGTAACGCAGATGAAAAGAATTTTCCGGGAAATTTTTTAAAGGATACAAAAAAAGATTAGCAAAAAAATTTTTTACGGTTTTTATACCATAAAAAAGGGAATTTATATGTATTCTTCTGCAATTAACAACAACCTTTCATTTACAAGTGTAGTACCTGTCAGAGTTTATATAGACGGTATGGAAACATTTAACCGGAAAAATATAAGAACGGCCTGCAGACAATTGTCATCGGTTCTTGCAGGACCGTCAGCAAATGATATAAAAAAAACAGCCATAGTAAAAGAATATGCAAAACACGACCCTGATTATATTTTACGGTTCGGGCTTAACGGTTATCCAAAACTGAAAGGAAGTACGAAAAAAATGCAGCCGTCAGATTATTTCAGGTGTATTTCTGATGACACAAAAAGCTATCTGTTTACAGGCGAGCAGGTGAACAAACTGCGAGAAGCAGGCAAAGCTGTAGGGCAGGAACAGCAGGTATGTAAAAACAGACATCTTGCAAACAGTTTTGACTTACACGCCGCGAAAAAGAATTACGGCTTTTTGATTGCAAACTATCTGCGTTCAACAAAACTGCGTCTGCGCGAAACTTTTAACAGTTTAACAAAACAAAGAACCGGCAACCCCGTTGATTTGAACATACATCTCACAAGCAACGGCAAATATGCGCAAAGCAATTTTAAAGTTTTTCTGGATAAAATAACCTTTACTCCTTCAAACTCTTAACAAATACTTCACAAACGGTTTAAAAAAAATTTTGTTTAGTTTATGCTTAAGCTGTTTGGAAAAATAAAAATTTTAACGGAGATATGAGATGTATAATGTAGCTATAATTGGTGCAGGACCTGCAGGTATTTTTACGGCTCTTGAAATAACCAAATTACGACCTGAGTGGAAAGTCGTATTAATAGAAAAAGGACAGAAAATTGAAAAAAGAAAATGCCTGCTCCGTGAAGGCTACGAAAAATGTCCTACATGCAAAAAATGCGGGCTTTTATGCGGCTGGGGAGGTGCAGGAGCCTTCTCTGACGGGAAATTGACACTTACTCCCGATGTCGGCGGCCACTTGGTTGATTATATGGACAGAAAACATGTCGAAGATTTAATTGCTTATGCTGACAGATTATATTTGGATTTTGGAGCAACAGACGAAGTTTTCGGAACAGACATGAAAGTTTTTCAGGAACTTGAACGTCAGGCAGTACTTGCGGAATTAAAACTTGTCCATTCTCCTGTCAGACATTTAGGAACTGAAAGAAGCTTAAACGTTTTGAAAAACATGCAGGATTATCTGAGTGAAAGAATAACAATCTTAAATGATGTCTGCGCACAGTCTTTGATAGTGGAATGCGAACAGGTTAAGGGAATCATTCTCGACAACGGCGAAACAATCCGCGCGGAATATACAATAGTTGCTCCGGGAAGAGAAGGCGCTGACTGGCTTACTCAGGAGTTTGCAAAACATAAAATAGGTATGGTAAATAACGCTGTTGATATCGGCGTGCGTGTAGAGCTTCCGGCACCTGTTTTTGAACCTTTAACAGATAAATTATACGAATCAAAACTTATCTATAATTCACCGACATTCGGCGATGAGGTCAGAACATTCTGCATGAACCCGAATGGAGAAGTTGTTCAGGAAAATTATAACGGAATTTCTACAGTCAACGGCCACAGCTATGCAGAAAAAACTACAAATAATACAAACTTTGCATTGCTTGTCAGCGAAAAATTCACGGAACCGTTTAAAGAACCTATACAGTACGGACAGCATATTGCAAGACTTGCAAACATGCTCGGAGGCGGGATTTTAGTCCAGCGTTTCGGCGACTTGCTTGACGGAAGAAGATCCACACCGGAAAGGATTAAAGCCAGCACTATAAGACCGACATTAGCATGCGCAACTCCGGGTGATTTAAGCCTTGTAATTCCTTACAGACAGATGACAAGCATTATTGAAATGCTTAAAGCTCTTGATAAAATTTGTCCGGGAACGGCATCAAGATATACGCTTCTTTACGGTATTGAAGTAAAATTCTACTCTGCAAGAGTAAAATTAACAAACGAGCTTGAAACAGAAGGCGTAAAAAACCTCTTTGCAATAGGCGATGGAGCCGGTGTAACAAGAGGTTTAATACAAGCTTCAGCATCAGGCGTACATGCGGCAAGAACGATTTGTGCACGCGGATAAACTACATTTTTTTTATTTTAAATTTAATACCTAAAATAGTAAGAATTTTATACTTATTCCCATTAAATATCCTGTCATTAACAGAAAATATTTTTTTTAGAAATTTAAAATAAGATATAGTATTTTTATAGACTCCCAAATCCCATAAATAAGTATAAGTTTGATTTTTAAATCCTTCAGACAAAAACCAAGCGCCAAGTGTTCCTGCAGTGATTCCGCCAATAAAATATTTACATTTAGATAAAATATATATGGATAAAAGGTATTCTTTGGCAAGATTATAAGCATGGTTTTCCCGTTCAACATTTATTTGGTATATTCGTTTTGCAGATGTATCAGAAAATTTATACTGCGGATTATCAATAAGCATACTTCCAAATTCATTTTTAAAAATAGAATAGATTCTTAAATCTTCAGTAGCCAGCCAAATTTTTTTATAGTTATACTTCTTTAATAATTCTTTAGCTTTTTCTATTACCAAGTTAATTTCAGGTTGAATAGCATGCCCGGCGGGACGACAATTTACATAATCCGTTCCGCGACATAATACTCCTAAAATCTCCGTTTCGGAATTGGTAAATCGTTTATAGTTTTCGTCAAGAAATTTTTGAGTTTCTTGATTGAATTTCGTTAAATTAAAATATTTGTCATATAATTTTCTGGAATTATCAACATCCGTTAAGCAAGAATATTCGTTAATCTGATTGTCTTCAATATCCTCATCATTTGACATAACCACATTTACATCAGAAGGAATATTATCAAGAGAAATATTACAAGGTTGTTCAAAAAAATATTCCCAAACATTATCCTGAAATTTTCGACCATCTTTAAAATACTGATTTTCAAAATGTTTCATATCAATAACAGGAATATAACCCTTGTTGTATGCAAAAATTAAATATGACATAACCGTCTTATATAGAGCAAAAAGACCGCCGCTTTTCCACCCGACAGAAATTATATAAACCGAAGATTTATAATTACGGTTTACGGTAACAGGGTTCTGCGTATCAACATTTCTAACATCCATAATTACACCTTTCCAGAAAAAAAATATAATATTATAAATTTAATGTCAAGTTATGACAATGTATTATCATAATCTTTTGTCCATATTATAATAATAAAATATGGAACACAAAACAAACGTAATGCGCGAGCTTGACAGGCTCAAAATAAAATATAACCATTACTGCTATGCGAATACTGATGCAATAAGCGGAATTGAAGTTGCATCCGTTCTAAATCAAAATCCTGATAAAGTATTTAAAACTCTTGTAACAGCAGGGAAATCAAAAAAGTACTATGTATTTATGATTCCAGTTGTAAAAGAACTTGATTTGAAAAAAGCTGCAAAAGCAGTTGGGGAAAAATCAATAGAAATGGTAAAATCAAAAGAACTTTTACCTCTTACCGGCTACATTCACGGCGGATGCTCGCCTATAGGTATGAAAAAATTTTTTACAACAACGATTGACAAAAGTGCTGAAAAGCAGGATACAATAATTTTCAGTGCAGGCAAAATAGGCTATCAGGTGGAATTAGAACTTAATGATCTTTCTAAAATAATTAAATACAGCATTGCAGATATAGTTGCTTGAAAATTTACATAAATATATTATTTGCCTGAAAGACTTTATAATGCTATAATTATGATTATGAATAACAAACAGGTAAGCTTAACAACACAAAACAGACTCATAATTTCAGGGCTTATGCTGAGTACCGTTCTTATTGTATTTATCGCTGTTTTTGCAATTTTTAACATTCAGAAAAATTTGAATGAAGGATATCAGAATTTCGGACAGATTGTTTCAAAAGCATTAGCAATAGAATGTGCAGGAATTACAAACAATTCATCACACGAAACATTAAAAAGTCATGCAGATAAAATTGTCGAATCACACAGTGATATTATATTTATAGAATTTAGAGATTCTGATGGCAAACTTTTATATAAAACAAAGGGCACAGGAGCTTTTAAGCCGAAAAGTCCCAATATAATTGTAAATTCGCCTATGATAGCCGAGAACGGAACAAACACTGGTTCTGTTACCGTTGGTTTGTCAGGAAACATAATAAATCAAATTTCATCAACAACAAGAGCATCTTTATTATTTGTATTTACGGTCGCTTGGGTAGTGTTTGCATTTGTTATTCTAATTAATACCTATCTGATTACCAGAGAATTAAGAATCTTACACAGAGGCGTGCAAAAAATATCCACAGGAGAATTCGGCTATACAATTCAGGATAAAGATGTAAGTTCGGAAGTTAAAGAACTTTTCAATGCGTTCAATAACATGTCTAACAGGCTGCATCTGTATGAAGAACAGAATATTGAACAGCTTACGCTTGAAAGAAACAAACTTGAAGCAGTGCTAATGAGTATTGCAAACGGTGTTGTAGTATGTGATAACAACGATAATGTTGTTTTAATAAATAATCATGCCCACAAGCTTCTCGAGCTTGACGAAAATCAGATGATGAATATTAAAATTCAGGATTACATTGATACCGAAGGCAATTACTGCTTTAAAGATAAAATTGAGGAATTTAAAGACACTCCTATTGAAGTAATGGAAAACAAACCGCTTGAATTTAATATTCAGGTTGACAAACGCGTTATAAAATCAATTATTTCCCCCATGTTTACACGGAATAAAGATTATGTGGGCTATATTATTGTTCTTATTGATATGACCAAAGAAGCTGAGATGGATGCAATGCGCTCTACCTTTATCTCAAATGTTTCACATGAACTAAGAACTCCTGTTACGGTATTACGAAGCTATATTGATACACTTTACAATTACGGCAATGAATTTGACTATGAAACTCAAAAAGAATTTATAGGCACAATTAATCAGGAAATTATAAGGCTTAACAGAATGGTAAATGACATACTTGATTTTTCAAGAATGGAAGCAAATGCCGAAATGGAAAAATCACTGAACAGCATCTATGAAGTTGTCGATAATTGTGTAAGCCAGATGCAGGCTTTGACCAAAGAACACAACCTTGCAATTTGTGTTGAAAAAGAAGAAAATATTTCTGAATTTTTATTCAACTATGACGGTATAGAAAGAGCTTTAACCAATCTCTTATCAAATGCTATAAAATATTCTCCCGATAACGGTAAAATCAAAGTTATATTAAAAAAAGACGGAGATAATGCTGTTATCACAGTTTCTGATCAGGGATGCGGAATAGCTCCCGAACATCAGAAAAAGATTTTTGACAGATTTTACAGAGTAGAAAATAATATTCATACAATAAAAGGAACGGGTCTCGGACTTCACCTTGTAAAACAAACTATTGAAAAATACCATAACGGAAAAGTTTTTGTTGAATCAGAAATCGGAAAAGGGGCAACTTTCGGGATTTCTCTTCCCATATTAAAAGTCGGCGAAAACAGCGAAAATTTGGTATAGAGGAATTTAATGGATTTTGGTAAGATTTTTGACTATTTTTGCAAAGGGTGTTTAATATTATTTTTGTTAATGCTTTTAAATTCAATTCTCGGAGATGTTTTATTTCGTGTAAAATATGCATTTCCAAAAGTTTCATCAACTGCAGGCAAGCAAATTATAACGGTAAATGACCCTATACAGATAAATCTAGCAAAAGCAAAATACATAAAGGCATACGGGGAAAAAGACATTTATGCCTTGCAGCCGCAGGCGCAATATTCTATCTCCGGAGTGGTCGTAACAAAAAATACTAATTTCTGGTTCAGGGATATAATGCGCAACAAATTTGACGATATATGCCTTATGGATCTTGGAATAGTATGGGGTGATCTTGCAAGTGACAGAAAAAGGCTTTACAAACATTTGAAATTCAAATCACTTAAGACACTAGGGCAGTCAAGAAGACTTGAATGGAGGACAAGACCGCCTCATAATCTGCCCTGGTCTTTAGGTTATGTAAGTTATCATATATCGCATACACATCTGATTCCTGCTAATGCAAATGTTATGGGAGGACTTTTAAGGATAAAAAAAAATGATATAGTAAAACTTGACGGTTATCTGGTAGATATCTATACGGACAAAAGCGAGCTTGTTGCCAGAACAAGTTTATCAAGGACAGATACCGATCCGACAAGCAGAGGATCAGGCGCCTGCGAAGATATGTACGTCAAACAGGTGCAGATTGGGAATAAAATATATAAATAAAATACAAAAATATAACTATAAAAGTATTTTATTTTATCAGCTTTTTAGCTGTAAACTTAATGTTCTCAAGAACAAAATCAACTCTGCCACGAAAAGTTTGTGTATAATATCTTTGTTCTGCGACAGAATCAAGCTGCTGCTGCATCCTTGCTGTCCGTACTTTAATAACAGAATCCAGATATACCTTTGCAGCCTCATTAGATAAACTGTCTGGTGCAGATGCAGACACAGCATAAGCCCACGGATAATGTTTTACGTACCAATTTCTATCAGGAGAAGTACAATATTTTCCTCCAGCAATTACAGTCCCTGCAAACAAAGTTCCTAAAACAAGATTTCTTACTTTCATTATAATTTACCTTTCATTTTACCTACACTTACAGTAAGTAAAATCAAAACTGGGAATTGCCCCCCCCCCGAAATTGTTACAAAAAATTTACAATTAATTAAACAGCCCGTTAATCTTATCCAAAATATCCTGCGGATCTATTTCGTTTGTAATCTTATTTATATCCTGCGCAACCTGATAAAGTTTTGCAGCCTCAATTTTGTCTCCGGTAATCGCAATAGCACGGGCGAGGTTAAAATGAGCAAGTGCGTAATTCGGATTACACTCAACAGATTTTTTAAATAAATCTATTGCCTGCTTTACCCTGCCTAAATCGTCAAGATAAATTACCCCCATATTGTTATAAGCAATGTCATAATTAGGGTCGTATTTTATTGCAAGTCCGTATTCTTTCAAAGCTTCATCAATATCACCTTTACCCCAGTATAAAAAGCCGAGATTGCAATGAATTTTTGCATTTTCAGGATCTAAGTCAAGAGCGTTTCTGTATACCTGCAGGGCATTTTCTATATCCTCTTTATCATAAAAAGCACTTCCGAGATTAACATAAATATCAATATCCTTAGGAGTAAGCAGATATGCGCTTTGATATGAACTTATGGCTGCATCAAGATCCTGCTTTGATTCCTGATAAACAAAGCCCAATGTTTGATTAATAATACTGGTCCACTGCTTTCTGGGGTTTAAAGTAACAGCAGTTTGAAAATGTGAAACAGCACCGTCAATGTCGCCTTTTACATACAAAATATTAGCAAGATTTGAATGTACATCAGGCATATTAGGCATAATCCGAATTAACTTTTCATAAATTTCAACGGCACTGTCATAATCTCCCTGTTCTTCATAAGCCTGACACAGATGTCTGTAAGCAGGGATATTCAAACTGTCAAGCCATATTGCCATTTTATATTCCGTTATTGCATCGTCAAACTGCCCGAGAGATCTGTAAATATCTCCAAGCATACAATAAAGCGGAACAAAACCGGGCACCTTCTCAACTGCTTCACTATAAATTTCTATAGCTTCACTCAACCGATTTGTCTGAACAAGATAAGTACCTTTTAATAAAATCGGGAAGAACTTTGCATAAGACAGCATTTTTTTTACATTTCCGAGAGCAATCTTATCAAACGGCAGAGTTAAAACTGATAAAATAAATTCATATTTCGAAAGAATAAAATTTTTAAAACTTCTTGCAGAAGAAACATTATAAAGATTTGATAAAAGAAAATGAGCGCACGAATTTGCAAAAGGCATAACTTTGACAGCTTTCTTAGCATTTATAGATGCATCAAGAAATCTTGCTTTTTTAGTATAAGTTTCCGCCAAAAGATAGTACGCTTTGCCTAATTTCGGATTTTTCGCAACTGCAGTATCAAAATAGTTTACTGCTTTATCAAGCTCACCCTTAAAATAGTGAGCCTGACCAATTTTAAAATAGATCTCCGCCGAATCAATATAAGTTTCAAGAGCCCTTTGATATTCGGTAATTGCTTCGTCAATATACTGGCATGAATTATAAATATCAAGATGCCATGCAAGATATAAATCCCCGAGCCTTACATGCAAATCTGCATTTGTAGGATCATCCTGCAGACCAATCTGACAAAGCTCTATAGCATTTTTCACATTTCCTGTTTTATATTCTTTATTTATTTTCTTTTCTAATTGTTTTGTATCAGCCATAATATTAATATTGTATAAAGATTCTTGACAGAACCGATAAATAGTTCCATACTATATACATTGTAAATAATATGCCTGAAAAATGCAAGTTATTTATAATGCGTATCAAATTTTTTAAGGGGAAAAAATGAAAGAAAACAAAATTTATTTTGTGGACGTTACAAACAGAGACGGCGTTCAAACATCAAGACTCGGACTTGCGAAATTACAAAAAACGATTATCAATCTAATGCTTGATGATATGGGAATTACCCAGTCAGAGTTCGGATTTCCTGCAACCACACACGAGATAAATTATCTCAACGGAAACCTTGAACTTGTTGAAAGAGGAGTTATTTCAAGAACAAAACTTTCCGGCTGGATGAGAGGAATAGCGTCAGATGTAGAACTTTCATTTAAAAATGTTCCTAAATTAAAAAATTTAAACCTTTCACAATCCACATCAGATCAAATGATTAACGGTAAATATCTTGGGAAAAAGACTCCGCAGGATATTATAAACATGACCTGTGAAGCCGTAGAATGTGCAATTTCTCACGGCGCAGAAGATGTAGGAGTTAACGCAGAAGACGCATCAAGAAGCAATATTGAATTTCTTATAAAATACGCAAATGAGGCAAAAAAATGCGGTGCAAGAAGATTCAGATATTGCGATACTCTCGGGTATGAAGATCCCCAAACAACTTATGAAAGAATTTATCAAATTGCAAAAGAAACTCAAATGCCAATAGAACTTCATTTCCATAATGATCTTGGAATGGCGGTTGCATGCTCTGTTATGGGGGCAAGGGCAGCAATTGACGCAGGAGTTGATGCTTATATTAATACGGCGATTAACGGAATGGGAGAACGCGCAGGAAATGCGGATCTTGTCTCCTGCCTGCTCGCCATTTTAAAATCGGCAGGATTTAAACAGAGATACCATATAGATCCGAACATTGATTTGAGTAAATCATGGAAACTTGCTAAGTATACATCATACGCTTTCGGGGTTCCTATTCCAATGAACCAGCCTGCGGTAGGCGATAACGCTTTTGCGCATGAATCAGGTATACATGCTGACGGAGCCTTAAAAGACAGAAGGAATTATGAACTATATGACTTTGAAGAACTGGGCAGAGGTGAACCTGAAATTATCGAAACAGGAAGAATGATTACAACAGGGGAGTACGGAGGAATTAAGGGGTTCAGAAACGTTTATGACAACCTTGAACTTGAATTTAAAGATGAACATGAAGCTCGCAATATTCTTGAACTTGTCCGTTATGCCAATGTTCACACTCAAAAACCCCTTACATCAAGCGAATTAAGATTTATATACTATTATCCTGATATAGCGGCTAAAATAATGACAGTATCACCGTATTATGAACCGCAGGGTGCAATAAAAGAACGTGTAGATGCACATCTGCTGACAAAACCTCACAGGATTATATAAATAGTCAATAGTCAATCAATATAACTAAAGCAGACACCTTATAACAGGTGTCTGTTTTTATATATGTTACAATTTCTTTACATTATTCAACACTTTATTAAAGTTTTATTTTAATTATGCCGTCATTTATACTAAGGAAACAAAAGCGAAAGGAACTTAGTCATGGGTATGGCTGCTTCGCAGGCTCGGTTCTTGGGACTGACTGCGAGAAAGACAAATGTTGAATATGAAGGA